>NZ_SLXE01000025.1 GCF_004341385.1 Uruburuella suis
TTTGTGCAGTCTGACTGCTTGCTTGCGCCGTTCGAATTGGGCTTCGGCTGCAAGTTTTCTTCCGTCTTCTTTTTCCATTGGGGAGAAATGGGGATTAATGTTGAAATTTCAATATTTAATTGCCGAATCTATAGGTTATTTTTTTGGATTGGTATAACTGAAGCTGTGCTTCAGACTAGGCTCCTGCCTGCGCAGGAGCGACAAAAAGGGCGGCAAGCTGCTGCAAAAAAGCCTTCCGCATTTCGCGGAAGGCTTTCAGACGGCCTGCATCAAGGTTGGACAGGTGCCGAGCCGTTGACTTCGATTTCCACACGGCGGTTGGGTTGCAGGCAGGCAATCAGCGCTTCGCGGCTGCCTGTGTGCGCGCACTCTTTCACCGGCTGCTGCTTGCCTGCGCCGTGTGCCTGGATCAGGCCGGCCGCGATGCCTTGCGCGATTAGGTATTGGCGCACGGTGTCGGCGCGCTGCTGCGACAAGGCCAGATTATAGCTGTCGCTGCCCAAATAATCGGTGTAGCCGGTAACGCGGATGCTTTGCAGGCGGTCAAACGATTTGAGCTTACCGGCCAAATCATCCAGCTCGGCGCGGCCTTTGGCATTCATGCTCGCAGCATCGCCTTTATCGAAGGCAAACAAGGCATCGGCAGACAAGGTGTAGCGGCGGGCTTCTGCTGCGGCGGGCGGGCAGGCGGCTTCGGCCGGGTCTACGGCGCGCCAATGGAAGCTGCGGGCGAATTTATGCTTGTCGAAAATCACTTTGTATTGGCAGGTGGTGATGTTGTCGGTGCCCTGCCCCGGTGTGCGGAAGTGAAACAGATAATCCCATTCGCGCACGTTAAACATGCCTTCATCATAATGCGGGCGGCCGATCAGCTTATAGAGCTCGTCTTTGGTCATGCCCGCCTCAATCGCGGCCAATTCGGCTTGCGTGGGGAAGGTGCCGCGATGTTTATCGAAGGTAACGGAATAAGGTTTGGGCCACACCGGCTCATCGGTGGTGCCGTTGGCCTTTACGTTGCTTTTGGTGGCACAAGCGGCCAACAAAGCCACGGCCAGCAAGGGAAAAGCGGTTTTGATCATTTGATTTACTTTCATTGCGTATTCCTTAATATGGGGTTCAGACGGCCTGTTGACACAGGCCGTCTGAAAGCACGATTACCACTGATAGCCTACACCTGCGGTGGCGCCGTAATGACCGCGCGAGTTGCCCGAAGCAGTACCTTTAATCACCCAGTTGCCGCCATCGGAGATGCTGGAGAAGCCGATGGCATAGCCGCCCTCGCCGCGATAGGTACTGCCGGCCACGGCCATCATGCTCTTGCCGGGCAGATAAGCCTGCGGCAAGCCGGCCACGGCCATGGCTGCTGCGGTGCCGGCGTTGGCATTGTTTTCAATGCCGTCGATGCGGCTGTTGAGCTGGTTGCCCAAGGTTTGCAGCTGGTTGACATTCACCGCATCGGTGCCGTGCACGCCTGCGCCCACGTTGTGGATCACCACGGGCGCGTTTTGGTCGGCGCCCACGAGGGTAACATCATTGCTGGCTGTGCCGCCGTTGGGCGTGGTGGGGCTGTCGGCATTGGAATACTGCACAATGCCCGCGCCGCCGGTTTGCAGCGCTTCCACCGCTTTATTGGTGGCATAGAGCTGGCTTCCGTTGATGGCATCGGTGCTCTTCTCACCAATCAGGCCGGCCGCCACATTTTGCACGCGCCGTTCACTGCCCACATCGCCCACGCTCACCACACCTGTCGGGGTGGCGCCGGCAAAATTGTAGGTTTTGCCGTTGATGGTGGTGGAGGCATATTCGGTGGTGCCGGCGGTTTGATCGGTGCGTGCGGTGATGGCTGCCGATTCGCTGCCCAAGTTCACCGAATTGGCGGCGGTTGTTTTCACATTGTTGCCGATCACAAAGCTGTTGTCGGTGGCCACGGTGTTGTCGTTGCCCACCACATAGCTGTTGTTGCCGCTGATGGTGCTCGGGTCGCCAAAGGCGCCGGAATTATTGCCGGATACCTTGTTGCCGGTGCCGATGCTGATGCTGTTGCTGCCCGTGGCTTCAGCACCGGAGCCGATTGCGATGGCATTGGTGCCGCCGGCTGTGGCTTTGCTGCCGATGGCCACGCCATTGGCGGCGCTCACCTTGCTTTGGTTGCCGATGGCCACACCATTGGCCGCTTCGCCGCTGGTGGATGCCTGATAACCGATGGCGGTAGAGAAGCTGCCGCCGGCGCTGGAGTCTTCCGTGTTGCTGGTGTCGGCGGTGAATGCTTGGCCGTCATTGGTGTGGAAGAACTTAATGCCTTGCTCGTTCATGTTTTTAATGGCGGAAATCACCGAATTGTGAACATATTCAGTTTGCCCTTGAACGTTATAGGTTTTCAGCGCCAGTTGGCCTTCCGGCGTTAAGCTGCCGTCTTGGTTCACATAATTATCGCCGCCAATAATCTGATTGATGTTGCTCACATTATTGGTGATGTTGGTCACATCGGTGTTCACCGAAGCGATGGCGCTATCCAGCTGGCCTTTGTTTACCGCATCGGTGGCATTCACGCCGTCGGCCACATTGGTGATGGTGTTGCCGCCATTATTCAAGCCGTCTTTGCTCAGGCTCACATTGCTGCCTGCTGCGCCGTTGCCAATGGTGATGCCGTCGCTGTTCACCACGGTGTTGCCGGTGGTGAGGCTGTCGGCCTTCAGGTCTTTGGCTGTGGCCACTTGATAATGGGTGCTGCCATCGGCATTGGTGCTCGGGGTAACCACAATATTGTCGCCCGCGCTCACCGTGCTCTTCGCTTGGGTGGCGGCGGTGTTGGCCGCGGCAATCGCGTCATTGATATTGTCTTTACCGGTGCCGCCAATGTTGCTCATGGTGGTGGTGCCGTCTGCATTCACCTTGCTGTTGCCACCCAAAATGGCTTGGTTGGCATCGGCAATGGTTTTGATTTGGCCGCCGTTCACCGCTTCAGTGCTGCCGGCCGCAATATTGCCGCCGGTCAAGCCGCTGATTTTGTTGGTGGTGCTGTCGATTTTCACGCCACCCACATTCACAGTGTTAAAGCTGACATCTTTGGCCGTGGCCACGGTGTAGATGGTTTGGCCATCGGCACCGGTGGTGCTGCTCACCTTGATGTTTTCGCCTTCTTTCACCTCGGTTTTTGCACCCGCAGCGGCTTTTTGCACATCACCGATATTGGCTGCGTTGGTGGCAGTAGTGCCGCCGCTGGCTACATTGGTGATGGCTTTGCCGCCGGCATCAATGCCGCCGCCGGTCATGCTCGGGCCGCCGGTGATGGTCAAACCATCGCTGTTCACTTTGGTGTTGCCCATCGCAATGCTGCCGTTGCTGCCCAAATCAATGGTTTCGGCCAGTTTCACCGTCAACGTATCGGTGCCTGCTACCACGCCGATATTGCCCTCGGTCAGATTGCCGGTATTGCCGCCTTTCACGTTAACGGTTTCGCCCAGTTTGCGGTTAACCGACGTACCGCTGTCGCCCGCAAAGGTGAGCGGCTTGTTGGCTTGATCGTTCGCCGCTTTAATCGCGTCGTTGATGTTGCCTTTGCCGGTGCCACCAATGTCGGCGTTGGTGTAAACACCGGTGCTCGGATCATAGGCGGTGTTGCCGCCGATAATGTTCTTCACGCCTTCACCTTGCGCAAACAACTGGCTGCCGTTCACCGCATCGGTGCTGCCAGCGCCGATGTCGCCCGCTGCCAAACCGCTGATTTTGTTGGTGGCGCCGTCAATTTTCACATCTCCCACCTTCACGGTGTCAAAGCTTACATCTTTAGCAGTGGCCACTTTGTATTCGATGCCGCCGGCCGCATTGACGCCTGAGGTGACCTCAATATTGTCGCCCGCCACCACGGTGTTGTGCTTGGCTGCCGTGCCGGCAACGGTTTTAATCGCATCGTTGATGTTATTTTCACCGGTGCCGCCGATGTCGCTCATGCTCAAGCTGCCATCGTTGCCCACCGCTGCATTGCCGCCCAACACAGTTTTCACCGAGTCGGCTACGCCATACAGCTGGCTGCCGTTGACAGCATCGGTCGAGCTTGCGCCCACGCTGCCTGCAGCCACGTTGGTGATTTTGTTGCCGGCTGCATTGATACCGGTTTTGGTGAAGCTCGGGCCGCCGGTGATGGTTAAACCATCGGTGTCGAGCTTGCTGTCGCCGGCGCTGATGCTGTCGACAACCAGGTTTTTATTCAACGCAATGCCAAGGCCGTCTGAACCGGCGGTGGTGGTGATGTTGTTATCACCTTTCACCGCCAAGGTGTCGCCCAGCTTTTTCGCATCGGTGGTGGTGCTGTTGTCGCCGGTGAAGGTGATGCCTTTGTTGGCAATATCTTCAGACGCGGTAACGCCTTTGGTTATATCGGCTTTAGTCTTATCAGACAAATCAACAGCATAGTCGGTGATGTTGCTGGTGGCATCTTTCGCGCCTGCGGTTACTTTCACCGCATCGGAGCCGGATACACTTGCACCATCGGCATTCACGGTGTAAATGCTTTGGCCGTCTGAACCTTTGCTCTCTGCCACGCTGGTCACGTTAGTGCCCGCTTTCACCTCGGTTTTCGCACCCGCAGCGGCTTTTTGCACATCACCGATATTAGCTGCGTTGGTGAGCGTGTCGCCGCCGCTGGCTACGTTGGTGATGGGTTTGCTGCCCGCATTGATGCCGCCTGCGGTCACGCTCGGGCCGTTGGCTATGGTCAAGCCGGTGCTATCGAGCTTGTTGCCGCCGGCGGTGATGCTGTCTACCGTCAGCGCTTTGGCTGTGGCAACGGTGATGTCGTTACCGTTGCGGGTAATCTCAATGTTGTCGCCATTGATAAACTGAACCGTGTCGCCCGGTGCCACTTTGTCGGCTGTGTCGCCATTGGCCTGAATATTCCAGCCGGTGTTGGCCACGGTGCTAACCGCTTTGAGTTGGTCTTCGGTGGCGGCCTGGCCGCTAACAATGCTATTCGGGTCGAAAGCGGTGTTGGTCAGCCCGCCAATGGTGCCGGCGTTGCCGTTGATGCGCACCGGATTGGTGCTGCCGATGCTGATGCTGTTGCCCAAGCCGAGCTGCACGCCGTCTGCCGTGGTGGTGCTGGTGATGTTGCCGTCACCTTTCACGTTGATGGTGTCGCCCAACGCATATTGCGTGCTGGTGCTGCCGTCGCCGAACTTGATGCCTTTGGCGATGGCGGCGGTGTTGGTGGCAATATTGCCGGCGTTGGTTGCGACATTTTGGTTGGTGGCATACAGCTGGCTGCCTGTTACCGCATCGGTGCTGCCGGCTGCAATCGTGCCATCGGCAAGGTTGGTCACTTTATCGCCGCCCACATCCAACCCGTTTGCGCCGCTGCTCAACACGGTGTTGTTACCTGCTTCGCCCACGGTAACGCTGGTGAATTCCGGCATGTCGCTGGTGGCGATGCTGATGGTGCCGTCGTTTTGGGTGATGGCAATGTTTTTACCGGCATCAATGGTTACCGTGTCGCTCGGGTGGATTTCTTGCGTTTTGCTGCCGCTCACGCTGCCGCCCGAAGCGGTGGTGGTTAAATTCCAGCCGCTGTTAGCCACGCCGTCGATGCTGTTGAGTGCATCTTGCACACTGCTGTAGGTGTTGCTGCCCACTTTCAGCCCGGCGGTCACGCTGTTGGTGGCTGCGTCATAGCTGGACGTGCCGCCCAAAGATGATGCGGTGCTGCTGCCCAGCGCATTGAGCTGGCTGGCATTCACTGCATCGCCGGCATCGGTGCCGTTGGCAAGATTGGTGATTTTGTTGCCGGCTGCATTGATACCGGTTTTGGTGAAGCTCGGGCCGCCGGTGATGGTTAAACCATCGGTGTCGAGCTTGCTGTCGCCGGCGCTGATGCTGTCGACAACTAGGTTTTTGTTCAACGCAATGCCAAGGCCGTCTGAACCGGCGGTGGTGGTGATGTTGTTATCACCTTTCAGCGCCAAGGTGTCGCCCAGCTTTTTCTCATCGGTGGTGGTGCTATTGTCGCCGGTGAAGGTGATGCCTTTGTTGGCAATATCTTCAGACGCGGTAACGCCTTTGGTTATATCGGCTTTAGTCTTATCAGACAAATCAACAGCATAGTCGGTGATGTTGCTGGTGGCATCTTTCGCGCCTGCGGTTACTTTCACCGCATCCGAGCCGGATACACTTGCACCATCGGCATTCACGGTGTAAATGCTTTGGCCGCCTGAACCTTTGCTCTCTGCCACGCTGGTCACGTTAGTGCCCGCTTTCACCTCGGTTTTCGCGCCCGCAGCGGCTTTTTGCACATCACCGATATTGGCTGCGTTGGTGGCGGTGTCGCCGCCGCTGGCTACATCGGTGATGGGTTTGCTGCCCGCATTGATGCCGCCTGCGGTCACGCTCGGGCCGTTGGCTATGGTTAAGCCGGTGCTATCGAGCTTGTTGCCGCCGGCGGTGATGCTGTCTACCGTCAGCGCTTTGGCTGTGGCAACGGTGATGTCGTTACCGTTGCGGGTAATCTCAATGTTGTCGCCATTGATAAACTGAACGGTGTCGCCCGGTGCCACTTTGCTGGCTGAGTCGGCGTTGGCTTGCAGATTCCAGCCGGTGTTGGCCACATCGCTGACGGCTTTGAGCTGGTCTTCGGTGGCGGCCTGGCCGCTAACAATGCTATTCGGGTCGAAAGCGGTGTTGCTCAGCCCGCCGATGGTGCCGGCGTTGCCGTCGATGCGCACCGGATTGGTGCTGCCGATGCTGATGCTGTTGCCCAAGCCGAGCTGTACGCCGTCTGCCGTGGTGGTGCTGGTGATGTTGCCGTCACCTTTCACGTTGATGGTGTCGCCCAACGCATATTGCGTGCTGGTGCTGCCGTCGCCAAACTTGATGCCTTTGGCGATGGCGGCGGCATTGGTGGCAATATTACCGGCGTTGGTTGCCACATTTTGGTTGGTGGCATACAGCTGGCTGCCTGTTACCGCATCGGTGCTGTTTGCGGCAAGCTCACCCTCAGCCAAACCACTGATTTTGTTGGTGGTGCCATCAGTTACCACGCTGCCTACGGTGGTTTTGTCAAAGTTAACGTCTTTGGCAGTGGCCACTTCATAGCTGGTGCTGCCATCGATGTTGTTGGTCGGCGTAACAACGATGTTGTCACCTTGGGTAACGGTGGTTTTAGACGCCGCTGCCGCTTTTTGCACATCGCCGATATTCGCTGCATTGGTGGCGGTGTCGCCGCCGCTGGCTACATTGGTGATGGGTTTGCTGCCTGCATCAATGCCGTCTTTGGTCATGCCCGGGCCGCCGGCAACTTGGAAGCCGGTATTCGAGGTGACTGTGCCGGCAAAAGTCGGTGCGTCGACAATTTGCACTTCAATCTTGCCGTTGTTGACCACTGTTTTCACATTGGAAGATGAGGCCTCGGCTGTTGCGCCGCCCACCACTTCAATGGTGTTGTTCAGGGTTTTTGTCACGCTAGTGCCGTCTTGGGCGGTCAGGCCGAAGGTGGCCTTGTCCAAATTGTCTTGTACTGCAAACAATTGGTTGCCCGTCACCGCATCGCTGCTGCCTGCGGCCACATTGCCATCCTTCAGGTTGGTTAATGCCACCGGCGTGGTGCTACCTGTGCCGCCTAAAGTTACGCTGGTTTTGCCTGCGTTGTCGTATTGAACGGCATTATCGGCTTTAACCAATGAATCTTTGGTGGCTTGCGACAGGTCGATTGCATAGTCGGTAACGTTGCTGCCTTTGTCGGCTCCGCTCACCGTTACTGCGGTCGAACCGGCTGACGCGGTGGTGCCTTTGGCATTGACGGTGTAAACGCTTTGGCCGTCTGAACCTTCTGCTTTCTCTACGTTAGCCACATTGGTGCCGGCAGCCACTTGAGTGTTGGCCGCTTTAATCGCGTCGTTGACATTGTTTTTGCCGGTGCCTCCAACATCGCTCATGGTTAAGATGCCGTCTGAATCTACTTTAGCATTGCCGCCCAGAATGGCAGCGGTGCTGTTTGCCACATTACCAATCACGTTTTGCGTGGCATAAAGCTGGCTGCCGTTAATCGCATCGGTGCTGCTCTCGCTGATTTGGCCGGCGGCCACGTTTTTAATTTGGCGCTCGGCACCTGCGGCACCCACAGACAGCTGCATGCCGCCCTCTGCCGCCTGGGCAGCAAAGCCGCCATAGGTGATGCCGTTAACTGTGGCCGTGGTTTCAGCGGTGGCATTGGTGGCGGTTGTGCTGCCCTCACCTAACGCAACCGATTTGGCCTGTGTGGCTTTTGCGCCTTTGCCCATGGCAACGGCGGCCGCACCTGAGGCCAGAGAATCTGTGCCCATCGCCACGGCATCATCTTGGCGGGCTTGCGCATTTGAGCCGATGCTGACAGCATCATTAAATGCGATTTTGTCTTGAGGAACGCTTGACCATATCATCGATTCCGCATCATCGGACAACACCACTTCGGTGCCGGCTTGACGGCCGATAGCAATATTATTATTACCATTCACCAATGTCCCAGCGGCACGACCCAAGGCGACATTGTCGTTACCGGCAATATTCTGGCCCGACTGCAAGCCCAATGCCATATTACCGGCACCGGACATCTCCGTTCCACTCTCTACACCAAACGCCACATTGTATGACCCTGTCAAACTATTGCCTGCCGCATTGCCCAGCGCCATATTGAAAGTACCGCCAGCCGAATTGCCTGCTCCATTGCCAATCCAGGTATTTTCATTGCCTGAGGAATCCACACCTGTGCCGGCACCTATAGCGATATCGTTTGAATTGGCCGATGCGCCACTGCCTAATGCAATTGAGGCATCATCTTTGGCCACAGCGGCATAACCGATTGCAACAGAGCCTTCCCCTCGGGCGGATGCGTCCGCACCGGCGGCCAGTGCATTGATGCCGGTGGCACCGTCGTTGTTGTAGTTGTCGCCCTGTACGCCATTGTCATTTACACTGTAATAATGCGTTTTCGCTGCATCCACAGCGCTCTTCACATCACCGATATTGGCCGCATTGGTGGGCGTGCTGCCGCCGCTGGCCACGTTGGTGATGGGTTTGCTGCCCGCATTGATGCCGTCAGCATTGATGGTTACCGGGCCGGCGCTGATGCTGGTTAAGCCGGTGAGGGTTTTATTCAGCTCGACTTTGAGGCCGTCTGAACCGGCGGTGGTGGTGATGTTGTTATCGCCCTTCACCGCCAAGGTATCGCCCAGTTTTTTCGCATCGGTGGTAGAGCTGTTGTCGCCGGTAAAGGTCAAGCCTTTGTTGGCGATATCGTCAGACGCGGTAACGCCTTTGGCGATATCTTCTTTAGTCTTATCAGACAAATCAACAGCATAGTCAGTGATGTTGCTGGTGGCATCTTTCGCGCCCGCCGTTACTTTTACCGCATCCGTGCCGGACACACTTGCGCCATCGGCATTCACGGTGTAAGTGGTGTTTTTGCCGTCGCTGTTGCTGCTCACACCGGCAATATTGGTGCCTGCGGCAACGGTGGTGGTTTTTTGGGCGCTGTTGATGGCATCGGCCACGCTCTCGGCGGTGGCAAAGTTATTGCCTGCCGTGCCGGCGCTGACGGTGCCGTCTGAAGCGGTGGTAAGCGTGGAAGTGTTAACCGAGTAGCTCACTTGCGGGTTGGCGCCGCTGGTATCCAGCTTAGCGGTGGTGCCGGTGCCGTTAACAAAATCAACGGTGCTGCCCGGTGCCACTTTGGTGCTGCCGTTGCCGTTTGCCGTCACATTCCAGCCTTGTGCGGCATATTCGATGGCTTCATGCACGGTGGCTTTGCCGGTGCCGCCCACATCGCTCATGCTCAAGCTGCCGTCTGAAGCCACTTTGGCATCGCCGCCCAAGATATTAGCGGTGCTGGCGGCCACATTGCCGATTACGTTTTGTGTGGCATAAAGCTGGCTGCCGTTAATCGCATCGGTGCTGCTCTCGCTGATTTGGCCGGCGGCCACGTTTTTGATTTGACGCTCGCTGCCTGCGGCACCCACGGACACAATATCGCCCGCAGCCGGGCTATTGCCGGCAAAGCCGCTGTAAGTCAGGTTGTTTACAGTAGCCTCATTGGTGGCCACGGCGGCATCGGCGGTTGAGCTGTCGCCCAAAACCACTGCGCCATCCATGCCCGCGCCTACGGTGACGTTATTGCCCATCACCATGGTGTTGGCAGATTGCACATTATTGCTGTTGCCGACAATGCGGCTACCGTCTGCATCGGCGCTCATCAGGTTGCTGTTGCCGAATGCGCCGGCGTTATCGGCGGCAATCGGCGCGGCAGAAGTGCCGTTGTTGTTGCCGATGGTGTAGGTGCCTGCGCCGGAAATGTGCGACGGGTCGCCCAATGCGCCGGAGCCTTCACCGCTCACGATATTACCGGTGCCGATGGCAATGGCATTGGCTGCGGTGGCTTGTGCGCCATGGCCGATAGCCACCGCACTTGTACCATCTGTGAGTGCATTAAGGCCGATAGCCACCGCACTGCTTTGTTTAGATTTAGCGTGATCACCGATATTCACCGTTTGAGTGGCGGTGATGCGGTCGGTCATGCTGCTGCCTGAGCCGGCATTGATGCCGATATTGACATTTTTCTCGCCGGTTTGATATGAGCCGGCAAAATAACCGCTGTTCACGTTGTAATTGCCATGCTGGCCGGTGCCGGCAAATGAGCCCATATGGGTATTGCTGCTGCCCTGCTGCCAACGGCCGGCGCGCAAGCCCACAGCGGTGTTGTTTTCGCCATAGCCCGCTTCAGTCGCACTGCCGGCATCCAGCGCCTGCATACCGATGGCCACGTTATGGCCGCGCAGATAAGGCGCTCCGGTGTTGCCATTGGGGTCGGCGGCCAAGCCGCTGCCCGACATAATGCCCATAAAGATATTGTTGCCGGTTTCAGTATTCTGGCCGGCCTGGCGGCCAATCATAATATTTTCAGAGCCCTTGGCACCTTCACCCGCTCGCGTGCCGATGGCTGTGGTGTGGTTGCCCAAAGCAATGGCTTGTTGGCCGATGGCAATGGCACCCAGGCCGGGCGTGGAATTGTTATTCACAATATTGGTAGGCACACCGGGCGCATTTTGCAAAACTGAGCCGATACTGGCACCGGTGCTGGCGCGGTCACCCAAGGCCAACGAGCCTGCTACTGTGGCGTTGGCCGTGTTGCCCACGGCAACTGCATTGGCACCGGCTGCTTTCGCCGCCACGCCGGCGGCCAGCGCGTTGGCGCCGCTGGCGCCGTCGTTGTTGTAGTTGCCGGCTGTTGTGTCGGTGGATTTCACGCTGTAGAAATGCGTTTTCGCGGCATTCACAGCGGTGTTTACATCGCCGATATTGGCGGCATTGGTCGTCACGTTGCCGCCGCTGGCCACATTGGTGATGGGTTTGCCGCCCGCATTGATGCCCTCAGCATTGATGGTTACCGGGCCGGCGCTGATGCTGGTTAAGCCGGTGAGGTTTTTACTCAGCTCAACTTTGAGGCCGTCTGAACTTGCCGTGGTGGTGATGTTGTTGTCACCTGTTATGGCCACGCTTTCGCCCAGTTTTTTCGCATCGGTGGAGCCGTTGTCGCCGGTGAAGGTGATGCCTTTGTCGGCAATATCGTCAGACGCGGTAACGCCTTTGGCGATATCTTCTTTAGTTTTATCAGACAAATCAACAGCATAGTCAGTGATGTTGCTGGTGGCATCTTTCGCGCCCGCCGTTACTTTTACCGCATCTGTGCCGGACACACTTGCGCCATCGGCATTCACGGTGTAAGTGGTGTTTTTGCCGTCGCTGGTGTTGCTCACACCGGCAATATTGGTGCCTGCGGCAACGGTGGTGGTTTTTTGGGCGCTGTTGATGGCATCGGCCACGCTCTCGGCGGTGGCAAAGTTATTGCCTGCCGTGCCGGCGCTGACGGTGCCGTCTGAAGCGGTGGTAAGCGTGGAAGTGTTAACCGAGTAGCTCACTTGCGGGTTGGCGCCGCTGGTATCCAGCTTAGCGGTGGTGCCGGTGCCGTTAACAAAATCAACGGTGCTGCCCGGTGCCACTTTGGTGCTGCCGTTGCCGTTTGCCGTCACATTCCAGCCTTGTGCGGCATATTCGATGGCTTCATGCACGGTGGCTTTGCCGGTGCCGCCCACATCGCTCATGCTCAAGCTGCCGTCTGAAGCCACTTTGGCATCGCCGCCCAAGATATTAGCGGTGCTGGCGGCCACATTGCCGATTACGTTTTGTGTGGCATAAAGCTGGCTGCCGTTAATCGCATCGGTGCTGCTCTCGCTGATTTGGCCGGCGGCCACGTTTTTGATTTGACGCTCGCTGCCTGCGGCACCCACGGACACAATATCGCCCGCAGCCGGGCTATTGCCGGCAAAGCCGCTGTAAGTCAGGTTGTTTACAGTAGCCTCATTGGTGGCCACGGCGGCATCGGCGGTTGAGCTGTCGCCCAAAACCACTGCGCCATCCATGCCCGCGCCTACGGTAACGTTGTTGCCCATCACCATGGTGTTGGCAGATTGCACATTATTGCTGTTGCCGACAATGCGGCTGCCGTCTGCATCGGCGCTCATCAGGTTGCTGTTGCCGAATGCACCGGCATTATCGGCGGCAATCGGAGCGGCAGAAGTGCCGTTGTTGTTGCCGACGGTGTAGGTGCCTGCGCCGGAAATGTGCGACGGATCGCCCAGTGCGCCGGAGCCTTCACCGCTCACGATATTGCCGGTGCCGATAGCAATGGCATTGGCTGCGGTGGCTTGTGCGCCTGTGCCAAGGGCGATGGCGTTAATCACGCTAGTGTTGCTGCCGCTCACGCCGGCCACGGCACCCGAGCCCATAGCAATCGAGTCATTGCCATAAGTGTTGGCGTTGTCGCCAATTGCCACGGCGCGATCTAGGTTTCTAACCGTTGTGCTGGTTGCATTATTGGTGCCATTACCGATAGAAACATTGCCCGCGCCGGTAATATGGTTGCCTGTTTGGTTGCCCAGCCCGGTGTTGTTGTCGCCGATAACATTATTGCCCGCTCCGCGACCCAAGCTGCTGTTGTTGTTGCCGGTCACATAGCCACCCGATGCTGCACCAAAAGCAGAGTTGCGATCGCCTTTTGCATTCCACCCGGTCCACATACCGATGCCGGTGTTGGCATTGCCGATAACGCCCTGACCGGCCAGCTGCCCCATCGCCACGTTTACATTGCCATCCGAATCACGGCCGGAGCCGTTACCGATAGAAATATTGTGGCCGTAGCCCTTGCCGCCGTTGATGTTGTAGTCGGCAAAACCGCTGCTGGATTTAATTTGATTACCTGCGCCCGAACCCAAAGCGATATTTTGGCGGACATTTTCGCCCAAATCATTGCCCGAGCCCGGGCCGATGGCCACGTTATTGGTGCCTTGGTTTCTTTGACCGGAATCCGCGCCCACGGTCACATTATTGCCGCTGGTGGCAGTGCTGCCTTTGCCGGCATTCATGCCGATGGCCACGCCGTTGGCGCCATAAGTATAGGCATCAGTGCCGATAGCGATGGCATTGGCAACGCCTGTTGTGCCGGTGGTGGTGGCGCCATTACCCATGGCAATCGAGCTGGCCACTTGTGCATTGGCGTTGAAACCGATGGCAATGCCGCGGGCTGCTGAGGTCACACCGGAAGTGCCAGTTAATACTTTGGCATTGGTGCCGATGGCTACAGCATCGCCAGCATTGGCATTGGCTCCGAAACCGATGGCGGTATCACCGCTGCCCATCGCTTTCGCTGCCACGCCCGCGGCCAACGCATTGATGCCGGTGGCGCCGTCGTTGTTGTAGTTGCCGGCTGCTGTGTCGGTGGATTTCACGCTGTAGAAATGCGTTTTAGCGGCATTCACGGCTGTGTTCACATCGCCGATATTGGCTGCATTGGTAGTGGTGGTGCCCCCGCTGGCCACATTGGTGATGGCTTTGTTGCCCGCATTGATGCCATCGCTATTGATGGTTACCGGGCCGGCAGTGATGCTGGTTAAGCCGGTGAGGGTTTTATTCAGCTCAACTTTGAGGCCGTCTGAAGTGGCTGCGGTGGTGATGTTGCTGTCGCCCTTCACGGCCACGCTGTCGCCCAGTTTTTTGATGCCGGTGGTGCCGCTGTCGCCGGTGAAGGTTAAGCCTTTGCCGGCAATATCAGCAATATCATTAGACGCAGCTACGCCTTTGGCGATATCGGCCTTGGTGTCGGTTGACAAATCAACGGCATAGTCGGTGATATTGGTGTCGGCATTTTTCTCACCCGCAGTTACCGTTACCGCACTTGAGCCGGATACTTTGGCGCCATCGGCATTAACGGTATAAACACTTTGGCCGTCTGAACCCTCTGTTTTCACCACGCTGCTTACATTGGTGCCGTTGAGCACTTGGGTGTTGGCTGCTTTGATTGCATCGTTGACATTGCTTTTGCCGGTGCCGCCGATATTGCTCATGGTTAAGGTGCCGTCTGAAGCCACTTTGGCATTGCCGCCCAAAATATTAGCGGTGCTGGCTGCTGCTTTGCCGATCACGTTTTGCGTGGCATAAAGCTGGCTGCCGTTCACGGCATCGGTGCTGGTGGCGCTGATGGCGCCGGGTGCCAGATTTTTCAATTGGCTTTCAAAACCGACGCTGCCGATAGACACTTGATCGCCGGCCACAATATTGCCGCCGCCGGCAAAGCCGGAGTAGGTTACGCCGCCCACTGTGGCTTGGGTAATGCCCTCGGCATTGGTGGCGGTGGTGCTGCCGGCGCCCAAGGCCACGGCACCATCTTTGCTGGCATTCGCGCCCACGCCCAAAGCCAGCGAAGCCACGCCGTTTGCGGCGGCGCGGGTGCCGAAGGCGGTGGACAATTCACCGCCGGCCAGCGCCTGCACGCCCAAGGCCACCGCGCCATGGCCGGCTTTAGTGGGGATATAGCGCTTGGTGGGGTCGGCAAAGTTCACCAGATAATCGCCGGTTAGCGCGGAATAGATTTTGGCGGCATTCCGATTGTTGTAAGTGGCGTTGTTGCCGGGCGTTTGATAGCCGGGCGGGTTGTTGCTGGCCACTTTATCCAAATCATCGCCGCCGATGGCCACAGAAGAATTGCCTTGCGCAATGGTGTTGGCACCCACGGCCACGGCCTGATCGCCGGCAGCATTGGCTGCGCCGCCGATGGCGACGCCTTGGCCGGTGTTGGCCGTGGCACCCGGGCCGCAAATCACGTTGCCGCCGGGATCATTAATATTGCCAGTGTCATTAGAAGTGGTGCACTGAAGATTGGAGGCGGATGCCGGTGTGCTGACAAAAGCACCCAGCGCCATCATGCAGGCAGCCGCTATGCCGGCCAGATTGAATGCAAAGCCTGCTTTGCCGGCCGCGCCGGTGCTGCTGCGCACATTGCGTTTTCCATGAGCAGTGTCTAATTCGGAAACGGCCACCCAGCTTTGGCTGGCTTCATTCCAAACTGTTTTATAAATTTTGTTCATAATGGCTCCAATATGATGTAAATAATATGGCTGAGATATTTTTCTGTGTATAATATTTGCTTAAGAAATCATTTCTTAATTTGTTATTCAAGCTCAATCGCCGCAAAGGCGTTTTTTCAGCAGCACCGGCCGGCATCATTCATGCGCCTTGGCGCCAATGGCACGCAAACGCGCTGCAGCAGCCGGTAAAACAAGTGTCTTGTATTAAGCAATTTCCGTGCCAATCCTTTTGCAACAAGGAAAAGGCTGATTTTTGCCTGTTTTGGAATTGATAATACCCAAACCAAGCTATACCAAATCGGCACTATTTTGACACAAATTGTCACTTTTATCTATTTAAATCAAATATTTTCACGCCAAACTATCGCAAACCTTACCATATTGTTGCGTTTGCAACGCATTGTGCTAAACACGCCACACACAAAAGAGGCCGTCTGAATTTTTTTCAGACGGCCTCTTTTGATTTGCCAACAACAATCCGTAGGTACGCACGCCGCCCAAAGGCGGCGTAATCGTACGCATGAAATCTGCCTCAACCCTCAAACAAACCGTCTGAACATGAAAGTTTGGCCATCGGCCAAAGCAATGCGAGTGTCTTGTTCTGCGAACAAGTGTCGGATTCAAGAATCCGACCTACGGGTTATATTGTTGTATTTACAAAACATTATGCCAAACACGCCACACACGAAAGAGGCCGTCTGAATTTTTTTCAGACGGCCTCTTTTGATTTGCCGGCAACAATCCGTAGGTACGCACGCCGCCCCAAGGCGGCGTAATCGCACGCATGAAATCTGCCTCAACCCTCAAACAAACCGTCTGAACATAAAAGTTTGGCCATCGGCCAAAGCAATGCGAGCGCCTTGTTCTGCGAACAAGTGTCGGATTCAAGAATCCGACCTACGGGTTATATTGTTGTATTTACAAAACATTATGCCAAACGCGCCACACACAAAAGAGGCCGTCTGAATTTTTTTCAGACGGCCTCTTTTGATTTGCCGGCAACAGCGGTTTGCTTTCAGCTTTAATGCGAATCTTGCCGCAAATCCACTTGCTGCAACGGCACTTTATGCGTTTTGTAGCGCAGCTTGTGATAGGCATAAAAGCCCAAAAACACGGGCAAGCCCATATAGGTAATCACCAATCTGTCCCAACTGAAATCGCCTTTGAGCACCAATTCGGTGTCTTGCCCGATAATCACAAGCACACACAATGCCAGCGCCAGCAAGGGGCCGAAGGGAAACCATTTGGCGCGGTAAACCAGCGCATTCAGATCTTTGCCCTGCGCCAGATAAGCGCGGCGGAAACGGTAATGGCTCACCGCAATGCCCAGCCACGCGATAAAGCCGGTGAGGCCGGAAGCGGCCAAAATATATTCATACATTTTGTCGCTCGCCAATTGCAGCAAAAACACCGCCAGCACAATCACCGCCGTGGCCAAGAGCGCCACCACCGGCACGCCGGTGGTGTTGGTGCGCGAAAAGCTGCGATAAGCCAAGCCATCTTTGGCCATGGCATAAAGCATACGGGTGGAAGCATACATGCCCGAATTGCCGGCCGATAAAATCGAGGTGAGAATCACCGCATTCATCACCGCCGCCGCAAAAGCCAAGCCGGCTTTTTCAAACACCAGCGTAAACGGCGATTTGGCGATTTCATTCACATCTGCGCCCAGCAATTGCGGGCTGGTATAGGGAATCAAAAGGCCGATTACCAAAATGGCGAGAATATAGAAAATCAAAATGCGCCAAAACACCTGCTTGATGGCTTTGGGTATGCTTTTTTCCGGGTCTTCCGATTCGCCGGCGGTGATGCCGATAAGCTCGGTGCCCTGAAACGAAAAGCCCGCAATCAGAAACACACCCAGCATGGTGAGAAACTTGCCCGACACGCCCTCGCCCAAAAAAGGCGCTTCGCCGGCTGTCATATTGGCCAAGCCGATGTATTCGCCGCCCAAAATGCCGAAAATGGTGAGCACGCCCACGCCCAAAAACACAATCACCGTCACCACTTTAATCAGCGCAAACCAATATTCCGATTCGCCATAAGCGCGCACCGATAAAGTGTTGAGCAGGAAAATAATGGCGAAAAAGAGCAGGCTCCACGCCCAGGGCGCCATAAAGCGCAGCGGCTCCCAATAAGTGACCACCAGCGCGGCAATGGAAATATCGGCAGCCACGGTGATCACCCAGTTGAACCAATAATTCCAGCCCAGCGCAAAGCCCAATGAAGGGTCGACAAAGCGCGTGGCATAAGTGCTGAACGAGCCGGATGTGGGCAGATAAGTGGCCATTTCGCCCAGCGAAGTCATCAGAAAATAAACCATCAGGCCGATGGCCGCATAAGCGAAAAGCGCACCGCCGGGGCCCGCCTCGCTGATGGCGGTGCCGCTGGCCATAAACAAACCCGTGCCGATGCAGCCGCCGATGGCAATCATCGACAAATGGCGGGTTTTCAGATGGCGTTTAACCTGCGTGTTGTAAGGCGTATCAGACATAATCAGAAACAGGCCGCACCAAACGGCGCGGCCTTCTATAAAATAAAAGTGCAATATTATATCAAACAACCGCCCTCCCCGCGCGCAAATGTTTGGTTTTAGATATGATTCACCACAGACACACAGGCCCTGGCCGTCTGAACAGCAAACGTAGATACGGTTCTTTGTCAAAACAAAGCATCATCGTACGCATGATACACAAAGGCCGTCTGAAATTTCTTTTTCAGACGGCATCTTTTTATTTCCCGAATTTAAAGCGAAACAACGCAGTAGGCGTAGGTCGGATTCTCGAATCCGACGCTTGTTCGCAGAACAAGTTTTCCGGAGCTGGGAAAATGTCGGATACGAGTATCCGACCTACAACGCTCTTGGCCGTCTGAACAAAAAACGTAGACCCGATTGGTTTTGTCAAAATAAATCGCAATCGTATGCATAGCGCACAAAGGCCGTCTGAAACATTTCTTCAGACGGCCTTATTTTGTTTTCCAAACCCAAAGCGAAACAACGCAATAAACTTATTTCAGACTAAGCATCAGTCAAGCTGTGCCACAGTTACCGGCAGGTTGCGCACGGCGGCCAAGGTGTTGCTGGCATCTTGCTGCTGGCGGCGGAATTCGGCCATTTCGGTTTGGCTCAATTTCGGAGTGGGCAGCGCCACGGTGGCGGGGTTTACCGGTTGGCCGTTGAGGCGGGCTTCATAATGCAGATGCGGGCCGGTGGAGCGGCCGGTGCTGCCCACATAGCCGATGATTTCACCGGCGCGCACTTTGCCGCCGGCCGGAGAAAAAGCGCTCATGTGGGCATAGAGGGTTTCCACGCCGTTGCTGTGTTGCAGCATCACGGTGTTGCCGTAGCCGCCTTTCCAGCCTTTAAACACGATTTCGCCATCGGCCGGCGCTTTAATCGGCGTGCCGGAGGGTGCGGCATAGTCGATGCCGGTGTGCATTTTCACAGTGCGCAACACGGGGTGGAAGCGCACGCCGTAAGGTGAAGAAATGCGGGCAAAATCTACGGGCTGGTTGCTGAAGCCCAGCTTTTGCTGCAAGGTTTTACCGTTTTGGTCGTAATAGCTGCCGCCCTGATCATCGGCTTGGGCAAAATAATAAGCCTGATAGGTTTGGCCGCCTTTTACCACTTCGGCCGCCAAAATATCGCCGGTGGCCATTTCTTGGCCGCGGAAATAAAGGCTGTTATAGAGCAGGCGGATGGTGTCGCCCGGCTTTAAATTATTCAAATCGAGCACATCGGCAAACAATTCGTTGAGCGATTCGCGGATTTCCACCGGAATGCCGGCTTGCGCCATCGCACCACGGGCGGAAGTGCGCACCACCACGGAGCGCAGCGAAGGCATGGTTTCCATGGCGAGCTCGGAAGCCGAAGCCTGCCACTGGCCGTTTACCTTTTCAATCGCCACGAGGTTGCGCTCGCCGTTGTCGTCATCGTTGAAAAACTGAATGTCGGTGGCGTCGCCGCTGGAATCCAGGCGCACGCTCACGGTTTGGCCTGCGCGCAATTGCTTGAGTTTGGTGTCGATGGGGCTTTTGGCCAACACTTGCTTGATGCTTTTTTGCGGCACGTTCAGGCGGGTGAGCACATCGGTGAGCGTGTCGCCCGGCTGCACGGCCTCCTCGGTCCAATAGCTGCCCTGAAAGCTGCCCGGCTCCACAAACACGGCCGGCAGCTCTTCCACCACGCGTTCGGCCTGATAAAGGCTGGCTTGCGGCAAAGGCTCGGTTACGGCATAAGCGGTCATCACGCCCGACACGGGCAGCAAAATGCCCAAAAGCGACCAGCGCACGGGCTTGTTGTGCCAAAAATGGCGGAAAAAAGTAAAATGCTTTTGAATCACTGATATATTTTCCTGTTGCGGGCCGGCGCGGCACATTAACATTAAAGGGCGGCGCGCGGCGCTTGAAATCATGGCCGTGTCAAACGGCGGCCGTGCTGTTGCAAACGGCTGTTTTCTCGGCAGCAAATCTGCTGCAACTGGCATTATCGCGGCTATTGCCTTGATTTACACGGGAGTTTTCGGTTTTTTACCCGATTAAACAGTTTACCATAATAAGCACCGGCTTGCCGAATGCGGCTTTTGCGTTTGCTCAAAGCATGCGTAAAATGCAGCCATTCATCTTCTTTTCCCCTATTTTGCGAGCCGTTCATGCACCTGACTCTGGCGCTTCCTGCCTTAAACCAACCCGATTTTGCCAAGCTGCCCGCCACGCTCACGCCGGCGCTGAACCAATTGTTGCGTTTTGGCACATTCACCCCGCAAGCGGCGCGGCCGTCTGAATTTTACGGCCACTATCTGTGGCAGGGCAGCCTGCTGGCGCACGCCAAAGCGCAGCTTGGTTTGGCCACAAACGCGCCCACCGCCTTTGCCACGCCGGTGTGGCAGCAAATGGGCATGCACAGCATGAGCATGCTCGCCGGCGCGGATATCGGCATCAATATGCAGCAAGCGCAGCGGCTTTGCGCGGGGCTGGACGATTTTTATCAGGCCGACGGCTGGCGCTTTTTGCCCGTGCGCGCCGATTTATGGTTGCTGGTGCTGCCGGCGCTGCCCGATTGGCAAGTGCCGCCGCTGCCCGATGCCATCGGCCACAACGATGGCATGGTGCGCGCCGAAGGCCGCGATGCCGCAGCTTGGCTGCAAGCGCAAACCGAAATCCAAATGTGGCTGCACAGCCATGCGCTCAATGCCGAGCGCCAAAGAGAAGGTGCGCCCGCCATCAACGGCGTGTGGCTTTGGCAAGACATAATCGGCCACGCCCACGGCACGGCTACGCTGGGCAGCGACAGCCCGTGGGCGCAATATTATCCCGGCCGCCGCTTGGATGCGCCTTATGATTTCGCCGCTTGGCAGGCGATGCAGCAGGAAGCCGGCTGCGCCGGTGCCGAGAGCCTGCTTTTTTTGCACGACTTGGCCGCCGCACAAGCCACCGACGATATTTGGGCTTACCGCGAAACCCTGCTGGCATGGGAAGCGCGCTTTTTCTCACCCGCTTGGCAGGCTTTGCAGCGAGGCCGCTTGAAAAGCCTGTGCATCAGCACCGACGGCAGCCACGGCGGCATGCTGAGCATTAAAGCCAAAGCCGGCCGCGCATTTTGGAAAAAGAAAAAAACCTTTGCCGGCGAGCTGGACTGATTGTGCAAACACACTTTCAGACGGCCTGAAAAATCCAGTAAAATAGCCCTCTAAACCAACCGGACAAATATAATGAGCAAGCCCACCTCAGCCCCGCACAATGTCGACGCGGGCGAAATCGACAAATTCAGCCAGCTGGCCCACAAATGGTGGGATGAAACCAGCGAATTCAAACCCTTGCACGATATCAACCCGCTGCGCTTGGGCTATATCGACCAATATGGCCGCATCGGCGGCAAAACCGTGCTCGATGTGGGTTGCGGCGGCGGCATTCTCACCGAAAGCATGGCCAAGCTCGGCGCCGCACACGCCACCGGCATCGATATGGCTGAAAAATCGCTGAAAATCGCCAAACTGCATGCGCTCGACCAAGGTGTAAGCAATGTGGCCTACCGCTGCATCCGCGTAGAAGATTTGGCCGCCGAAGCACCGCACAGCTTCGATGTGGTGACCTGCATGGAAATGATGGAACATGTGCCCGACCCCGCCGCCATCGTGGCCGCCTGCGCCCGTCTGGTGAAGCCTGATGGCACGGTGTTTTTTTCCACCATCAACCGCAACCCGAAATCTTATCTGCACGCCATTGTGGGCGCGGAATATCTGTTGGGGCTGGTGCCGCGCGGCACGCACGATTGGCAGAAATTCATCACCCCGGCCGAGCTCGCGCGCATGTGCCGCAACGCCGGCCTGGAAATCATCGGCAGCAAAGGCATGGTTTACAACCCGCTGAGCAAGGTTTACAGCCTCAGCGACAATGTGGATGTGAATTATATGGTGGTGTGCCGCCCGGCCGCAGCTGTGTGATGCACGCGTAGAAATGATTGACCGCATGAGCAGAGGGCTTCAGACGGCCTTTGGGCATAGGCGCACACGCATGTAATCCATAGTGAAATGCATAAAAAGCTACACAAAACTGCATTCTGAAACGGCGTAGGTTGGGTTGATAAACCCAACGTTTCATACCAATTCAAAAAAATAACCTTACCAAATAAAAATAGTTCGGCAGCATCATCCGCGTAGGTCGGATTCTTGAATCCGACGTTTGGCCAACGGCCAAAGCGATGTGCGTGCCTTGTTCTGCGAACAAGTGTCGGATTCGAGAATCCGACCTACAGGCTGCCCGTTTGTATATTATTTTTTCGAATTGGTATCAGACGGACTGTGGGCTTGTTGGGTTTACAACCCAAGCTACGCGGATGATGCTGTCGAACTATTTTTATTTGGTAAGGTTATTTTTTAGAATTGCTATAAAGCCCGATAACAAAAGGCCGTCTGAAATTTCTTTCAGACGGCCTTTACTATGCAAATCTACTGCTTTTAGCGTACTTTCACCACTTGCAGCATATCGGTGGAGCCGCTTTCGCGCATGCGCGAGCCGCTGGTGACGATGTATTGTTCGCCGCTCTTGAGCACTTTGCGCTCAACCAACATGCTTTCCACTTCGTTCAGCGCGGTGTCGTGGTCGCAGCTGGTGGCCAGCATCAGCGGGCGCACGCCGCGATACATCGCCATGCGGCGCTGGGCGGAAATGCTGGGGGTGAAGGCGTAAATCGGCAGCTGGATGCTGTGGCGGCTGATTTCGAAAGCGGTGCCGCCGCTCTCGGTGAGCGCCACGATGGCGGTGGCGTCGATAGCGCGCGCCACATGCACCGCGCCGCTGGCAATGGCCAAATTGGTGTTGACAGCCGCTTCTTGATGGCTTTCGTCCACACCGTTGAGCGAATCTTGCTCGGCTTCGGCCGCAGCGCAGATAACCGCCATTTGGCGCACGGTTTCAAAGGGGTAAGCGCCCACGGCGGTTTCGGCAGAACACATCACCGCATCGGTGCCGTCGAGCACAGCGTTGGCCACATCGCTCACTTCGGCGCGGGTGGGCACGGGGTTGGTAATCATGCTTTCCATCATTTGGGTGGCGGTGATGCTGAAGCGGCGCAATTCGCGGGCGCGCTTGATCATGCGTTTTTGCAGCGCGGGCACGGCGGCGTTGCCCACTTCCACGGCCAAATCGCCGCGGGCTACCATGATGCCGTCTGAAGCGAGAATGATTTCATCGAGGTTGGTGATGGCTTCCACGCGCTCGATTTTCGACACCAAACCAGGGCGCACGGCTTTGCTGCCCTGCATTTCCTGCTCCACCAGATTGCGGGCGATCTGCATGTCTTCGGCAGATTTCACGAAGCTCACGGCCAGGTAATCGCAGCCGATGCCGATGGCGGTTTTGAGGTCGCGGAAATCTTTTTCGGTGAGCGCGCCGGCTGAAAGGCCGCCGCCTTGTTTGTTGATGCCTTTGTTGGATTTCAATTTGTGGCTGTTTTGCACGGTGGTGTGGATTTCGCTGCCGTTGACGCTGTCTACCACCAAAGTGAGCAAGCCGTCGTCGAGCAGCAGAATGTCGCCGGCTTTCACATCGTTGGGCAGGTCGCGGTAATCGAGGCCCACCCGGTCGCGGTTGCCTTCGCCTTCATGGGCGGCATCGAGCAGCAGCTTTTCGCCGGCGAGCAATTCGACAAAGCCGTTTTCCAGCTTGCCGACGCGGATTTTCGGGCCTTGCAAATCGGCCATAATCGCCACTTCGCGGCCGGCTTTTTTGGCCGCTTCGCGCACGATGCGGGCGTTTTCCTGATGGAATTCGGCGGTGCCGTGGCTGAAGTTGAAACGCACCACGTTGAGGCCGCCAACGCGGATCATGTCTTCGAGCAGCTCCACATTGTTGCTGCCGGGGCCCAGTGTGGCCACGATTTTGGTGTTGTGACGGATGCGGGTCAAGTCGCGTTTGGTGCTCATTGCGGCGTTCCTTTCAATCTTTTGCGAGGGTTTTCAGAATGGCGCGATTGTAACCCGATTTGATTACAATCGTTGGAAAATTACAGTTTTTTATGATTTAAACCAAGTTTTCAGACGGCCTGCGCTGATTTGGTAATATTATTTCAATCTGCTGCCATTCCGGCGCTCTTCCTATGGTTGGCAGCCACCCGCATATAATGTTGCGCCGAATACACCAAAAAGGCTTTTTCTTCTTCGGTGAGCGGCCGCACCTGCTTCACCGGCACGCCCACATATAAATAGCCGCTTTGTAGGCGCTTGCGTGGCGGCACCAGGCTGCAGGCGCCTATCATCACATCGTCTTCAATCACCACGTCATCCATAATGGTGCTGTCCATGCCCACCAACACGCGGTTGCCGATGCGGCAGCCGTGCAGCATCACTTTGTGGCCGATGGTGACATCTTCGCCGATCACCAGCGGCGAGCCTTCGGGCTTGGCTTCGTTTTTGTGCGACACATGCAGCATGCTCAAATCCTGCACATTGCTGCGCGCGCCGATGCTGATGCTGTTTACATCGCCGCGTATCACCGCAAACGGCCACACCGACACCTGCTCGGCCAGCGACACTTCGCCGATTACCACGCAGGCGGGGTCGATATAGCAGCTCTCGTCGATTTCGGGGCGGTGTTCCAGATAGGGGCGGATGTTCATCGTTTTCTCCTTGAATAGATGGCGGTGTGTTTTCAGACGGCCTTGAGGCCTGTTTTTCGCAGCATATAATACAACGATGCCGTCTGAAAAGCTTTATAATCAAAACCCTGTTTATTCCCACACCGCGCCATGAACACGATAAACCGCCTCAGCCGCCTGATTGCTTTCGACACCACCAGCCGCCATTCCAACCTCGCGCTGATACACGATTGCGCCGATTATCTCGAATCGCTCGGCCTCAAACCGTGGCTTTCGCACAATGCCGATCAGAGCAAGGCCAATCTTTTTGCCACCATTGCCGCTGCCGACGGCAGCACCGAAGGCGGCCTGATTTTGAGCGGCCACACCGACGTGGTGCCCACCGACGGCCAAGCCTGGCAATCCGATCCCTATCGCGCCGACATCCGCGAAGGCCGGCTTTACGGGCGCGGCAGCGCCGACATGAAAGGCTTTATCGCCGCCGTGCTCGCCGCCGCGCCCGCGATGGTGCAGGCTGAGTTGAAGCGCCCTTTGCACATTGCCTTGTCATACGATGAAGAAATCGGCTGCCTCGGCGCACCGGTGATGATTGCCGAATTGCAAAAGCGCGGCCTCACACCCGAGCATTGCATTGTGGGCGAGCCCACTTCGATGCGCATGGTGGTGGCGCACAAAGGCATCCACACCTTCCGCTGCGCCGTGCACGGCAAAGCCGCACATTCTTCACTCACCCCGCAAGGCGTAAATGCCATTGAATACGCGGCGAAATTAATCGTGTTTATCAACGAATTGGCAGGCCGTCTGAAAGCACGCCACGACACCGACCCCGATTACGATGTGCCCTTTTCCACCTTAAGCGTAAACACCATCGCCGGCGGCATTGCCGGCAATATCGTGCCGCAATTGTGCGAATTCGAATTCGACTACCGCAACCTGCCGCACATGAGCCCCGCCGACATCACCGCGCCGATCGAAGCCCACATCCGCGAAGTGTTGCAGCCGCAAATGCAGGCGGTGGATGCCGCCTGCCGCATCGACATGCACCACGGCGAAAACGTGCCCGCCATGCCCGAAGCCGAAGCGGCTTTGCTGCACGATTTGATTACGCAATTGGTGGAAGACTCAAGCCGTCTGAAAGTGGCTTATGCCACCGAAGGCGGTCAATTCCAGCAGGCCGGCATCGCCACCGTGATTTGCGGCCCCGGCAATATCGAGCAGGCGCACAAAGCCGATGAATTTGTCGAGCTCTCGCAATTGGCGCGTTGCGATGCGTTTTTGCACAAGCTCATTACCGCACAAAGCGTGTGATGCCGTCAGCCAAGCGTAGGTACGATTAGCTTTGTCAAAACAAAGCGTAATCGTACGCATGAAAACAAAGCCGTCTGAACCTTCTTTCAGACGGCCTCACTGTATTTCCCACATGCAAACCAATCGTAGGTACGATTAGCTTTGTGAAAACAAAGCGTAATCGTACGCATGAAAACAAGGCCGTCTGAAAAAAACTTTTCAGACGGCCTTTTACTTAAACGCTGCTCAATATTCGGCGCTGTGCCAAAACGGCTGCCCCACGGTGGGCGTGCTGGCTTGCGCCTGTTCGCGCGGCGGCACGGGGCAGGCTTGGTGGGCGAGGCGGCCGGATGCCACCGCCAGCGAAAAAGCGCGCGCCATGTCGACAGGGTTGCCAGAGCGCGACACGGCGGTGTTGAGCAGCACGGCATCATAGCCCCATTCCATCACCTGCGCGGCTTGCGAGGGCAGGCCGAGGCCGGCGTCGATAATCAGCGGGGTGTTGGGCAGGCGCTCGCGCAATACGCGCAAGGCATATTCGTGCACCACGCCCAAGCCGGTGCCGATGGGCGCGGCCCAGGGCATCAGCGCGCGGCAGCCGGCATCAAGCAGGCGGCGGCAGGCGATTAAGTCTTCAGTGCAGTAAGGCAGCACATAAAAACCGTCGTCAATCAGAATTTTGGCCGCTTCCACGAGTTGGAACACATCGGGCTGCAAGGTGTCGTCGTCGCCGATTAATTCGAGTTTGATCCAAGGTGTGTCAAACACTTCGCGCGCCATGTGGGCGGTGGCCACGGCTTCTTGCACGCTTTGGCAACCGGCGGTGTTGGGCAGAATGGGCACTTGCATTGCTTGCAGCAAATCCCAAAAACCCTGCCCGTGCGCGTGGCCGGCGGCGCTTTGGCGGCGCAGCGACACAGTAATCATGGCCGGCTCGGCCGCAGCCACCGAGCGGCGCAGAATTTCGGTGGTGGGATAGGCGGCGGTGCCCAACAGCAGGCGGTCGGAGAAGGTTTGGTTATAAAGGGTGAGCGGGTTCATTTAGGGCTTTCATGGCAATTCAAAAATAATCCGACGGGCGGCTTACGTTTTTGAAGGGCTTTCATACCAATTCAAAAAAGTAAGCTAACAAGGCGGCGAGCCGCAGACAGTACAGATAGTACGGCAAGGCGAAACAACGAAGTTAGGTTATTTTTTTGGATTGGTATCAGACGGCCATTGCGGATGGCGCGGCAAGTCGGGATGATCTTGCGTCCACGGGCAATCGTGTTCGGTCCAGATGTGGTAGGCCGGCCGGATGCCGGGGTCGGCGTGCAGAGTGGTCACACGCAAGGCGATGTGGGGCAGGCTGGCGCGGTCGCTCAATAAGGGTGTGCCGCACACGGCGCAGAAGCGGCGGTATTTGCCGGGGCTGGATTCATAAGCGCTCAGCTTGTCGGCGCCGGCGAGCCAGCGGAAATGCTCGCGCTTCACCGCGCCGCCCGCGATATAAGGCGCACCTTGCGCCACTTGGCAGGTGCGGCAGTGGCACAATTGGATAAACTGGATTTCGTCGGCTTCATATTGCACCGCACCGCACAAGCAGCTTCCCATCATGGTAGATTCCTTGTTTTCAGACGGCCTCAACCGCCCACCACCGGACGCACGATATCCACTTGGTCGCCCGCTTGCAGCAGATGGCCGCTGTATTGTGTTTTGGGCACGAAACGGGTGTTCACCGCCACGGCAAACGGCGCAGGCGGCATTTGCGCGGCAATCAGCTCGGCCACGGTTTGGCCGTGAAATTCGAAGGATTCGCCGTTGAGGCTGATGTTCATGCTGCGCTCCTGTGGATAGTGGAAACAGGCCGTCAAACAGCGGCGGCCAAGCTATTTTAAAGAAAAGTATAAACCAAACCGCTTGGCCGGTCTTGCACGCTTGGTGTTTCGTGGCGCAGCAAGGCCGTGAGCAGGCGCACGGCGGCAGCGGTAACAGCGGGCGCAATCATAAAGCCGTGCCGGAAAAGGCCGTTGATTTCAATCAGGTTTCGGTTTTGATGCCAGCGGATTTCGGGATTGTGGTGGTTGAGCGTGGGGCGCAAGTTGGCGGCCAGCTCGAGAATATCCGCTTCGCCAAACGCAGGATGCACGGCATAAAGCGCCGAGAGCAGCTCCAGCCCCGAGCGCACGCTCACGGGCGCGCTGTTTTCGCTCTCGATTTGGGTGGCGCCCACCACGAAAATGTGATCGGGCTTGGGCGCGATATAAAGTGGATAACGCGGGTGCAGCAGGCGCACGGGGCGGTTGAGGCAGATTTCGGGCGCATACACCCGCGCCACTTCGCCGCGCACGCCGCGCAGGCGGCTGCCCGCTGCGGCTTCAGACGGCCTGTTCCAATCGCTTTGTGCGCCGGTGCCGCGGCAATCGATGAGCCAGTCGAATTGCGCTTGCAAATCGTCGGCTTCAGCGCCGCTGTGCCAATGGCAGGCCGCGCCGGCTTGCTCGAGCGCGTCGGCCAGCGCCAACAGCACTTGGCGGTTGTCGAGCTGGCCTTCTTCCGGCAGGTATAAGGCCGTCTGAAAGCGGCCGGCAAGCTGCGGCTCCTGCGCGGCGATGTGGGCGGCCTGCCAATGCTCGGCGGCATCGGCGCGGCCGGTGGCACGGTGCAGATGTTGCTCGAATTGCACCGCCAGGGGCTTGTCTTGCCGGTGCCACACCATCAGGCTGCCGGCCTGCTGCATAAACACGGAGGTGCTGAAGCGGCGCACCAGCGCCTGCCACATCGGCAGGCTTTGCCGCCCCAGCGCCACCACTTGCGCCGTGGCTTCCACCGATTCGGCCAAAGGAGCCAGCATGGCGGCGGCGATATAGGCGGCCGATTGCTCGCCGGCGCGGGATGCACGGTCGAACAAGGCCGTCTGAAAGCCTTGCTCGGCCAGCTGCAAAGCGGTGAGTCGGCCGACAAGGCCGCCGCCGATTATGGCGATACGGGGCATGAGCTATCCTTTCATACCGATTCTTGTTCCCATTCAAAAACAACCTGACTGCCTTGTCGCGCCTTGCCATGTTTTCTGCACTGTCGCCGGCTTCCGCCTTGCAAGCTTACTTTTTTGAATGGGGATTATTGGGGCGGCGCTTCGACTGCCGGCGGTTTTTCCGCTATGTCCAATTGCTGGTGCTGGCGGGTGAGGTGCTGGTGCAGCTTGCGCCATTCGCCGGGCTCCAGCCATTTGCTGCGGCTGCGGTGCAACATCATCACCAGATTGGCCAGCTCGACTCGAATGTTGATGCTCAGCCAAACAAAACCCTGCCATTCAAACGGCAGCCGGTGCGCCAGCGCGCGCAGGCGCGGATCGATGCGGGTGTCGATGCGGATGCGGCGGGCGTAGCGGCCTTTGAGCAGGCGCGCGGTGTGGCGTAATTCTTGTTGCAGGCCGATAAAGTGCTGATGCAGCAAGGCTTCGTCGCTCTCGCTGATTTCAGGGCGCGGCAGCTTGGGCACGGCATGCAGCAGCAAATCGATGCTGCTGACGATTTTGCGGTGGGTGTGCTGCATGGTTTCCATCACATTGATGCTGATGCGGCTCTCTTGCGCGGTGGCGGCCAAGTGGCTGCGGCTTTTCACCAAACGGTGATTGATTAATTGCATGTCTTTTTGCAGGCTGCGCCAGCGCCGGCGGCCCATGTATTCACCGTTGCTGATTTCGGCAATCAGGCGGCTGCTGTCGATAAGGTTGTCGGCCAGCAAAAAGCGCCACATCAGGGTGGATTTGAGCGGCATCAGCTTGGCCGCACCGATGGCGATGGCGGCGCCGAGCAACACATTAAGCGCGCGCATCAGCCCGTCGCTGAGCCATTCGCTGCCTTGGTCGCCGATAAGCATACACATGGTGAGGCCGGCGAGCATGGGCATATAGCCGTATTTGCCCACCGCCGCCCAGCCGGCCAGCGCACTGAGCAGGCCGATTAAAATGAAATAAAGCCCGTTGTTGTGCAGATAATGTTGGTTGAGCCACAAAAGCAGCAAACCTGCACCCAAACCGATAATGGTGCCTATCATGCGCTCGGCCGCTTTGGAATAAATCGCACCTTGAAATTGCAGCATGCCCAACACCACAAACACGGTGATGGCCACCCATTCGCCGTGCGCAAGCTGCAAAAGTCGCGCCAGCAGCGTGGCGGCAATCACCGCCAAGCCGAGGCGGACGGCATGAATCAGGCGGCTGTATTGATAGCGCTTATAAGGGTTGAACCAGCGCTCGCGGGCGGCCTGCAAATAAGGATGGGGCATAGCGTTTCGGGTTTCAGACGGCATGGGTTAAAAAGCGGGCGGCGCTTATGGTAAACCATTACGGCAGCGCTTTTTTGTTTTGCATCAAAAGCTTGGTGAACGTTGCGCACATTCTTTCAGACGGCCTGATGATACAGCCGCGACATCAACACCAGCGGCAGGCCGATCTGCCACAGCATTAAAAGCAGACATTGCACCGTGGTGCCGCTTTGGCGCAGGCGCAAGGCCAGCAGCACGGCGGCCATTGCCACCAGCGCGCCGAAAAAAAGCAGCAACACCGCCGCAAAAGCGGCCATATCCTGCTGCGGCCAATAGCGCCACAAAAGCAGGCTGCCGGCAAAAGCGGTGAGCGCGGCCAAGTTGCGGTAAGGCGCGGGTTGCAGCCAATAAGGAGAAGCATTCATAAACAATACCTGATGAGTGTTTCAAGTTTTCAGACGGCTCGGTAAAAAGCCAGCGCTTTTTCTCTTTGCAGCGCGTGGTTGACGATGGGCGCGGGGTAGCCGTGGGTGTCGATATCGTGTTTGGCGAGCCAAGGGGCGTGTATCACCTCTTTGCCCAAATGCGCCAGCTCAGGCACATGGCGGCGGATAAACGTGCCGTCGGGATCGTATTTTTGCGACTGGATCACCGGGTTGAAAATGCGGAAATAAGGCTGCGCATCACAGCCGGTGCCCGCTGCCCATTGCCAGCCGCCGTTGTTGGCGGCCAAGTCGAAATCCAAAAGCTGCGCCGCAAACCAAGCCTCGCCCAAGCGCCAATCAGTCAGCAAATCTTTGCTTAAAAAACCGGCGCAAAGCATGCGCAGGCGGTTGTGCATTTGGCCGCTGTGTTTGAGCTGGCGCATGGCCGCATCAATAATCGGATAGCCTGTTTGCCCCGCTTGCCAGCGCGCCAGATATTCGGGTTGATTCGGCCAAGGCAGTGCGCGATATTCCGGCCGCCAGCTTTCCCGCACCACATTGGGATGATGGTAGAGAAACTGCTGGTAAAACTCGCGCCACACCAGCTCGTTGAGCCAGGCCGCCGCGCCTTCGTTGTCGGCCTGGCGCGCCAGCTGCACCAAATGGCGGATGGAAAGCAGGCCGAAGCGCAAATAAACCGAAAGCTGCGAAGTGCTTTTTTGCGCCGGAAAATCGCGCTTGAGGTGATATTGACCCAGCTGCGGCAGAAAATCGCCCAGCTGCTTTTGCGCCGCAGCTTCGCCGCCCGCGAGCGGCAGCGCTTGGCGCACAAAGCCCAAATCGGCCAAGGCAGGCAGGCGCGGCGCGGCGCGTGCGGCGGCGGGCAGCTGCGTTTGCAAAGCCGCTAGCGCCGCCCAATCATCGGCAGGCTGCCAGCCGGCATAGCGCTGCGCCATCGTGTGCAGCCAGGCTTTTTTATAGGGGGTGAACACGCTGTAAGGCCGCCCCTGCTGCGTCATTACCTCGGCCTTGGCCAGCATCACCTGATCGGTTACGCGCACAAGCGCACGGCCATCGGCATCGAGCGCGCGCCACACCTGATTGTCGCGCGCAATCGCTTGCGGCTCGTAATCTTCGGCGCACACCACCGCGGCTGCATTGAGCTGCGCGGCCAATGCGGGCAGCGCCTCTGCCGCGCGGCCGTGCAACACCCACAACGGCACGTTTTTGGCGTGCAAAGCCGCCTGCATTTCGCTGATGCTCTCGTGAATAAAGCTCAAGCGCCTATCATCGGCAGGCAAGTCATCAATAATATCGCGGTCAAACACAAACACCGCCGCCAGCGGCCGGCCAAGGCGGATGGCGGTTTGCAGGGCGGTGTGGTCAAACAGGCGCAAATCGCGGCGCAACCACACCAAAGTGATGGGCAAACTCATAAACTTCAGGCCGTCTGAAAGAAGCGCTTATTGTAGCGCCGATGCAGCTTGTGCGCCATGCGGCTTTCAGACGGCCTGCAAGATAGGCTATATTTAGAAACGATAGCAATAACACCCATTCAAAAAAAGTAAGCTAACAAGGCGGCGAGCCTGCGACAGTACAACGAGTCCGGCAAGGCGAGGCAACGAAATTAGGTTATTTTTTTGGATGGGCATAACCCGCCACTCAGGAGCCGCCATGTCCCCCAACGAGCTGCAAGCCTTTTTGCATCAAAATATTCCCGCCAGCGCCGCACTGGGCATACGCGTGAACGAAAGCGCGCCCGAGCAGGTGATTTTGTGCGCACCGATTGCGCGCAACTGCAACCACCACCACACCGTGTTTGGCGGCAGCATCGCGCTTTTGGCCACTTTGTGCGGCTGGTCGCTGGTACATTTGCGCTATCCCGAAAGCGGCGGACGCATTGTGATTCAAGAGAGCAACATCCGCTACCTCAAGCCCGCCCCCGCCGATTTGAGCGCCGTGTGCACACCCGACGACAACACCGCTTGGGCCGCTTGCACACAAGCCTTGGCGCAGCGCGGCAAAGGACGCATCACCCTGACCTGCCGCTTATACAGCAAGGGCGTTTTGGCGGCGGAATTTGAGGGCAAATATGTGGTGTTTGCCAAAGAAACTTAAAAGCAGCAATGCCGGCAAGGCTGGTAAATAATGTTATAATTTCCCTGCAAAAACAGGTTAAACATTCAAATTTATTCACCCTTTGTGACGTAAAGCATAAACCCATTCAATCATTCAATTGAATCAACTAAGGAAACATTATGTCCCGTTTATCCATTATGCCGGCCGCAACCATCATTTTTGCCCTTGCCGCCTGTGGTGGCGGGGGCGGCAGCTCAGGGCTCTCCAGCGGTGCCACCCCCACGCCCGACAACCCGTCTGCCGGCGGCAACGGCTACCGCTATGTACAAATACCGAATGACGATAATGATTACCGCCTTGAAATCAAGGGGAAAAGCTATCGTGGCGGTGATAAAGTTGATATTTCCGCTTATCCGCAAGGGCTGTCGGTTGAGCCGTTTAAATCCAGCAGCATTGTGTACAAAGACAGCAATGGCGATTACCGCGAATCGCTTGATGGCAATATTCATCTTTATAAACAAGCCTATTCTGTCGTATTGGGGAGTTACATACGCAATCTATCTGATCAGAACAACCCCACCTGGACTAAATTAGTTGATAAATTTTCCATTAGCAGCATACAAGGAGAGGCCACGCCCAGTACCGCCTTGCCAAACAGCGGAAACTACACCTACAAAGGCCAAGCTTTTAACCAAAGCGAAACCGGCGCGCTCACCTATACGGTTGATTTTTCACGCCGCCGCGGCCAAGGCAGCATCACCGGCTTATCCGAGGCAGGCACGATTACCCTCCAAAACGCCCCCATTGCGGCGATTAACGAACCGGGATTTAAAGGCATGGGCATCAGCGGCGACGCCGCTTCTGCAAAATTGGGTGCAGGAAAATACGGGCTGGGCTTTTTCGGCCCCAAAGCCAATGAAATCGCGGGCATGGTCGAGTTAACCCGCCCCGGCAATCCGGGTTCGACAACAGCAGCGCAGGATTTTGAAATCGGCTTTGGCGGGAAACGTTAAGCCCGTTTATTGAATTGATTTAAGCGCATTACAACAGGCCGTCTGAAAACGTGAAAAGGTTTTCAGACGGCCTGTTGTTTGGCAGAAGCGGTAGGGATTTACATCACATCAATTTAAATAATACCCATTCGAAAAAATAAGATAATACCAATTCAAAAAAGTAAGCTAACAAGGCGGCGAGCCGAAGACAGTACAGATAGTACGGCTAGGCGAGCCAACGCAGTTAGGTTATTTTTTTGGATTGGTATAACAAGGCGGCGAGCCTGCGACAGTACAACTAGAGTGAAATGCATAAAAAAGTGATACGGCGGGTAGGTTGGGTTGAAAACCCAACAAATCCACAAGCCCTCTGAAACGTTGGGTTTGGCAACCCAACCTACGCTGTTTCAGAATGCAGTTCGTATAACTTTTTCTTGCATTTCACTATAGTACGGCTAGGCGAGCCAACGCAGTTAGGTTATTTTTTCGAATGGATATAACCCGCCCGTAATCAATCATACGGACACGCAAAGGCCGTCTGAAAAGCTTTCAGACGGCCTCATGTCTCCCAATATCAGCCTGCCCGCACCAGCTCAATCCTGCGCCACTTCACCGCACGCCAGCACTTTTTCCACCCGCGCATACGCCTCTTCATCCAGCCGCGCCGCTGCCAATATCAAGGTTTGCCGCGCCCAAGCGACGTAAGCTTCGCGCTCGACCGCCGACAAAGCCGCCAAATGCGCGGCCACGGTGCCTTCATCACCGCGCACAATCGGCCCGGTGAGCGCGGCGGCCGGCGGCATGGCAGCCACGTTCTCTACACTTTGCCGCATCAGATTCACCACCAACTCGCGCGACAAGGCTTCGGGCAGCGCCAGCGGTTGCAGCAGGTTTTGCGCATAAGCGGCCAGCGCCACCGAAAAATTAGAAGCTGCAGAGAGCGCGGCATGATAGCGCGCTTTTTGTTCAGACGGCATCTCAAACGCCCGCAGCCCCAAAGCCGCCGCCACTTCCCGCAAGCCGGCCAAAGCCGCCGCATCGGGTGCTTCCAGCGCACACAATCGGCCGGGCAGCGTGCGCACGGCCGCCGCCACATCGGCAAAAGCAAACACCGGATGCAGGCTGCCGGTGCGCACTCCGCGCGCGGCCAACGCATCCAGCGCCGCCGCACTTTTCGCCCCGCTCAAATGCAGCGCCAACACGCCCCCGTGCAGCCACGGCAAAGCGGCCGCCTCTTGGGCAGCTGCCGCAATCGCATCATCAGGTGTGCTAATAATCAGCACATCGGCGCGCGGCAAATCGGCAATGCAAGGAACCATTCTGCCGCCGCAACAGTCTGCCCATAATGCCCGGCCGCTGCGGCTCACCACCGCCGCCAGCTTCCAGCCTTGCTGCTGCAAAAGCAGCGCGAGCGTGTGCCCCACTTTGCCTGCGCCGATGATATGAAAGGTTTTTTGCATTTCAGACGGCCTCTGTGTTGAATAGACTAGATTAACACGGTAAACTTCGCCTATTAAATTTTTTTATGGTAACAACACAGTATGAAACCGGCTTTTGAAGTGAAATCGGCGCGCTTGGATGCGCTGGCGGTGCAACTGCACACCGCCGACAGCGCAGAGCTGGAAGCCCATCTGCAACAGCGCATCGGCCAATATCAAGAGCTTTCCAGCATGCCTTTTTTGCTTGACGTGCAAGATTTCAGCCGCCCCGAAGCGCTCGATATTGCCACCGTGGCCTCCCTGTTTGCCCGCCACGGCCTGCAAATCATCGGCTTGCGCCACAGCGATGAAGCTTGGGCACCTTATGCCGCCGCAGCCCATTTGGCCTTCAGCCCCGCCGACAAAACCACCGCAGAGAGCCAGCTCAAATCCGTAATCGAGCCGCCGGCACCCGCTCCGGTGCAGGCACAGGTAATCAGCCAGCCCACCGTGTTTGTCAACACCCCCATCCGCACCGGCCAGCAAGTGTATGCCGAGAATGCCGATCTGATTGTGACCGGCATGGTCAGCGAAGGCGCGGAAATCATTGCCGACGGCAACATCCATGTTTACGGCCCCATGCGCGGGCGCGCGCTGGCCGGCGCCGCGGGCAACCGCCAGGCGCGCATTTTCATTCATTCGATGCAGGCCGAATTGGTGTCGGTGGCCGGTATCTACCGCAATTTCGAGCAAGATCTGCCGGCGCACCTGCATAAAAAACCGGTGCAGGTGTCGCTGCAAGACGAGCGTTTGGTTATCGGCGCCATCGATGCCGAATAAATAGAGTGAAATGGATAACTTAAAGTGCTACAGCGTTGCAGCGCCTTGCTGTATCTCTGCACTGCCTGCCTTGTATCACCTTCATTCTTCATTTCACTGCAATAAAGTCAATTTGAATCAGCAAAAGGAAACATCGTGGCAAAAATCATTGTAATCACCTCAGGCAAAGGCGGTGTGGGCAAAACCACCACCAGCGCCAGCATTGCAACCGGCCTCGCCTTGCGCGGCCACAAAACCGCCGTTATCGATTTCGACGTGGGCTTGCGCAACCTGGATTTGATTATGGGCTGCGAGCGCCGCGTGGTGTATGACCTGATTAACGTGATTCAGGGCGAAGCTTCGCTGAATCAGGCGCTGATTAAAGACAAACACTGCGACAACCTCTTTATTCTGCCCGCCTCGCAAACGCGCGACAAAGATGCGCTTTCGCGCGAAGGCGTAGAAAAAGTGCTCAACACCCTCACCGAAGAAATGGGCTTTGAATATGTGATTTGCGATTCGCCCGCCGGCATCGAACAAGGCGCGCTGATGGCGCTTTATTTTGCCGACGAAGCCATTGTCACCACCAACCCCGAAGTGTCGAGCGTGCGCGATTCCGACCGCATTTTGGGCATTTTGCAAAGTAAGAGCCGCAAAGCCGAACAAGGCGAAGCGGTGAAAGAATATCTGCTCATCACCCGCTATTCGCCCGAGCGCGTGGAAAAAGGCGAGATGCTCTCGGTGCAGGATATTTGCGATATTTTGCGCATTCCGCTTATCGGCGTGATTCCCGAATCGCAAAACGTGCTGCAAGCTTCCAACGCCGGCTCGCCCGTTATCCATCAAGGCGACGCCATCGCAGCCGAAGCCTATAAAGACGTGATTGCCCGCCTGCTGGGCGAAAACCGCGAAATGCGTTTCCTGGATGCCGAGAAAAAAGGCTTCTTCAAAAAGCTGTTTGGAGGTTAAGCCATGTCTTTGATTGAATTGCTGTTTGGTAAAAAACAAAAAACCGCCGAAGTGGCACGCGACCGCCTGCAAATCATCATCGCGCAAGAGCGCGTGAAAGCGCAAGCGCCCGATTATCTGCCCACGCTGCAAAAAGAATTGCTGGAAGTGTTGTCGAAATATGTGCATGTATCGCTCGACGACATCCGCATTTCCCAAGAAACGCAAGACGGTGTGGACGTGCTGGAGCTCAACATCACGCTGCCGGAAACCCAAAAAAAGGCCTGATGCCATGACGCTGACCGAATTGCGCTATATCGTGGCCGTGGCTCAGGAGCGCCATTTCGGCCGCGCCGCCCAACGCTGCTTTGTCAGCCAGCCCACGCTCTCTATCGCCATCAAAAAGCTGGAAGAAGAGCTGGCGGTGTCGTTGTTTGACCGCAGCAGTAATGAAATCATCACCACCGATGCGGGCGAGCGCATTGTGGCACAAGCCCGCCGCGTGTTGGAAGAAGCCGATCTTATCAGGCATTTGGCCACAGAAGAGCAAAACGAACTAGAAGGCCCGTTTAAGCTGGGCCTGATTTTCACCGTGGCGCCCTATCTTTTGCCCAAGCTGATTATGTCGCTGCGCAGCGAAGCGCCGAAAATGCCGCTGATGCTGGAAGAAAACTACACCGACACGCTCACCGAAATGCTCAAACGCGGCGATTTGGATGCAGTGGTGGTGGCCGAGCCTTATCAAGAGCCGGGCGTGGTCACGCTGCCTTTATACGACGAGCCGTTTTTCGTGATTGTACCCAAAGGGCATCATTTTGAAGAGCTGGATGCGGTTACGCCGCAATGCTTGGCCGAAGAGCAAGTGTTGCTGCTCACCGAGGGCAACTGCATGCGCGATCAGGTGCTCGACAGCTGCTCCGAATTGGCCTCGAAGCAAAAAATTATCGGCCTCACCAACACCTTGCAGGGCAGCTCCATCAACACCATCCGCCACATGGTGGCCAGCGGCCTGAGCATCAGCGTGTTGCCGGCCACCGCGCTCACCGAAAACGACCACATGCTCTTCAGCATTATCCCGTTTGAAGGCGCTGTGCCGCACCGCCGCGTGGTGCTGGCCTACCGCCGCAACTTCGTGCGCCCGCAAGCGCTCAGCGCCATCCGCAACGCGATTTTGTCGTCACATTTGAGCGGCGTAACCTTTATTAAAGAATAATACCCATTCAAATCAATTAACCATTATTGTATGAATGCAAAGGCCGTCTGAAAAAGTTTCAGACGGCCTTTGAAAACTTAAATCCCGTTGTTTTTATAGTGAAATGCTTAAAAAAGTGCCACAACGAGTAGGTTGGGTTGCAAACCCAACCTACGCCGCTGTGACTTGCTACGTTGTATAAGTTTTGCATTCGTTCCACTATAACGGAATGAATGAAAAACTTATACAGAAAGCGCGTGCGTGGCTGCGCCACACACCCTATACACGATTTGAAATTTCTTATTTTTGTATCCTTTTTTCTTTGATTTCACTATATCGGTACGCACGCACTTTTTCATCCAACCAAAAGGCCGTCTGAAAGCAAAAGTTTCAGACGGCCTTTTTGTCAGTCAGTAATGCTCAGCCTTGCTTTTTGCGGTTATACAACAGCGAAATGGCAATCGACACGCCCAGCGCGCCAAACACCACCGCCAGCGAGCCGGCCACCGGGATGTGCACCCATTTCATAATCAGCATTTTGATACCGATAAAGCTCAAAATAAACGCCAGCCCGTATTTCAAAAACACAAAGCGGTCGGCAACATCGGCCAACAGGAAATACATGGCCCGCAAGCCCAACACGGCGAAAATATTTGAAGTGAGCACAATAAAAGGGTCGGTAGTTACCGCAAACACAGCGGGAATGCTGTCCACCGCAAACACCACATCGCTCAGCTCCACCATCACCAACACCAGCAACAACGGCGTGGCCACGCGTTTGCCGTTTTCAATGGTGAAAAATTTCTCTTTATCGAAATTCTGACTCACGTGAATGCGTTTTTTCAGCCAATTGAGTATTTTATTGTCGGATAAATCTTCCGCATCATCATCGTGGTGGCGGAACATCTTCACGCCGGTGTAGAGCAGAAACGCACCGAAAATATACAGAATCCACTCAAATTCGCGCACCAGCGCCGCGCCGATAAAAATCATCACCGCCCGCAGCACAATCGCGCCGAGCACACCATAGAGCAGCACCCGGTGCTGATATTGCGGCGGCACTTTGAAATAAGAAAATATCATTAAAAACACAAAGATATTATCCACCGCCAGCGATTTTTCCAACACATAGCCGGTGAAAAATTCCAGCACTTTTTGCGAGGCCACGGCATGGCCGTAAGCCTGATTGTGCCCCAGCTCCCAATAGAGCCAGCCGCCAAACGCACACGACACGCCTACCCACACCAGGCTCCAAATCAGCGCCTCTTTCACGCTCACTTTGTGCACGCCGGTTTTCTTGAGCGACAACATATCGATGCCGATCATCACCAAAATGGCAATAAAAAACACGCCGTAAAATAACGGCGAGCCTACGGAAGCATGTTCCATTCAGGTTCCTTGATTATCAGTTGCTTAGCCGCGCATTGTAGCATATCCGTTTTACAAACCGAAACCAGGCCGTCTGAAGCTTTCATGCCCATTCAAAAAAGTAAGCTTACAAGGTGGCGGGCCGCCGACAATCTTTTATTTTCCAAACATAACACTTGAAAAATAAAGCAAAGGCCGTCTGAAAGGTTTTCAGACGGCCTTTGTGCATATCATATTTAGAATAGCTTATTTATTTGAATAGGAATGAAAGCTTCAGACGGCCTTGATTCAATCGGCAGCCGACTCATGCGCCGCCACCGAAACAGCGGCATCCGCTGCATGTGCTACCGCAACTTCTTCCGCCGCCGGCGCTTTTTTCACCGGCACCGGCAGCCACACAATCAGCTGCCAGCCGCTACTGCCCTGCACGGGAAAAGCCATGCGGTTAAACGCGCGCTCGCCTTTGCCGGTGCGAAACACATAACGCATGCCCAGCTTGTGGCCGCGCTGTTGCCGCCGTTTGTGGTAAAGCCGCTCAAACACCGGGCTTTTGCCGCAGCGTTCGGCCACAAACTGCGCCACGCTTTCGTTATCCAGATAAGGTTGGATTTTATTGAAAAAGCGCCCCAGCCACAGCACCACATGTTTTTCCCAATGCAGGATAAACAGGCGGCTGTGCGGGTCGAGCAGCAGATAATCGATAAAATTGGTGTATTGCACCTGCTTGCCCAGCCAGTGGGTAAACAGGCGCGCGGCCGGTTTGTTCCAGCGCACCCGGTTCCACAAATGATCCACCACATAAGCCGGATAATCCATGCCGTCGAGCAATTTTTGCAGGTGATTTTGCAGCTGCTGTTGCGACACCTCGCTCCAATATTCCGGCTGCCAGCCCGCCTGGCGCAGCAGCCGCTCCTGCTCTTGCGTGCTGAAACACAAGATATTCAACACCCGCCGGAAAAGCTCGGTGTCGGCCGCTTTAAACTGGCCCTGCTCCAAGCGCGCCAACCAACGCGTGCTCACCCCGCTCAACACCGCCACCTCCTGCTGGCTCAAGCCGCCGCGGCGGCGGCCGGCGGCGGGCAGGCCGACATCTTGCGGCTGCAACGACAAGCGCTGCTGCCGAATGGTTTCTCCCAATTGCTTTAATAACGCCGACATAAACCACTGTTTCCTGAGCTGATTATTATTATGATGTGCCATTTTTATTTTAAAAACGGCTGCGCATTGACAACAATCTGGCCATATTAAAACATATTTACATTATCAGGAAAACCAACAAACGCAGCACCGCCGGATTAACCCTATCAAATCAAAAACCTGCCGGCTTGATTTTACCTTGATGACAGCCCGCCTTTTACCAGCTCACATAAAACATGGTTTTGGCCAGCAGCACAATCAAAATCATCTGCACCAACACCGCCGCGTGGATATATTTAGACCAAGCCGCCGTGAGTGTGCCGCGCCGCATTTTCACCACCGCAATCACAAAATGCGCCAACACGCTGAAAGCCAGCACCACTTTCAACACCAGCTGCGTGCCGAACGATGTGGCCAGCGGGTCGGCAAACACCTCCGCATAGCGATGCGCCATAAAAAGCCCCGAGCCAAACAAGCCGGCCACAATCCACGGCATCACTTTGGGCGCACGATAAGAGAGCGCTTTTTCCGCCTCGCGCCGCCCCTCGCGCGACACCCGTTTGGTGTGCAGCACCGAGAGCACCAAGGTTTCGAAAAACACGCCGCCCACAAAGGCAATCGCGCAGAACAAATGAATAATATGGGCAACGGCATAAGCACTCATCTCATTTCCTTTGCAAATTTTGACCGGAACTTTTATTAGCTTTTAAACGTCTTTACGCTCGTCAATATACGCATTTCAGGCGAAATGTGCCATACTTGAAAACATGTTGTTTTCGATAAACCACTGAAAATATCAGGAGCATTAACATGAAATCCACCATAACAAAAACCTTTGCCCTGCTGGCCATTGCCGCCACTCTGAGCGCTTGCGGCAGCATGACCACTTCTCAGCGCAACACCGCCACCGGCGCAGTGGTGGGCGGCGTGGCCGGCAACCTGCTCGGAGGCGACACCGGCTCGACCTTGGGCGGCGCTGCATTGGGCGGCGTGATTGGCAGCCAAATCAAATAAGTTTCACCTTCCGAATGAAGGCCGTCTGAAAAATGTTTCAGACGGCCTTCATAGCTTTTGCAAAACCAGATATCAGTCGCACCCGCGCAGGCGGGTGCCCAGTGCAAAGCAGCGCTTTGCTTATCTCACACTTTTCTGAAAATAATCAATTCTCTATCAAAAGACTTGATTGTTCCTGTCTTGATGTCGGCTACCTGTCAAACAACTGAAGCTGCGCTTCAGGCTGGCTCCCTGCCTGCGCAGGCGCGGCGGAAAGAGCGTTTTGAAAAGGTCTCGGCCGCTTTTGATTATTATTGAGGATATCTGTCGCATGCGTACAGTTATACCAATTCAAAAAAGTAAGCTAACAAGGCGGCGAGCCGCAGACAGTACAACTATAGTAGAATGCCTAAAAAACTTACACAAATATCATGACCTATCCACTTCATATCCGTAAAAAAATCCTGGCCGAGTTGGCGCACAGTACTTAC
>NZ_SLXE01000026.1 GCF_004341385.1 Uruburuella suis
CGGCTTGGTATTTGAAGTCTACGGTATATTTGTTCATAAGAAAACTGCACCTTTATGGGTTGGATGGGGGTGTCCAACTTTTGGGGTGCAGTTCACGCTTTCAGACGGCCTGTTTTGATAAATACAAAAAGCCCCTTTGTTGGGGCATTTTTCATGGGTATTCAACGGAATTCATGCAACATCATCAGCAAAGCTTTTTGTTTTTCCGGCGACAAGTCACGAAACAGCTGCAACAGCAAAAGCTCTTCCTGCGCTAAAGCCCCATCCCCGTGAGACATACGCCCGTGGCGCAACCATTCCGGTGTGCTGCCCAGCCATTTGGCCAAAGTGTCGATTTTATCCGCCGTAGGAATAGATTGCCCGATCAGCCAATTGTGCACAGCTTGCGGCGTAACCGATTTATTCGGGTGGCGCAGATTAAAGCGGTTGGCCAAATCACCGGTAGAAAGCGCAGCCATGCCTGCCTGCTCAAGCGCAAAGCGCAGCCTTTTGCTGAATTCGGATTTATCTTGGTTGGAATGCATGAAGGCATTATCAATAGCCGCATCGACATTTCGTAATCATTTGCTTGAAATAATAAATTAAATAATTGATAATGTGAGTGCTTGTCAGGTAGTGTAAATAAAGCTTAAATCTTTAAACAAGGGAACTAAAAATGTCTTTAAAAACAATCGGAGCATTAACCGTGATTGCGTTAAGCCTGAGTGCGTGCGGCAGTAGCGGCACATCAGGGGTGGTGAAGCCAAACAGTAATACGACAGTTGAACAAACTGAAACGGAAAAAGCCGCTGCCGAAAAAGTTGCTGCTGAAAAAGCCGCCGCCGAGAAAGCTGCTGCTGAAAAAGCTGCTGCTGAAAAAGCCGCCGCCGAAAAAGCTGCTGCTGAGAAAGCTGCTGCTGAGAAAGCTGCTGCTGAGAAAGCTGCTGCTGAGAAAGCTGCTGCTGAGAAAGCTGCTGCTGAAAAAGCCGCTACCGAGAAAGCCGCTGCTGAAAAAGCTGCTGCTGAAAAAGCCGCCGCCGAGAAAGCTGCTGCTGAAAAAGCCGCTGCCGAAAAAGCCGCCGCCGAAAAAGCCGCCGCCGAAAAAGCTGCGGCAGAAGAAGCAGCCCGTTTAGAAGCCGAACGTATTGCCGCTGAAAAAGCTGCAGCGGAAGAAGCTGAACGGATAGCCGCCAAAAAAGTTGAATTGGTTAAGTTGGCTCATGAGGCGGGTTTAAGTAATGAGCTGGCTCAATCATTCGCGACTAATCATACAAATGTGGCAAATAATGATATTGATGTTGCATTGGCCAGCTTTATTCGCGATGAGGCGATAAATGCAAAAGGTGATTATTTTTCTGAGGGCTTTTCTCAACGAAATGGCGGCGTGGCTTCTGCCTCTTCAGTTTCTACATCTATAGTAAATGGTGTTGTCAGCAAATATGGTGAAGAAAGAAAAAGCTATAGCTATGAAAAGCTCTACAATCAACCTTATTCAATTGTGATTGGTGGGGGTGAAGCAAATGATTTAACGCGTTATAACGGTTCTTCTGTTTATAGCAGCTCAAATAAAACCTTTGACATCACTGAAATTGCAGGTTTAGCCACCCAAGAGCATGCTCTTCCAACGTTGGGTTCGGCCACTTATCTCGGTAAGGCGATGAATGCAGCCGATGTATTAGGTGATCTGAGTTATACGATTAATTTTGGCAGCCGCACAGGTTCAGGCATGATTAGCGGTTTGAGCAACAGTAATGCTTCAGCCGATATTTTAGCAGCCGGTTCGATTGGGTTGCTGGAAGGGAAATTGGCGAAAATCAATGTAGGCGGTCAATCACTTATGAGTATTGCCGGAGTTGCGCAGGCTGGGGATAGTGCATGGGGTTATGTGAATGGCAAATATTCACTCGGCTTGTTCGGTCCGAAGGCAGAGGAAATAGCAGGCTCTGCATTGTTTGACAATGTTGGAAATGATGGCAAAATCGGTTTCGGCGGACAGCGCGGCGAAATCATCAAATAAGCTTTTCTAACTGCTCAGGCCGTCTGAAAGATATAATATTTCAGACGGCCTTATTTAATCAGAACAATATTCAAAATGTATAAACTCAATATTAAGGGGCAAAAGCCGGCATGGTGGCTGGCGCTTGCGGTTTTTCCGGTTTATGCCGCTGATGCGCCCTTACCGCTGCCGGATTCAGTCATTCCCGAGCCGGTGTTTTTCGAGCAAACCGAGCCGCCCAAGCCGTCTGAAAACTTATTGAAGCCGCCGGCTTTGCAGCAGCAAAAGCCGGCGACGGCTTTGAGTGCGGAAGAAGTGCGCGGCAATGCGGCGCTGGCCACGGCGCTGATTAATCGGGCCTTGATGGCGCAGCAATGGGATTTGCTGGCCGAATTGCTGGCGCTTTATCCGCAGGCCGAGGGCTATGATGCGGTGCTTTATGATTATGCGCGCGGGGCATGGCTGCGTTCGCAGCAGCGCTATCCCGAGGCGATTGCGCTTTATCGCGGCATTTTGGCGCAGCAGCCCGATTTGGCTTACCCGCGCTTTGATTTGGGCGTAATGCTATTTGAAAACCGCCAATACCGCGAAGCCGATGCCGAGCTTGCGCGTGCCAAGCCTGATCTGGCAGAGCCGATGCAGCAGCTGGTTGAGCGCTATCAGGCGGAAATTGCGCGGCAGCAGCGCTGGCAGCCGCAAATCAATCTACAATACGAGCAAACCGATAATGTGAACAATGCTTCGGCCGAACGCGATATTGTGCTCAATGGCGTGCGCTTTGTGAAAAACGAAGAATCGCTGCCGCAATCGGCACACGGTTTGCGCTACGGCGTGGGGCTGGGGCGCGAAATGAATGTGGACGGCAATCATTTTATCGGCGCAGATGCGGGCTTTGACGGCGTGCATTATTGGGATAACCAGGCTTATAACGAGCAAAGCCTGCGCTTGGGCGGCGCTTACCGTTGGCGAGATTTCCACCAAAATGCGGGCGTGGCGCCTTTTGTGGAGCAAAACTGGCTCGGCAGCGCGCGCTACAGCCGCCAATTCGGCGCCACGCTCGATTACAGCCGCCGCCTGAATGCACGCTGGCAGGCTTCGGCCGCCTACACGCATATGCAGCGCCGCTATGCCGAAGAAGAGGTGGCCAAGCGCCATAATGGTGCGTTCAACCAGCTTTCGGGCACGCTGATTTGGCAGGCTGCACCGCAATGGCTGCTCTTTGGCGGCGCGGATTACAGCCGCGACCACACGCGCGACAAGGCCGAATCTTCCGAGCGCAAGGGCGGCCGCATCGGCGCGGTGTATGCCGGCAAAAATTGGGGCGCGCGCACCAATCTGCGCTATGTGTTGCGCGATTTTGAAGCGGATAACGATTTCTACGGCTACCCGCGCCGCGACAAGGAATATCACGCCGGCGCGGCGCTGTGGCACAATAAATTGGCTTGGCAAGGCTTGGTGCCGAAGCTGAATTTCCGCTATCTGAAAATCGACAGCAATATGCCGAGCTTTTATTCGCGCTCGAGCGCGCAATGGTTTGTGAGCGTGGAGAAGGCTTTTTAGCGGGGCTGGTGCGGGCAATAGCGTAGGCCGTCTGAAAAGTGGGACTTGGTTTGCATGATGGCGCACAAAAACCATTATATGAAAGCCGGCATGTCGGCCTGGTTGATGGAGCAAGGCTTTGTAAATTAAAAATAATTTAAATGTTAGAGGCCGTCTGAAATATTTCAGACGGCCTTTTATCCGAATTATTTTTTGAATCTATTATTGAAATGATGTTAATGAGTTGATTTTTTAGCGGACACAAAATATGATGATTATGTTTGGCCGCCGCAGGCCGGATTCAAGCATCCGACCTGCGCAGCGCCGGTATTCATCGTTTTCATAACGGATACGGAATGTGTGAAAGCGCAGCATTCGGAAACCATGCAGATTTTAAACAAGATTTAAACAGGCCATTTGAGAACTTTGCAAAACCAGATAGCTGCCGCACCCGCGCAGGCGGGCGCCCAGTGCAGAGCAGCGCTTTGCTTGTCTCACACAAATAAAGTGGCATAACGGAGTAGCTTGGGTTGAAAACCCAACAAGCCCACAGGCCGTCTGAAACGTTGGGTTTTCAACCCAAGCTACTCCGTTATAGAGCGTAGTTTTGTATCACTTTTTCTTGTATTCCACTATAACATCAAATAATTGATTCATCATATTTTGATGGCGGCTACCTGCTCGACAACTGAAGCTGCGCCTCAGGCTGGGCTTCTGCCTGCACAGGAGCGACGGAAAGGAAGTTGTGCAAAGATCTTCATTTATTTGTTTTGCATTTATCTGTTTTAAAGGAAATGATAAATGAGCTTAAGCCTGATGTTTTATTTCCTGCTGGCCAGCATCATGGTGGCTGCGCTGCCGGGCCCTGCCATGATGCTGACCATACAGAGTGCGGTGGCCGGCGGCTGGCAGCAGGGCATAAAGGTGACAGCGGGCATTTTGCTCGCTGATGTGGTTTTACTGCTGCTGGTGTGCATCGGTTTGGGCGAAATCATGGCCGCATCGCCGCGGCTGGTGGCGGTGTTGAATATAGCGGCGGCGCTCTATCTGCTTTATTTGGGGCTGCGCACGTTGGCGGATGCGCGCCGTTTTCCCGGCGGCTTGAAAGTTGATACAGGCCGGCAGGTGGCAGCGGCGAAAGAAGGCTTTTTCATCACGCTCATCAATCCGAAAACGATTATTTTTCTGCTGGCTTTTCTGCCCCAATTCGTGCGCGATTCCGCTGCTATCGGGCCGCAGGGGCAGCTGCTGGTGTTGTCGGCATGGTTTGTGTTGGCGGTGGCGGCGGTGATGGCGGCTTATACCTTTGCCGCCCATGCCGCCCGCAAATATTTGGCCGCGCCGCTCTGCCGCCGCTTGATGTCGGCAGGGTTTGGCTTGGTGTTGGTGTTTATCGGCGTGCGCAGTTTGATTGAGGCCGTCTGAAAGGCGCATTTTGAGGCGGATTGTTCAGACGGCCTTAAGTTCATCTATAATAAGCCGCTGATATGTCAGGCCGTCTGAAAAGTTGCTTATGAAATTTGCCTTTTTTATTCTTTATCTGATTCAGCTGCTGCCTTTTGCCGCCATCCACAAGCTGGCCGATTTTATCGGCACGCTGGCTTATTATGCTGTGGCGCCGCGCCGCAGAGTGGGCGAGGTGAATCTGCGCCTGTGTTATCCCGAATGGAATGAAGCCGAGCGCAAAAAAGTGCTCAAGCGCCATTTTCAGCACATGGCCAAATTATTGTGCGAATACGGGCTTTATTGGTATGCAGATGCGGCCCGCTTGAAAAAGCTGGTGCGCTATCAGGATAAACATTATCTCGATGAGGCGCTGGCTGTGGGCGAAAAAGTGATTTTGCTCTACCCGCATTTCACCGCTTTTGAAATGGCGGTGTACACGCTCAATCAAGATGTGCCGCTGGTGAGCATGTATTCGCATCAGAAAAATAAAGCCATGGACGAGCAGATTTTAAAAGGCCGCCACCGCTACAATAATGTGTTTCTCATCGGCCGCACCGAAGGCTTGCGCGCGATTATCAAGCATTTGCGCAAAAGCGATGCGCCGTTTCTTTATCTGCCCGACCAGGATTTCGGCCGCGCCGATTCGATTTTTGTGGACTTTTTCGGCATTCCCACCGCCACCATTGCCGGCTTGAGCCGCATCGCCGCGATGACCGGCGCCAAAGTGATACCCGCCATTCCCACCCGCGAAGCCGACAACACGGTGAGCCTGCGCTTTTATCCGGCTTGGGAACATTTCCCCGGCAACGATGCCGCCGTCGACACACAGCGCATGAACGACTTTATCGAAGCGCGTGTGCGCGAGCAGCCGGCGCAATATTTCTGGCTGCACAAGCGCTTCAAAACGCGGCCCGAAGGCGAGGCCGGGTTTTATTGAACGATGCTGCGATTTTTCAGACGGCCTTGAATCTTCATTCCAGGCCGTCTGAAAATTTGCAGCGGGATTGGGCGTGGCTTCGGGTATAATCGCAACAAATTTTAACAAATGTATGCAATATGAACGCCGAACACACGCACGCGCCCAAAGTGCTCATCGTTTACTATTCCCAAACCGGCCAGCTCTCGCGCATGGTGGAAGCGTTTGCCGCACCCTTGCGCCAAAGCGGCGCCGAAGTGGAATATTGCGCCATCCTGCCGCAGCAGGCTTATCCTTTTCCTTGGCCTTTTTGGCGCTTTTTCAACACCTTTCCCGAAACCGTGCATTTGCAGCCGGCGCCGATTGAAGCGCCGCAATTTGCTCATGAGCGCTATGATTTGGTGGTGATTGCCTACACGGTGTGGTTTTTGTCGCCTGCGCAGCCGATAACGGCTTTTGTGCAGCATCCGGCCGCGCAGCCGATTTTGCGCGGCGCTTCGGTGATGACGCTGATCGGCTGCCGCAACATGTGGTTGATGGCGCAGGAAAAAATGAAAGCCTTGCTGGCCGATGCCGGCGCAAAGCTCATCGATAATGTGGTGAAAATCGATGCCTGCAGTAGCGCCTGGAGCTTTGTTACCACGCCTTTGTGGCTGCTCACCGGCAAGCAGCAGGGCGCTGAGTGGCTGCCCAAAGCGGGCATTGCCGAAGCGGAAATCGCCGATTGCGGCCGCTTCGGCGCGCGTGTGGCCGAATGTTTGCACAGGCCGTCTGAAAGCGATCAGCCGATGTTGCGTGGCATGGGCGCGGTGACAATCAACGAGCGGCTGATTTTCAGCGAAACCGCCGCCGCGCGCAGCTTTTATTTGTGGGGCAAATTGCTGATGGCATCAGGGCGGGTGTCGCCGCTGCTGCGGCGTGTGGTGTTGGCGCTTTATGTGGTGTTTTTGGTGGCGATTATTCTCACGGTGGTGCCGGTGAGCGCGCTGCTCAAGCGCTTGTTTGCGCCTTTGCTGGCCGATAAAATCCGCCGCCAGAAAGTCTATTTCAGCCAGCCTTCGGGCGAATGATAACTTTGCATCAAGAGCCATAAAATGAACACATTATCAGAAGTTTACCTCACCCACAGCGCCGCTTTCCTGCCCAATGCGCCGGTGGGCAATGATGAAATGGAAGCGGTGCTGGGCATGGTGGGTGACACGCCTTCGCGTGTGCGGCAGATGATTTTGCGCTCAAACGCCATCCGCAGCCGCCATTACGCCATCGATCCGGCCAGCCGTGCCGCCACCCACACCACGGCAGAGCTGGCCGCCGCTGCGGTGGAGGCTTTGTTTGCACAAGGTTTGCCGAAAAACGAAGTGGGCGCGCTGGCCTGCGGCACGTCTTATCCCGACCAGATTCTGCCCGGGCATGGCGTGATGGTGCACGGCCTTTTGCACGATGCGCCGCCTTATGAGGTGTTGAGCGCGGCGGGTGTGTGTGTGGCCGGTATGGCGGCGATGAAGTATGCCTATCATGCCGTGCGCACCGGCGAGCACCGCCGCGCTGTGGCCTGTGCGGCGGAAGCGGCCTCGGCGATTATGCGCAAAGAAGCGTTTCAGCCGGAAATCGATGTGAAAAAGCTGGCCGATGCCAAGCCCGATATTGCGTTTGAAAAAGATTTTCTGCGCTGGATGCTCTCCGATGGTGCCGGAGCCGTGTGTTTGAGCAACGCGCCGCTTTCAGATGGCCCATCGTTTAAAGTGCATTGGATCGAGCTGGTGTCGTATGCTAACGAAATGCCGCCCTGCATGTATGCCGGCGGCCAAATGCAAAACGGCGTGTTCAGCGGCTGGAAAGCGCACCGGCAAGCCTATTGCGATGCGCACAGCCTGATGAGCATCAAGCAGGATGTGAAGCTGCTCAATGAGCATATTGTCGGCTACACGGTGGAAAAAGCGCTGCACCACACGCGCGCGCGCCACCCGCTAAACGCCGAAGAAGTGGCTTGGTTTCTGCCGCATTATTCTTCGGGCTATTTCCGCGACAAAGTGTATGCGGGACTGAAAAATGTGGGCTTTGAGCTGGGCTTTGAGAAATGGTTTACCAATCTGCCCGAAAAAGGCAACACCGGCTCGGCTTCGATTTATATCATGCTTGATGAATTTATCCGCAGCGGCCGCGCGCAAAAAGGCGAGAAAATTTTGTGCTATATCCCCGAGAGCGGGCGCTTTTCATCTTGTTTTATGTTGCTCGAGGCCGTCTGAAATGGATGAAAAAGACATTCCCCAGCACGGCAGCAAAATTTTTGCCGGCCAGAAAAAAGTGGTGTATGCCACCCGCAACGGCCATTATGTAGCAGGGCAGAGCAGCGGCTGGGATGATGAATCATTTGCCACCGAGCAGGCGGTGCAGGCGTTTGACGTGCAAACCGAAGCGGCTTGGCAGGCTTATCAGGCCGGCACGCATTCGGCGCTTTATTATCTGATGTGGCGCTACCGCCACGATGAAGCCAGCCTGGCCGCTGCCACCGGCCAATTCCGCTGGCAGCTGCGCCGCCATTTCCGCGTGGCCGTGTTTGCCAAAATCAGCGCCAAAACGCTGGCCAAATATGCCGAAGCTTTCCAATTAACCCCCGATGAAATCCGCCAACCCCGCCATGAACACACCGCATTTTAACCACCGGCAAACCGCTCATTGCGAAAGCGGCGTGATGTCGGCACTTTTGCGCCACCACGGCCTGGATTTCAACGAAGCCATGGTGTTCGGCCTCGCTTCGGCGCTTAGCTTTGCCTATATTCCGCTGGTGAAAATGGCCGGCATGCCGCTGATTGCCTACCGCACGCTGCCCAAAAGCATTATCCGCCGCACAAGCCGCGCGCTCGGCCTGCGGCTGCAGATGCAGAAATTTGCCCGCCCCGAAGCGGGCATGGCCGCGCTCGATCGGGCGCTGGATGAAGGCGCGCTGGTGGGGCTGCAAACATCGGTGTATTGGCTGCCTTATTTTCCTGCGGAAATGCGTTTTCATTTCAATGCGCACAATCTTTTGGTATATGGCCGCGATGGTGATGATTATTTGATCAGCGACCCGGTGTTTGAAAACGTGCAGCGCTGCAGCCGCCAAGATTTACAGCGCGCCCGTTTTGCCAAAGGCGCGCTGGCGGCCAAGGGCTTGATGTATTGCGTGGATGCGGCGCACATGCCGTCTGAAAGCGGGCTGGACATGCGCGGCATCATCCGGCAGGCTTTGTTGAAAAACGCCCGCCAAATGCTGCCGCCGGTGTGGTTTGCCGGCGTGCGCGGCATGGGCACGCTGGCGGCCAAAATCGAGGCGCTGCCCCGCAGCACCGACGAAGCTTATGGCAAGCTTTATCTCGGCCACATTGTGCGCATGCAGGAAGAAATCGGCACCGGTGGCGCGGGTTTTCGCTATATCTACGCTTATTTTCTCGAGCAGGCCGCCGAGCGCCTGAATGCGCCCAAGCTGCAAAGCTGCTCGGCAGAAATGACCGCTATCGGCGATGAATGGCGCACCTTTGCCAGCTTGGCCGTGCGCCAATGCCGCAAGCCCAAAAGCGGCGGCTATGCAGAAGTGGCCGCCAAGCTGCGCGAAATCGCCAGGCAAGAAGAAGCTTTGTGGCGCGAAATCAAACGCGTGGCGGCGGATTTGTAAGTTGGATTAGGCTGTGGCAAAGGCCGTCTGAAAGGTTTCATACCCATTCGAAAAAATAAGCTAACTGCGTTGGCTCGCCTAGCCGTGCTATCTGTGCTGTCGCAGGCTTCCGTCTTGTAAGCTTACTTTTTTTGAATGAGCATTACGCCTTATACCAATCCAAAAAAATAACCTAACTTCGTTGTCTCGCCTAGCCGTACTATCTGTACTGTCTTCGGCTCGCCGCCTTGTTAGCTTACTTTTTTGAATTGGTATTATTTTATGTTTGGCATAAATGAAAAAACCGCCGGTGCGCTTGGCAACAGGCGGTTTTTTGCAGATGAATTGAAATGGGTGATAAGGTTAAAACACCGCGCGCAGGCCGAGAAAGCAGATAACGGCAAGGCTGGCGGCTGCCGGCAGGGTAATCACCCAAGCTAAGCCGATCGGCTTCATCAGCGCCCAGTTGGCGTTGCGGTTGACCAAGCCGATGCCCAAAACTGCGCCTACCAAGATGTGGGTGCTCGACACAGGCAAGCCCATCAACGAAGCCATCATCACCACGGCAGCAGCAGAGAGCTCGGCGGTAAAGCCTGAAGAGGGGTGCATTTTGGCCAAGTTGGTGCCCACGGTTTGAATCACTTCTTTGCCGATAAACCACAAGCCCACAATCAAGGCAACGCCAAACGTGAGCATGGCCACGGGCGGAATCGGTGATTGCGAGTTGATGTCGCCGGTGCGCAACACATCCATAATCGCGGCAAACGGGCCGATGGCATTGGCAATGTCGTTGGCGCCGTGGCTAAAGGCGAAGCCGGCGGCTGTAAATACCTGCATCCAGCTGAACATCAAAAACGTGGATTTGCCCAAATCTTTGCGTTTTAAGGTTTTGGCATAGATAAAGGTGGCCATCCAAATGGCGGCGCCGATCATGAAAATGGTGAGGAAGCTGGAGAGTGTGCTCATGCCCAAATGCAGATTTTTCAAACCTTTGAAAATCAGCATAGAGGAAATCATCATGCCGCCGATGGCAGCAATAATCGGTACCCAGGAATGCAGGGCTTTATAGGCATCGATGCCGCTTTTGCGGTGGTCGATATCATAAAGGCCTTTATAATAAGAAGATTCCAGCTCGCTCGGGTCAAAATCGGCATCGCCGTAGATTTGTGCATCGCGCGCCATGGCAGAGGCGCATTCGATTTTTTCTGATTCGCTCAAGCCTTCGAAATATGCACGGTGCTGCTCTTTATAGGCTTTTTTCTCTTGCTTGATGGCTTTCAGATTTTCTTCCGCGCTGGTGTTGTAGTCGAGCACATGCTTTTTGATTTGGCTAAACAGCAAGTAAGAAACCAGGCCGCCAAGCACGGGAGAAAGCACCCACGAAGCGGCGATTTCCGCCATTTTCGGCCATTGGATCAGCGCAAAAGCATCGCCGCCTTCGCTGATAAAGCCCAAGCACAGCGCGCTGCCGACAATGCCGCCGATAATGGCATGCGTGGTGGATACGGGCCAGCCGCGTTTGGTGGCAAACAGCAGCCACAGCGCGGCTGCCAGCAAGGCAGACATCATGATATACACAAACTGTATTGGCTCGAGATTCATCCCGTTTAGATCAATCAGGCCTTTGCGGATGGTGTCAGTCACTTCGCCGCCGGCAATCACCGCGCCGCTCACTTCGAAAATCGCGGCAATCAGCAAGGCTTGCGGAATGGTTAAAGTGCCCGCGCCCACGCTGGTGCCGAATGAGTTGGCCACATCGTTGCCGCCGATGTTGAACGCCATAAACACGCCGAATAAAGTGGCCAGCAAAAACAGTGTAGTATGGTTATTTCCGGTGTAGCCCAAGCCCCAAACGATAAAATAGCCGACCATGCCGATAAGCAGGGCGGCAAAGATAAAATTCAGTTTTGTCATGGATGCAGTGGATTGGGACTGAGCCATGTGGTGTTTCCTTGTATAGATAATATGAAGTAGCTTAAAAATTCTTTTTATATTTTAATCCATTTTGATGATAAATATGTGACAGGTACCAAAATTTCCTTGTAAATAGCGCTTTTGTGGCGCGATAGCGGCAAGGCTGAACGGCTGTCGCAACAATAAGGGTGTTTGCAGCAGGTTTGGCAAGAAAAAAGCTGTATCCGGGCGGCCGTGTGCGCTTTGCGTTAAAATCGAAACATAAATTGTGCGGCTAAGGCCGTCTGAAAGGAAAACAATGCAAGCATTATCATTTAAACCGGTGCGGCAGCCTTTGCGCTTTTATGCGGTGGTGCCTGATGCAGATTGGGTGGAGCGGATGGTGCAAGCAGGTGCCGATACGGTGCAATTGCGCAATAAAACCTTGCAAGGAGCCGCTTTGCGGGCAGAAATCGAGCGTTGCGTGGCCGCTTGCGCCGGCACGCAAACGCAGCTGTTTATCAACGATTATTGGCAGCAAGCCATTGAAGCCGGCGCTTACGGCGTGCATTTGGGGCAGGAAGATATGGACGATGCCGATTTGGCCGCCATCGCTCGCGCAGGCTTGCGTTTGGGCTTGAGCACGCATTCGGTGGCCGAGCTGGATCGTGCGCTGGCGGTGCGGCCGAGCTATGTGGCCAGCGGCGCGGTGTTTCCGACCACCACCAAGCAAATGCCGACTGCGCCGCAAGGGCTGGACAATCTGCGCCGCTATGTGGCACAAGCCGGCAACACGCCTGTGGTGGCCATTGGCGGGATTGATTTGCACAACGCTGCCGAAGTGCTGGCCGCCGGTGCGGCTTCGCTGGCGGTGGTGCGCGCGGTAACGGAAGCCGCCGATCCGGCCGCTGCGGTGAAAGCTTTTCAGGCTTTGTGGGCTTAAAGTATTTTCTGTAATATCACAGGCCGTCTGAAAATGTTTCAGACGGCCTTGGGTTTGTGAAATAAAATACGCATGCTGATTTTTGCAAAATTAGTTATATGTTTGAAAAATAAGGAAATAAAATCTTATTTTAATGGTGCGGATTGTGTAGGATGCCGTTTCAACCTGTGTGGCTGTTTACTTTATTTTTATGGTATGAGGCTCGGCTTGAAACAAAGCCGCTGCATAATGATGCGAAAAGGCCGTCTGAAAAATATTCAGACGGCCTTTTTTAGGTGATTGCTTAATGCAGATTAAGGCACTACCACGCCATTTTTGCGCTGTTTTTCAATGGTTTTGTTGATATACCATTGTTGGGCGATGGTCAAAATATTGTTGACCACCCAGTAGAGCACGAGACCTGCGGGGAAGAAGAAAAACATCACCGAGAAAATCACCGGCATCAGTTTCATCATTTTCGCCTGCAGAGGGTCGGTTGGCGGCGGGTTGAGCGAGGTTTGGATAAACATGGTGATGGCCATGATAATCGGCAGGATAAACCAAGGGTCGGGGCGGCTCAGGTCGGTAATCCAACCGATCCACGGCGCTTGGCGCAGCTCTACCGATGTGAAAATCGCCCAATACAAGCCGATAAACACCGGAATTTGCAGCAGCATCGGCAGGCAGCCGCCGAGCGGGTTGATTTTTTCATCTTTATACATCTTCATCATGGCTTGTTGCAGCGCCATGCGGTCGTCGCCGTATTTCTCTTTCAGTGATTGCAGGCGCGGCGCCACGGCGCGCATTTTTGCCATCGAGCGGTAAGAGGCATTGGTGAGCGGATAGAGCACGGCTTTCACAATAATGGTGAGCAACACAATCGCCCAGCCCCAGTTGCTGACATAATCGTGCAGCTTGTTCAGCAGCCAAAACAGCGGTGAGGCGAAAATATGCACTTTGCCATAATCTTTGGCCAATTGCAGATTGTCGGCCACTTGGCTGATTACGCTGGTGGTTTGCGGACCGGCATAGAGCTCAATCGGGAAATCCAGTGTGGCACCGGCGGCAATTTCAGGCAGCGGCACACGGGCGCCTGCTGAATAAAGATTGTCGCTACGGCGGCTGATGTCGATTTGACAAGCGCCGTTGGTGCACACGCTGGTGCCGTCTTTCGGCTGCAAAATCCAGGTCGACATAAAATAATGCTGAATCATGCCCACCCAGCCCGAATCGGTGCGGCGCACATATTCGGCTTGGTCGCGGCCGGATTTGAAATCATCGTCTAAATCGCTGAAGGTCACTTTTTCAAATTTTCCGCTCGGTGTGTAGAGAACGGGGCCGGTGTAGGTGTGGTTGAAATAGCCTTCGCCATCGGGTTTGCTGCTGTCGCGCAGCATGCGGTAGGCCGCATCCAGCTTCACCGGCTGGCCGCTTTGGTTGGTGATATCGAAGCGGATATTGATTAAATAGCTGCCTTTATTGAAGGTGTAAACCTTGTCGATTTTCAGGCCGTTGGTTTCCGGCGCACTCAGGCGCACTTCCACTTGGTCGCCGGAGAGCGTGTATTGCTTTTGCGGCGCTTGAAACGGCACATCTTTCAAAAGCAGCTGGCCGTTGGCATTGAGCAGGTCGGATTGGGCGACATAGGTGTAGGCTTTGCTGTCGTCAAACAGCACAAAATCTTTGCCTTCATCGCTGCTGGCGTTGTATTTCAGCAAATACAGCGCGCGCAAATCGCCGCTTTTCTCATCAATCACGGCTTTTACCGTGTCGGTGGTCACCGTGATCGGGGTGATGGGGCTGAGCGTCGCTTCTTGAGCCGTATTATTGGCCGGGGCGGTTTGCTGTTGGCTTTGTGCGGCCTGTTGTGCGGCAGTCGGCTTCGGGCTGGGGAACATTTGCTCCCAGCCGAGCAGAATCAGCAGCGCAAGGCTGAAAAAAACCATTAGTCGTTTGAAATCCATAGTTTTTCCTGATGGTGCTTGTGGTAATGGGTTGAGGTGTCTTTCAGACGGCCTCATTAAAACGCTATAAAATAACAGATAAACGCGGCTTACGGAACAGGGTCATGCCCGCTGCCGCCAAAAGGATGGCAACGGGCAATGCGCTTGAGTGCCAACCAGCCGCCTTTGAATGCGCCGTGTTTGCTCACGGCTTCCACCGCATATTGCGAGCAGGTGGGGGTGTAGCGGCAGCGTGGCGGCAGCATCGGGCTGATGGCATATTGGTAAAACCGGATCAGCAACAGCATCAGCCGGGCCGGGATATTCATTTTTTCACCCGCATCAATTGCGCCAATTCTGTGCGCGCATCGGCGGCATTGCTGCGGTCGAAACGCTGTCGTACGCGCACCACAAAATCATGCGGCGGCAGCTCGTGGCGGTGCAGGCGGAACCATTCCCGAATCACGCGCTTCATATAATTGCGCGCATTGGCGCGTTTGGCGGCTTTTTTGCTGACCACAAGCCCCAAGCGTGCATGCTCAAAGCCGTTGTTTTCAGATTGTAAAACCTGCAACAGTAGGCGGCTGCGCTGCTTGCGCAATGCAAAAACGGATGAAAAATCATCCGTTTTTAATAAGCGATACTGTTTGCCAAAGCGCGCGTTCACCTTACACGGCCAAGCGTTTGCGGCCTTTGGCACGACGGGCAGCCAAAACGGCGCGGCCGCCGCGGGTTTTCGAGCGAACCAAGAAGCCGTGGGTGCGTTTGCGGCGGGTAACGGAAGGTTGATAAGTGCGTTTCATGTTGTTTCCTAAAATTATCTGAAAATCAAACCGAGAATTACACCCCAAATCGCAGGCTTTGTCAATCAATATCATTAATCAATTTAAAGGGCTGGCGTAAAAACCGCCAAGATGCGGGCGGTGCCGAATCGGTAAGATGTTCGTGGCGGTGGCTGGTGAAGTTGGTTATAATGGCCGGATTCTTTGCCGTATGCCGACATCTATCATTCGGCAGGGTGCTTGAGGCAATGTGCGCCGGTCAATTGGTGTGTTATCGCTTTTGCAGCGGGTGGCTTTCATTGAAATGACAGCCAAATCATGCTGCTATACCGGCGAATGGTTTGTTGGGAATGGTTTTTGGCGGCCTTGGCCGTTTGTTTCTTTTTAAGAATTGCATTTGATATGACGCTTGCAGAATTTTGGCCGCAATGCCTGCGCTACCTCCACTCAATCATGACGCCGCAACAGTTTGATACTTGGATTGCGCCGTTGACGGTGGGTGAAGAAAACGGCGCCTGGGTGATTTACGGTAAGAGCCAGTTTGCCTGCAATCTGTTGAAAAACCAGTTTGCTGCGCCCATCGAGCGCGCCCGTGCCGAGCTGGCACCCGATCAGCCGGCGCTGCTGTTTAAAGTGGGGCGCGGTCAAAGCCATGCAATGGCCGCGGATGAAGGTGCGCAAGCTGCAATGGGTAATAGCGTGCCGCTGCCCGAAGTGGAAACGGTGCAAATGCCGTTGCCCAAAGCGGCTAAAAGTGCCCAAGATATTCTGGCCGACCGCATCCGCCATTTGCCCGAGCAGCAAGGCGGCCGCAAGCAGGAGGCGCAAGCTGCCGCCGGGCAGAAACATGCCAAAGTAAAAAAAGAGGCTGCTGCCGATTTGGCCGCGCAACGCTATGCGCAAACCAATTTGTCGGCCGACTATACTTTTGAGATGCTGGTGGAGGGCAAGGGCAACCGCATGGCGGCCGCGGCCGCGCAATCTATTGCGGAAAACCCCGGCCAAAGTTATAACCCGTTTTTTCTGTATGGCAGCACCGGCTTGGGCAAAACCCACTTGGTGCAGGCGGTGGGCAACGAATTATTGAAAAACAATCCTGCCGCCAAAGTGCGCTATATGCATTCTGATGAATATATCCGCAGCTTTTTGGATGCCGTGCGCACCAAAAATTATGATGTGTTCAAGCAGCAATACAAGCAATATGATTTGCTGATTATCGATGATATTCAGTTTATCAAGGGCAAAGATCGCACGATGGAAGAGTTTTTCTATCTGTATAATCACTTCCATAATGAAAAAAAGCAGCTTATCCTCACTTGCGATGTGTTGCCCGCCAAAATCGAGGATATGGATGACCGCCTGAAGTCGCGCTTTTCATGGGGCTTGACGGTGGAATTGGAGCCGCCCGAGCTGGAAATGCGTGTGGCGATTCTGCAAAAAAAAGCCGAAGCCGCCGGCGTGGTGTTGGATGAACAGGCTGCTTTTTTTATTGCCAAACACATCCGCTCCAATGTACGCGAGCTGGAAGGGGCGTTTAAACGGGTGGAAGCGCGCAGTCGCTTTTTGAAAAAGCCGATTAATATTGATTTGGCCACCGAAGCGCTGCAAGATATCGTGGCCAGCTCGTATAAAATGATTACGGTTGAGCTGATTATGGATACGGTGGCCAAATATTACCGCATCAAAATCAGCGATATACTCAGCAAGAAAAGGGCGCGCAATATTGCCCGGCCGCGCCAGATGGCGATGGCGCTGACCAAAGAACTGACCAATTTGAGCCTGCCGGCCATCGGCGACAACTTCGGCGGCCGCGACCACACCACGGTAATGCACGGTGTGCGCGTGATTGCCGAATTGCGCGAGGCCGATCCGGAAATCGCCCAAGATTATGAAAAACTGCTGATTTTGATTCAAAACTGAATGTAGCCGAAGGGATAACCATGTTGATTTTACAAGCCGAGCGCGATGCCTTACTCAAGCCCCTGCAAGCCGTTACCGGCATTGTCGAGCGGCGCCACACCCTGCCGATTTTGAGCAATGTTTTGCTGGAGAGCGTGCACGGCCAAACCAATATCTTGGCCACCGACCTGGAAATTCAAATCAACACCCACGGCCCGCACAGCGATGCCGAAGATTTCCGCATCACCACCAATGCCAAAAAGCTGCAAGATATTTTGCGCGCGCTGCCCGAAGGCTCGCTGGTGGCGCTGGATTGGGCGCAAAACCGCCTCACGCTTAAAGCAGGCAAATCGCGCTTCAACCTGCAAACCCTGCCGGCAGAAGATTTTCCGCTGATGAGCATCGGTGAAGACGTGAGCGCCGCTTTTTCGCTGCCGCAAGAAGCGTTTAAAAACATGCTCTCGCAAGTGCAATACAGCATGGCGGTGCAGGATATCCGCTATTATCTCAACGGCTTGCTGATGCAGGTGGAGGGCGACCAGCTGCGCTTGGTGGCCACCGATGGCCACCGCTTGGCTTTTTCGGCTACCACCATCGATGCCGATCTGCCCAAAGCTGAAGTGATTCTGCCGCGCAAAACCGTGTTGGAGCTTTTCAAGCTGCTCAATCAGCCGAGCGAGCCGATTACGGTGGAGCTGCTCAACAATCAAGTGCGCTTCCGCTGCAACGACACGGTGATTGTGAGCAAAGTGGTGGACGGCAAATTCCCCGATTTCAATCGCGTGATTCCGTTGGATAACGACAAAATTTTCTTGGTCGGCCGCACCCAGCTTTTGGGGGCGCTGGAGCGCGCCGCCATTTTGGCCAACGAAAAATTCCGCGGTGCCCGCCTGCAATTGCAACCCGGCCTGCTCAGCGTATTGTGCAGCAACAACGAGCAGGAAGAAGCGCGCGAAGAGCTCGAAATCGCTTATCAGGGCGGCGAATTGGAAGTGGGCTTCAATATCGGCTATTTGATGGACGTGCTGCGCAATGTGCATGCCGACGATATGCAGCTGGCCTTTGGCGATGCCAACCGCTCCACGCTGTTTACCATTCCGAACAATCCCAATTTCAAATACATTGTGATGCCGATGCGGATTTAAACGCAGTTTCCATGCTGCTGTGATTTAAATACAAAGGCCGTCTGAAAGGTTTTCAGACGGCCTTTGTGTGTATATAAAGGCTGAAAAAATCAACAAAATCAGGTATAATACACAGTCTTTTGGCGGAAATTTTGCAAATGTGTTCCGCCTGTGTTTTTTCACCTGCTTTTTAAATGGGTGAGAAAAAAATCCGTTTAAAATCATTAAGAAAAGATTTCTTATGACTCAGCAACAAAATTATGGCGCCGACAGCATCAAAGTGCTCAAAGGGCTGGATGCCGTGCGCAAGCGCCCCGGCATGTATATCGGCGACACACAAGACGGCACCGGCCTGCACCATATGGTGTTTGAGGTGCTCGATAATGCCATCGATGAAGCGCTGGCCGGCCATTGCGACACCATTTCAGTGGCCATCAATGCCGACAATTCCATCACCATTCAAGATAACGGCCGCGGCATTCCCACCGATATCCACCCCGAAGAAGGCCGCTCGGCAGCCGAAGTGATTATGACCATCCTGCATGCGGGCGGCAAATTCGACAACAACAGCTACAAAATCTCCGGCGGCCTGCACGGCGTGGGCGTGTCGGTGGTGAATGCCTTGTCCGACTGGCTGCGGCTCACCATCTACCGCGACGGCAAAGAGCATATTGTCGAATTCAAGCGCGGCGAAGCCGTGGCACCGCTCAAAGTGGTGGGCGACACCGACAAAAAAGGCACCAAAGTGCAATTTCTCGCCAGCGAAGAAACTTTCGGCTTGGTGGAATACCACTTCGATATTTTGGCCAAACGCATCCGTGAATTGTCGTTTCTGAATAACGGTGTCGGCATCAAATTGGTCGATAAGCGCGACGGGCGTGAAGAAGATTTTGCCTTCAGCGGCGGCGTGGCCGGCTTTGTGCAATACATGAACCGCAAAAAAAACCCCTTGCACGAAAAAGTGTTTTACGCGCTTGGCGAAAAAGAGGGCATGAGCGTAGAAGTGGCGATGCAGTGGAACGACAGCTATCAGGAAAGCGTGCAATGCTTCACCAATAATATTCCCCAGCGCGATGGCGGCACCCACCTCACCGCCTTGCGCCAAGTGATGACGCGCACCATCAATCAGTATATCGAAGCCAACGAAGTGGCCAAAAAAGCCAAAGTGGATACCAGCGGCGACGATATGCGCGAAGGGCTCACCTGCGTGCTGTCGGTGAAGCTGCCCGACCCGAAATTTTCTTCGCAAACCAAAGACAAACTGGTGTCGAGCGAAATAGGCCCGGTGGTAAACGAAGTGATCAGCCAGGCCTTAACCGATTTTCTGGAAGAAAATCCGCAAGAAGCCAAAATCATCACCGGCAAAATCGTGGATGCCGCTCGAGCGCGAGAAGCGGCGCGCAAAGCGCGTGAAATCACCCGCCGCAAAGGCGTGATGGACGGTTTGGGCTTGCCCGGCAAGCTGGCCGACTGCCAAGAAAAAGATCCGGCGCTCTCGGAGTTGTATCTGGTCGAGGGCGACTCCGCCGGTGGCTCGGCCAAGCAAGGCCGCGACCGCAAATTTCAGGCTATTTTGCCGCTTAAGGGCAAAATTCTGAATGTGGAAAAAGCCCGTTTTGAAAAAATGCTTGCCAGTCAGGAAGTGGCCACGCTGATTACCGCGCTCGGCGCCGGCATCGGTAAGGAAGAATTCAACCCCGCAAAGCTGCGCTACCACCGCATCATCATCATGACCGATGCCGATGTGGACGGCGCGCATATCCGCACGTTGCTGCTCACTTTTTTCTACCGCCAAATGCCTGAGCTGGTGGAGCGCGGCTATATCTATATCGCCCAGCCGCCTTTGTATAAAGCCAAACACGGCAAGCAAGAGCGCTATTTGAAAGACGAGCAGGAAAAAGATCAATTTCTACTCGGCTTGGCGCTGGATAAAGCCCGCATCGTTTCAGACGGCCGCGTGCTGGAAGGCGAAGAGCTGGCCAAAGTCGCCAAACAATTTTTGTTGGCCAAAGCCGTGGTTGAGCAAGAAAGCCGCGTGATTGACGATTTGGTGTTGCAAGCCCTGATTTATGCCGATGAAATCGACTTGTGCAGCGCCGAGTCGGCTGATGCCGGCATCGCCACGCTGCGCCTGCTGCTGGATGAAAAAGAAGTGGTGCTTGAGCGTGTTGACGGGCAAGATGGCAGCTATTTCATCAAAATCACCCGCAAGCTGCACGGCAATGTGATGGTAAGCTATATCGAGCAGAAATTCTTGGCCGGAAAAGCCTATCAAACGCTGTTGCAAACCGCATTGATGCTCAACGGCCTTATCGGTGACGATGCCGTATTGTTTAAAGGCGACACCGAGCAGCCGGTGGCAAGCTTTGCAGAAGCACTGGCCATTCTGATGGCCGGCGCACAAAAAGGCATGTCTATCCAACGCTATAAGGGTTTGGGCGAGATGAACCCGGAGCAGCTGTGGGAAACCACCATGGATCCGGCTGTGCGCCGCCTGTTGAAAGTGCGCATTGAAGACGCCATCGCCGCAGATGAAGTGTTTGTTACCCTGATGGGCGACGAAGTGGAGCCGCGTCGTGCATTTATCGAAAGCAATGCACTGGTGGCGCAGAATATTGACGTTTGATGATTGCGTTGAGCATAGGCCGTCTGAAACTTTTTTCAGACGGCCTATTTTTAAGGTTTATACTTTGAAGCGATATTGCTTTGATATAAAATGCCAAAAGTGTCGATCAATAAAATAAAACTATAAATCAATGTGTTATGATTTTTTGGTTTGCTTCAAACCAAATGCCTGTTGGTGCAGATACAGCACATTTCAGTTGTGCAAAGGCCGTCTGAAACGAATGCTTTCAGACGGCCTTTATTTATTCTGTTTCTTTTTTGCGCTTCGCCCGCGGGTGGGCTTCATCGTAGATTTTCGCCAAGTGGTCGAAATCGAGCTTGGTGTAAATCTGGGTGGTGGATAAATTGCTGTGGCCGAGCAATTCCTGCACGGCGCGGATGTCTTGTGCGGCTTGCAGCAAATGGCTGGCGTAGCTGTGGCGCAGCATGTGCGGGGAGAGGTGTTGCGGGCTGCCTTGGATGAGCGCCCATTGGCGCAGGCGGTTTTGGATTTGGCGTTGGCTCAAGCGGCCGCCGTGGCGGTTGGTGAAGAGGGCGTTTTCGCCGGCGATGGCGGCGCGCGCGGCAAGCCAGGCTTTGAGTGCGGCAATGCTTTTTTGCACCAAAGGCACGCGGCGTGGTTTGTTGCCTTTGCCGATCACGCTCACCCAGCCTTCTTGCAGCAACACATTGTGAACATCCAGCGCGTGGATTTCCGATAAGCGCAGGCCGCTGCCATACATTAATTCGAAAATGGCATGATCGCGCACGGCCAGCGTGTCGTCGGGCGTGTCTTGATCAAGCAGGCGGTTGAGGGCTTCTTGTTCAACGGCTTTAGGCAGCCGTTCGGGCGGCTTCGGCGCTTTGAGGTTGTGCGCCGGATTGTGTGCCAACAGCGTTTGCGCCACCAGATAATCGCTGTATTGCCGCCACACGGAAAGCTTGCGCGCCATGCTGCGCGGGTGGGCATCTTGTTGGGAAAGCTTTTTCAGGGCGGCCACGAAATGGCGGCGTTGCGGCGTTTCGCTGTGGCGCTCTTGCGGCAGCAATTGCACGAGCTGCGCTAAATCGCGGCGATAAGCGGCCAAGGTGTGGGCGGATTTGCCTTGCTGCTGCAAGCTGAGCAGCCAGGCATCGGCATAATCGGCAAAGTGCGCAAGCTGCATCATCAGGCCGTCTGAAACTCAGCGGCTCAGGCTGACTTCGATTTCGAGATCGGTCAGGTCGAGCTGCCATTGCTGCATGATGTGTTGGAACAAAGCCAGCTCGGCATCGTTGAGGGCATGGTCGCTTTTGCAGATGCGCAGGGCGGTGGCGAGGGTGTTGATGCGCTGCGGCCGCTCGCTCACTTCGGCCAAAAGTGTGTTGACGCGCTCGGGCTGGAGCAGGTTGATGCGCTCGTTGCCCGCTTCGGCCACTACGTCTTCGAGATAATGGGCGAGCACACGCATAAATTCGGGCTGGGTGATGCCGATGGCTTCGTAAAAAGCCGGTTGCAGCTCGCTAAATTCGCTGGCATCGATATCGCTGTCGGCCATAATGCACATGCTGACAATGCGGGCCATGGCTTCGGGGCTGTTGTGCGGATAGCTTCTCATAGGGTTTCCTTTGCTCGGTTGGGAGGCGTTCAGACGGCCTCGAGTATGGCTCTGAAGCGTTCGGGAATGGCGGCTACTTTTTGTGCGCCGTAGTCGAAGCACACCATGCCGGTTTGCGCGCGGGCGATGGTTTGCCCATCGCCGCAACGCTCGATTTCGTAGTGCAGCGCAAAGCCGCTGCGGCCGATGTCGTTCGCGCCCAAACGGATTTCCAATTCGTCGCCGTGGTGCGATTGGGCGGTGTATTGCACGGCGGCATCGGCCATAATCAGGCCGGCGCCGCCGATATTGATTTCGTTGAACCCGTGCGCCGCAAGCCAGCGTAAGCGCGCTTCGTGGCACAGGCGCAACACGGCATCGTTGGCCAGATGGTTGCCATAATTAATGTCGCCGATATTCACCCGGATGCGGGTTTGAAAAAGCACCGCCTGCGGGGCGGCTACGGTGATGCGCGCCATGATTTTTCCGTGTTGTGGTTGGGTAACAGATATTAGCATTGATTCGGCCTGCGGATGCTGCCGGCAAAGTTGTTTTATGTTAATCTTAAATCAAACCAAACAAACCCGTTTGTATGACTAACCAGGAGAATGCTATGTATCAGAAAATCATGGTGCCGGTAGATGACAGCAAAACGGCATTGCGCGCATTGGAAGAAGCCTGCCACGTGGCACAGGCAGTAGGCGCTTCGGTGTATGCGGTGCATGTGGTTGATTTGGCGCAGTTTAACTGGGGCACTGCCGAATTCGGCGACAGCTTGGCCTTGCGCCGCGCGGTGGAAGAGGCCGGCGAAAAAGTGTTGGCACACACATCCGGCATATTGAATGCGGGCAAAGTGCCTCATGAAACGGCTATTTTGGAGAGTGGCGGCGATAAAATTGCCGATTTGCTCTTGGATGCGGCTTCGGAGCAGCAGGTGGATTTGATTGTGATGGGCACCCACGGCTTCAGCGGCTTGCTGCATCTGCTTTTGGGCTCGGTGGCCGAGGGGGTGGTGCGTAAATCGCCTGTGCCTGTGCTGCTGGTGCGCAGCCAGGATGAAGATTAAATAGCCAAAGGCCGTCTGAAAAGTTTTCAGACGGCCTTTTTCATGCGTTTTCTACGCTTTTAAAATACGATAATAGCCAATTTAAAAGATGGATATCGTGCCTTAAGCCTATATTATTCAGAGCCGGCACGCAGCGTGGGGCAGCGTTGCAGCGCGCCCATTGCGGTGTCGACAATGCGCGGTGCGATTTCATTGATATTGAATTGCTCGGGGTTGTTGAGCCAAATTTCGCACAAGCCGGTGAGGGTGGATATCAGATAAACGCCGGCCAAATCCACATCCAGGCTTTCAGGCAGCGTTTGCTGCTGGATGCAAAGCAGCAAAGCGGCGTGTATTTGCTCATGCCACATGCGCTGATAGCGCGTCATCACATCGATAATGGCTTGGTTTTGCTCGGTGTGCTCGCATTTCAGATGCAGAATATGAACAAATTTGCGGTGGATTTCATTGTTTTGCATGCGCTCGTATAAATTGAACAGCGCATGGCGCAGGTTTTGCCACATATCCGAATTGCCGTTGGCAATATCATCGGCCATTGTGGTGCTGAAATCGTCGAAAATATGCTGAAATAAGGCATCAAATAAATCTTCTTTATTTTTGAAATGCCAATACAATGCGCCGCGGGTAACGCCGGCGGTTTGGGCGATTTCATTGAGTGAGGCGCGGGCAACGCCGCGAAGATAGAATGTGTCCAATGCGGCCAGCATCAGATATTCGCGGGTTTTCATGGCTTCGGCTTTGGTTTTGCGCATAATAATATGGAGATAGGGATAGGGGTGTAGGTTATTTTTTGTAAAAATGACAAGCTGTTAGGTGTGCGGCTATTATAATGAGTAACTTTAATACATGCAAGGCTGTATGTATAGCGCACGAGAATATCCGGCAACCACGCAGGTTGCGGCCTTTCAGACGGCTGTGAATATTTCATTTATTGTGAATTATTTGCAGCCTTGTTGTCTTTTCAAATAGAGTTTGTTTTTTTATTATCAATATCAAGATAGGAAAAGAAATGGCAAATATCGGTTTACCGAAGTCATTAAAGCTGGCCACTTTAGCCGTGGCAGCGTCATTAGCGCTGGCTGCGTGCGGCGGTGAGAAAAACGATGCGGCCCAGCAACAGGGCGCTGAAGCGCCGGCACCGGTGGTGGGTGTGATAACCGTGCATCCGTCGCAAGTGACGGTTGGCACAGATCTGCCCGGCCGCTTGGAATCACGCCGCACGGCCAATGTGCGTGCACAGGTGGGTGGTATCATTCAAAAGCGTTTATTTGAAGAAGGTTCTTATGTGCGCGCCGGCCAGCCGCTTTATCAATTGGATAATGCCACTTATGTGGCCAACCTCGAAAGCGCTCGTGCGCAGCTGGCCAGTGCAGAAGCCGGCTTGGCCAAAGCCAATGCCGATTTGGCTCGCTATAAACCGCTCGTGGATGCAGATGCCATCAGCAAGCAGGAATACGATGCGGCCGTGCAGGCCAAGCGTGCCGGCGAGGCGGCGGTGAAATCGGCGCAGGCGGCGATTCAGTCTTCGCAAATCAATGTGAACTATGCGCGCATTACCGCGCCGATTTCGGGCTTTATCGGCCAATCCAACGTGTCTGAGGGCACGCTGATGTCGGCCAACGACAGCACCGTGCTGGCCGTGATTCAGCAAACCAATCCGCTTTATGTCAACGTTACCCAATCGGCCAACGATGTGATGAAGCTGCGCCAGCGTATTGCCGCGGGCGAGCTGCAATCGGTTAACGGCGCGATTGAAGTGAGCATCTTTTTAGAAGGCGGCAGCGAATATCCGCAAAAAGGCCGCCTGCTGTTTGCCGACCCCACGGTTGATCAATCCACCGGCCAAGTGACTTTGCGTGCCGAAGTGCCCAATGCCGACAATATTCTGCTGCCCGGCCTGTATGTGCGCGTGGGCTTGCCGCAAGGCCGTATCGACAATGCTTTTGTGGTGCCGCAGCAAGCGGTAACGCGCGGTCAGAAAGACACGGTAACGGTGGTGAATGCCGATGGCACCATGGCGCCGCGTGAAGTAACGATTGCCCAACAGCAAGGTGCCGATTGGATTATCACCGGCGGCTTGAAAGAGGGCGATAAAGTGGTGGTAGACGGCACCATGATTGCCGGCCTGATGGGCGCGAAAAAAGTAACGCCCAAAGAATGGCAACCTGCCGGTGCCGCCGCCCCTGCTGCGCAAGCCGCTTCCGCGCCCGTTCAGACGGCCTCAGAAGCCAAAGCCGCATCCGGCGCCCAATAAGGAGGCAGCATGGCTAAGTTTTTTATTGACCGCCCCATTTTTGCGTGGGTAATTTCGATATTTATCATTATTGCCGGTGTGTTGGGCATTAATAATCTGCCGGTGTCGCAATATCCGTCGGTGGCCGCGCCCACCATCACCCTCACCGCCACTTACCCCGGCGCCTCTGCCCAGGTGATGGAAGACAGCGTGTTGGCCGTTATCGAGCGGAACATGAATGGTGTGGAGGGGCTGGATTATATGACCACCTCCGCCGATTCGAGCGGGCAGGGCACGGTAACGCTCACTTTCACGCCGGAAACCGATGAGAATATGGCGCAAGTAGATGTGCAGAACAAGCTCTCAGAAGTGGAAGCCACGCTGCCGGCCACGGTGCGCCAATACGGTGTGTCGGTGTCTAAAGCGCGTTCCAACTTCCTGATGGTGATTATGCTCTCTTCAGACACCATTGCGATTGACGAGCTGACGGATTATGCCGAGCGCAACGTGCGCCCCGAATTGCAACGTATCAGCGGTGTGGGCCAAGTACAGTTGTTTGGCGCGCAACGGGCGATGCGTATTTGGGTAGACCCGCAAAAGCTGCAAAACTACAACCTATCGTTTGCGGACGTGTCTGCCGCCTTGCAAGCGCAAAACGTGCAGATTTCAGCAGGCGCTATCGGTGCTTTGCCGGCCACTGCAGGGCAGGCCATTACCGCCACCATCACCGCTGAAGGCCAATTGAGCACGCCGGAAGAATTCGGCAACATCATTTTGCGCGCCACCGGCAGCGGTGCCAACGTATACATCAAAGATGTGGCGAGGGTTGAATTAGGCAGTCAAAGCTATGCCACTTCCGCACGCCTCAACGGCAAGCCCACCGTGGGCATGGCTGTGATGCTTTCCAATAGCGGCAATGCTTTGGCCACCGCCACTGCTGTGAAGGCGCAGATGGCTGAATTGGAAGAATATTTTCCAGGCGATGTGACTTGGACGGCTCCGTATGACACCTCTACTTTTGTGTCGCTTTCTATTGAGGAAGTGGTGCGCACATTGATTGAAGCAATGGTGCTGGTGTTTTTGGTGATGTTCTTATTTTTGCAGAATATCCGCTATACGCTGATTCCGACCATTGTGGTGCCAATTTCCTTGCTGGGCGCTTTTGCCGGCATTTGGTATTTGGGCATGTCGATCAACGTGTTGAGCATGTTTGCGATGGTGTTGGTGATCGGTATTGTGGTGGATGATGCCATTGTGGTGGTGGAAAACGTCGAGCGGATTATGACCGAAGAAGGTTTGCCGCCGGTGGAAGCCACCAAAAAAGCCATGAGCCAGATTTCCGGCGCGGTTATCGGCATCACGGCGGTGTTGATTTCGGTGTTTGTGCCGCTGGCGATGTTTAGCGGTGCCACCGGTAATATTTACCGCCAGTTTGCACTCACCATGGCGCTGGCCATTGCTTTCTCAGCCTTTTTGGCGCTCTCGCTTACCCCTGCTTTGTGTGCGAGCATGCTCAAGCAGATTCCCAAAGGGCATCACGAAGAGAAAAAAGGCTTCTTCGGCTGGTTTAACCGCAAGTTCGGCAGCCTCACGCACCGTTATGAAGGTGTAGTGGCGAAGATTTTGCGCAAGCTTGGCCGCATGACCATTATTTATTTGGCTTTAGGCGCAATCGCGGCTTTTGTATTCACCCGCCTGCCCACTTCATTCATGCCGGATGAAGACCAAGGCTATGTGATTATGAGCGTGCAATTGCCGGGCGGTGCCACCAAAGAGCGCACAGACAATACCTTGGCGGCAGCCACCGATTTGGTGCGCGGCATGCCCGAAGTGGAAAATGTGATCGGCGTGTCCGGCTTCAGCTTTTCAGGTTCCGGCCAGAATATGGCTTTGGGCTTTATCATGCTGAAAGATTGGGCGGAGCGCCCGGATGCAGGCAGTGATGCGATGTCGTTGGCCGGCAAGATGACCGGTGCTTTGATGGGCACGATTAAAGATGGCTATGCCATTGTGATCAACCCGCCGGCCATCAGTGAATTGGGCAACAACTCGGGCTTCACCATGTATTTGCAAGACCGCAACAGCAGCGGCCACGAGGCTTTGCTGGCTAAGCGCAATGAGCTGCTCGGCAAAATGCGCCAAAGCCCGATTTTGAAAGATGTGCGCCCTTCCGGCTTGGAAGATGCGCCGCAGCTGAAAATCGACATCAACCGCCAAGCCGCTGCCGCGCAAGGCATCAGCTTTTCCAGTATTCAGGCCACGTTGGCTTCGGCTTTGGGCTCGACCTATGTAAATGACTTCCCCAATCAAGGCCGTCTGCAACGGGTGATTGTGCAGGCAGAAGCCGCGTCGCGCATGCAGCCGGCAGACATCTTGGCACTGACTGTGCCCAACAGCAGCGGTGTGGATGTGCCGCTTTCCACCATTGCTACTGTGGCTTGGGAAAATGGTATGGAGCAGAGCCAGCGTTTCAACGGCTATCCGGCCATGCAACTCACCGGCGCACCTGCCGAAGGCTATTCTACGGGTGATGCCATGAACGAAGTGCAACGCTTGGTGGATGACTTGGGCGGCGCTTACAGCTTGGAATGGACCGGCCAGTCGCGCGAAGAAATCAAAAGCGGCTCGCAAACCATGATGCTCTACACCTTTGCCGCGATTGCCGTGTTCTTGGCTTTGGCTGCTCTTTATGAGAGCTGGTCGATTCCGATGGCGGTGATTTTGGTGGTGCCTTTGGGCGTGCTGGGCGTGGTATCCGGCGTGTGGTTGCGCGGTTACGATAATGGTATATACTTCCAAATCGGTCTGATTACCGTGATGGGTTTGAGTGCGAAAAATGCGATTTTGATTATCGAATTTGCCAAAGATTTGCAGGCTCAAGGCAGAACGGCGCTGGAAGCGGCGCTTGAAGCCGCACATCTGCGTTTCCGCCCGATTATCATGACTTCGTTGGCGTTTATTCTGGGTGTGGTGCCGCTGTATATCGCATCGGGTGCCAGCTCGGCCAGCCAACGTGCAATCGGCACCAGCGTGTTTTGGGGCATGAGCGTGGGCACCTTCCTGGCGGTGTTCTTGGTGCCGCTGTTTTATGTGGTGGTGCGCAAGTTCTTTAAAGGCGGCAATCGCCAGCAAGAACAACTTGCAGCGGAATCTGCCCACGCCGGCATCAGCGTGGATGAGGTCGAGCAACATACGGCCGAAGCAAGCTTGAATGATGAAGAAAAACGCGATCTGCATGACGACAAGGATCAAAAATGAATGTAATGAAATTTAAACCCGCCATCAGCGCTGCTGCGGTGAGCTTGGCCTTGTCGGCCTGTGCCATGATTCCGAAATACGAGCAGCCTGCCGTGGCCGTGCCGGAAACATTTCAGCACGACACAGCGCCAAGCGGCATTGTGGCGACTTCATTGGGCTGGCAAGATTATTTTGCCGACCCGCGCCTGCACCGCCTGATTGAAATCGCGCTCGAGCGCAACACCGACTTGCGTGGCGCGGCGCTCAATGCCGAAGCCGTGCGCGCGCAATATATGATCAGCCGCGCCGCCTTGCTGCCCGGCATCAATGCCAGCGGCACCGGCCAGCGCGGTCGGGTGGCGCAAGACTTGAGCGGCACCGGCCAGCGCGGTCGGGTGGCGCAAGACTTGAGCGGCACGGGCAGCTCATATGTGTCTTCCGCTTACAATGTCGGCTTAGGTGTGACGTCTTATGAGCTCGACTTGTTCGGCAAGGTGCGCAGCACCAGCCAAGCCGCATTGCAGAGCTATTTTGCCAGCGTGGCCAGCCGCGATGCCACACACTTAAGCCTGATTTCATCGGTGGCCAAAGCCTATTTCAACGAGCGCTATGCCGAAGAGCGCATGGCCTTGGCGCAGCGGGTGCTGCAAACGCGCGAGCAAACCTATAAGCTCACGCAGCTGCGCCACCGTGCCGGCGTGATTTCGGCGGTGGATTTGCGCCAGCAGGAAGCCTTGATTGAATCGGCTAAGGCCGATTACGCCAGCGCCGTGCAGGCGCGTGAGCAGGCGCGCAATGCCATGGCGGTGCTGTTGAACCAGCCGCTGCCGGCCGATTTGCCCGCCGGCTTGCCGCTGAGCCGCCAGTTTGCCATCAAGCAATTGCCGGCCGGTTTGTCGTCTGAAGTGTTGCTCAACCGCCCGGATATCCGCGCGGCCGAATTTGCGCTGAAAAGAGCCAATGCCAATATCGGCGCGGCGCGGGCGGCATTTTTCCCCAGCATCAGCCTCACCGGCATGATCGGCACCGGCTCCACCGAGCTGAGCGGTTTGTTTAAAGGCGGCAACAGCACGTGGACATTTGCGCCCAGCATCAATCTGCCGATTTTCAACTGGGGCAGCAATGTGGCCAATTTGGATTACGCCAAAATCATGCAGCAAGCGGAAATCGTGAACTACGAAGCCGCGGTGCAATCGGCTTTCCGAGATGTGTCCGATGCCTTGGTGGCACGAGAGCAGCTGGATAAAACCTATGCTGCCAACGCGCAGCAAAGCAAGGCTTATGCCGATGCGCTGCGCTTGATCAACCTGCGCTACCGCCACGGCGTGGCCAGCGCGCTGGATCTGCTTGATGCCGAACGCAGCAGCTATGCTGCCGACACCACCCAGCTGGCCACCCAGCTCACCTTGCTGGAAAATATGGCCGATTTGTATAAGGCTTTGGGCGGGGGCTTGAAGCAGCACACGGAAACAGCGCAACCCTGAAAGGCGTAAAGCCCGAGGCCGTCTGAAACATTCAGACGGCCTTTTTATTGAAGCATACTTATTCAAAGAAGTAATACCAATTCAAAAAAGTAAGCTAACAAGGCGGCGAGCCTGCGGCAGTACGATGGTGCGGCAAGCTAAGACAATGCAGTAAGGTTATTTTTAGGATGGGTATCAGATGATTTGGCAGGCTTTGCGGAAAAAACATTTGCATTATGCAAAGGCGGGGAAAAGCTGCTATACTTATCAACTTTCCCGCTGCTTTCTCAAGTGTTTGGGAAAAGCAACATTCTTGCGGTTTATTGCCATAAAAATACAGCCGATTCAAAATGCTACTTGAAAAAGAGCAGTGTTTCGTGGTATAAATCGCGTTTTACTATTTTAGAAGTTTGGAGACTAACCATGGCACGAGTTTGCAAAGTGACCGGTAAGCGCCCGATGTCTGGCAATAACGTATCACACGCCAACAACAAAACCAAACGTCGTTTTTTGCCCAACTTGCAATCACGTCGTTTTTGGGTAGAGAGTGAAAACCGCTGGGTTCGCTTGCGCGTATCAAACGCTGCATTGCGCACCATCGATAAAGTAGGCATTGATGTCGTATTGGCTGATTTGCGTGCTCGCGGTGAAGCTTAATTTAATCAGATATAATTAAGGATTACTGCAATGCGCGATAAAATCAAACTGGAATCAAGTGCGGGTACCGGTCATTTTTACACCACGACCAAAAACAAACGCACCATGCCCGGCAAGCTGGAAATCAAAAAATTTGATCCGGTAGCCCGTAAACACGTTATCTACAAAGAAACCAAATTGAAATAATCGGTTTTTTCAAGACACAAAAGCCTTTGTTGCAAAACAAAGGCTTTTTTATATTTGAGGCCGTCTGAAAGTTTTTCAGACGGCCTTTATGATGATGCGATGCACGGCTGTTTAGCCGGTGAGCTGGCGGGTGATCAGCTTTTTCAGCGGCGGCAGGTTGTTGCTCACGCGCAGCACCATGCCGCGCAAAAGCTTGGCCGGCGGGGTTTCGTCGGTGAAAAGCTTCAGCAGCATATTGGTGCCGTGATAAAGCGGTTTGGCATGCAGCATGTGTTTGGTGTCGTATTGCGACAACAGCGCCGGCGCGGCAATATTCTTGCCTTGCCGTGCGGCTTCGAGAACGAGCTTGGCCAAGGTGTCGGCGCTGGCAAGGCCGAGGTTGAAGCCGTGGGCAGTTACCGGATGCATGCCCACGGCGGCATCGCCGATCAGGGCGCTGCGGGTGGCGTAGCAGCGTTGTGCAATCATGCCCACCAGCGGATAGGCGTGCACATCGCTCACCAATTCCATTTCGCCCAAGCGCTTGCCCAGCTGCTTTTCTACGCTCGCGGCCAGCGCTTCGGGGCTGAGCGCGCGCAGCGCATCGGCCTGGTCGCTGTCGACCGTAATCACGGTGTTGGTGAGGTGGGCTTCCAGCGGCAAAAGGGCGATGGTGCGGCCATAATGAAAGCATTCATAGGCCGTGTGTTGGTTGCTGAGGCTGTGTTTCATGCGGCAGACAAACATGGTGCGGCTGTAGTCGTGCATATCGCAGCCGATGCCGAGCTGGCGGCGGGTTTGCGAAAAGCGGCTGTCGGCGGCCAAGAGCAGGCTCGCGCTGAGGGTTTCGCCGTTTTCCAACACCACGCGGGCTTCTTCGGGCGTGGTGTGCACGTTTTGCACGCCGGTGCCGCATAAAATCTGAACATTGTCCAGCCCTGCCACGGTGTCGTAAGCGGCTTTGCGGATATTGTGGTTGGATATCAAATAGCCCAAGCAATCGGCCGGCTCGCCGCGCGCTTTGGTGGGCTGGGGAAAGTGCAGCTGATAAGATGATTGGCCGTTGAGCACTTTGGCATCGCGCAGCGGGTAGATTTCGTGTTCGGCAATGCGCTGCCACATGCCCAAGCGCTGCATAATGGCTTTGGAAACGTGGGTGAGTGCGATTTCGCGGCCGTCGTAAGGCGGGTTTTGCAGAATATCGAGCGGGCTTTTTTCGATCAGGGTCACGCTCAGGCCGCTGCCGGCCATTTCGGCGGCAAAGCTCAGGCCGGCGGGGCCGGCGCCGACGATCAGAATATCGCTGTGTGAAGTCATGCTGCGTTTTCCTTGGGAATGTTTTCTCTGCGGCAGGATAAACGAAACATGCTTTTAATGTGCAACTTTTTGCAGCAGATTTGTGGCAGGTCAATATCCATATCGGCGTGCAAAGTTTCAGACGGCCTTTGGGAAAATAAAAAAATCAGGCCGTCTGAAAAAAACGATTGAGTTTTCAGACGGCCTGATGTGCTTGATGGCCCGGCCAACAGGAATCGAACCTGTATTTTACGCTTAGGAGGCATACGTTCTATCCGTTGAACTATGGCCGGCGATTTGCGGAAAGTTTACGACACGCGCGAGAGCGATTCTTCGGCCAGGCCGCGCATGGCGCGGGTGATGTCGTTGTCGGGCAGCTTATCGAGGCAGGCGAGGGCTTTGGCCACGGCTTTGCGCGCTTCGTTAACCGAATAAGCCAGCGCATCCGAGCCGGTAACGTGGGCGTGGATTTTGTCGAAATAGCTGCGGTCGGCTTGTTGCAGTGCGCTGCGCACATCATCGGCGGCTTCGGCGCTGCCTTGCTGCATCAGGTAAATCAGCGGCAGCGTGGGCTTGCCTTCGGCCAAATCATCGCCGACATTTTTGCCGATTTCGGCGGGGTCGCCCGAATAATCGAGCACATCATCGATGATTTGAAAAGCTGTGCCCACATACATGCCGTAATCTTTCAGCGCCTGCTCCTGCTCCGGCGCGGCGCCGGCCAAAATCGCGCCCACTTGGGCGGCGGCTTCGAAAAGCTTGGCGGTTTTGTATTGAATCACTTGCACATATTCGGCTTCGGTGATGTCGGTGTTGCCGATATTCATCAGCTGCATCACCTCGCCCTCGGCAATAATATTGGTGGCATCGGCCATCACTTCGAGAATTTTCATGCTGCCCGAGCCTACCATCAATTGGAATGCGCGGGTGTAGAGAAAATCGCCCACCAGCACGGCAGCGGCGTTGCCGAAAAGATTGTTGGCCGTTTGGCGGCCGCGGCGCAATTCGCTCTCATCCACCACATCATCGTGCAGCAGGGTGGAAGTGTGGATAAATTCCACCATTGCCGCGAGCGAATAAAGCTTTTCGTGGTCGTAGCCCAGCGCTTTGCCGGCCAAAATGGTGATAATCGGGCGCAAGCGCTTGCCGCCGGCGCTGATGATATAGGTGCCGATTTGGGCAATCAGCGCCACTTCCGATTGCACGGCTTGGCTGATTACAACGTTGACTTTGGCCAAATCTTCATTCAGATGGCGTTGGAAATAAGGCAGGTTTTCAAGCATGGCTGTTGGGCGGCTTTGTGGCTGGGGCGCTTGCGGGCGCTGGTTTTTAAAGGCAATATAGCGGGTGATTATAGCAGCAAAGCCGCCTGATTGCATGGATTATACCCATTCAAAAAATAACCTTTCTGCGTTGTCTCGCCTTGCCGTGCTATCTGTGCTGGCTTCGGCTCTTCACCTTGTCAGCTTATTTTTTGAATGGATATTGTCGGCGCTTTTTTGTGCCTGTGTGGTGCGCCGTTTTCAGACGGCCTCGGTTGGCGGAAAGGAATAAAGCTTTGACAAAACAAAATAGTATGGCTATAATTCTCGATTCCGTGCATGGTGCGCGGAAGTTTTAACCAGAATTCTCATGGAGTTGAGTATGTACGCGGTCGTAAAAACCGGCGGTAAACAATACAAAGTTACCGTTGGCGAAAAATTGAAAGTAGAACAGATACCAGCCGAACTCGACAGCCAAATCGAACTGAACGAAGTTTTGATGATTGCTGACGGCGAATCTGTAAAAGTTGGCGCGCCCTTTATCGAAGGCGCCAAAGTAACGGCTAAAGTAGTGGCCCACGGCCGCGGCGATAAAATCCGCATTTTCAAAATGCGCCGCCGCAAGCACTACCAAAAACGCCAAGGCCACCGCCAAAATTTCACCCAAATCGAAATCGTGGCAATCGCTTAATTTAACAGTTTAGGAGTAAGGTAATATGGCAACCAAAAAAGCTGGTGGTAGCTCTCGAAATGGTCGCGATTCAGAAGCCAAACGCCTGGGCGTAAAAGCCTTCGGCAGCGAGCTGATTCCGGCAGGTTCAATCATCGTGCGTCAGCGCGGCACCCGTTTCCACGCCGGTGAAAACGTAGGTATGGGCAAAGACCACACCTTGTTCGCCAAAGTGGACGGTTATGTGGAATTCGCCACCAAAGGCGCACTCAACCGCAAAACCGTGAGCGTACGCCCCTACACCGGCGCCGATGAATAATCGTCGATGCTGCTGATGCGGTAAACAAAAAGCCCTGCGATTGCAGGGCTTTTTTTTGTGCGAAGTAAGGGCATAAAGGCCGTCTGAAAAATGAAGCTTTCAGACGGCCTTGATTTTAGGGGTTGTTCACATTTCATCATGCAGCAATCGTTTGGCTCAAAAGAGCGCCTGCTGCGTTTTCCACCTTGCAAGCGCGCTTTTGCCCTCAAAAGCTTACGCGCGGATGGATGGTGAACACACCCTAGCTCAGCAGGTTTTGCAACAAAGCTTTAACTCATTGTGCAGCCTGTCATGCTTTTTGCCGGTAAATCTTTTTGTCGACCCAATACACCAAAAGCAGCACCGGCACGCCCAAAAGCGTGGTAAACATAAAAAAGCCGGGATAGCCGATTTTATCGACAATCGAGCCGGAATAGCCGCCCAAGGTTTTGGGCAGCAGCGTCATCAGCGAGCTGAAAATCGCATATTGAACGGCGGTGAAGCGGATGCTGGTGAGCGCCGATAAAAAAGCGATAAACACCGCACCGGCGAGCCCTGCGGCCAAATTATCAAAGCCCACCGCCAAATACATAAACGGCACATCATGCCCGCGCCAGGCGAGCAGGATAAACATCAGATTGGTGGCGGCGGCCAGCACCGCGCCGGCCATCATCATTTTCATTAGCGAAAAACGCTGCGAGAGCAAGCCGCCCAAAAAGCCGCCGGCAATCGCCATAATCACGCCGAAGGTTTTTACCGCAGCGGCGATTTCTTCTTTGCTGAAACCCATATCCTGATAAAACACATTGGAAATCACACCGGCCACAATATCCGAAATGCGGTAAAGGCCGATTAATGCCAACAAAAGCAGGGCGGATTTGCCGTAGCGGCGGAAAAAGTCGGCCACCGGCTCCACCCAAGTGTTCACCGCCAGCGATTTGGCCACCAGCCCGCTTTTCACCACCAGCGTGCCGGCCGCAGCGGCCACCGCCACCGAAAGCAGCAGGCGCAGCGATTCGAGCAAAAAGCCGGCCAACACGCCGCCGCTTTGCGGCAGCAGCCGGCCAAAGCCGATAAAGGCGGCCACAAAAGCGCCCACCGCGCAGGCAAAAAGCAGCAGCAGGCGGAAATTGTCGGCGGCCGGGCGCGCGGCAGTGGCGGCGCGTGAGCTGGCCGGCTCGCGCGTAAACAGCGTGGTGGCCACGCCCACGCCCATCACCGCCGCCATAATCAGATAAGTTTGCTGCCAAGCGCGATACACATAAGCCTGCTCGTGCGAGCCCAGCCAGGCTGCCAAAAACAGCGCGCCTGCGCCCGCTACAATCATGCCGATGCGGTAGCCCGCATTATAAGTGGCCGCAATCACCGACTGCATGGCGCTGTCGCCTTGAGCGATTTCGATGCGGTAGGCATCAATCACCACATCTTGCGTGGCCGAAGAGAAGCCCAGCAACACCGCCGAGAGCGCCATGTAAACCAACGCCGTTTCGGTGGTGGGGTTGATCATCGCCATCAGGCAGATGGCGGCAATAATCATCGCCTGAGCCAGTAAGAGCCAGGCGCGGCGGCGGCCGAGCAGGCGCGTGAAAAGCGGCAGTGGCAGCGAATCAATCAGCGGTGCCCACACGAATTTAAACGAATAAGCCAAAGCGGCCCAGCTGAACATGGTTACCGTGCTGCGCTCCACACCCGCTTCGCGCAGCCACAGCGAGAGGCTGGAGAAAATCAGCAAAATCGGTACACCGGCCGAAAAACCGAGCAAAAATAAAGTAACCGCGCGGCGGTCGGCATAGGCGGCAGCGGCCGAGCGCCAGCTTTTTTGAGGTGCAGACATAAAACACAATCAGCGGCCGTCTGCTTTCAGACGGCCTTTGTCATTAAAGAGAGCGGCTATTGTAGCAAGTATGGTTTGAGACCGTCTGAAAAGTTTGCCGCCCTTGATTTCAGACGGCCTGCAACCATATTGCTTAGCATCAGAACCTATCAAGCAGAAAGAACAACATGACCAGCAACACACCCGCCGCAGCCGGCCAAGCCGACTGCCGCACCCGTTTTATTTTCGACAACATGCCCGTGCGCGGGCTGCATGTGCGCCTGCAAGAAGTGTGGCAACACATTGAGGGGCGCAAACATTATCCGGCCGCCATCCGCCAGGCTTTGGGCGAATTGCTCGCCGCCGGCGCGCTGCTTTCGAGCAATCTTAAAATCGAGGGCACGCTGATTGTGCAAGTTCAGGGGCAGGGGCGCCTGAAAATGCTGGTGGTAGAAGCCACTTCCGGCCACACCTGCCGCGCCACCGCCCGTTGGGACGAGCAGGCCGAAATCGGTGATGATGAAAATCTGCGCGATTTGCTCGGCGACAACGGCGTGTTTGTGATTACCTTGCAGCCGCAAGAGGGCGAGCCGTGGCAGGGCGTGGTGCCGCTTGAGGGCGGCAGCATTGCTGAAATGCTGATGAATTACATGAAGCGCTCCGAGCAGCTGGACACCTTTATTGCGCTGGCCGCATCCGATCAAGCTGTGGGCGGTTTGCTGCTGCAACGTCTGCCGGAAGAAACCCTTGATGCCGAAGCCTGGAATCATGTGGAAACGCTGGCGCGCACCGCCACGGCCCATGAATTGGCCGATTTGGATGCGCAACACATGCTCTACCGTCTGTTTCACGAAACTCCGCCGCGCGTGTTTGCACCGGAAAACATCGAATTTGCCTGCACCTGCTCGCGCGGCAAAGTGAGTGATATGCTGCTGATGCTGGGCGGTGAAGAAATCGGCGAAGTGGTGGCCGAGCAAGGCAGCGTGGAAATCGATTGCGATTTTTGCAATGAGAAATATGTGTTTGACGAAACCGATGTGAATGCGCTGTTTGGCGCCGATGTGGTGAATGCCGTGCGCATGGAGGCGCAGCGGATCCAGTGATACCCATTCAAAAAAGTAAGCTAACAAGGCGGCGAGCCGCAGACAGTACAGATAGTACGGCAAGGCGAGGCAACGAAGTTAGGTTATTTTTTTGGATTGGTATGATGCATGGCATTTCAAATCAAGGCGTAAGGGACAAAAAAGGTGCTCTTTTGAAGAAACATCTTCCTAAGGGACATTTTAGGTGCTGTTAAGGTTTTTCCGAGAAAAATAATCCTTAATAAACCTTATCTTATTCTCTTTTCTCATGCCCTGGTGACAGCGCAGTTTCTGCTTCATATCCCCAAAACGGCCTTCCAGAAAATTGGTGGTTTTGGGAATGTCCAATTCAGCAAACCGCTCAAAGGCAA
>NZ_SLXE01000027.1 GCF_004341385.1 Uruburuella suis
TTCACTTCTACGCCGTCTTTGATTTCTCCGGCATTCAGATGGCCGTCGCCGCCGTCTTGAATCTCAACTACCGGCGCGCTCGGCGCGGTGGTGTCTACGCTGCCTTTGTCGGTGGCTTTGCCTTCGTTGCCGGCGGGGTCTTTTACGCCTGCGTCAACAGTGTATTCACCCTCAGGCAGTTCTTCGGGCACTTCCACGCTGTAAGTGCCGTCTTCTTTCACTTGGGTGGTAACGGTTTGGGTGTTGCCCGCGCTGTCGGTTACCACTACGGTAACCACGGAGCCTTCGGGCGCATCTGTGGTGCCGGTGATGATGGGCGTGTTGTCGTTGGTGTTGTCCGGCGCATCTACGGTAATTTCCGGCGCGGTGGTGTCTACGCTGCCTTTGTCGGTGGCTTTGCCTTCGTTGCCGGCGGGGTCTTTTACGCCTGCGTCAACAGTGTATTCACCCTCAGGCAGTTCTTCGGGCACTTCCACGCTGTAAGTGCCGTCTTCTTTCACTTGGGTGGTAACGGTTTGGGTGTTGCCCGCGCTGTCGGTTACCACTACGGTAACCACCGAGCCTTCGGGGGCATCTGTGGTGCCGGTGATGGTGGGGGTGTTGTCGTTGGTATTGTCGGGCGCGTCAACCGTGATTTCCGGCACGGTGGTGTCTACGCTGCCTTTATCGGTGGCTTTGCCTTCGTTGCCGGCAGGGTCTTTTACGCCTGCATCAACAGTATATTCACCTTCGGGAAGCTCTTCGGGCACTTCCACGCTGTAAGTGCCGTCTTCTTTCACTTGGGTGGTAACGGTTTGGGTGTTGCCCGCGCTGTCAGTCACCACCACGGTAACCACCGAGCCTTCGGGCGCATCTGTGGTACCGGTGATGGTAGGGGTGTTGTCGTTGGTGTGCTCGGGAACGTCAACCGTGATTTCCGGGGCAGTTGTATCCACCACACCCGGGTCGCTGGCCTGAGCTTCGTTACCCAGCTTGTCCGCCACTTTTGCCGTGGCTGTGTATTCGCCATCCGGCAACGCGTTGGGCACTTCAATCTGATAGCTGCCATCTGCCTGCACGGTAGTGGTTACCACTTGGGTGCCGCCGTTTACATCGGTGATGGTTACGGTGACCGTTTGGCCGGCTTCCACATCGGTGGTGGTGCCGGTGATCAGCGGGGTGTCGTCGTTGGTTAAATCGGGTGCGTTTACGGTGATGATGGCGGTGGTATCGATATTGCCCGTGTCGGTGGCAGAGGCCGTGTTGCCTGAAGGCGCGGTTACTGTGGCCTGCGCAGAGTATGCACCATCAGCCAAAGGTGTGCTCGGCTCCACGGAATAACTGCCATCTGCCTGCACCGTAGTGGTGACGGTTTGAGTGGCACCGGCGCTATCGGTCAGCAGCACAGCCACCACGCTGCCGGCCGGCGCATCAGAGGTGCCGGTAATCTGCGGGGTGTTGTCATTGGTGTTGTCGGGTGCATCTACAGTGATGTGTACAGCCGGGGGTGGGGGATTCTCATCGCCGCCTCCGCCGGAAGCGGCCGCTGCTGCAGCCAGCGGCAGCAAGGCCAACAGCCACAAAGGATTGGGCGCCCACAACGCGCTGATGATTTCGCCGCCCAAAGCCTGGCCGGCCTGCACTTCTTCTGCCAGCATGGTTACCGCATCTTCCGGCGCGGTGCTTTCCGGCACATAGGGATAAACATTGCCGTTTTCATGCTGGCCGATCAGCAAGCTGCTTTTAGACGCGCCGGTGGCATCAGCGTAATAGCCTTCGAGAATCAAATCGGGGTTATCGATGGTAGAGCCTTCAAACGCCACCACCAAATTATCGCCCACGCGTTTGGTCATGATGTTTTCCGGGCCAAACTGGGTCAGGTCGTCGATCAATTGATAATTAACGTCTGCCTGCGCCGGGATGCGCAGCGCTTGACCTGAGGCCGTCTGAAATTTAACGCTTTCCAAAGTTTCTTTGGCGTTATTAATATTCAATGTAATATTTTTAGACATTTTCTTCACCTTTGATTGTGAGCATTTATATTAAGTATTTTGTTTACTCGGCCTTTTCACCGTGCAAAATGATTTCTACGCGACGGTTAGGCTGATCGCATTCTTGACGGGCTTTGGTATTGCGCGGGTGTTTGGCGCGGCAGTCGGTTACCAGCAACTCTTTTTTACCGCGCCCTTCTGCGGTGATCAGCTTGCTGTCGAGGCCGCTGCCGGCCAAGGCTTGCTTCACGGTATTGGCGCGCGCTTGGGAAAGGCGGTTGTTGTAGACATCGCTGCCGGTGGGATCGGTATGGCCGATCACCGCAATATTGCTGATATGATTGGGATTTTTCTTGATATCTTCCGACACAGCTTCGATTTCCTGTTTGCCTTTAGGCAGCATGTTTTTGTAATCGGAGCGGTCGAATTTAAACAAGGCTGAGGCTTGCAGGCTGTATTTTTTCAAAATTTGGGCGCATTGCTCGGCACGCGTTACGCGCGAGAGGGTGTGCGTTTGCTGTTGCGTGCCCTGCAAATCGGCCTGAGCCTGCTCGGGCGTTACCGCCTCAAGAGCGGGCTTGCCGTTGTCGTCAACCACGCGGAAAAATGAAACGGCGGCATCCGGCAGATTGTAATAATTGCCCGATTTGGCCTTATCCAGATAAGCAGGGTCGCGGTTGGTGAATTCTGCGTAAAAGCGCTGGTTTTGTGCACACACCGCGGCTTGATGATAAGCATTGGGCTGCAAGGAGCTTAAATATTGGCCGTTCACATACACATTAACAGTCGGCCCCGAAATGGCTTCTGCTTTGCGGTAAAACACCACGGAAGACAAACCTTCGGGCACATCGGTGCTGTATACAAGATCTTGCGTATCCACCCAGGTGATTTCGGGGCGGGTGGCACAGCCGGCCGCCAGCAAAGGCAACATAATCCAGAATATTTTTTGACGTTGTAACATGATGTGAACTCCTTGTTTTATCGTGATTCAAGCGCAACCCCGGCCGCGCCTGCCCGCTCACTTTTGAATGGAAATATGGAAATAATGATGCTGCAAAATCATTTACAGATAAGGCAAAGCATCCAAATAAAATAATTCTTACCGAATAATAAACACACCATTAAAACCACATCAGATGCACCGATTATTCGGCGCGCTCTGCCGACAAAAGGCACGTCCGTTTTCATCAAAATTCCATCGTCATCAACCTGTTTTAAAATTTCAAAAAAATATTTTAGATATAAAACAATTAGTTATAAAATATTAATGAAACAGCAAAAATAATCATTTTGGATATAACCGGGCTTTTGTATTATTTCCACCACAAAGGAAATTTTAGTTCCCTTGGCTGAACAATCAATTTTCAATAAAAATCTTTAATCTAAAATAACCATATTTATTAATTTTTAATTTCAATAATTTTTCTTTAAATAAAATTTAATCTATAAATTTAAAATTATTAGCATCAATATTTTTTCATCAACCTGTCTTTAAACAATATGTTTACCGCCCGACAAAACCAAGCTTGCAACAACAATTTGAGCTAAAATAGCCCTCCTTTTCCCATCACTTTTGCTCATGCGCCTCACCCACATCAAACTTGCCGGCTTCAAATCCTTCACCGACCCCACCACCATTCACGTGCCCGGCCAGCTGGTGGCCGTGATTGGCCCCAACGGCTGCGGCAAATCCAACGTGATCGATGCCGTGCGCTGGGTGCTGGGCGAAGCTTCGGCCAAACAATTGCGCGGTGAAAGCATGCAGGATGTGATTTTCAATGGTGCGGCCACCCGCCGCCCCGCTCCGCGCGCATCGGTGGAGCTTGTGTTCAATAATGCCGACCAAACCCTGCAAGGCCCGTGGGGGCAATATGCCGAAGTGAGCATCAAGCGCCAGCTCACGCGCCAGGGCGAATCCACTTATTTCATCAACAATCAAGTGGTGCGCCGCCGCGACATTACCGACCTTTTCCTCGGCACCGGCGTGGGTGCGCGCGGCTATGCCGTGATTGAGCAAGGCATGATTTCGCGCATTATCGAAGCGCGGCCGGAAGAATTGCGCGCTTATATAGAAGAAGCGGCGGGCGTGTCCAAATATAAAGAGCGGCGCAAAGAAACCGAAGGCCGTCTGAAAGACACGCGCGAGCATTTGCAGCGTTTGGCCGATTTGCAAAGCGAATTGGGACGCCAAGTGGAAAAGCTGGAAAAGCAGGCCGAAACCGCCGAGCGCTATCAAACCCTCACCCGCCAACTCTCGCAGCAGCAAGACCTGCTCGATTATGTGCAATGGCAGCAAGCGCTGGCCGCCGCCGACAAAGCCACCGCCCAGCATCAAAACTTCCAGCAGCAGCAAAACGACACCGCCGCCCAAATCCAAACGCTCACCGAGCAAATCCACGCCCTGCAAACCACCGAGCAGGCACAGCAAACCGGCGCACACGACATCAGCCAGCGCCGCGGCATTTTGCGCGAGCAAATCGCCCGCCTCGAAGAGCAAATCCGCCACCAGCAAAGCCTGCATCAGCGCATCGAGCGCGACCGCAGCGCCGCACAAGTGCAGCTGCAGCGCATCCACCAAGAGCAGCAGCAAATCCGCGCCAAAGAAGAAGAAACCGATTTTCAAATCGAAGAAAAACAAACCGAGCTGGCCGAGCTCGCGCTGATGGTGGCCGAACACGAAACGCGCCTGCCCGAGCTGGAAGAAGCCCAAGCCGAAATCGAATCGGCCTACCAAAACCAGCAAGACGAACACAACCGCATCAAGCGCGAACTGGCGCTCAAGCAACAACAACGCCAACACGCCCACCAAACCCTGCATGCACACGCCCAGCGCCAAGGCCGTCTGAAAGAAGAAAACAGCGCGCTCAATCTGCCGGCCGATGCCGACACCGAAGCCGCGCAAGCGCAAGCCGCGCTGCTGGCCGAGCAGCAAGCGCATTACGAAGAGCAGATTCTGCTGGCCGAGCAGCAGCTCGAAGCCGCGCAACAACAGTTTCAGACGGCCTCAAGCCAACACCAAGCCCTGCAACAGCAACACATCACCGCCCAAGCGCAGCACGAAGCATTGGCGCAGTTGCTCAGCCAAAGCAGCGCCGACAGCGATTTTTGGGCGCACACCGATGCCGCGCACGCCCCGCCATTGTGGCAACACATCCACGCCCCCGCCGACTGGCAACACGCCTTAAGCGTGGTGCTGGCCGAGCGCCTGCATGCGCGCGCCCTGCCGCCCGAATTCGCCCTGCCCACGCCTTTGCCGCAAGGCCGCGCCGCTTGGTTGGCCGACAATCTTTCAGGCGGCCTCAAAAAAAGCCTGCCCGCGCTGGCCCTGCTCAACCAAATCCAGGTACAAGCCCCGTTTCAGACGGCCTTGCACCATTGGCTCGACGGCATCTTGTGCGCGCCCAACCTAGATTACGCCCTCGCCCACCAAAGCGATTTGCAGGGCCGCCAAAGCTGGCTCACCCCCGAAGGCCACCAAGTCGACCGCATCAGCGTGATGCTCTATGGTCAAAACAGCGGCGAAAACCTGATTGAGCACAAAGCGCGTTTGGACAAACTCGAAGCCGATTTAGCTACCCTCGCCCCGCAGCTTGCCAGCGCCGAACAAGCCCTGCGTCAGGCCCAAAGCGCCCGAAGCGCCGCCGAGCAGCACCACAAAAACCTTCAACAACAACAAAAACAGCATCAGCAGCAATACCAAGCCGCCCAAAGCCGCGCCGCCGAGCTGCTCGCCCGCACCAACCAAGGCCAAATCCGCCGCGAACACATCCAGCGCGAGCTTTTACAAATCGAAGAAGAAGCGCTGATTCTCGAGCAAACTTCAGACGGCCTCGAAGACGACATCGCCATATTAGGCGAAGCGGCGGCCGAGCTGGAGCAGCAACACCACCACATCGGCAACCAACGCAACCAGCAGCAAAACCAACTCAAACAAGCCCGCCTCGCCCTGCTCGAAGCCAACCGCCGCTACGGCCTGGCCGAAGTGGATGTGCACAAGCTGCAACAACAAAAGCAAACCCAGCAGCAGCAGCTGATCCAGCTCGAGCAGCAAACCCTCGATTGGCAAGAGCGCCAAAGCGAATTGGCGCTGGCCTACGAAGCCGAACAAGCCCAAGACGAGCAACACCTCAAGCTCGAAAACCTCAGCGAAGAAGTGCACACGCTGGATGAGCAATACGCTGTCATACAAGAACAATTAAACACCACCCAAGCCCAAGGCCGCGAGCAATACGCCGCCCAGCAAAGCCTGTCGGCCAAGCTGCCGCAATTGCAGGCCGCCACCCAAACCGCCTTATTGCAGCAACAAGAAGCCCTGCTCGGCGCCAAACGCTTCCACCAAAACCTTGAAGAGCGCCAAGCCGACCTTGCCGCGCTCGAAACCTTAGCCGCCGAATCCGCCAGTCTCAAAGCCCTGAGCGACGACATCGGCAACCTTGCCCAAAAAATCCAAGCACTCGGCGCCGTCAACCTCGCCGCGCTTGAAGAATTGCAAGAAGCCCGCGAGCGCGACGGCTACTACCGCCACCAAAGCGAAGATGTGCAATCGGCCATCGCCCTACTCGAAGAAGCCATCGCCCAAATCGACCACGAAACCAAAGCCCGTTTCAAAGAAACTTTTGAAGCCGTGAATGAAAAAGTGCAAACCTTCTTCCCCACCCTGTTTGGCGGCGGTGAAGCCCGTTTGCACATGATAGGCGACGATTTGCTCACCGCCGGCGTGTCCATCATGGCGCGCCCGCCCGGCAAGAAAAACAGCACCATCCACCTGTTGAGCGGCGGCGAAAAAGCCCTCACCGCCATGAGCCTCGTGTTTGCCCTTTTCAGCCTCAACCCTGCCCCCTTCTGCCTTTTGGACGAAGTGGACGCCCCGCTCGACGACGCCAACACCGGCCGCTTCTGCAACCTGGTGAAAGAAATGTCGGCGCAAACCCAGTTTCTCTATATCTCGCACAACCGCCTCACCATGGAAATGGCCGAGCAGCTTATCGGCGTAACCATGCAGGAAAAAGGCGTGTCCCGCATCGTGGCCGTGGATATCCAGCAAGCCCTGAGCATGGCCGAACCGGCTTGATGCCGATCAGATGCGGATAAAAGGAAAGGCCGTCTGAAAATATTTTCAGACGGCCTTTGATGGCATACCGATAAATTAAAAGACTTTAATATCAAACACATAGTGAAATAAAAGAAAAACGGATACAAGAATAAGAAATCTCAAATCGTGCGTAAAGTATGTGACGCAGCCACGCGCGCGGTTTAAACGGTTTCTGCGTGTATGGCTTGCTATATGCCCCGTGCAAACGGGTAGGTTAGGTTGTAAACCCAACAAATCCACAAGCCGTTTAAACCGTTGGGTTTATCAACCCAACCTACGCCATTGTAGAATGCAGTTTAGTGTCACTTTTTCTTGCATTTCAATATATTTTTCAAAAGCCTCAACATGTGTAGAGTGCGTACCATCGCACGCACATGTTTTAATCGGATTAAATTCACTTTTTGACAGTAAAACCAAAGCTGTCTGAAACGTTAACCCTTCAGACGGCCTCATAAAGCACAAGCAAGGTTTGCGGGCGATTTCAAAAAATTGGCACATGTTTGCATACAAGCCTTCATAAAAAGCAGGCCGTCTGAAAAAGATTTTCAGACGGCCTGCTTGCATCGGTTCTATCAAACGCCAAGCAAACGCCAAGCGCTTTCTTGCCAAAAAAACCAAACCGATGCCAAAGTTTTATTTACGCTCTTTATGACCCAATTGCGGCAGCACTGAGCCTTCGCCCAGTTGCAGCAAGCCCGATTTCGAATAAATGCCGAGCTTGGCGCGGGTGTCGGTGATGTCGAGGTTGCGCATGGTGAGCTGGCCGATGCGGTCGAGCGGGGTGAAAGCGGCGTTTTCCACTTTTTCCATGCTCAGGCGCTCGGGCGCGTAGGTGAGGTTGGGCGATTCAGTGTTCAGCAAGGAATAATCGTTGCCGCGGCGCAGCTCCAGCGTCACTTCGCCGGTGATGGCGCGCGCCACCCAGCGCTGGGCGGTTTCACGCAGCATCAGCGCTTGCGAGTCAAACCAGCGGCCTTGATAAAGCAGGCGGCCTAGGCGCAAGCCGTTAATGCGGTATTGCTCAATGGTGTCTTCATTGTGAATGCCGGTGAGCAGGCGCTCGTAAGCAATGTGCAGCAAGGCCATACCCGGGGCTTCATAAATGCCGCGCGATTTGGCTTCGATGATGCGGTTTTCGATTTGGTCGCTCATGCCCAAGCCGTGGCGCCCGCCAATGCGGTTGGCTTCGAGAAACAATTCTACCGGGTCGGCATATTCTTTGCCGTTCAAAGCTACCGGCACGCCCTCTTCAAAGCGCACGCTCACTTCTTCGGGCTTCACTTCTACGCTTTCATCCCAAAATGCCACGCCCATAATCGGTTTCACAATTTTGATGCCGGTGTTGAGAAATTCCAAATCTTTGGCTTCATGGGTGGCGCCGAGCATATTGGAATCGGTGGAATAGGCTTTTTCTACCGACATTTTGTAGTCAAAGCCGTTGGCAATCAGAAATTCGCTCATTTCTTGGCGGCCGCCCAATTCATCAATAAAGGTTTGGTCGAGCCACGGTTTGTAGATGCGCAAGCTGGGGTTGGTGATCAGGCCGTAGCGGTAGAAGCGCTCGATATCGTTGCCTTTATAAGTGGAGCCGTCGCCCCAGATATTCACATCATCTTCTTTCATCGCGGCCACCAGCATGGTACCGGTAACGGCGCGGCCCAGCGGCGTGGTGTTGAAATAAGTGATGCCGCCGGTGGATACATGAAACGCGCCGCATTGAATCGCGGCAATGCCCTCGTGCGCCAGCTGGCTGCGGCAATCGATCAGGCGCGCTTCAATCGCGCCATAGGCTTTGGCTTTTTGCGGAATGGCATTGTAATCTTCTTCATCAGGCTGGCCGAGATTGGCAGTGTAGGCATAGGGCAGCGCGCCTTTGAGCTTCATCCACAACAATGCGGCCGAAGTATCGAGGCCGCCTGAAAATGCGATGCCGACTTTCTCGCCTGCCGGCAGATTTTGTAAAATGGTATGATTTTGATTGCTCATGCGATAAATTCCTGTGTGAAGTGATGCCGGTGCGCCTGCAAACCGCAGCGGTCAAAATGGGTTTATTATTGTATGAATCGGCTGTTTAGTCCAGCCTTTGCCGCATTTCAGACGGCCTTTTTATTTATGCGCTTCTCTGCTTCTTTATGGAAAACCAAGCTATGTATTTTAATTTGATGATTATCGGTGATGAAATTTTGCACGGCAATCGCGCCGACAAGCATTTTGCCTTTTTCAAATCGCTGCTGGCGCAATATGGCTTGCAGCTTGGCCAAGTGCAATATCTGCCCGACGAGCGCGCTTTGTTGGTCAAGCAATTGCAGCGCAGCTTTTCAGACGGCCTGCCCACTTTCGTTACCGGCGGCATCGGTGCCACGCCCGACGACCACACCCGCCAAGCCGCGGCCGAAGCGCTGGCGCTGCCCTTGCAGCTACACCCTGAGGGCATCGCCAATATCGAAGCCGTGTCGCACCGGCGCGGCGATGCGCTGGATTCCGACGCCCACCGCCAGCGCTTGCGCATGGCCGAATTTCCGGCCGGTGCCAACTTGATTCCCAACAGCTATAACGGCATTGCCGGCTTTGCCATACACGAACATTATTTCCTGCCCGGCTTTCCGGTGATGGCCCACCCAATGGCAGAATGGGTGCTCAACACGCATTATGCCGCCCGCTTTCACCAAACACCGCGCGCCCAGCGCGCCATTTGGTTGTTTGATTTGCCCGAATCGCATATCGCGCCGATTATGGAAGCCATCGAAACGCGTTACCCCGGCATACGCAGCTACAGCCTGCCCAGCGAAGGCGGCCTGCAAGATGATGGCCGCATCAGCCTTTCCCGCGTAGAATTCGGTTTGAAAGCCGAAGGCAGCGCCTGCACACAGATTGATTCGGCCTGGCAGGAAGTGCAGCAGCAATTGCAGGCCATCGGCGGACGGCTGGTACTGATGAAATAAAGTCGGTTTAAGTTTAAATAGATAAACTATTAAAAAACCAACAAGCCAAAGGCTGTCTGAAAACTTTCAGACGGCCTGAGACCTTAGTAAATACCGTTTAGCTTTCAAAAATCTTTCCAGCTCTCCATTCCGGCGCAGAGCCACTGCCATCCGAAATAACGGATTTAAACATTTTTCATCAAGGTGGAGGCGCTTTACAAAGATCTCGGGCCTTTTCATACGATGCTGCAATGGTTTGTTTTAGCTGTAATGTTTGCTTTAATGCTGTCCCGATCCCAATCAATAAAACAAAGCAACTACGCGAAAGCCACCCCGAATCAGGGTGGCTTTTTTGATGTTGCTTATATGCTGCTCAGTTTATGGGCTTGCACGGCTTATGCCGTTATTGGCCGGCAGATGCAGCCGAAGCAGCAGAAGGAGCTGAAGCTTCAACCGATGCAGCAGGCGCAGGCGCGGCGGCAGCCGGTGCTGCTTGGCCGTCTTTGTGCGACAAGCCCCAAACATAAGCGGTCATGATGTGCAATTTGTCTTTATCGAGGAAGTTATCCCACGCCGGCATTTGGTTGTGGCGGCCGTTGGTAATGGTTTCGATAATGGCTTTTTGCGTGCCGCCCCACAACCAAACGTCATCGGTCAGATTCGGCCCCAAGCCCAACACGCCTTGGCCTTTGTCGCCGTGGCAGGTAAAGCAGTTGGCCGGCGGGCCGTGGAAGATGGCATTGCCGCGGGCGGCACGCTCTTCATCATATTGGCCGGCAGGTTTGGAGAAAGACATCACATAGTTGGCCACATCTTTCACACGCTCTTCACCCAATGCAGGCCCCCACGGTGCCATGATGGCAATGCGGCCTTTGGCGATGGTTTCGTGAATCTGCTCAGGTGAGCCGCCCCACAGCCAATCGCCGTCGGTCAGGTTCGGGAAACCTTTAGAGCCTTTCGCATCAGAGCCGTGGCACTGAATGCAATAGGTGTCGAACATGTTTTTACCGATGCGTTGGGCTTGCGGATCTTTGGCCACTTCTTCAATCGGCATGTTGGCAAATTTGGCATAAATTTTGCCATATTGCTCATTGGCTTTTTGCACTTCTTTTTCATACTGATTGTGACTGGTCCAATTCAGATAGCCCTTGTAGTCGCCCAAGCCGGGGTATAAAAACAAATAGGCGGCGCTGAAAACCATGGTCAGCACAAAGAGGTAAAACCACCAGCGCGGCAGCGGGTTGTTGTATTCCTCGATGCCGTCCCATGAATGGCCCATGGTTTTGACATCTTCACCCTTGGGCGGCATTTTGGTTTTGTTTTGCGACAGCAGCAGCCAAGCCAAACCGACGAAGCTGAGCACAACAATGGCGGCAATGTATATATTCCAGAAATTACTGGTAAATTGGGAAGTGGTATTCATTATTTTGCTCCGTTATCACGGGTATCACGGGGTAGCCGGGCAGACTCGTCTGACGGTGTGTCGTTGTCGTCCATGATGCTGTTGGCCGCATCACGGTAGTTTTGCTTGTTGCGCCGATTAAGCACGATATACAAAACCAGAATAAAGCTAACAAATACCCACACAGTAAAGAGCGAGCGCACCCAGTTGATATCCATGATGTTACCTTACGTTTTTCAATGCCAAGCCCAAACCTTGCAGATAGGCAATCACCGCATCGAGCTCTGATTTATTGGCCAAATCTTGCGGCGCTTTTTCGATTTCCTCGTCGCTATACGGGGTGCCGACCATGCGCAATGCTTTCATATGGCGCACGGTAGCCTCTGCATTCACGGCGTTGCGTGCCAACCACGGGAATGAAGGCATATTGGATTCAGGCACAACATCGCGCGGGTTCAGCAAGTGGATGCGATGCCATTCGTCTGAATAGCGGCCGCCCACACGAGCCAAATCCGGGCCGGTGCGTTTGGAGCCCCATTGAAACGGACGGTCATACACCGATTCGCCGCCCACCGAATAGTGGCCGTAGCGCTCGGTTTCCGCACGGAACGGGCGAATCATTTGCGAGTGGCAGTTATAGCAGCCTTCGCGCACATAAATGTCGCGACCGGCCACTTGCAAGGCGTTGTAAGGTTTCACACCGGGAGCAGGTTCGGTAACCGATTTGGTGAAAAACAGCGGCACCACTTCAATCAGCAGGCCGACGCTGATCACCAAAAAGGTAAACACAATCAAAAACCCGACTTTTTCTTCAGCTAGTTGTTGTAATTTCATCTTGGTAGCCTATCTTTCTTTTATTTAGTGGTGTTGCGTCTGCGAAATAACCGGAATCTCCGCATCCACAGCTTTGCCACCGGACACAGTGCGGTAGACGTTATAAGCCATCAGGATCATACCGGTCAGATACAGCACACCGCCCGCAAAACGAATCATGTAGAAAGGCATGCTTTGTTTTACCGATTCAACGAAAGAGTAAGTCAGCGTACCGTCATCGTTAAGCGCGCCCCACATCAAGCCCTGCATCACGCCTGAAATCCACATAGAAGAAATGTAGAGCACCACACCGATGGTAGCAATCCAGAAATGCGCCTCAATCAGCTTGGTGCTGTACATTTCTTTTTTGCCCCACAAACGCGGAATCAGATAATAGATAGAACCGATGGTGATGAAGCCTACCCAGCCCAAAGCGCCGGAGTGTACGTGGCCGACAGTCCAGTCGGTGTAGTGGCTCAGCGCATTCACCGATTTAATCGACATCATCGGACCTTCAAAGGTCGACATACCGTAGAACGACAGCGACACCACCAGGAATTTCAAAATCGGATCGGTGCGCAGTTTGTGCCATGCGCCGGAAAGGGTCATAATACCGTTGATCATACCGCCCCAAGAAGGTGCAAACAGAATCAGCGACAACACCATACCCAAAGATTGCGTCCAGTCGGGCAAAGCGGTGTAGTGCAGATGGTGCGGACCCGCCCACATATAGGTGAAAATCAGCGCCCAGAAGTGCACCACCGACAGACGGTAAGAATACACCGGACGACCGGCTTGCTTGGGTACGAAGTAATACATCATACCAAGGAAGGCCGCAGTCAGGAAAAAGCCCACGGCATTGTGGCCGTACCACCATTGCACCATGGCATCAATCGCACCCGAATAAATCGGGTAGGATTTCATCATGCCTGACGGAATGCTGAGGTTGTTGACGATGTGCAGCAGGGCAACGGCCAGAATAAAGGCACCGTAAAACCAGTTGGCCACATAAATATGCTTGATTTTGCGGGTGGCAATGGTGCCGAAAAACACAACCGCGTAAATCACCCACACCACGGCAATCAGAATATCGATCGGCCATTCCAGCTCGGCGTATTCTTTACCTTGGGTGTAGCCCAGCGGCAAAGTAATCGCCGCCAGCACAATCACCAGCTGCCAACCCCAAAAAGTGATGGCTGGCAGGATATTGCCGCCGAAAAGGCGCACGTTACAGGTGCGCTGCACCACATAATACGAGGTGGCAAACAAGCCGCAGCCGCCAAATGCGAAAATCACCGCATTGGTGTGCAAGGGGCGCAGGCGGCCGAAGTGAAACCACGGGCCGATATTCGACAAATCAAGGGACGGGGCAAACAATTGGGCGGCGATAATCACGCCGACCAGCATACCCACAATACCCCAAACTACAGTCATGATGGCGAATTGACGCACCACCTTGTAGTTATAAGTTTGCGTTTCCATGAGGGTCTCCATTAAACATGGCAATTAACACCTATCGGTTTCGCTCCGGCTTTTAAAACATACCAAAGATATACCCGATTTTTCTTAATTTAACATCGCAAAGCAGCCAAACAGCCGCAAGCAGAAGCTTAACTGCGGCATTCTAAATCAAAACCAACGCCGCACCAAGCCAATTCGGTATAAACCTGTAATTTTTACGCTGTCTTGGCGTTGCCTTTGGTCAGATTTTGTAAGACTATAGACTCCCTACATTCGGTTTCTTGACTCAAATCAAAGAGCCATAAAACTCCAAACAAAACTTAACAAATAAGGCTGAAAGATGCTTCGATACAACATTATGGCGCACACTTCGGCACACCAATGGCAGATTTGCCTGAGCCTGACGCAAGCCGATAACCTTCCTTTACACTTAAGCCTGCCCAACTGGGTGCCCGGCAGCTATTTGATTCGCGATTTTTCCCGCCACATCATCCAAATTGAAGCCGCATGTAATGGTGTGCGCACCCAAATCAGCCAAACCGGCAAAAACCACTGGCAAACCGAAGCGCGTGCCGGCCAGTGGCAGATTTGCTACACCGTTTACGCCTACGACCTTTCCGTGCGCGGCGCCTACCTCAGCAACGAGCGCGGCTTTTTTGATGGCGCCTGCCTGTTTTTAAGCGTGCAAGGGCGCGAGCACGAGCCGCACCAAGCAGTATTCGAACAGCTGCCCGAAAGCTGGCAAACCGCCACCACCCTGCCCCGCCTTGACACACACACCTTTCAGACGGCCTCTTATGCCGAATTAATCGACCACCCGGTTGAGCTCGGCCACATTGAGGTTTTGAGTTTTGAAGCCGGCGGCATTGCCCACCGCATTGCCCTGAGCGGCATTTATGCCGATTTCGATCGGGAACGTTTGATTGGCGACATCCAAAAAATCTGCCGCACCGAGCTGGCCATGTTTCCCACCCCTGCCCCATTTAAAGAATATTTGTTTTTACTGCATCTGGGCGACAAAATCTACGGCGGCCTCGAACACATCAGCAGCACCGCGCTTTTGGCCGACAGAAACAGCCTGCCCGCTTACGGCATGAATGAAGCCGGCGACGACTACACCCAGCTGCTCGGCCTGTTCAGCCACGAATATTTCCACGCATGGAATGTCAAATCAATCAAGCCGGCCGCTTTTGTGCCCTACTGCCTCGATAGCGAAAGCTACACCGAGCAATTGTGGGCATTTGAAGGCATCACCTCTTATTATGACGACTTATTCTTGGTGCAAAGCGGTGTCATTAGCACCGAAGCCTATTTAAAGCTGCTGGCCAAAGCCCTCACCCGCGTACAGCAAAATCCAGGCCGTCTGAAACAAACTCTGGCCGAATCGAGCTTCACCGCTTGGCACAAATTCTACAAACAAGATGAAAACAGCCCCAATGCCATCGTGAGCTATTACCAAAAAGGCGCATTGGCCGCCTTGTGCCTCGACTTGCTCATCCGCCAAAAAAGCGGCGGCGCCCACAGCCTGGCCGGCGTGATGCAGCAACATTACCGCGACTGGCTCGCCAGCGGCCGCGGCATTGCCGAACAACAATGGCAGGCGCGCTGCCAAGCCATCACCGGCCTGGATTTGCACGATTTCTTTCAGACGGCCTTATATTCCACCGATGATTTACCGCTTGAAGCCTGCCTGCAAACGGCCGGCATCGAGCTGCGCTGGCAAGCCTTGCCGCGCAGCCACGGCGGCGGCCTAGTAGAAACGTTTGCCGAACAAACGCCCGCCACCGACTTGGGCGCGCGCTACAAGCAAAACGGCAGCGGCATCACCCTCACCCATGTGCTCAACGGCAGCAGCGCCGAGCAGGCCGGCTTATGCCCGCAAGACCACATCATCGCCCTCAATGGTTTTGCCTGCACCGATTTCGACAAACAATGGGCCGCATTCAAAGCCGGTGAAAATATCGCGCTGCATTATTTCCGCCACGGCGTGTTGCGGCAAACCGAGCTAACCGTGCAAAACGCCGCCGCCGACACCGCCCTATTGCGCATTGCCGACCGAGATTTGCTGCAACAATGGCTGACGCCCAACGGCGAAGCCGGCCATTAAAACCGACGCTGCGGTTACAAGCCGGCGTGTAAATACGATTGGCTTTGTCGAAACAAAGCGTCATCGCACGCATGGCACACCCATGCCGTCTGAAAAAAGTTTCAGACGGCATCGCTTTATTTTTTTGCATTAAAGGCGGACAACGCAGCAAGCTTATTTTTGGGATGGTAAACCTGCGCAAAAATAACGGGTTTAAGTTTGAAAAAAACCGTCTGAAAGCAATGTTTCAGACGGCCTGATTCAGTAGGCGTAGGTCGGATTCTCGAATCCGACGCTTGTTCGCAGAACAAGTTTTTCGGAGCTGGGAAAATGTCGGATACGGGTATCCGACCTACAACTTTATTTTTTTGCATTCAAGGCGGACAACGCAGCAAGCTTATTTTTGGGATGGGCAGGCTGCGCATAAATAATACCAATCCAAAAAAATAACCTAACTTCGTTGTCTCGCCTTGCCGTACTATCTGTACTGTCTGCGGCTCGCCGCCTTGTTAGCTTACTTTTTTGAATTGGTATAAGGGTTTAAGTTTGACAAAGGCCGTCTGAAAGCAATGTTTCAGACGGCCTGATTCAATATTCGCAAAAAAGCAAAAAGCAGCCGGGCCGGCTGCTTTGGTTGTGTGCTTATTTGGCGGCAGATGCCGTGGCAGCGGCTTCGGAAGCAGCGCCGGCAACGGCTTGCTCACCCCATGCCGCCGGATATTTGTAGCCGGCAAAGCGTTGGTGGGCATAGGTTTTGAAGGCTTCCGAATTATAAGCCTCGGTCACATCTTTGAGCCATTGGCTGCCTTGGTCTGCGGTTTTCACGGCCGACCAGTTCACATAGGCAAAGCTCGGCTCTTGAAACAGCGCTTCAGTAAGCTTCATGCCGCTGCTCATGGCGTAGTTGCCGTTTACAATGGCAAAATCCACATCGGCACGGCTGCGCGGCAATTGTGCGGCTTCCAGCTCGACGATTTTGATGTTTTTCGGGTTTTCGGCGATGTCCGCTTTAGAAGCGGTGAGCGGATTGATGTTGTCTTTGAGCTTGATCCAGCCCAATTCATTCATCATCACCAAGGCGCGGGCAAAGTTTGAAGGATCATTCGGCGCCGACACGCTCACGCCCTCTTTCACTTCATCCAGCGATTTGAGTTTGCCAGGATAGAGGCCCAGCGGCGCGGTGGGCACTTGAAAGGCTTCGGTGATGTCGAGCTTGTGTTCTTTTTTGAAATCGTCCAGATACGGTTTGTGTTGGAACACATTCAAATCCAGCTCGCCTTCAGCCAGCGCCAGATTCGGGCGCACATAATCGGTAAACTCAACCAGCTTCACGGTGTAGCCTTTTTTGGCCAGCGCCGGCTGGATTTGGTCTTTCACCATATCGCCGAAATCGCCCACGGTGGTGCCGATCACGATTTCTTTTTTCTCGGCACTGGTGGCAGCAGAGGCATCGGAAGCGGCAGCAGGCGCAGCAGCTTCTTTTTGGCCGCCGCAAGCGGCCAGCACCAAGGCCAGCATGCCGGCGGAAACGGTTTTCAATACAGCATTGGTTTGCATCATCACAACTCCTTGTTAAAAATCAAGAAAAATCCGGTTTATTTTATACAACAGGCCGTCTGAAAAGTTTTCAGACGGCATCGAATCAACGTTTATCAAGCTTGCGGGCAATCCAATTGCCCAGGCTCTGAATCACGATTACCAACAACACCAGCAGCGCAACAATAAACACAATCACTTCGGTTTGATAGCGGTAATAGCCGTAGCGGATGGCCAAATCGCCCAAGCCGCCGCCGCCTATCATGCCGGCTGCGGCGCTGTAGGAAAGCAGGCCGATGGTGAGCACGGTGATGCTCGACACCATGCCTGCGCGCGCTTCGTTGAGCAGCACTTTGCGGATAATCGTCATCGGCGCCGCACCCATGCTGATGGCCGCTTCAATCACGCCGCGCGGCACTTCGCGCAGATTCTGCTCCACCAGCCGGGCAAAATAAAACAAACCCGACACGCTCAACACCAGCGAAGCGGCCACAGGGCCGATGGTGCTGCCGACAATGGCGCGGGTGGCCGGAATCATGGCAATCATCAAAATCACAAATGGAAACGCGCGCATCAGGTTCACCAGATTATCCAATATCAGATTCACCGGGCGGTTGTAATGCAGCTGGCGGTTGGCGGTGATATAAAGCCACACGCCGAGCAAAGTGCCAAACACGGTGGCAAAAGTGGTGGAAAGCCCCACCATCACAAAAGTTTCCCACAAAGCCTGCACGATTTCGCCGCGCATGCCGCTGATGGTGCCGATGGCCTGAGCGAAAGTTAAATCTGCCATATCAATCCTCCTGCACCAGCTCGCGCCCGATTTCAGACTCGGCAAAAATTTGATTGTTGCGCACTTCCACCACTTCTAAAAGCTTGCCCTGATGCAAAAGCGCCGCGCGGTCGCACAAGCGGCGGATCACGCTCATCTCATGGGTGACGATCACAATGGTCACGTTGAAGCGCTTGTTGATGTCGGCCAGACATTCGAGCACGCTGCGCGTGGTGGCCGGGTCGAGCGCCGAAGTGGGCTCGTCGGCCAAAATCACGCTGGGGCTGGGTGCGAGCGCGCGGGCAATGCCCACACGCTGCTTTTGGCCGCCCGAAAGCTGCGCCGGATAATGCGCGGCTCTGTCTTCCAAGCCAACGATTTCCAGGCATTCGGCCACACGCCGCTCGATTGCTTCGCGGCTCCAGCCGGCGATTTCCAGCGGAAACGCCACATTATCGGCCACGGTGCGGTTGGCCAACAGGTTAAACTGCTGAAACACCATGCCGATGTGCTGGCGCGCTTGGCGCAATTGCGCGGCATTAAGCGCCGTGAGCTCTTGGCCGTTGACGCTCACTTTGCCGCTATCGGGGCGCTCGAGCAGATTGATGAGCCGCAAAAGCGTGGATTTGCCCGCGCCCGAATAGCCCATCAGGCCGAAAATCTCGCCCTGTTCTATGCTCAGGCTGGTCGGCTCCACGGCGGTAAACCACGATTTGTCGCGGTGTTGGTAACGTTTGGATACTTGGTCCAAAATAATCATAGCATTCTCAAATACAACAAAAGCCCGATGTGCGACACAGCGGGCTGAAAATCAAAACGGCGGCTGCCGGATATTGCAACCGCACGCTTTAGCTGTTTGATATCTTTCTATAAACGCGCCATTGCGCGGCTGAAAAGATATTCACGCCCGCAAGCTGTGTCAAATCGGCGTGTTTTATCAGGCCTGTAAATTTACTTCAATTTTGCCGCTGCGTCAAGATTGGCAAGCATAAGGCCGTCTGAAAGTGTTTGAATCGGCAGATAAAAAGCCGCCTTTTCAGACGGCCTTGCTCTTAGGGTCTGTTCACATTTCATCACGCGGCAATCTTTTGGCTCAAAAACGCGCCTGTTGCGTTGAAAATGCTCGCAAGGTGTTCAACCTTGCTGTGCTTTTCGCCTTGCAGCCACGCTTTTGCGTTCAAAATCTTACTCACGGATGAATTGTGAACAGACCCTAGTGACACAAAATTACTTCATTGCCTCGCTCATCACACGCACATTATAGCGGAACATATCGGCATAAGTGCCGGCCGGCGCGCCGCTGCTCAAAGCATCTGCATAAAGCCCTCCGCTCACCTTCACGCCGGTTTCCTTGGCGATGCGCGCAATCATGCGGCCGTCTTTAATGTTTTCGGTAAACACCGCTTTCACGTTTTCAGCCTTGATTTGGCGGATAATCGCGGTAATCTGGCGCGCAGAAGGCTCGGCTTCGCTGCTCACGCCTTGCGGTGAAATAAATTTCACCTGATAGCGCTTGCCCAAATAAGCAAACGAATCATGGCCGGTAAGCACTTTGCGTTTGGCCGGCGCAACCGCACCGAATTGCTGGTTTGCATAATTGTTCAGCTGGTTGAGCACGTGTTGGTAATCTTTAAAACGCTGCTGGTAATAGCGGCTGCCTGCCGGGTCGGCCTTAATCAGCGCAATCGCCACGTTGGCGGCATAGCGCTGCATCAGCACAGGGTCGTTCCACACATGCGGGTCAAATTCGCCATGATCGTGATCATGGTCGTGGCCGTGTTCGTGATGATGCTCATCGGCAGCCAAGGGCTTGATGCCGGCGGTGGCTTCGGCCGAGGCCACTTTGCTTTGCTTCACCGCGCGTTGCAGCTCGGCTTTTTCTAGCCCCAAGCCGTTGAGCAACACCAGCCGGGCTTCGCGGATTTTTTTGATGTCGCCGCTGGTGAGGTTATAGGCATGCGCATCTTGGTTTGCACCCACCAAGTTTTGCACCCCCACCCGCTCGCCGCCGATTTGCTGCGCCACATCGCCCAAAATGCTGAAGCTCGCCACCACAGGCATGGGCGCGGCATAAAGTGCACCCGACCATAAAGCAGCGATTGCCGCCGGTTTCCAATGTTTCATTGATTACTCCTTTTGATATAACATAACATAAATCTGCAAAAAAATTATCCGGCAAACATTCAAACGGCGTTTTTCAGCAGCCAAGCCCGCTTTGACAAAGCGTTTTAATATAGTGGAATGCAAGAAAAAGTGATGCAAAACTACGCACTATAACAGGTAGGTTGGGTTGCCAAATCCAACGTTTCAGACGGCCTGTGGGCTACCCGTTGTGTCACTTTTTCCTGCATTCCACTATATCTTCCAAGCCTCATCCAAAAGCAGCCCTCTCAAGGCTGCTTGGCAGGCTTGGCATGCACCCGCAGGCCGTCTGAAACTCAAGCCTTATGATGCCGGCGCCGGCGCAGCCATTTGGGCAACATACCGCTTTCCCAACCAATCAGCACCGACACCAAATAGCACACGCCGCACCACAAAATAATCGCAGGCCCCGACGGAATTTCCACATAATAGGAAAACAGCAGGCCGCCAAAGCCGCACAGCAGCGCCACCAGTACCGAGAGCAGCAGCAACATGCCCATGTTTCTCGCCCACAGCCGCGCCGTAATCGCCGGCAGCATCATCAAGCCCACCGACATCAAAGTGCCCAAAGCCTGAAAGCCGGCCACCAAATTCATCACCACCAGCACCAAAAACAGCAAATGCCACAGCCCGCCGCGCCCGCCGACCGCCTTTAAAAAAAGCGGGTCAATGCTCTCCAGCACCAGCGGCCGGTAAATCACCGCCAACGTAAGCACCGTGATGGCCGCCACCGCCGCCACCAGCTGCAAAGCGGGCAAATCCACCGCCAGCACCGAGCCGAACAACAAATGCAGCAAATCGATATTGCTGCCGTTTTTGCTCACCAAAATCACACCCACCGCCAAGCTGCTCAGATAAAAAGCCGCGAAATTGGCGTCTTCCTTCAAATTGGTAAAGCGGCTCACCAGCCCCGCTAAAAGCGCCATCAGCATGCCCGCAGCAAAGCCGCCCAAGCTCATCGCAGGCAGGCTCAGCCCGGCGAACATATAGCCGATGGCCGCGCCCGGCAACACCGCATGGCTGAGCGCATCGCCCACCAGGCTCATGCGCCGCATCACCAGAAACACGCCCACCGGCGCGGCGCTCAGTGCCAGAAACACCACTGAGGCGAGCGCATAGCGCATAAAATCGAATTCGGCAAAAGGGCCGATAATGGTTTGATATAAATCCATCGAATAATGATATTGTAATGATATTGCTTGATTCAGATGGCCGTCTGAAACTTTCAGACGGCCTGTTTATTTGAGCGCCGCCCATCTCAGCCATCATCGAAAAAAGCGGCAAACGGGCAACATCCATCACACTCAGGCAGCGCACCAATCGCCGCTGTCGTGCTGCTGCATGGCCGCGTTGGCGCGCAAAAGCGCTTCATCCACCAATACTTTTTCGGTGGTGCCGGCCGCTATTTTTTCACGCGCCAGCAGCAAAGTGTGTGGAAAATAAGCCCGCACCTGCTCGTAATCGTGCAACACCGCAATCACACCGCGCCCTTCCTGATGGCATTGGCGCAACACTTCCAGCAGCGCATAAGTGGTTTTTGCATCCACCGCATTAAAAGGCTCATCAAGCAGCAGCAAGCGCGCATTTTGCACCAGCATGCGCGCAAACAGCACACGCTGAAACTGCCCGTTGGACAAATGCGCAATCGGCCGAGCGGCAAAATCGGCCATCTCCACCCGCGCCAATGCCTCGTGCACCCTCCGCCGCTGCGCCGCATTCACGCGCCCGAAAAAGCCGATTTCATACCACAAGCCCAACGCCGCCAGCTCAAACACCGTCATCGGCTGGCTGCGGTCGATTTCGCTTTGCTGCGGCAGATAAGCAATGTCTTTGCGCTGCAAACCCTGCCACACCACTTTGCCGGTGTCGGCCTTGAGCAAGCCCATCACCGCCTTGAGCAGCGTGGATTTGCCCGCGCCGTTGGGGCCGAACACCGCCCACATTTCACCCGCGCCAAACACCATATCCAAATGGTGCACGGCCGGCCGGCGCTGATAGCTCACGGTCAGATTTTCAATGGCAACGCTCATGCGCCCACCGCCCAAAAATACACGCCCCCAATCAGCGCCAGCGCCGCCAAAGCGAGCAGCAGGCGTTGAAGCAGGCCGGTTAACAATATTGAATGCATATAATAAAGAATGAATGTTTCAGACGGCCTGACACAATAGGCCGTCTGAAAAATGAATCCGCTTAAAATGATACTATATAACATTATACTCGCAAAACAGCAGGCCGTCTGAAATATCGGTAAAATAATATTTTCTCCGCCCCACCGAAAAGGAAACATCATGGCAGAAGCGCTGCTTCACGACAAATTAAACCTCGAAACCGCCCGCATCCATTGGCAAGAGCTGCAACCGCATTTCGCCCGCGGCGCCGCCGTGTATGTGGACAGCCACTTGGATTTAATCGGCATCGCCAAGCTGATGGCCGATGATGACAGCGCCACCCTCGCCAAGCTGATGCAGCAAGGCCAATTCGGCGTGGTGAGCGAAACGCAGGCGCGGCAGTTTCTCGCCGACAACCAAGCCATGTGGGCCGTGGTGGTGGCGCCGTGGGTGTTGGTGCAGCCTTGTCAAGATTAAAAGGCTTATACTTTGATACGCCAACAACAAGCAGGCCGTCTGAAAAATTTTCAGACGGCCTCTATCTCAGCAGTGCGTAGATCGGATTCTCGAATCCGACACTTGTTCGCAGAACAAGATTTTCAAGCATGCGGCAAATGTCGGATACCGGCATCTGACCGACCACTTTCTTAGCCGTCTGAAAAGTTTTCAGACGGCCTATATCTCAGCAGCATTTACAATAAACCAACATAGTGAAATGCAAGAATAAAGTGACACGAAACTACATTTTGCAACGGCGTAGGTTGGGTTGATAAACCCAACGTTTCAGACGGCTTGTAGATTTGTTGGGTTTACAACCCAACCTACCCGCTTTTCAGACAGCCTATATCTCAGCAGCATTTACAATAAACCAACACAGTGAAATGCAAGAAAAAGTGACACGAAACTACATTTTGTAACGGCGTAGGTTGGGTTGATAAACCCAAGATTTCAGACGGCTTGTGGATTTGCTGGGTTTACAACCCAACCTACCCGCTTTTCAGACGGCCTTTATCTCAACAGCACTTATAATAAACCAATATCCAAAACATCCGCCGCCTTCGCCGCATCCTGCTCCGGCAAATAAGGCACCACGCCCAGCAAAGGCGCATCAATGCGCTGCTGCAAAGTGTGCACATAATCCTCAAGCCGGTGCGGCGCGGGGCTGATGCAGTTGGCCACCCAACCCGCCAGCGGCAAGCCCGCCTGCTGCACCGCCTGCACGGTGAGCAGCGCATGGTTGATGCAGCCCAGCCGCATGCCCACCACCAACAACACCGGTAGCTTTTCCGCCGCCACCCAATCGGCAAAATCAATCTGTCCGTTCAAAGGCGTGCGCCAGCCGCCCGCCCCTTCCACCAGCACCACATCCGCCCGCACCCGCCACTGCGCCAGCCCGGCGCTTAAGCGCGCAGGCTCGATAGCCCGCCCTTCATCATGCGCGGCCAAATGCGGCGCGGTGGCTTCGGCAAAGGTGTAAACATTGTGATCGGCATAAGCCAGCGCCGGCTCGGAAGCCGCCTGTAAAGCCAACACATCGGCATTTTGCCCGCGCGCATCGGCTTCCGACGCCACCGGCTTGAAGCCCGCCGCCCGCCGCCCGCTTCGGCGCAGGGCGTGCAGCAAGGCCGCGGTACAAAAAGTTTTGCCTGCACCGGTGTCGGTGCCGGCAACAAAATAAACAGCGCTCATGATTCAGACGGCCTGATAAAAAAACAGCGTTCATTCTAGCGGCTTTTCAGACGGCCTCAATAAAAAAACGGCCTGATTCACTCAGGCCGTCTGAAAAACATATCGGTTTAAGGCAATTCGCCGCTCTGGCGCTTGGCTTTAAAGTCTTTGGTTTCTTTCAAAATTACCTTAGACAACAACAACAAGGCAATCAAGTTGGGAATCGCCATCAAGCCGTTGAAGGTATCTGCGGCAGACCACACCAAATCGAGGCTGGCAACCGTGCCCAGCATCACGGTGATCACATAAATCACCCGATAAGCCGGCACAAATCCATCGCCAAACACATAAGCCGCGCACTTCTCACCATAATAACACCAGCCCAAAATGGTGGAATAAGCAAAGAAAATCAGGCCGAAGGTGACAATCCAGCCGCCGGGGCCGGGCAGCATATTGTTAAACGTGTGCGTGGTCAAGGCCGCGCCGGTTTCGCCGGCCGGGCTTTGGTTGCTCAAAATACCCATCACCAACACAATGCCGGTAATCGAGCACACGATAATGGTGTCGAGGAAGGTGCCGGTCATCGACACCAGGCCTTGGCGCACCGGGTGGTCGGTTTTGGCAGCTGCCGCCGCAATCGGTGCCGAGCCCATACCGGCTTCATTCGAAAACACACCGCGCGCCACGCCGTAGCGAATCGCCGCACCGGCCATGCCGCCTGCCGCCGCACTGAAATTGAAGGCTTCGGTGAGAATCTTGTCAATCGCCGGCCACAGCATATCAATGTGCAGCACAATAATCACCAAGCCGCCCAACACATAAAATATCGCCATAAACGGCACGATAATCGATGCGGCCTTGGCAATGCTCTTAATGCCGCCCAAAATCACAATGCCGGTCAACACGGTCAAAACCACACCGGTAATCCACGGGTCGATATTGAAGCTGCTCTTAATCGACATCGCCACCGAGTTTGACTGCACCGAGCTGCCGATGCCGAAAGAAGCAATGGTGCCAAAGAGCGCAAACAGCAAAGCCATCCATTTCATATTCAGGCCGCGCTCGATGTAATACATCGGGCCGCCCGACATTTCGCCTTTTTTGTTGACCACACGGTATTTTACCGCCAGCACGCCTTCACCGTATTTGGTGGCCATGCCGAAAATGGCGGTAATCCACATCCAAAACACCGCGCCCGGGCCGCCCAACACCACCGCCGTAGCCACACCGGCAATATTACCCGTGCCGATGGTGGCCGAAAGCGCCGTCATCAGTGCACCGAAATGCGAAATATCGCCTTCGTGGTCGCTGCCGTCTTCTTTTTTGCCGTGCGGTTTAAAAGCCTGCTTGAGCGCAAACCACAGCATGCTGAATTGCAGGCCGCGCAGCATCAAGGTCAGCCAAACACCGGTGCCCACCAGCAGCACCAGCATGGCAGGCCCCCACACCCAGCCGCCGAGCGTATCGAAAAAATTTTTCAAAGCGTCCATGCTTCCTCCCAGATTGTTAACAATATTATTAGGACACGATGCATTTCAGCATAGGAAGTTAAGAAATGCAAGCATAAGTTAAAGCCATACCCGCAAAACCACCTACAAAAAACACACAGGCCGTCTGAAAAACATTCAGACGGCCTGTATTTCCAATTAATTTTAGTGAATATCCGGCTATTCCAAGCAAAAGCCGAACATTTCACCTTTCGTATCAACAAGGGTTTATTGCAGCGTAAAATCGGCCTTCAAATCAAATTTCGGAATCGGCACAGCAAAGCTGTCGCCATAAGCATCTTCAAATTCATAATGCCCCTGCATGCTGCCCCACGGCGTGTTCAAATGCGCGCCGCTGCTGTATTCAAAGCCATCGCCCGGATAAAGCACCGGCTGCTCGCCCACCACACCCGCGCCCGACACCTCTTCAATATCGCCGTGTGCATCGGTGATTTTCCAATAACGCCGCCGCAGCGTCACCACATCGTTGCCGCGATTGAAAATCGTGATGTAATAGCCAAACACATAATTGTCTTTGGCCACATTGCTTTGCTCGGCCAAATAACGTGGCTCAACTGTGATTTCTATATCATTCATAAATATCATTTATTCTTTCAGACGGCCTTAAAAACCCATCTATAAGCAGCAAGATTTAAATCGGGACGAAATCTTGCCACTATACATCACAACCACCAAGCTGCCACATGCAGCACCAAAAGCGAAAACAGCGCCGCAATCACATCATCCAGCATAATGCCCAAGCCGCCGTGCACCCGCGCATCAAACCACTTAATCGGCCAAGGCTTCACCGCGTCAAAAAAACGGAACACCGCAAACGCCGCCAGCCACCAGCCCCAATAAAACGGCACAAAAGCCAGCACCAGCATCATGGCCACCATTTCATCCCACACAATGCCGCCATAATCCTGCCGCCCAAGTGCCCGCTCGGTATCGCCGCAAATCTTGATGCCGGCCACAAACAAAAGCGCACTCAGCCCCGCCAGCCACCAGCCCTCGATGCCCAACAAAATCAGCACAAACGCCATCGGCAAAGCCGGCAGCGTGCCGAATGTGCCCGGAGCCACCGGTGCCAGCCCGGTGCCGAAGCCGAAGCCCAAAAAACACACCGGCCGTTGCAGCAGCCATGAAAAAGTCGGTTTGAAATCAGCCAAAATGATCGAACCCCAAAGAAGTTAATATAATTTCGCCACCATCGGCAGCCACCATCCTCAAGCCGCTCGTGTTATTAATGCGACCCACGCGCGTTACCGCCGTGGCACTTTGCTCTGCCACCGCCAGCACCCGCGCACGATCCGCCGGTGCCGCCGTAAACACCAGCTCATAATCATCACCACCGGCCAGCACAAACTCGCGCCAGCGCTCAAGCGGCAAACAAGCCCGCAAATCGGGCAAGCTGGGCAGCGCATCCACCCACAATTCAGCGCCCACGCCCGAAGCCTTCAAAATATGGCCGATGTCTTGCGCCAGGCCGTCTGAAACATCTTGCGCCGCATGCGCAAACGGCAGCAAAGCGCGCCCCAAAGCCACACGCGGCTGCGGCCGCAAACGTGCACGCTCGCATTGGGCAAACACCTCTTGCGGCAGCTGCACCGTTTGCCAATGCCGGTTTAAAGCCGCCGCCGCCAAGCCCAGCCGCCCCGACACCCAAATATCATCGCCAAGCTGCGCCGCATCGCGCCGTAAAGCCATTCCTTGCGGCAATTCGCCCGCAATGGTCACGCTGAACACATAATCGCCCCGCGTGGTATCGCCGCCAATCAACGTGACCCCGAATTGCGCCGCCAGCGCAAACAGGCTGTCGCAAAAAGCCTGCAACCACGCCTCATCCAGCTGCGGCAAAGCCGCGCTCAGCAAAACCCAACGCGGCGCAGCCCCCATGGCGGCCATATCGGAAAGATTCACCGCCAACACCTTGTGCGCCAAATCCGCCGGCGCCACATCGGCAAAAAAATGGCGGCCGGCCAGCAGCATATCGCTGCTAAAACACCAATCCGTGCCCGCACGCGGGCGCACAATCGCCGCATCATCACCAATGCCGAGCACCACATCCCTATCGGGCTGCTGGCGCTGCAAATAACGGCGGATAAAATCAAATTCGGTCATAAGCGGCCATGCATCCGGGCAAGAAAAACAGCATTATATAGTGAAATGAATAAATAAACTGCCTTCGGCTCGCCGCCTTATCCTGATTTAAACCGCACCACGATATCAACCATAAACCGAAAACACCAGTCCACCTACCCAAATAAGATTCCCGCGCCCCAAAACACAAAACCCCGCCGAAGCGGGGTTTATCCATCAGAGCAGAAGCTGATTACGGACGGGTATAACCGTGAATCGAAGATTTCGGACCCGGAATCCAGCCGCTCTCAACAGCAGGACGCTCGCCTTCAACTTGACCCGGAGCTACTTGACGGGTAACCAAAGTGCGGATGCGTACATCTACACGACGGTCCGGAGCGATACAGGCGATAAGCGCTTCACGTTTTTTCGCACGTGATACTTTGCTGCCCAGTTTGGCCACTTCGGCTTCACAAGAAGCAGTCATGCGCGCTTGAGACTCGCCCAAGCCAACAGCAGAGATTTTGCCTGCCGGTACGCCGCGGTTAACCAAGTAGTTGGCCACAACATTGGCACGACGCTCAGACAAGGCATTGTTGTAGGCTTCAGAGCCCATAAAGTCGGTATGGCCTTCAACACGCACGGCTTCAACATTGGTGTCGCTCAGGCGTTGAGCCAAAGCATTCAAAGTATCGGCAGCTTCCGGACGCAGCGTGTCGCGGTCAAAGCCGAACAGGGTTTGGGCAGACAGTGCTACGGTTTCTTCAGCATACTCGGGAGCAGTTTGAACCGGAGTAGCATCGCCACATTCAATACGGCCTTGAGTAGCTTTATCCAGGTAGGTATTTTCCCAGCACTCACCGTAGTTGTTGCGAACAACGGTTTGCTCGCGGTCAACGGTGTAACCATGTTTGGTATGTGCTTCGCTGGCCATTGCAGTACCAGAAGCCACCAGAGCAACGAACAAGGCGCTCAATTTAAGCTGTTTGGTCATTTTATTCCCTCATCAAAAAATTGTTATGCAACAGCCAAAAGTATTCAACCGTCACAAATCACCAATATACAGGCCGTAGCGTAAACAACGGCAAATCGGATATATCAGGTTTGCACTATAGAAACCTACATGCAAACTGTCAATAGCGCGCTGCCTGAACAACGACTGCGAAACGGCCCGCTTCCTAATAATGAATCATGCCGAAAAATCAAACCTGTGTCATTTATTTACAACCAAAACCTAGCGCCCTTCCGCATCCACGTTGCGCAAAAGCAACAACAATCAAGCACATAATCAAATTCATACGCAATAAAAAATCAAGATAGTTTCAACGAAAACAAAAGCTTTCTCCGCCGTTGCCGCAAATCGGGCAAAATGCGGCAAAATATGCTACATTGACTGCCACAGTGTCGCATAAATCCTACATTCTCCGTTTGTCCAACATCATTATCATGAAATTACAACAATTGCGCTATGTGCTGGAAGTATCCCGCCACAACCTCAACGTATCAGAAGCCGCCGATGCCCTCTACACATCCCAGCCGGGCATTTCCAAGCAAATCCGCCTTTTGGAAGAAGAATTGGGCGTGCAGATTTTTATCCGCAGCGGCAAAAGAGTGGTGTCGGTGTCGCAGCCGGGCAAAGAGGTGTTGAAGCTGGCAGAGCGGATTTTGCGCGATGTGCAAAACATCAAAAATATCGGCAATGAATTCACCGACCACGATAGTGGCTCGCTTACCATTGCCACCACCCACACGCAGGCGCGCTATGTGTTGCCCGATATTGTGGCGCGCTTTGTGCAACGCTATCCCAAAGTGCGCCTCAGCATCCGCCAAGGCAGCCCCACGGCCATTGCGCAAATGGTGGCCAGTGGTGAAGCCGATTTTGCCATTGCCACCGAATCATTGGATGAGCACACCGATTTGCGCAAACTGCCCTGCTCACAATGGACACACGCAGTGATTGTGCCCGACGGCCACCCGCTGCTGGCGCGCACACAACCTTTGGCGCTCAGCGACCTTTCCGATTATGCGCTGATTACCTACGAATTTGCCTTTACCGGCAGCACCAGCATCGCCCGCGCTTTTCAAAAAGCCCACATCGAGCCGCCGGTGGTGGCGCTCTCCTCTGCCGACACCGATGTGCTGAAAACCTATGTGAAACTGGGCTTGGGCATCGGCCTAATGGCTGAAATGGCTTTCACTTCCGCCAGCGACCATGGTTTGCAACTGATTGAAGCTGCGCATTTATTCGAGCCTTCATGGACTTATATCGCCCTGCGCCCCGACACTTATTTGCGCGGCTACACTTATGATTTCATCAATATGTTTGCCCCCAAGCTCACCCGAGAGCGCATTGATCAAATGCTTTATATGCCGATTATGGAAGACTTTTCCATTTAAACTTTTCCATTTAAGCCGCATTTATATTCAAAATAAACTGAGGCCGTCTGAAATATGTTTCAGACGGCCTCAGTTTATTTTTCAATTCATATCGTTTGGCTGGCAGCAAACAATAGCATGCATATTTTTTATTTATAAAGCATGCGCACAACCAGACACCATTTTTTTCAGCGCTTGCGGCTCAAGAATCTGAATATGCTTATGCTCAACCAAAATCAAGCCTTCGTGATGGAATTTCGATAAAGTACGGCTCACGGTTTCAAGCTTGAGCCCTAAATAGCTGCCGATTTCCTCGCGCGACATGCGCAAAATAAAATCATTGGCCGCAAAGCCGCGCGAATAAAGGCGATTGGAAAGATTCAGCAAAAATGCCGCCAAACGCTCTTCGGCGCGCATATTGCCCAGCAGCAGCATCACGCCTTGATCACGCACGATTTCACGGCTCATCAGGCGGAAAAAATGCGTTTGCAGGCTCGGAATGCGCTGACCCAAATTTTCCATGTGTGCAAAAGGCAGCTCGCACACTTCGCTGTCTTCCAGCGCCACCGCATCGCAGCTGTGCACATGCGAGCAAATGCCGTCCATACCAATCAATTCGCCCGACATAAAAAAGCCGGTTACCTGATCACGCCCGTCTTGGCTGGCCACCGTGGTTTTGAAAAAACCGGTGCGAATGGCATAAAGCGAGCTGAAAGGCTCGCCCGCTCGAAAAAGATATTCACCTTTTTTCAAGCGGCGGCTTTGGCGGATTACCGCATCCAGCTGCTCAAACTCGTTCGGCATCAAGCCCACCGGCAGGCACAATTCACGCAAGGAACACGTAGAACACAACGTTTTCATCTGGCTTTGATGGGTGTGTGTAGACATAGCATTGCCTTTATCTGCCCGACTAAGTGAGTATTGACTCACGTCAAGGCATGATTATCATAATAAGGGCATTCTACCAAACAACCTTGACTTTGCATAATTCGTTAATCTATTAAAAATATAATCCGCACACACACCATGAAAACCATCGCCATCCACACCAACAATCAGCCCGAATTCGACCGCGAGCTGATTGCCGGCCTGCCCGCCAGCGGCCCGCGCTACACCTCTTACCCTACTGCCGACCGCTTCCACAACGGCTTTGGCGAGACCGAATACGCCAACGCGCTGGAATTGCGCGGTTTGGGCGCGCTCAATAAGCCTTTATCGCTCTACATCCACATCCCTTTTTGCAACACTATTTGCTACTATTGCGGCTGCAACAAAATCATCACCAAAGATAAATCACGCGCCGATGCCTATATCGAATATCTCGAGCGCGAAATGGATTTATTGGCGCCGCATCTCAGCGGCCGCCACCAATTGGCGCAGCTGCATTTCGGCGGCGGCACGCCCACTTTTCTGAGCGATGAGCAGCTCGAGCGCGTGTTTGCTATGATACGCAAGCATTTCCAACTGATGCCCAGCGGCGAATATTCGATTGAAATCGACCCGCGCAAAGTGAGTCGCGACACCGTATTTCATTTAGGCCGCCTCGGCTTCAACCGCATGAGCGTGGGCATACAGGATTTCGACCCCAAAGTGCAGGCCGCCGTCAACCGCATCCAAACCGTGGAAGAAACCCGCGAAGTGATTGAAGCAGCACGCGAAGCCGGTTTTAAATCGGTGAGCGTAGATTTGATTTACGGCCTGCCGCACCAATCGCTCGAAAGCATCAAACCCACCATCGACACCGTGCTCGCGCTCGATCCCGACCGCCTCGCGCTCTACCACTACGCCCACCTGCCGCACATTTTCAAACCGCAGCGGCGCATCGACACCGAAGCCGTGCCCGGCAGCGAAGAGAAGCTCGATATTTTGCAATACGCCGTGCACACGCTCACCGAGCGCGGCTATGTGTTTATCGGCATGGATCATTTCGCCAAGCCCGACGACGAATTGGCCGTTGCCCTGCGCGAAGGCTGGCTGCAACGCAATTTCCAAGGCTACTCCACTTATGCCGATTGCGATTTAGTGGCCATCGGCGTGTCGAGCATAGGCAAAATCGGCAGCACTTATTCGCAAAACGAGCGCGATATCGATGCCTATTATGCCGCCATCGATGCCGGCCGCCTGCCGATTATGCGCGGCTACCAGCTCAACCGCGACGATATTTTGCGCCGCAGCATTATTCAAGACTTGATGTGCCGCTTTGCGCTCGATTTCCAGCTCTATGAGAGCATGTTCGGCATCCCATTTGCCCAATATTTCAAAGCCGAGCTGGCCGATTTGCAGCAACTTGCCCAACTCGGCCTCATCACCATGCGCGGCAACGGCTTGAAAGTCACCCCCAAAGGCCGCTTCTTAATCCGCAATATCGCTATGGTGTTCGACCACCATTTGCGCCACAAAGAAACCACCGCCAAATATTCGCAAACGGTTTAACACCAAACCATACACAGGCCGTCTGAAACACTTTCAGACGGCCTGTGTATTTATCGCCGTTGCTGCGCATTGCCGAAAACAGCGCCAGCGTTTACTATCTGCCTTATTCCCAAAGCACACCGAGCACATCATGCAAGAGATTCACGCTTACGTCCGCCAAAGCGCCGCAGCAGCCAAACAGGCTTTTTATGCACTCGCCGGTGCCACCACCGCGCAGAAAAACGCTGCCCTGCTGCGGCTGGCTGAATTAATCGACCAACATCAAGCCGATATTTTGGCCGCCAATGCCGAAGACATGCAGCAAGCCGCCGCCAAAGGCCTTGAAGCCGCATTGCTTGAGCGGCTCGCGCTCACCGAAAAAACCATCGCCGGCATGTGCGAAGGCCTGCGCCAAGTGGCCGCCCTACCCGACCCCGTGGGCGAAATGGACGAATTCCGCATCCGCCCCAACGGCCTGCAAATCGGCAAAATGCGCGTGCCCCTGGGCGTGATCGGCATCATTTACGAATCGCGCCCCAACGTTACCGTTGATGCTGCTGCCTTGTGCCTCAAATCGGGCAACGCCTGCGTGTTGCGCGGCGGCAGCGAAGCTTTTCACGGCAATATGGCGATTGCCCGCCTGATTACCCGAGCGCTCGATGAAAACGGCCTGCCCACCGATGCTGTGCGCCTGATTGAAAACACCAACCGCGAAAGCGTGGGCGCCATGTTGCAAAGCCCCGACCTTATCGATGTGATTATTCCGCGCGGCGGCAAAACGCTGGTGGAGCGCATCAGCAAAGAAGCGCGCGTGCCCGTGATCAAGCATCTCGACGGCATCTGCCATGTGTATATCGACCAGGCTGCCGATGCGCAAAAAGCCGTCGATATCGCCTTCAACGCCAAAACCTCGCGCTACGGCACCTGCAACACCATGGAAACGCTGCTGATACACGAGCAGCGCGCCGCAGAAATTTTGCCGCCGCTGGCCGAAAAATACGCTGAAAAAGGCGTGCAATTGCGCGGCTGCGCGCGCACGCAAGCCATATTGAACAATATAGAGCCCGCCACCGAAGCCGATTGGGACACCGAATACCTCGCCCCCATTCTCGCCATCAAAATCGTTGACAACCTGGCCGAAGCGATTGCCCACATCAACACCCACGGCAGCCACCACACCGACAGCATCGTCACCGAAAGCTACACCGATGCGCAAATTTTCCTGCGCAGCGTCGACAGCGCCAGCGTGATGGTCAACGCCTCCACCCGCTTTGCCGATGGCTTCGAATTCGGGCTGGGCGCAGAAATCGGCATTTCCACCGACAAAATCCATGTGCGCGGCCCGGTCGGCCTGCACGGCCTCACCAGCCAGAAATGGGTGGTGTTGGGCAACGGCCAAATCCGCATTTGAGCAATGATAACCATCAGGCCGTCTGAAAAAGTTTTCAGACGGCCTGATGTTGTATGCAAACCCAAACATATGGCATGAATAAGCCCGCCAAATTTGCATACCTTTGCCGAAGCTTATCTAGCCCGTGCGATTGCTTTTTGCGACAATAATGTCATGTTTGCTGGGAACAAAAGCGCCCCAAACACCGCAACATCCATAAATCAAACCACATCACTATCATTAATAAAGAGGAAAACCAGTGAAGCGTATTTTTCTGTTTCTTGCCACCAATATTGCCGTGCTGGTGGTTATCAGCATCATTTTGAGTGTGCTCGGCGTGAGCAGCAATCCCGATGAAATGGGCAGCCTTTTGGTGTATTCGGCCGTTATCGGCTTCACCGGCTCGATTATTTCCCTGCTCACTTCCAAAATGGTGGCCAAGCGCGCCGTGGGTGCCGAAGTGATCACCCAGCCGCGCAACGAAGTGGAAGCTTGGCTTTTGCACACCGTTGAAAACCAAGCGCGCCAGTGGAATTTGAAAACGCCCGAAGTGGCCATCTACAATTCGCCCGAGCCCAACGCTTTTGCCACCGGCCCCAGCAAAAACAATTCGCTTGTGGCCGTGAGCACCGGCCTGATCAACAGCATGACCCGCGATGAAGTGGAAGCCGTGTTGGCGCACGAAATGGCGCACGTCGGCAACGGCGACATGGTTACGCTCACCCTGATTCAAGGCGTGGTCAACACATTTGTGGTGTTTTTGGCGCGCATCGTTTCCGGCATGGTGGCCCGCAACGACAACGGCGAAGTGTCGCAAGGCACTTATTTTATTGTGAGCTTGGTGTTGCAAATCGTGTTCGGCTTTTTGGCCAGCTTTATCGTGATGTGGTTCAGCCGCCAGCGTGAATACCGTGCCGACGCCGGTGCCGCCAAGCTTGTGGGCGCACCGAAAATGATTGCCGCGCTGCAACGCCTCAAAGGCGCACCCAGCGATTTGCCCAAAGAAATGACCGCCATGGGCATCGCCAGCGAAGCCAAAGATTCGCTGCTCTCCACCCACCCCACGCTGGATAACCGCATCGAGCGCTTGAAACAAATGTAAGCAGCTGCATCAATCAACAGGCCGTCTGAAAGGTTTCAGACGGTCTGTTTGCCTTAGGGTCTGTTCACATTTCATCACGCGGCAATATTTTGGCTCAAAAACGCGCCTGCTGCGTTGAAAATGCTCGCAAGGTGTTCAACCTTGCTG
>NZ_SLXE01000028.1 GCF_004341385.1 Uruburuella suis
GAAGAAGGCGCAGCCGGCGGTGAAGAAGTAGGCTGCCGCTTGGCCGGCGGCCTTGGGCATGCGTATGCTGGGGGCTTGCAGTCTGCCGGTATCTGGCGCTGTAGTTTGACAATGTGAAATTTGACAATGTGAAGGAATAGGCCGTCTGAACGATTGGGTTCGGACGGCCTGTTTGTTATGGGTGGGGTGGCCGTAGTTGTTTGCGCGGTGGGGCTGCATGGTGTTTCAACTCACAGCCGCCCGAGGTCCGTTCGTTATTGAGGAATCTAAATTTATTGTGCTGCTTGAATTTCTTGTCTGAGCTTGTTAAGAAAGCGGCCTTGGCGCACGAGGTTGGCGGCGTTGTGATGATCGGTTTGTTTGAAGGCGGTTTGCAGAGCGCTGAGCAAGGTGTTTTGTTCGGCTTGGATGTCGGCTTCCAATGCCAGTAGGGCGGCTTGGTTGTTTTGGGCGCGGGCTTCTTCTAGGGTTTCGCGCCATTCCATTTGCTGCATCAGGAATTCGGGCGGAAATGAGGTGTGCTCGGGGGAGTCGGCGTGGATATTGTGTTGTTCGAGCAGATAGGCGGCGCGGTCGATGGGATTTTTAAGGATTCGGTAGGCTTCGTTAACGGCTGAGGCCATCATCATGGCTTGCTTTTGCTCAAAGGCGGAAGCGGCGGCATGGCGGTCGGGATGGAAACGGGCCGCGAGGCTGCGGTAGGTTTGTTCGAGTGCGGCGGTGTCGATATCGAATGCGGGCTCGAGTTGGAATAGGGTGAAGTGTTGGCTCATGATGGGCAATAGGTATGTAGGCCGTCTGAAAGTTCAGACGGCCTGTTGGTATGATTAAACGTGAAAGCTTTCACCGCAGCCGCATTCGTCTTTGACGTTGGGGTTTTCGAATTTAAACCCTTCTTGCAGGCCTTCTTTGGTGTAGTCGAGCTGGGTGCCGTCGAGATAGGTGTGGCTTTTGGGGTCGACGAATACTTTCACGCCGTGGCCTTCAAACACGATGTCTTCGGGCTGGATTTCGTCAACGAATTCGAGCGTGTAGGCCATGCCGGAGCAGCCGCTGGTTTTAACGCCCAAGCGGATGCCTTCGCCTTTGCCGCGGCGGCTGAGGAAGTTTTGAATGTGGTTGGCGGCGTTGGGGGTGAGTGTAATCATGGCCTTATCCTTGCAGGGAACGGGGTTGTTTGGTTTGGCTTCAGACGGCATTCGGTAAATTAATGGTCGTCTGAAAGGCTGATGCGTTGTTGCGCCCAGGTAACGGCGGCTTGCATGGCGGCACGGGCTTGCGGGCTGTTGCGCCAGCAGGTGCTGCCGCTGAGGGCGGCGCCTTGTTGCAACATATCATCCACATCGGCGGCGGCCAGCTTGGCAATATCGTCTAAACCCATTTGTTGCAGGCGGGTTAACACGGTGGCACCGATGCCTTTTTGTGCCAGCAGTGATTGTTGTTGTTCTGCATTCAAGGGCATGGCGCGTTCCTTATTTTAGCTGGCTGTCTTTGCTGCCGCGGCGGTTGTAGGCCGTCTGAAACTTTTCCTGTTGGTCGTGCACTTCTTGGCAGCTGATGCATAGTTGCACGCCGGGCAGGGCGCGGCGGCGGGCTTCGGGTATCGGCTCGCCGCATTCGGCGCATTCGCGCGCGCTTTGGCCTTGCGGCAAAGCGGCGCGGGCATATTGCAGCGCATCGTTTAATGAATCGTCGATTTGCTGCTGCTCTGCGCCATCGGGTGCCCAGCCGCCGGCCATTTATTGGCCTTTTTTCTTTTTATAGTCGCTCACGGCGGCTTTGATGGCATCTTCCGCCAAAATCGAGCAGTGCACTTTCACCGGCGGCAATTCGAGCTCTTCGGCGATTTCGCTGTTTTTAATCGACATGGCTTCATCTAGGCTTTTGCCTTTCACCCATTCGGTGATCAGGCTGGAAGAGGCGATGGCGGAGCCGCAACCGTAGGTTTTGAATTTGGCGTCTTCGATAATGCCGCTTTCGTTGACTTTGATTTGCAGCTTCATCACGTCGCCGCAGGCGGGCGCGCCTACCATGCCGGTGCCGATGCTTTCATCGCTTTTGTCGAACGAGCCGACGTTGCGGGGGTTTTCGTAGTGGTCGATGACCTTGTCGCTGTATGCCATGGTGTGTATTCCTTGTGGTGGTTTGTTTTATTTGAGGCCGTCTGAAGGGAATTCAAGTGTTCATACGGCATGTGTTACGGTGATGGAAATGGGTTTTGCAAAGTTTTCAGGCGGCCTGAATTAATGCTCTGCCCATTCTACGGTGCTCAAATCGATGCCTTCTTGATGCATTTCCCAAAGCGGCGACAATTCGCGCAGCTTGCCGATTTTGGATTTGATCAATTCGGCGGCGTATTTCACTTCTTCTTCGGTGGTCATGCGGCCGAAGGTGACGCGCAGGGAAGAGTGGGCCAGCTCGTCGTTGCGGCCGAGCGCGCGCAATACATAGCTTGGCTCAAGGCTGGCTGAGGTGCAGGCGGAGCCGCTGGACACGGCCAGCTCTTTCACGGCCATAATCAGGCTTTCGCCTTCTACGAAATTGAAGCTGACATTTAGGTTGGTGGGCACACGCTGCTCTAAATCGCCGTTGATATACACTTCTTCGATGTCTTTGATGCCGTCGAGGAAAAGGTTGCGCAGTTTCAATGCATGGGCGCGGTCTTGCTCGAGTTCGAGGCGGGCGAGGCGGAAGGCTTCGCCCATGCCGACGATTTGGTGGGTGGCTAAGGTGCCGGAGCGGAAGCCGCGCTCGTGGCCGCCGCCGTGCATTTGCGCTTCGAGGCGTACACGCGGTTTGCGGCGCACGTATAAAGCGCCGATGCCTTTGGGGCCGTAAACTTTGTGGGCAGAAAGGCTGAGCAAATCGACTTTGACTTTTTCCAAATCAATCGGGGTTTTGCCGGCGGCTTGGGCGGCGTCTACATGGAAAATGATTTTGTTGTCGCGGCAGATTTCGCCGATGGCTTCGATATCTTGAATCACGCCGATTTCGTTGTTTGCCCACATCACCGATACCAAAATGGTGTCGGGGCGGATGGCGGCTTTGAGGGTTTCCAAATCAATCAGGCCGTTGGGCTGCACATCGAGATAGGTCACTTCAAAGCCTTCGCGCTCGAGCTCGCGCATGGTGTCGAGCACGGCTTTGTGCTCGGTTTTGGGCGTGATCAGGTGCTTGCCCTTGCTTTGGTAGAAATGCGCTGCACCTTTGATGGCGAGATTGTTTGACTCGGTGGCGCCGCTGGTGAACACGATTTCTTTGCTGTCGGCATTAAGCAGCTTGGCGATTTCGCTGCGGGCGTTTTCCACCGCTTCTTCGGCCACCCAGCCGAAGCTGTGGCTGTTGGAGGCGGGGTTGCCGAATTGTTCGGTGAGATAGGGAATCATTTTTTCGGCCACGCGTTTGTCTACCGGAGTGGTGGCGGCGTAGTCGAGGTAAATCGGGGTGTGGATGGTCATGGCGGTGTCTTTCCGGTTGGGTTTGTTTGAGGTTTTGTTTTAATGGATATGGGTGAAGGTAACGATTTTGCCGCCGCCTTCGCTTTGCTGTTGGTCGAGAATGTGTTGCAGGGTGACGCTGCCCAAATAATCGTTGATGGTTTTGTTGAGATTTTCCCATAAATCGTGGGTGAGACAGGGCGCGCCGTTGTGGCAGTTGGCCTTGCTGCTGCATTGAGTGGCATCGAGCTTGTCTTCTGCGGCGGCAATGATTTGGGCGATGCTGATTTCGTCGGCACTCACCGCTAAAATATAGCCGCCGCCGGGGCCGCGCACGCTGCCGACCAGCCGGGCGCGGCGCAGCTTGCTGAAAAGCTGCTCCAAATAAGAGAGCGAAATGTGCTGCCGCTCGCTGATGGCGCTGAGCTTTACCGTGCCGTGTTGGGCGTGCATGGCCAAATCGATCATGGCGGTAACGGCAAAGCGGCCTTTGGTGGTTAATCGCATTAAGTGGTGCGCCTATTGGTTCGTGAATAGTTGAATTGTCTGATTTCCGAGTGAATTTGTCAAGTATAGAAGAGCGATGAAAACAGAAGGAATTATGGCGGAAAATAGAGAATAAACAGCGCGGCGGCTTTCAGACGGCCTGTTTGCGGCAGCGCATAATGGCATTGGAAAATCGGAAGCGGGCGGTAAAAATTCGTTATAATCAGGCCGTCTGAAAAAATTGCAAAGGCATAGGGCTATGGAAATTCCTTGGGGGCAGATTTTTTTGTGGCTGCACATCACGATTGTGACTGCGTGTGCGGTGAGGGTGCTTTATAAGCAGCACAATATCGGCACGGCTTTTGCTTGGCTGATTGTGCTGTTTGTGTTTCCGATTTTGGGTGCTGGGCTGTATTTATTGATCGGCGAGCCGCGCTTGGGCACGGCGCGCGCCAAGCGCACGGTGGAAATGAACCGTTTTTACCGCGATTTTGCCGAACGCTATCTGGCCGACAGCCAATTGCAGATGAGCCGCGAGATGGCAAACCGCTATCACGGCATCAGCCGCATGGCGGCGCAGAGCACGGGGCTGGCGGCCACCAACAGCAATGCCATGACCTTGCTCAACAGCACCGACAGCATTGTGGATGCGATATTGGCCGACATCAATCAGGCGCAGCAATCCCGCCTGCTGGCGTTTTACATTATCGAGCCGCAAGGGAAAATCGAAACCTTGCTGGATGCGGTGATTGCGGCCTCAAAGCGCGGTGTAGACTGCATGATTTTGGCCGATGCGGTGGGCAGCAAAAACTTTTTCGACAGCGATTGGGTGGCCAAACTGCGCCGCGCCGGCGTGGAAGTGCATGCCGCACTGCCGGTGGGCTTGTGGCGCACGCTCTTTACCCGCGCCGATTTGCGCAACCACCGCAAAATTTTGATTGTGGATAAAAAAATAGGCTACACCGGCAGCTTTAACCTAGTTGACCCGCGCTTTTTCAAACAAAATGCCGGCGTGGGCGAGTGGGTGGATGTGATGATGCGCTGCACGGGGCCGGTGGTGCTGGAAATGACGGCGGTGTTTTACGCGGATTTGGCGGTGGAAAACGACCAAAACCTCAGCGGCGTGCAGCAATATTTGAGTGGCTACAGCGAAATCATTCCGGCCATGATTCCCGACAAGCTGCGCGCGGGGCAGATTGATGCGCAGGTGATTCCCTCATCGCCGGCGCAGCAAGAACGCGTGATTTATGAAACCATTGTGTCGGCGATTTTTATGGCCACGCAGAAAATCGTGATTACCACGCCTTATTTTGTGCCCGACGAGCCGCTGCTGGGCGCGCTCACCACTGCCGCTAGGCGCGGTGTGGAGGTGACGCTGATTCTGCCCGAGAAAGTCGATTCGCTGATGGTGCGCTACGCCTCGCGCGCCTATTATCCAATGCTGTTGGCCGCCGGTGTGAAAATCGCCTTGTTTAAAGGCGGCTTGCTGCACGCCAAAACCATGACCATCGATGATGACTTCACCTTGTTTGGTACGGTGAATATGGACATGCGCAGCTTTTTCCTCAATCTGGAAATCAGCCTAGCGATTTACGATAAGGGCATCACGCAGCAAATCAGCCATTTGCAGCAGGGCTATCTGCAAGACAGCGAATATATCACCGTAAAAGATTGGCAAAAACGGGCAAAATGGTGGGGCTTGGTGGAAAACACCGTGCGCTTGATGAGCCCGCTTTTATAGGATTTTACGCGTGATACAAAGGCTTGGAGGCCGTCTGAAATATTTCAGACGGCCTTTTCCTTTTTAGTAGCGGCCAAGGCTATAAGTGGAATGCAAGAAAAGGTTATACGAAACGGCATGCTACAACCGCGTAGGTTAGATTGATAAACCCAGCGTTCCAGACAGCTTATGGATAGGTTGGGTTTACAACCCAACCTATCCACCGTATCACTTTTTTATGCATTCCACTATAGCAGCACTTAAATCCATGTAAATTGTAAGGGTTTGTTGAATAATGTTTGCACAATTATTGATAATAATATATATTCTCATTAATGTTTAAAGGGGGGGTGAAATAAATGCTGGAAACGCACTTGAAGTTGCCGTTTTTGTTGGTGTTGTCAGCTTTTAGCGGCACGGCGTGGGCCAATACCGTGGAATTGGGGCAGATAGAAGTGTATGGCAAAAAGCAGGCGGAGCAGCTTGCAGTTGAGCGGAAAAGCCGTGCACAGATTGAGCAGGAGCTGATTCGTGACAGCAGCGATTTGGTGCGCTATTCGGTGGATGTGGGCATCAGTGATGGCGGCCGCCACAATAAAGGCTTTGCTATGCGCGGGGTGGAAGCCAACCGCGTGGGCATCAATATCGACGGCGTGGCCTTGCCGGATATGGAAGAAAATTCGCTTTATGGCCGCTATGGCAATTTCAACAGCGCTCGCCAGAGCATTGATCCCGAGCTGGTGCGCGATATTGAAATCGTTAAGGGTGCCGATTCGTTTCAGGCGGGCAGCGGGGCGCTGGGCGGGGCGGTAAACTATCGCACTTTGAATGCGCAAGATTTGCTGTTGCCGGGTCAGCGGTTCGGCGCTATGTTGAAAAGCGGCTACGGCAGCCGCAACCGTGAATGGACCAACACTTTGGGTGTGGGCGCACACACTGGGCGTTTTGATATGGTGTTGCTTTATTCGCAACGGCGCGGCCATGAAACCGAAAGTGCGGTGAAGGGCGACGACACTTACGGCAGCGCGCGCGGCCTGCCCGACCCCTCGAAGCACCGATATCACAGCTATCTGGCTAAATTCGGCTTTCAAATCGATGAAGCGCAACGCATTGGCGCCAGCGTCAACGGCCAGCAGGGCAGCCGCTACACCAAAGAATATTCTTATGCCTTGTTTGGCAGCCAGTGGCGCGATGCGGATGACAAACACAGCCGCTTCAACGGCAATCTGCATTACGAATGGATGCCTGACTCTGCATGGTTGGCACTGTTGCGCGCCGATGCCGATTATCAGAAAACTGGCCTAGACGCGGTGAACTATAAAGGCACGCGTAATTGGAATACCCAAGTGCCCGAGCTGGATGAAATTTACGACCGACGCATCAATTCTGCATACAAACGCTTGTCGCTTCGGCTTGACAGCCAGCCTTTGCGTTGGGGCGGGGAGCATATTTTGTCGTTTAAAGTCTTTCTGAGCCGCCGTGATTTTGAAACCGTCAATTACGACACCATCGGCGTAGGCCGAAGTTGGCAGCAGCAAACGATGTCGACCATTCAATATCCGATGAAAACCACCCAAACAGGCTTTTCATTGCTGGATAACATTACCTGGAATCGGGTGTTTTCCGGCCGCATCGGCGCGCGCTACGACCATGAAAAAGTGGCGCCGAAAGATTTAAACGCCCCGTGCAGCACAGCCTGCCTAGACGAGGGCAAACCTGCGGGCAATTCATTCAGTAATTGGAACGGCTTGATCGGCCTCAATGCCCAGCTCAATCCGGCCTGGCAAATCGGCTACACCCTCAGCAGCGGCCACCGTGTGCCCACCGCATCAGAGATGTATTTCACTTTTACCAATCCTTACGGCACTTGGCAGTCCAACCCCGATTTGAAAGCCGAGCGCAGCATCACTCACACTTTATCCTTGCAAGGTAAAGGCGCAGCAGGCGATTTGGATGTGAATATCTACCAAAGCCGTTATCGCGATTTTCTAGTGGAGCAGGAGCAGATTATTGCCACGCCCAACCCTTATTACGATCAATGCGCTTGGTATGGTTGCCCGCAATACGACCAAACGCCTAAGCATCAAATGGTGAATCTGGATAAAGCGCGCATCAGCGGCATTGAATTTACAGGCCGTCTGAATCTGTACCGGCTCTTGCCTGTGGGTGAGGGCTGGAAGCTTTCCGGCGGCCTGGGCTACAGCAAAGGCAAGCTCTCCAACGAAACCAGCCTGCTTTCTATTCAGCCTTTAAAAGCCATTATCGGTCTGGATTATGAGCAGCCGGAAGGCCGCTGGGGTGTGTTTTCACGAATGACTTATCGGGGCGAAAAAAAGCCCGGTGATGCCAAAGTAACCGAAATCAGCGGCTCGCGCGGCAATCTTGTGCAAAATGTAGTTACCTATCCGTGGCTCAACAGCTCCGCCACCGTGTTTGATGTGTATGGCTATTACAAGCCGCTAAAAACGCTCACCTTGCGTGCCGGCGTGTACAACCTGTTCGACCGTAAATACCACACTTGGGACAGCCTGCGCGGCATCAATGCCAACAGCACCACCAATTCCGTTGACCGTGCCGGCAAAGGCCTAGCGCGCTTTTATGCACCCGGCCGTAATTTTGCCCTGGCTTTGGAATATAAATTTTAACCCGTTCAGACGGCCTTAGGTCTGTTCGCAATCTATAGTGGAGTGCATAAAAAAGTGATACGGCGGGTAGGTTGGGTTGTAAACCCAACAAGCCTACAAGCCGTCTGAAACGTTGGGTTTATCACCCCGGCCTACGCTGCTGCAAAATGCAGTTTTGTGTCACTTTTTCTTGCATTTCACTATATTATTGTGCTGCTTTCAGCGCATAAACAGGCTGTCTGAAACCATGAAAGGAAACAGCATGAGCAACACCCACATCAGCTTTGCCCAACGCCTGAAGGAAGAAAACCGCACCACTCACGACAGCGTGGATTACTTAGTGATGTCGGTAGCACCGTTTGCCGATATTGCCCGTTACACTTTGTTTTTAAAGCTGCAATCGGTATTTCATAAAATCGTTGAGCCGATTTATCAAGATGCCGCTCTCAACCAACGCATTCCCGGCTTGGCCGATATGGTGCGTTATGCAGCCGTGGTGCGAGATTTGCAAGATTTGGGTAGCGAGCCTTATGTCTTTTCCGGCCAGCTGCCGCAGCCGGCGGGCAATCGGGCCATCGGCTGGCTTTATTGCGCCGAAGGCTCTAATTTGGGTGCGGCTTTTTTGTTTAAAGACGCTCAAAAGCTCGATTTCACCGCCGAATACGGTGCCCGCCATCTGGCACCGCATCCCGATGGACGCGGCAAGCATTGGCGCGAATTTGTGGATTATTTAAACCGTTTGGGTTTGGATAAACCGGCGCAAGACGAAGCCATTTCAGGTGCCAAAGAAGCGTTTGCCTTTTATAAGGTGATTTTGCGCGAGATTTTCGGCTTACCCGAAGATGCCGAGGCGCCGCAGCCGGCCGAAGCCTGAGGCTTGCAAAGGCGAGAAATATTTTATACCAGTCAAAGATAACCTTACTGCGTTGGTTCGCCTTAACATACTATCGGTATTGTGGCAGGCTCGCCGCCTTGTAAGCTTACTTTTTTGAATGGGCATGATTAAACCTGTTTAGCTTTTGAACGCTGAACAAAAGGCCGTCTGAAACATTTCTTTCAGACGGCCTTTTTTCATATTGTAAACCTAGGGTCTGTTCACCATTCATCTCGCGGCAATCTTTTGGCTCAAAAACGCGCCTGCCGCGTTGAAAATGCTCGCAAGGTGTCCAACCTTGCTGCGCTTTTCACCTTGCAAGCGCGCTTTTGCGCTCAAAATCTTACGCACAGATGAAATGTGAACAGACCCTAAGCAGTTTATTTTTGATACTGCACCGAATCGGCACCGCTGTGTTTTTGGATAAACTCGATTTTGTAGCCGTCCGGGTCTTCCACAAACGCAATCACGGTGCTGCCGTGCATCATCGGGCCCGCTTCACGCACCACTTTGCCGCCTTTGGCGCGCGCGGCATCGCAGGCGGCGTAGGCATCGTCCACTTCGATGGCGATGTGGCCGTAGGCATTGCCCAAATCGTAGCGTTCGGTGTCCCAATTGTGGGTGAGCTCGAGCACGGTATGGTCGCTTTCATCGCCGTAGCCCACGAAAGCGAGGGTGAATTTTCCTTCGGGGTAGTCGTTTTTGCGCAGCAGCTTCATGCCTAAAACATCTTGATAAAATGCTAATGATTTATCGAGGTTGCCAACGCGCAACATGGTGTGCAGCATTCTCATGGTGATTTCCTTGTGTGGTTTGAATCAATAATCTGGCCGTCTGAAAGGCCGGCCGCAGCAATGCTTTATTTTAACACAGCTATCTTCCGCTTTCAGACGGCCTGTTTGCTGCTTTGCGGGTGCAGAAGCGGCGCTCAGGCAAAAGGTGCCGGTCGGCTTGAATGTTTACAATCCGGCCAAATGGTTTTCAGACGGCCTGCATGAAGCTTGGGCGTGAAAAATTGTTTTATTTAATTCACAATAATTTGACCGGACATATTGAATTCGGCGGCTAAATTGGTTATAAAGCTAACGTTAAGTTATGTAGATTTTGTTGTTTTCTTTCATAAAATAAAAGGACAGACTGATGAGAATTGGTATTCCCAAAGAGTCGCTGGCCGGTGAAACCCGTGTGGCGTGCACGCCTGCTACCGTTGCCCAATTGCTCAAACTGGGCTTTGAGGTGGTGGTGGAACACGATGCCGGCGCGGGCGCGAGCCTGAATGATGCGGCTTATGCAGCAGCCGGCGCGGCGGTGGCCGATGCGGCCGAAGTGTGGGCCAGCCCGCTGATTTATAAAGTAAACGCGCCTGATGAGGCGGAAATCGGCCGCTTGAGCGCCGGCCAAACGCTGGTGAGCTTTGTGTGGCCGGCGCAAAATCCCGAGCTTGTGCAGAAGCTGGCCGATAAAAAGGTAAATGTGCTGGCGATGGACATGGTGCCGCGCATTTCGCGCGCGCAGGCTTTGGATGCTTTGTCTTCCATGGCCAATATCAGCGGCTACCGCGCCGTGATTGAAGCAGCCAATGCTTTCGGGCGCTTTTTCACCGGCCAAATCACTGCCGCCGGCAAAGTGCCGCCGGCGCAAGTGTTGGTGATTGGTGCAGGCGTGGCCGGTTTGGCCGCCATCGGCACGGCCAATTCGCTGGGCGCAGTGGTGAAAGCGTTTGACACGCGCTTGGAAGTGGCCGAGCAAATCGAATCGATGGGCGGCAAATTCCTCAAGCTCGATTTCCCGAATGAAGCGGGCGGCAGCGGCGATGGTTATGCCAAAGTGATGAGCGAAGAATTTATCGCCGCAGAAATGAAGCTGTTTGCCGAGCAGGCCAAAGAGGTGGATATCATCATCACCACCGCTGCGATTCCGGGCAAACCCGCGCCCAAGCTGATTACCGCCGAAATGGTGCAAAGCATGAAGCCCGGCTCGGTGATTGTGGACTTGGCCGCGGCCACCGGCGGCAACTGCGAATTAACCCGCCCGGGCGAATTGTTTGTTACCGACAACGGCGTGAAAATCATCGGCTACACCGATATGGCCAACCGCTTGGCGGGGCAGTCTTCCCAGCTTTACGCCACCAACTTGGTGAACTTGGCTAAATTGCTCAGCCCGAATAAAGACGGTGAAATCACCATTGATTTCGATGATGTGATTCTGCGCAACATGACCGTCACCCGCGATGGCGAAATCACCTTCCCGCCGCCCGCCATTCAAGTTTCCGCCGCGCCGCAGCAGGCGCAGGCCGCGCCGGTGAAAAAGCCTGAGCCCGAGCCGCAGCCTTTGTGGAAAAAGCTCGCGCCGGCCGTGATTGCCGCGGTGTTGATTTTGTGGATGGGCGCGGTGGCGCCGGCAGAGTTTCTCAACCACTTTATCGTGTTTGTGCTCTCTTGCGTGATCGGTTATTACGTGGTGTGGAACGTGAGCCACTCGCTGCACACGCCGCTGATGTCGGTGACCAATGCCATTTCGGGCATTATCGTGGTGGGCGCGCTGCTGCAAATCGGGCAGGGGCATGCGGCGGTGTCGTTTATCGCTTTTGTTGCCATTTTGATTGCCAGCATTAATATTTTCGGCGGTTTTTATGTTACCCGCCGTATGTTGAATATGTTCCGGAAAGGTTAAGGAGGCCGATATGTCACACGGATTGGTTACCGCGGCATACATCGTTGCCGCCGTCTTGTTTATTCTCTCGCTGGCCGGCCTGTCGAAGCAGGAAAGCGCCAAAAACGGCGTGTATTACGGCATTGCCGGCATGGCGATTGCGCTTTTTGCCACCATTTTCAGTGAAAACACCGCCGGGCTGGGCTGGGTGATTATCGCCATGGCCATCGGCGGTGCAGTGGGCATTTATAAAGCCCGAAAAGTGGAAATGACCGAAATGCCCGAGCTGATTGCGCTGTTGCACAGCTTTGTCGGCTTGGCCGCTGTGTTTGTGGGCTACAACAGCTTTATCGAGCCGGGGGATGTTTCCAGCGATATGGAAACCATTCACCTGATTGAAGTGTTTCTCGGCGTGTTTATCGGCGCGATTACCTTCACCGGCTCGATTGTGGCTTTCGGCAAGCTCAACGGCAAGTTTTCAAGCAAGCCGCTGCAATTGCCGTTTAAGCACATGCTCAACTTGGCCGCGCTGGTGGTGTCGTTTATCTTGCTGCTGATTTTTGTGGGCGCACACGGTAGCTGGTTTGCGCTGATTGTGATGACCGCCATCGCGCTGGCTTTCGGCTGGCACTTGGTGGCTTCCATCGGCGGTGCAGATATGCCGGTGGTGGTGTCGATGCTCAACTCCTATTCAGGCTGGGCGGCTGCCGCCGCAGGCTTTATGCTCGGCAACGATTTGCTGATTGTGACCGGCGCATTGGTCGGCTCCAGCGGCGCGATTCTTTCCTACATCATGTGTAAAGCCATGAACCGCTCCTTTATCTCCGTGATTGCCGGCGGCTTCGGCACCGATGGCTCTTCCGCTGCTTCGGGCGGCGAAGAAACGGGCGAATACCGCGAAGTGAAGCCTGCCGAAGTGGCCGAAATGCTCAAAGGCGCCAACAGCGTGATCATCACCCCGGGCTACGGCATGGCCGTGGCGCAGGCACAATATCCGGTGGCCGAAATCACCGATCTGCTGCGCAAACAAGGCGTGGAAGTGCGCTTCGGCATCCACCCCGTAGCCGGCCGCTTGCCGGGCCATATGAATGTGCTGTTGGCTGAAGCCAAAGTGCCTTACGACATCGTGTTGGAAATGGACGAAATCAACGACGATTTCCCCGAAACCGATGTAGTGTTGGTAATCGGCGCGAACGACACCGTCAACCCCGCCGCCCAAACCGACCCCAATTCCCCCATCGCCGGCATGCCGGTGCTGGAAGTGTGGAAGGCCAAAGAAGTGGTGGTGTTCAAACGCTCGATGAACACAGGCTACGCCGGCGTGCAAAACCCGCTGTTTTTCAATGAAAATACGGTGATGTGTTTTGGTGATGCTAAAGCCACGATTGATGAAATTTTGGCGGATTTGAAGAAATAAGGCCGTCTGAAAAAAACAAAGGCCGTCTGAAAGATTTCTTTCAGACGGCCTTTGTTTGTTTTCCAACGTATTTCAATAAATCGTTTCTCCGCCGGCGGCCAAGGTGGCGGCGATATCGTCGGCGAGAGTTTGGCAGTCTTCCAGGCTCAAATTGCTGATGGTGATGCGCACGGCGGGTTGTTTGCCGGGGTTGAAGGGGGTGCCGCTTTGCACGGCCCAGCCTTTGGCGGCGAGAAATTGGATCAGCTGCGCTTCGTTGGGCACGTTCAGCCAAATGTGCATGCCTTCGCCGTGGCGGCCGGGCACGCGGATGCCGCGTTCGGCGAGGCAGGTGATGAGGTATTGGCGGCGGGTTTGGTAGCTTTCGGCGATGGCGGCTAGGCCTTGTGCGCCGAGCGCTTGCCAGAGTTTGAGGGTGAGGTGTTGCAAAAGTTTGCTGATCCAGCGCGGGCCCAGCGTGAAGCGTTTTTTCATGGCGGCGAGGGTGGGGCCGTGGCCGGCGGCGATGGCCAGGCGCATGTCGGTGCCGAGAAATTTGCTGGTGGAGGTGGTGTAGATCCATTCGTTGGCAAAGCCTTGCATGCCTTGGAAAGGGTGGCGGCTCAGTGCGCCCCAATGATCATCGATAATCAGCAGCGGGTTGTGGCAGCTGAGGGCTTGCTGCCAGGCCTGCCAGCGCTCGGGGCTGTAGCAGATACCGGTGGGGCTGTGGGCGCGGGCGGTGAGTATCACGGCGGAGATGTCGTTGAAATCGATGCCGGGCGGGATAAGCGCGCCTTCTTCGTCCATTGCGGCGGGCACGGCTTCGAGGCGCAGGTTGGCCAAAAGCGCCAACAGCGGCAGCCAGCAAGGCGATTCGATAATCACTTTGGCGCCGGGCATGCAGCGTTGGTTTAGGGCGCGCTCGATGATGTCGAGGCTGCCGGAAAACAGCACGGGCTCGGCGTGGATGCCGGTGCGCTCTTGCAGCCATTGGCGGATATGCGCCATCAATTCGGGGTGGTCACCGTGGTTACCCACGTCGGTGGAGAGGCGGTAGCTCTCCAGCAGGGTGGGGCTGAGCGCGGGCAGTAGGCGGCGGTCGACATTGCCGCTGGCCAAGTCGATGAGGCCGGCGGGTATGGCGGCTTCGGTATGCAGGATTTCGGTTTTCTCGGGCACAAAGCTGCCGCGCCGCCCGTCGGTGGCGATGATGCCGGCGTCGCGCAGTTGTTTGTAGGCGGCGGATACGGTGTTGGGGTTGACGCCCAATTCGTCGGCAAGTGCGCGCACGGTGGGCAGGCGGTGGCCGGCGGGCCAGCTTTTGTTGCGAATGAGCTGTTCAATGGATGATGCGATGTTGACAGCGGTGGTGCCTTTGGGGTTTAATTGAGTCATACAAAACTCTTGTTGTATTAGTTCAAAAAACTTTAAAACAAATTCGGATAATTGGCAAGTGTTTTCAGACGGCCTTCACCGCTTGAAATACATCAAGCTTTCGATATATGTGCTGCCAGGCCGTCTGAAACAGACGTATAATGGCGCATAAATAAAAAAGCCGATACTGCCAATACCGTTACCAAGGAACCTTATCATGTCGAAAGAGCAGAAAGCCCAAGCGCCTAAAGAGCAGGTGGTGCATTTATATGAGGGCGGCAAACGTATTCACCCGAAGCTGGCCAAAGGCCGCTTTGCCAATTGGCGCATTTTTGCCATTGTGGCCACGCAATTTGTGTTTTATGTGTTGCCGTGGTTTAACTGGAGCGGCCGCCAGGCGGTGCTTTTTGATATTCCGGAGCGGCATTTTTATATTTTCGGCCTCTCTTTGGGCATGGGCGATTTGATATATTTGGCCGGCCTGCTGATTATTTGTGCGTTCGGCCTTTTTTGGTGGACCACAATTGCGGGGCGCTTATGGTGCGGCTATGCCTGCCCGCAAACGGTGTATACCGAAATCATGCTGTGGATCGACCATTTTATCGAGGGCGACCGCAACAAACGGCTGAAGCTGGATAAATCGCCGTGGAATTTCACCAAAATCCGCATTAAGGCCACCAAATATCTGCTGATTTTTGCCGTGTGCGCATGGACGGGCATCACCTTTGCCGGCTGGTTCACGCCGATACGCGAATTTGTGCCGGCGATTTTCAGCTTCACTGCGGGCGGTGGCGCGCTCTTTGCCGCCGCTTTTTACGGCTTTATGACGTTTTTGTTTGCCCACATTATGCGCGAGCAGGTGTGCAAATATATGTGCCCTTATGCCCGCTTCCAAAGCGCCATGTTCGACCACGATACTTTGGTGATTTCTTATGATGTCGAGCGCGGCGAGCCGCGCGGCGCGCGCAAGAAAAATGTGAGCAAAGAAGAGAGCAAGCTTGGCGACTGCATCAATTGCACCATGTGCGTGCAGGTGTGTCCTGTGGGCATCGATATCCGCGACGGTTTGCAATATGAATGCATCGGCTGCGCGGCCTGCATCGATGCGTGTGATGAAATCATGGATAAAATGAATTATCCGCGCGGCCTGATCCGCTACACCACCGAAAGCGCGCTCAAGCATGAATACAGCGAGCGCGACATCAAAAAACGCTTGCTGCGCCCGCGCGTGTTGGGTTATGGTGCGGTGTTGTTTGCAGCGGTGGCGGCTTTGCTTTTCGGTATTTTCACCCGCGAAACGCTGCATGTCGACATTATTAAAGACCGCGGCGTGATGGTGCGTGAAAACACGCAGGGCTGGCTGGAAAATGCGTATAATCTGCGCATCATCAATGCCAGCGAAGATGAGCAGGTGCTCACCGCCAAAGTGAGCGGATTTGAAGATATTACGCTCACCGGCATCCCGGCCGAAGGCATCAAAGTGGCCGGCAACGACACCGTTACCGTGCCGGTGCAAGTGGCCACCATTCCGGAATATGCCGATAAAGGCAGCCATCCGATTGAATTTACCTTCCACTACCGCAAAGCAGATGAGGCGGCCGATGCGGCGCGCACCATCACCGAAAAAGCATCGTTTATTGGAGAATGATTTTGACCAGGCAGCAATCCAAAGTTTGGTATAAAGAGCCGTGGCCCTGGCTTTTGATGGCAGGGCCCGCCATCGTGGTGGTGGCCGGCTTTATCACCTTTTATCTGGCGCAAGTCAACGCCGCCGATTTGGTGAGCGACGATTATTATAAAGACGGCAAACACATCGATATCCAGCTGCACCGCGATGAAGAGGCGCTCAAGCGCCACATCACGGCGCAAGTGCTGGTGAGCCCCGACAATAATGCCGCCAAGGTGTTGGTGAGCGGCGATTTCGATGCCGCACAGCCCTTGAATCTGGTGCTGATGCATCCGGCCAAAAAAGCCTACGACCAAACCGTGAAGCTGCTGCCGGCGCAAGGCGGCGTGGCTTCAGGCAACAAGCATGAATATTCGGCTGTGTTCAAGCCGCTGCCCGATGCCAACCATTGGTATGTGCGCCTGGAAGATGCCGCCGGCAAATGGCGGGTGGAAGACAAGTGGATTGTCAGCCAGGGCAATGCTTTGAATTTGAAACCGATGGACAAGCTTTTGGCGCCGCAGGCCGCCGCAGCCGGCCATTGATATAGCTGCCGTTTTGTTAACAAACGGGTAGGCGCTGCTGACTACACGTGATAACATAACGGCTTTATTTCGCCGTGTGAAACGTTTTCAGACGGCCTCCACGCATACATAATCAGGATTCAGCAATATGGACGATTTAATCAAAGAAGCCGCGCTTCATTTCCACGAATATCCCAATCCGGGCAAAATCCAAATCACCCCCACCAAGCCCTTGGCCACCCAATACGATTTGTCGCTGGCTTATTCGCCCGGCGTGGCCGCGCCCTGCATGGAAATCTACAACGACCCGCTGGCTTCCTATAAATACACCGCCCGCGGCAATTTGGTGGCGGTGATCTCCAACGGCACCGCCGTGCTCGGCTTGGGCAATATCGGCGCGCTGGCCGGCAAGCCCGTGATGGAAGGCAAGGGCGTGTTGTTTAAAAAATTTGCCGGCATTGATGTGTTTGATTTGGAAGTGAACGAAACCGATCCCGATAAAATCGTCGACATTATCGCCTCGCTGGAGCCGACTTTCGGCGGCATCAACCTCGAAGACATCAAAGCGCCCGAATGCTTTTATATCGAGAAAAAGCTGCGCGAGCGCTGCAACATTCCCGTGTTTCACGATGACCAACACGGCACCGCCATCATCACCGCCGCCGCCGTGCTCAACGGCTTGCGCGTGGTGGGCAAAGACATCGAACACGCCACTTTGGTGTGCTCCGGCGCCGGCGCAGCGGCGATTGCCTGCCTGAATTTGCTGGTGGCTTTGGGCATGAAGCGCGAAAACATTACCGTGTGTGATTCTAAAGGCGTGATTTACCAAACGCGCGAAGACAAAGAGCGCATGGATGAATCGAAAAAACATTACGCCATTGCCGACAACGGCCAGCGCGTATTGGCCGATGCCGTGCCCGGCAAAGATATTTTCCTCGGCCTCTCCGGTCCCAATGTGTTGAGCCCCGAAATGCTCAAAGGCATGAATGAGCATCCTATTGTGCTGGCGCTGGCCAATCCGCAGCCGGAAATCTGGCCGCCCGAAGCCAAAGCCGCGCGCCCCGATGTGATTATCGGCACCGGCCGCTCTGATTTCCCCAATCAGGTCAACAATGTATTGTGCTTCCCGTTTATTTTCCGCGGCGCGCTGGATGTGGGCGCCACCACCATTAATGAAGAAATGAAGCTCGCCTGTGTGCGCGCCCTGGCCGATTTGGCCATGGCCGAGCAAAGCGATGTGGTGATGGGCGCTTATGGCGATGCAGATTTGCATTTCGGCCCCGAATACCTGATTCCCAAGCCTTTCGACCCGCGCCTGATTGCCACCATTGCGCCGGCCGTGGCGCAAGCAGCGATGGATTCCGGCGTGGCCACGCGCCCGATTGAAGACATGGCCGCTTATGTCGAAAAACTCAATCAATTTGTGTACAAAACCAGCCTGTTTATGCGCCCGGTGTTTGCCCAAGCCAAAAAAGACATCAAGCGCGTGGTGTTGGCCGAAGGTGAAAACGAGCGTGTGCTGCATGCCGCCCAACAAATCGCTTCTCAAAAAATGGCGTTTCCCGTGCTGATCGGCCGCCCTGCCGTGATTGAAGAAAATCTGCAACACCTCGGCCTCACCATCCAGCCGGGCAAAGATTTCGAATTGATCGATATTGAAAACAACCCCCATTATGAAGCCTCTTGGCAGGAATACTACAACCTGCTCAAACGCAAAGGCGTTACCGAAGAGATGGCGCGCCGCCGCATGCTGGCCAACAACACTTTGGTCGGCGCGCTGATGGTGCGCTTGGGTCATGCCGATGCGCTGGTGTGCGGCATGGTGGGCCGTTATCGCGATCATTTCAAGATCATGGAAGACGTAATCGGCTACAACAACCCCGAGCAACACGCGTTTGCCATGAATGCGCTGATTCTCAACCAAGGCAATTTCTTTATCGCCGACACTTATGTCAACACCAATCCCACCGCCGAGCAATTGGCGCAGGGCACGTTGATGTGCGCCAAAGAAATGCAGCGCTTCGGCATCACCCCGAAAGTGGCTTTGCTTTCCAATTCGAACTACGGCTCGATCGACAATGCTTCCAGCAGCAAAATGCAGGAAGCCCTAAAGCTGATTCAGGCGCAAAATCCCGAGCTGCAAATCGATGGCGAAATGCAGGGCGATGTGGCCATGATGGAAGACATGCGTCAGCAGATTTTCCCCGAGAGCACCTTTAAAGGCTCGGCCAATTTGCTGGTGATGCCCAACATCGAAGCGGCCAACATCAGCTACAACCTCTTGCGCGTGTCGTCTTCAGACGGCATCACCATCGGCCCGATTCTGATGGGCATGAACCAGCCGGTACACATCATCACCCCGATTTCCACCGTGCGCCGTATTGTGAACATGGTGGCGCTGGCTGCGGTGGATGCGCAGCGGCAGTAAGCTTGCCGCGGGTGCCGCGCAATCGGTTTGCTTGCGCTGCGCTTGAATAGGTGAATAATCGCAAGTAATCATCAATAGGCCGTCTGAAAAGCTTTCAGACGGCCTATTTTGTGTTTGTTTGCATGGTTGAGATTTCTGCTCGTTTTAATCTTTTATCTATAGTGAAATGCAAGAAAAAGTGACACAAAACTATGCACTATAACAGGTAGGTTGGGTTGCCAAACCCAACGTTTCAGATGGCCTGTGGGCTTGTTGGGTTTTCAACCCAAGCTACCCGTTGTGTCACTTTTTCCTGTATTCCACTATATATACCGCATTGTGAAGAAAACCTCAGGCCGTCTGAAAACTTTTCAGACGGCCTGTTTAATGCTTGATTGCATAATTTAAGACTTCTGTGCTTCTTCATCCAGCGATTGCAGCCACGCCAGTTTTTCGCCGATTTTGATTTCCAGCCCGCGCGGCACGGGTTGGTAAAAGTCCGGTTCGGCCATGCCCTCGGGCATATAGCTTTCACCGGCGGCATAAGCGTGCGGCTCGTCGTGGGCGTAGCGATATTCGCGGCCATAGCCCAGCTCTTTCATCAGCTTGGTGGGGGCGTTGCGCAGATGCACGGGCACTTCGTCGCTGGCGTTTTGTTTTACAAAAGCGCGCATTTGGTTATAAGCCATATAGCCGGCGTTGGATTTGGCAGCGGCAGCCAGATAAAGCACGGCTTGCGCCAGCGCCAGCTCGCCTTCGGGGCTGCCCAAGCGCTCGAAGGTGGCGGCGGCTTCGTTGGCGATTTGCAGGGCGCGAGGGTCGGCCAGGCCGATGTCTTCCCAGGCCATGCGCACAATGCGCCGCGCCAAGTAGCGCGGGTCGGCACCGCCGTCGAGCATGCGGCAAAACCAATAGAGCGCGGCATTGGGGTGGGAGCCGCGCACGGATTTGTGCAGCGCGGAAATTTGGTTGTAGAAGCTCTCGCCGCCTTTGTCGAAACGGCGGATTTGGCTGCCGAGGCTGTTGGCCAAAAATTCGGCAGTCAGTTCGGTAATATTTTGCGTTTGCGCGGCGCGCAGCAATTGCTCGAGCAAATTGAGCAGGCGGCGCGCATCGCCATCGGCGGTGGTCAGCAGCAATTCGAGCGCATCATCGTGAATGCGCATATTTTGATAATCGGGCAGGGCGAATACTTTATCGGCAAGCTGCTTTAATTCTGCCGGATTCAGCGATTGCAAAGTGTAAACCTGAGCGCGGCTCAATAAGGCGGGGTTGACTTCAAACGAGGGGTTTTCGGTAGTGGCACCGATAAAGGTTAACAGGCCGCTTTCCACATGCGGCAAGAAGGCATCTTGCTGGGCTTTGTTGAAACGGTGCACTTCATCCACAAATAAAATGGTGGCCTGCCCTTGTTGCAGCGCGATTTCGGCTTTTTCGATGGCCTCACGGATGTCTTTCACGCCGGAAAACACGGCGGAAACCGGCAGAAATTGGGCGTTGAAGCTTTGCGCCAAAATGCGCGCCAGCGTGGTTTTGCCCACACCCGGCGGCCCCCACAGCAGCATGGAATGCGGTTTGCCGCCTTCCACCGCCACGCGCAAAGGCTTGCCCGCGCCGATTAAATGCTGCTGGCCGATCACTTCTTCGAGCGAATGCGGGCGCAGGCGCTCGGCAAGCGGGGCATCGGGTTGGCGGGAAAATAAATCGGGCATGTCGGTATCCTTATTCAGACGGCCTTTATTATAGCGCAAGCATTCGCCTGAATAGGCACCTTGCGGTACAATGCGCTGCAATATGTTTTCAGACGGCCGAAGCTTGATGATGAACGAGCGCGATAAAATGTTGGCAGGGTTGCCGCACAACCCGATGGATGCTGCTTTAAATGCAGAGCGTGAGCGCGCCAAAGAATGGCTGCACGATTACAATGTGTGCACGCGGCCGGGCGATATGGCGCGGCGGCGTGAATTGATGGCGGCGCTCTTGGGCAAAGGCGGCGAAAGTGCGTATATCGTGCAGCCGTTTTATTGCGACTATGGCCGCTATATCGAAGTGGGCGATAATTTTTTCGCCAATTTCAATTGCACCATGCTGGATGCGGGCGGCATCAAAATCGGTGATAATGTGCTGCTGGCACCGAATGTGGGTTTATACACCGTCGGCCACCCGCTGGATGCGGGCTTGCGCAATCAAGCTTGGGAAGATGCCAAGCCGATTGTGATTGGCGATAATGTGTGGATTGGTGCAGGCTGCACTATTGTGGGCGGAGTGACCATCGGCGACAATGCCGTGATTGCGGCGGGCAGCGTGGTGACCAAAAATATTCCGGCCGATATGCTGGCCATGGGCATGCCGTGCAGGCCGGTGCGCAAGATTACCGAGGCCGATCGTGCTGCTTATCAGGCGCGCATCGACGAAGCAAATGTTTGATTGATTGGGAAAAACTGATATGAAAAAAGTGTGGATGGCAGGCTTGGCGGTGTTGGCTTTGGGCGCATGCAGCGCCGATGGCGGCAGCTTGAACAGCGGCTTGGATATGGGCAATTCGCTGGTGAAAGCCGCGGTGGACAATCAATGCCGCACCGAATTGAACAAACGCAACGAATGGCGCCTGGCCATGCTCACCCAAAGCGCCGAGCAGCAGCAGGTTTGGGAAGATAAAATCTGCGGTTGCGCCAGCGAAGAGGCACCCAATCAGATGACGGCCAACGAGCTGATGCAGGTGGTGAATCCGGCCACGCGCACGCAGGCCGTGGCCAGCGTTACCGCCAAAACCGTTACTGCGTGTGTGAAGCGCTTGTATAGCAAATAAATGTTTTCAGACGGCCTGTCGCGTTGGCAGGCCGTCTGAAAGCTTGTTGAAAGCCTGTGCTCAGGCCGAATTGTGAAAAGAGACAATACCATGAAATACATCAGCACCCGTGGCGACACCGATCCGAAACCGTTTAGCGAAGTATTGTTGATGGGCTTGGCGCCCGATGGCGGCCTGATGCTGCCCGAGCATTACCCGCAGGTGAGCGCGCAAACGCTTGAATCTTGGCGCGGCTTGAGCTACCCCGATTTGGCTTTTGAAGTGATGCGCCTTTTTATCACCGATATTCCGGTGGCCGATTTGCGCGACATCATCAACCGCACCTACACCGAAGCTGCGTTTGGCACAAAAGCCATCACGCCCGTGCGCACACTCTGCGACGGCATCAAAATCGAAGCGCTCTCCAACGGCCCCTCGTTGGCCTTTAAAGATATGGCGATGCAGTTTCTCGGCAACGCGTTTGAATATGTGCTGCAAAAAGAGGGCAAAACGCTCAATATTCTCGGCGCCACCAGCGGCGACACCGGCTCGGCGGCCGAATATGCCTTGCGCGGCAAAAAAGGCGTGAATGTGTTTATGCTCTCGCCCGACGGCAAAATGAGCGCATTCCAGCGCGCGCAAATGTATAGCCTGCAAGATGAAAATATCCACAATATCGCCATCGAGGGCATGTTTGACGATTGCCAGGATATTGTGAAAGCGGTGCAAAACGATGCCGAATTCAAAGAAAAATACCACATCGGCACGGTGAATTCGATCAACTGGGGCCGCATTGTGGCGCAAGTGGTGTATTACTTTGCCGGCTATTTCAATGCCACTTCCAGTAATGAGCAAAAAGTGAGCTTTTGCGTGCCCAGCGGCAATTTCGGCAATGTGTGCGCCGGCCACATCGCCCGCCAGATGGGCTTGCCGATTCACCGCCTGATTGTGGCCACCAATGAAAACGATGTGCTCGATGAGTTTTTCAAAACCGGCGAATACCGCCCGCGCCTGCCCGAATTCACCCACATCACCTCCAGCCCGTCGATGGATATTTCCAAAGCCTCCAACTTCGAGCGCTTTGTGTTTGACTTGATGGACAGAGATGCGGTGCAGATTTTGGCTTTGTGGGCGGAAGTAGGCGTGGGCGAGGGCTTCGACCTGAATTTGCAGCTGGATAAAATCCGCCACCGCTATGGCTTTGTGTCGGGCAAGAGCCTGCATCAAGACCGCCTGGCCACCATTGCCGCTGTGTATCAAACCGATGGTGAATTAATCGACCCGCACACGGCCGACGGCATCAAAGTGGCGCGCGAAGTGCGCGAGCCGGGCGAATTGGTGGTGTGTTTGGAAACCGCGCTGGCGGCCAAATTTGAAAAAACCATTCATGAAGCCGTGGGCAACGAAGTGGCGGTGCCGCGCCCGGCGGCGCTGGCGGGGCTGGAGGGCTTGCCGCAGCGTGTGCAGGTGCTGCCCAATGATGCTGCTGCCGTGAAGCAGCTGATTCGTGAGGCGCTCGAAGCATAAGCATCAATCGAAAGAGGCCGTCTGAAAAGCAGAATGATGTTCAGACGGCCATTGAATGTTCAGCAGCAAGCGTTGTTGGCGTGTGTGTTTGCGCGTACAATGGCGCTTTTGCTCTAAAGCGAATAATCTGAATATGCAACCATTGCAAGAGCCGACGGCCTGGCAGCTCTACCGGCGCTTGGCCGTTTACCTCAAAGGCTATTGGAAAGTCTTCACCGTGGCCATCGTGGCCATGCTGGTGGTGGCTGCCACCATGCCTTTATTCGGCTATCTGCTCAAGCCTTTGATTAACGAAGGCTTTGTCGATAAAAACATGCAGAGGATGAGCTGGCTGCCGCTGGCCATCGTGGCGCTGTTTATTGTGCGCGGTGTGTTTAACTTTATCAACGAGTATTGCACCAGCTATCTTTCCAGCCATTTGGTGCAAAGCATGCGCCAAGAGATGTTTGCCAAGCTGATGAAGCTGCCTTCGTCTTATTTCAGCAGCCACGCCAGCGGCCGCGTGATGTCGCGCGTGCTCAACGATGCCAATCAGATTGCCGATGCCGGCTTTAATGTGATTACCGTGCTGGCCAAAGACGGCGTGAGCGTAATCGGCTTGCTGGGCTTGCTGATGTATCTCAACTGGCGGCTGACGCTGATTACTTTCATCATCTTGCCGGTGGTGATGGTTAGTGTGCGCTTGGTGAGCAAGCGCTTGCGCCGCCTCTCGCACGGCAACCAGCAGCAAATGGGCCAGATGACGCAAGTGCTCAACGAGAGCATCGACGGTGCGCGCGTGATTAAGGTTTACGGCGGCCAAAAGCGCGAAACCGCCCGCTTTGAAAACAGCGCCGCCGGTGTGCGCCGCAATAATGTGAAGCAGGCCGCGGCCAGCTCGCTGGGCACCAGCGTCACCCAAATCATGGCTTCGGTGGCCTTGGCAGCGATTATGTATACCGCCGCGTTTGAAGCGAAAAATGAAGGCTTCAGCGCCGGCGATTTCATGTCGTTTTTATCGAGCATGATTATGATGTTCGACCCGATTAAGCGCATGACCGGCGTGATGCAGTCGCTGCAGCGCGGTTTGGCGGCGGCTGAGAGCGTGTTCAGCTTTTTAGACGAGCCTGAAGAAGCCGACGGCGGCACGCAGCATTTGAGCGGCAAGCCCGGCAAAATCGAATTTGTGAATGTGGTGCACCGCTATGACGATGCCGAGCGCAACAGCCTCAACGGCATCAATCTTGCTGTGCCGCAAGGCGGCGTGATTGCGCTGGTGGGCGCATCCGGCTGCGGCAAAACCACGCTGGCCAACCTGATTCCGCGCTTCTTCAACCCCACCGAGGGCGAAGTGCGCATCGGCGGCACCGATATCCGCGAATACACGCTCGAGAGCCTGCGCGAGCAAATGGCGCTGGTGAGCCAAGATGTGGTGCTGTTTAACGACACCGTGGCCGGCAACATCGCCTACGGCCAACTGGGCAAAGTGAGCGAAGCTGAAATTATCCAGGCGGCCAAAGCGGCCAATGCCTGGTCGTTTATCCAGGCCATGCCCAAGGGGCTCGCCACCGAAGTGGGCGAAAATGGCCTCAAGCTCTCCGGCGGCCAGCGCCAGCGCATCGCCATTGCGCGGGCATTGCTGAAAAATGCGCCGATTTTGATTCTCGATGAAGCCACCAGCGCGCTGGACAACGAATCGGAGCGCTTAGTGCAGGCCGCGTTGGAAAACCTGATGCAAAACCGCACCACCATTGTGATTGCCCACCGCCTCTCCACCATTGAAAAAGCCGATAATATCGTGGTGATGCACGAAGGGCGCATTGTGGAGCAGGGCACGCATACCGATTTGCTCGCCAAAGGCGGGCGCTATGCCGATTTGCATAATCTGCAATTTGATGACACGCCGTCTGAAAACCTTCAGACGGCCTCTTGAATATTCATACGAAAACTAGGAAACCGACATGGCAGCATTCAACACTCAGAAAGTTTTGTCTGTCCACCACTGGACCGATGCTTACTTCACCTTTACCTGCACCCGCGACGAATCATTGCGTTTTGAAAACGGCCAATTCGTGATGGTGGGGCTAATGGTAGAGGGCAAGCCGCTGATGCGCGCTTATAGCGTGGCCAGCGCCAACTGGGAAGAGCATCTGGAATTTTTCAGCATCAAGGTGCAAGACGGCCCTCTGACCAGCCGCTTGCAGCATTTGAAAGCAGGCGATGAAGTGTTGGTGAGCAAAAAACCCACCGGCACGCTGATTTGCGGCGACCTCAATCCGGGCAAGCATTTGTATTTGCTCTCCACCGGCACCGGTATTGCGCCTTTTTTGAGCATCACCAAAGACCCGGAAGTGTATGAGCAATTTGAAAAAGTGATTTTGGTGCACGGTGTGCGCTACAAACAAGACTTGGCTTATTATGAGCGCTTCACCCAAGAATTGCCCGAGCACGAATATTTGGGCGAGATGGTGAAAGAGAAGCTGATTTATTACCCGGTAGTGTCGCGCGAAGAATTTCCGCACCGCGGCCACATCACCGATTTGATGATGAGCGGCAAAATGTTTGAAGACATCGGCCTGCCGCCCATCAACCCGCAAGACGACCGCGCCATGCTCTGCGGCAGCCCGGCCATGCTCAAAGATACCAGCGGCGTGCTCAACCATTTCGGTCTCACCGTGTCGCCGAAAATGGGCCAGCGCGGCGACTATCTGATCGAGCGCGCTTTTGTCGACCAATAAGCCGCAGCGGCTTTTGCCGCAGCACAAAGGCAGCCCCGCTTGAGGCTGCTTTTTCGCGTTTGCCATGCTTTGAAACACCGGCCCTTCCACTTTCGCCCCGCACATTATGAACAGCCTGATTACCCTGATTTCTATTTTAACGCCGCTTTTTCTCGGCTTTTTCATCCGCGTGCCCAAGCGCTGGCTGCCTTTGGTGGATAAAAGCCTCGGCGCTTTGGTGTATCTGATTTTGGCCTTAATCGGCGTGTCGCTGTCGCGGGTGGAAAATTTAGGCACGCAGATGAGCACCATTCTCGGCTCGGCGGCTTTGCTGTTTGCCTGCGTGATCGGGCTGAACCTGCTGGTGTTGATGTGGTTCGACCGCCGCCATCCGTGGCAGGTGCAAGGCAGCGGTAGAAAAGCGAATGTGAGTATTGTCGGCAGCATCAAGCAGCTGGGCTGCGTGCTGTTGGGCTTTGTGTTGGGCAAGGCGATGCACGATGTGTGGCTGCCGTCTGAAAACCTCGGCACCTATTGCCTGATGTTGTTGGTGTTGCTGGTGGGCATACAATTGCGCAGCAGCGGCATCACGCTGCGCCAGGTGCTGATCAACAAGCGCGGCGTACAAACCAGCGTGTTGATTACCTTGTCGGGCTTGTGCGGCGGGCTTTTGTTTGCCGCCTTGCAGCCGGATGTGTCGTGGAGCAAGGGCTTGGCGCTCGCTTCGGGTTTTGGTTGGTATTCGCTCTCGGGCATTGTGATGACCGAAGCCTACGGGCCGGTGTGGGGCAGCGTGGCCTTGCTCAACGATTTGGCGCGTGAATTTTTTGCGCTGGCGTTTATCCCGATGCTGATGCGCCGCCATCCCAGCGCGGCGGTGGGCGTGGGCGGCGCCACCAGCCTCGATTTCACCCTGCCGGTGATTCAAAGCTCGGGCGGGCTTGCGGTGGTGCCGCTGGCCATCAGCTTCGGTTTTATCATTAATGTGCTCGCGCCCGTGCTGATGGTGGTGTTTTCTACCGCTCATTTTTAAATGCTTGCGCCGGAAAAACTTATTTGGGAAAATACATTCCATAAATTAATGATATGAATAAAGAAACCGTCATGCCGCCAAGAATCCAACGACACGAAAAAATCATCGCGCTGGTGCGCGAACACGGCTTTATGCCCATCGATACATTGGCGCGCGAATTGGATGTCACGCCGCAAACCATTCGCCGCGACATCAATTTATTGTGTGAGGAAAACATTTTGCGCCGCTATCACGGCGGTGCGGCGCTGGGCGAGAGCCTGGAAAACGAAGATTTTTTAAGCCAGAAAAACAAATTGCAAAGCGAAAAAGCGCATTTGGCCGATTTGGTGGCCGCGCATATTCCCGACAATGCTTCTTTGTTTATGAGCATAGGCACCACCATCGAAGCGGTGGCGATGGCGCTGGTGAAAAACCATAAAAACCTCTGCATCATCACCAACAATATCCATGTGGCGGCGATTGTTTCCGGCCGCAGCGACTACACCGTAATCATCACCTCGGGCGTGGTACGCCCCGTGGATGGCGGTGTTACCGGTGTGGCCACGGTGGATTTTATCAATCAGTTTAAAGTGGATTATGCCGTGTTGAGCGCTTCGGGCATCGAGCCCGACGGCTCGCTGCTGGATTTCGACTATAAAGAAGTGAGTGTGATGCAGGCGATGATGGAAAACGCGCGCACCCGCTATCTGGCCGCCGATCAGCGCAAAATGAGCCGCAACGCATTAGTGCGCATGGGCGACATCACCGAATTTGATGTAGTGTTTGCCGATGAAGCGCCCAATGAAGCCATACGCAAAAAGCTGGATGAGGCGGGCGTGGAATGTGTGGTGGTGGGGCAGGCCGCAGAAGAGCAGACGTGAGATTTTTCAAAAAATGATATGGTGGAATGCATAAAAAAGTGATGCGGGCGTATGTGGCAAGCCATACACGCCGAAGCTGTTCAAGCCGTGTGCGTGGCTGCGCACACCCTACACATGATTTGAGATTTCTTATTTTTGTATCTGTTTTTCTTTGATTTCACGATAAGTGTTGCCCATTTAAAAAGCCAAATCAAAAGGCCGTCTGAAAACTTTTTCAGACGGCCTTTTGATTTGAAAACGGTTTATTTGCAGCTCACACCTTGGATTTGCGGTTTGCTGCCGCTGCCCACTTTAAACACACATTGGGTGGCGCTGCTGCCGGATACGGTGAGGTTGCCGCCGGCAAGGCTCAGATTGACCGGCTCTTTCACGCCCATGCTCACGGCGGTGGAGGCGAGTTTTTGTGCATCGTCGGCTGAGTAGCCGCTGTTGTTGGCGGCGATTTTGATTTCTTTGGCTGCATAAGCGTTGGCGCCGAGGGCCAGTGCGGCAACGGCGGCGAGCAGGGCAAAGCGTTGGGTTTGCTTCATCGGTTTTCCTTTAATCATCAGCGTGTGAAGTCACACGTTTGTCGGGCTAGAATAGGGGCAAAAAGAGGGATTTGCAAGATTGGGCGGCTTTTTTTACCGGCGTGTGTGGTAAGTTGGGCTGATTTTACGTTTATTAATCTGTGCGGGCGTGGTTTAAAAACCGGCTGCCGCAGGTGGGGCGGTGAAGACGCTGGGCATTCGCTGAAGCCGGTTTCTATTGAATCGGCTCAGGCCGTCTGAAAAAGCATTTTATGGCTTTCAGACGGCCTTCGGTGGGAAAGTGCGGTATGATAAAGCATTGTTTTAATAACCATATGCGCCTGAGCTGGTTTGCGGCCGGTTTTGTGCAGCGGGCAAGGCGGGGGGAGGGAATATGAATGCGATGGAATTGAAAATTCCGCCGCCGCTGGTGTGGCTGGTGTGCGCTGCGGCGGCTTGGTTGAGCGCACATTATCTGCCGGCAAGGGCGCTGGATATGGCGGCTTTGCGCTGGCTGGTTTGGCCGTTGCTGTTGTGCGGCGTGCTGCTAGCTTTGCCTGCGCTGGCGCTGTTTGTCCGCGCACGCACCACCATGCATCCGCGCGCACCTGAGCGCAGCAGCCGCTTGGTGACGGGCGGCGTGTATCGTTTCAGCCGCAATCCGATGTATTTGGCGCTGGCGCTGTTGCTGCTCGCTTGGGTGTTGTGGCTGGGCAATGGGGTGGGGCTGGTGTGGCCGGCGCTGTTTGCGGCTTATCTCACCCACTTTCAGATTGTGCCCGAAGAGCGGGCGCTGGCGGCGAAATTCGGGCAGGAATATGCGCAATATTGCCGGCGGGTGCGGCGCTGGTTTTAAAATATAAACAGGCCGTCTGAAAGCTTTCAGACGGCCTGTTTTATTGAGATGAATCATTGATTTGAATGACGGCTATTGCAACACTTCGGCAAATGCATCGGCCACATAATCGATGTTGCCTTCATTGAGGCCGGCCACGCACATGCGTCCGGAGGCCACGAGATACACGGCGAATTCGTCTTGCAGGCGCTGCACTTGCGCCGGGCTCAAGCCGGTGTAGCTGAACATGCCGCGCTGGCTGAGGAAATAGCCGAAATCGCGGCCGGGCACTTTGGCGCTGAGCACATCGTAAAGCTTTTGGCGCATGGCGCGGATGCGGTCGCGCATGGCATACACTTCATTTTCCCATTGGGCGCGCAAGGTTTCGCTATTCATCACGGCTGCGGCGATATAGCCGCCGTGTGCCGGCGGGCTGGAATAGATGCGGCGTACGCCAGCTTTGAGCTGGCCGAGCACCAATGCGGCTTCTTCGGCGCTCGGACACACCACGCTCAGGCCGCCGACGCGCTCGCCGTAGAGCGACATATTTTTGGAAAACGAGTTGCTCACCAGCAGTGGCAAGCCCATGGCGGCGGCTTGGCGGATGGCATAGGCATCGCTATTCAAATCATCGCCGAAGCCTTGGTAGGCGATGTCCATAAATGGAATCAGGCGGCGGGCTTGGATAATGTCGAGCACCGCATCCCATTGCGCGGGCGTAAGGTCGACGCCGGTGGGATTGTGGCAGCAGGGGTGCAGAATCAGAATGCTGTGCTCGGGCAAACTGAGAAAAAAAGCCAGCATTTCTTCAAATTTCACGCCGCCGGTGGCGGGGTTGTAGTAAGGATAAGTGCCGGTGGGAATGCCGGCGCCTTCGAAAATGCTTTTGTGGTTGTCCCAAGTGGGGGCGCTCACATAGGCTTGCGCTTCGGGAAACCAGCGCTTCAGAAAATCGGCGCCCACTTTGAGCGCACCCGAACCGCCCAGGGTTTGGATGGTGGCGATGCGCTTTTCGGCCAACGCCGGGTGATTTTGCCCAAACAGCAGGTTTTGCACGGCGCTGCGGTAGGCGGCCAAGCCTTCCATCGGCAGATAGGGGCGCGGCTGCGCGGTGGCGGCACGCTCGATTTCGGCGCTGCGCACGCAATCGAGCAGCGGCAGCCTGCCGTGGTTGTCGAAATAAATGCCGATACCGAGGTTGACTTTTTCGGTGCGCGGGTCTTGGTTGAAGGTTTCAACCAGGCTGAGAATAGGGTCGCCGGGGTAGAATTCGACGTGTTGGAACATAAACGTTTATCCTTGTTTTACGGGTGTTTGAGAGGTGCTTTGTATGCCCTGATTGTACACAGATTGGGGGAAATGGCTAGAGTAGAGGAGGCCGTCTGAAAGGGTTCCGACGATCTTCATTTGAAAATGTGCGTTTAGATGTTATGCGAAAAAGCAGAGTAAAAAGCACAGCACCAAAAAAAGATAAATGCAATCCAAAGGTATTTATAGCGCCACATTTCTCGAAACCGGATTTTATGTTTGCATTGTTCATCCAGTTTTTTTAAAAGAACAGATCTTTCGACACCTTCAGTTTTTTGCTCAATCTCTCGTTGCAGTATTTTAACGGCTTGCACAATAGAAATGTCCCAAGCATCAAACTGCATTTTTCTGCTTTTGTTGGCAGAGCGGAAAGCCTCTAGTGATAAGCCAACATAGAAAAAACCAACGCAGATATAGGCTGAAATTTGTAGCGGTGTTTGGCCTTTCAGACTTGCACAACTCATGGAGGCCAATAGTAACCAAACGGCTTGTTTGTTAAACGCGCTATGGTAGGAAATAATTTGTCTTTCTAATTGATTGATTTCATATTCCAGATTTATTAAGTTCATTTGATACCTTTCATTTCAAATACCATAATTATGAAGAAAAGTAAGATAGAGGCCGTCTGAAAAAAACCGCACCCTGTATTTTGCAGGGTGCGGTTTTCAATCAAGATTATTGCTTAGCAGCAACGCCCGCCGTTGGCACCGCAGCGGCGCTTGCGGCAATAATCCTGAAACTGCAATTCGGTCATCACGGGCGCGTTGGGATTATGCTTGCGCTGCTGGGCAACGTAGTTTTCATAATCGGGCACACCTACCATCAGATTGGCGGTGAGGCGGGCGGTTTTCCACGCGCGCTTGATGCGTTGCAGTATTTTATGGCTCATTGGCTTTCACCTCGTTACGGTAAACCGCCGGCACTTCTTTGGCAGTAGGCCATGCCACTTTACGGGCTTTCAGCGCCACGCGCAAGCCATACACGCCCACAATCACCACCACCGAGAGGAAAAGCACGGTGAGGCCGGAGTTAACATAATCGTTAAAGGCGATTTGGTGCATCTGCGCCACATCTTTGGCCGGTGCCAAAATTTCACCACGGGCGGCGGCGTCTTTAAATTTGGCAGCGTGTGCCAAAAAGCCGATTTTCGGGTTGGTGTGGAACAATTTTTGCAGGCTGGCGTAGCAGGTAACAAACAGCACCAACACCGCAGGCACCAAGGGCACCCACACATAGCGCTCTTTTTTCATCTTCACCAAAATCACGCTCACCATAATCAAGGCCACGCCGGCGAGCATTTGGTTGCCGATGCCAAACAGAGGCCAGAGCGAGTTGATGCCGCCCAAGGGATCGGTTACGCCGGTGTAGAGGAAATAGCCCCACAAAGCCACGGCCAGGAAAGTGGCCGTCAGGTTGGCGGGCAGCGAATCGGTGTTGCCGAAAGGTTTGATGAAAATGCCGCCCAAATCTTGAATCATAAAGCGGGCCACGCGCGTGCCGGCATCCACGGCGGTGAGGATAAACAAGGCTTCAAACAAGAGCGCGAAGTGATACCAGAAAGCCATCATCGCTTCGCCCGGAATCAGCTGGCTCATAATGTGCGCCATGCCCACGGCCAAGGTGGGTGCGCCGCCGGCGCGGGAAAGAATGGTGTTTTCACCCACGGCATCAGCGGTGTGCAAGAGCGTGGCCGCATCAATCGGGAAGCCCATTTGGGTAACCACTTGCGCTGCCTGCACGGCATCGGTGCCGATAAGGGCGGTGGGGCTGTTCATGGCGAAATAAATGCCCGGGTCGAGCACAGAGGCCGCTGCCAGCGCCATGATGGCCACGAAGCTTTCCATCAGCATGCCGCCGTAGCCGATCATGCGCACATGGGTTTCGTTTTCAATCATTTTCGGGGTGGTGCCTGAAGAAATCAGCGCATGGAAGCCCGACACCGCGCCACAGGCGATGGTGATAAACAGGAAGGGGAACAGGCTGCCTGAGAACACGGGGCCGGTGCCGTCGATAAATTTGGTCACCGCGGGCATTTCCAGCGCCGGGCTCACCACGATGATGCCGATGGCCAAGCCGATGATGGTGCCGATTTTCAGGAAGGTAGACAAATAATCGCGCGGGGTGAGCAAGAGCCACACCGGCAACACCGCGGCCACGAAACCATAAATCATAATGGCCCAAGTGAGCTGCACGCCGGTGAGGTCAAACCAATGGGCGTATGAGCTGTTGGCCACGTTTTCGCCATACACAATCGCCAGCATCAGCAAAATAAAGCCGACAATGGAAATTTCACCGATTTTGCCCGGGCGGATATAGCGGGTGTAGATGCCCATAAAGAGCGCAATCGGCATGGTGGCGGCAATGGTAAACGTGCCCCACGGGCTGTGGGTGAGTGCTTTAACCACAATCAGCGCCAACACGGCCATGATGATCACCATAATCATCAAAATGCCTACCGAAGCGATAATGCCGGCGGTGGTGCCCAGCTCCTGCTTCACGATGTCGCCCAAAGAGCGGCCGTCGCGGCGCATCGAGATAAAGAGCACCATCATGTCTTGCACGGCACCGGCAAACACCACGCCGAAAATAATCCACAAAGTGCCGGGCAGATAACCCATTTGCGCGGCCAGCACAGGGCCCACCAAGGGGCCGGCGCCGGCAATGGCGGCAAAGTGGTGGCCAAACAGCACGCCTTTGTGCGTGGGCACATAATCGAGGCCGTCGTTATGGCGCTCGGCGGGCGTGAGGCGGTTGGCGTCGAGCTCCATCACCTGATTGGCGATAAAGAGGCTGTAGAAGCGATAGGCAATGCAATATACGGAAATGGCGGCCACCACCATCCATACGGCGCTTACCTGCTCGCCCCTGCTCATGGCCAAGGTGGTGAAGGCGGCTAAGCCGACCAGCACCACGATGCCCCAAAGCAGAAACGTTTTTATGTGTTTCATGGCGTATCCTTAAATGAGATAAGTTGAGGTTAGGGAAATTATTGACACACAAAGCCGCTCGGGCATTTGTGTGTAGTTTTTTGTAGCTTTTGAATCGCTGCGCAAGGTTAACATATTTACACAAAAGTGAATATGCCGTTAATAAGGTAATTCTTTTGATTCTTGAGTCAAGTCAAGAAAGATGAAAGGCCGTCTGAAAACAGGTGATTAGCGTTGATGCAAACATATCGTTCACAAGGAAATAATAAAGATAAATAAGCTGGATATTCAAAGGCTTGTATTGCATTTGCAAACAGCATATGTTTACAGCATTTCGGCTTGCCTGGTGCGACCCGGTGCAAGTGTTGCATTTTCAACCTCAGGCCGTCTGATACCGATTCAAAAAAGTAAGCTAATACCAATTCGAAAAAATAAGATAACAAGGCGGCGAGCCGAAGACAGTACACCTATAGATTCGGCAATTAAATATTGAAATTTCAACATTAATCCCCATTTCTCCCCAATGGAAAAAGAAGACGGAAGAAAACTTGCAGCCGAAG
>NZ_SLXE01000029.1 GCF_004341385.1 Uruburuella suis
GAACTATACCCAAACCACCAAAACCCGTCAACATCTATCTGCAAAAATATTTACAATAAAATATCACCCGATTGTTTTAGCTGGGTATTTTTTATCAACTCTCCCCTCCATTTCCTGCCAGTCAAAACAATGCAGAGAACAATATCGTACTAAGGCCGTCTGAAAAGGGGTTCAGACGGCCTTTGCGATTATTTCAATATGCAATGCAATCCCAGGCAAGAATACACAAAACAGCCTATGCGCATCGGCATATTATGGGCAATTCCAAAGAACTTTGAGATTTAATTTTACGATAAGATGATTTTGTGTGATTTCGCGCTTTTGTAGCAGAAACTTCATCAAGCTACTTGCGCTTTTATTGCAAATACATTACATTTCCTTACATAAAGAGCAAACGCTCGGAAAAGCCAAGTACACAAAGGCATAATTAAAGAGAGAGAATGCTCCGCGAGGGGTAAAGTTGATATGCAATATAAACAGGCTGCCGGATATCCGGCAGCCTGTTTTTCGTTAGGGGATGTTGTCAACGCTGCAAAATCACTTCCAGCACAAATTTGCTGCCGACATAAGCGAGCATCAAGCTGACAAAACCGATAATGGTCCACACCGCAGCCTGCTTGCCCCGCCATGCACTCAGGTGGCGTTTGGACAAGAGCGCGCCATAAATCAGCCACGATAAAATGCCGAACACGGTTTTATGGGTGAGCCCTGCGGGCTTACCGAATACTTCTTCAGCAAAAAACGTGCCGCTGACCACAGAAAATGTGAGCAACAAAAAGCCTATCCACATGCCCTGAAACATTAACTTTTCCAAACTCAGCAGCGGCGGCAGAAACGACACCATCGGCGAAAATTGGCGCTTGTGCAGATTGCGGTTCAGCAGCAGAATCAGCACCGCCAGCAAAGTAACGATGCCAAACAGGCCGTAGGCCAACAGTGAAGCGCCGACATGCAGCATAAACGGCCAATTGCTGATTTGGTAGCCAACGTAATGGCCGGGAAACACCGCCGCGAGCAATAAGGAAAAAGCCGCACAGGGATAGAGCAGCAATTGCAGCCCGCGCAAACGGTAGAAGAAGCTGCCGACCCAATACATGGTGAGCATCAGCCACACAATCAGGCTGACGGAATAGCCAAACCCCATCACCAGCACATGGTCGTGCAGCACCGGCAAAATCAGCACCAAGCCGTGCACCAAAAGCGCCGGTGCCAAAATGGCGAGCTCGGTTTTCAGTGGATAATGCCGGGCATTTTTTTTCTGATGGTGCCATACAAACACAGCCAGGCCGGCATACACCAGCATCAGGCAAATCAGGACAATAGGCATGGCAAACTCTCTGTTGCGCGCATATTCACAAATGCGTCTGTAGTGTAGAATATGGCAATTTTAGCAAATAACGCCTGCTTGCGGGCGGCTATTCTCATATTAAGGATACGCATGTTAGACAATTTAACCAGCCGCTTCAGCAATGTTTTTAAAAACATCCGCGGCCAATCCAAACTCACGGAAGACAACATCAAAGAAGCCTTGCGCGAAGTGCGCCTGGCCTTGCTGGAAGCCGATGTGGCGCTGCCCATCGTAAAAGACTTTGTCAACAACGTCAAAGAAAAAGCGCTCGGCCGCGAAATCACCGACAGCCTCACGCCCGATCAGGCTTTTATCGGCGTGGTGAATGAAGCCTTGGTCGATTTGATGGGCAAGGAAAACAGCTCGCTCAATCTGGCCGCTGCGCCGCCGGCGGTGGTGTTGATGGCCGGTTTGCAGGGCGCAGGTAAAACCACCACCGTGGGCAAGCTTTCGCGCCTACTGAAAAACGAGCAAAAGAAGAAAATTCTGGTGGTGTCTGCCGACGTTTACCGCCCTGCCGCCATCGAGCAGCTGAAATTATTGGCCGAACAAGTGGGTGTGGATTTTTTCCCGTCGGATGCCGGCCAGCAGCCGGTGGACATCGCCCGCGCAGCGGTGGATTATGCCAAAAAGCATTTCTACGATGTGTTGATGGTGGACACCGCCGGCCGCCTGGCCATTGATGAAGCGATGATGAACGAAATCAAAGCGCTTCATGCGGCGGTGAATCCGGTGGAAACGCTGTTTGTGGTGGACGCTATGCTCGGCCAAGATGCGGTGAACACGGCGCAGGCATTTAATGAAGCGCTGCCACTCACCGGCGTAATTCTCACCAAAATGGACGGCGATTCGCGCGGCGGTGCGGCTTTATCGGTGCGCCAAACCACCGGCAAGCCGATTAAATTTATCGGTATCGGCGAAAAGGTGAACGGGCTTGAGCCTTTCCACCCCGACCGTATTGCCAGCCGCATTCTCGGCATGGGCGACGTGCTCACTTTGATTGAAGATGTGCAAAAAGGCATCGATGAAGAAGTGGCCGCCAAAATGGCGAAAAAGCTGCACAAAGGCAAGGGCTTTGATTTAAACGACTTTAAAGAGCAAATCCAGCAAATGCGCAATATGGGCGGGCTGGAAAACATCATGTCGAAAATGCCGGGCGAAATCGGCCAGCTTTCCAAGCAGATTCCCGAGGGCACGGCCGAAAAAGCCATGGGTCATGTGGAAGCCATTATCAATTCGATGACGGCCAAAGAGCGCGCCAACCCTGCCCTGCTCAAAGCCAGCCGCAAGCGCCGCATTGCCGCAGGCTCAGGCACCACCATTCAAGAAGTGAACAAAATGCTCAAGCAATTCGAGCAATCGCAGCAGATGATGAAAATGTTCAGCGGCAAAGGCATGGGCAAACTGATGAATATGGCCAAAGGCATGAAAGGCAGATTTCCGGGCATGTAATCGGTTTCAGACGGCCTGTGATATATATGTGATAAAAAGGCCGTCTGAATCGATTTTAAAGCAGCCTTGAGATTTAACTTTTACCTTAAAGTTTCTGCCTCAGCATAAAGGCCGTCTGAAAACATATAATGTTTCAGACGGCCTGCTTTTTTATTTGGGGCCGCTTCAATCGATTTCAAAACAGCTTGAGCTTTAGCTTTTCTCCAAAGTTGTTGCAATATGACAAAGGCCGTCTGAAACATTATATGTTTTCAGACGGCCTTTATGATTGTTTGAATCACTTCTTCAAATACTGCGCCAAAGTATCGGGAAAATCGGTGAAAATGCCGTCGGCTTTGGCCTGCTCAAACAAGGCGGCATACATTTCATCGATATTGCGCACATAAGGCGGCAGCGTTTCGCGGCGCACGGTGTAGGGGTGCAGCTGCAATTGGGTGGTTTGGATATCGGCCACCATCGGCGTGGCCACGATATGGCCGGGACGCGATTGTTTTTCATCCAGCAGCATATACCAAGCAGGGCCCACACCATCGGCGTAGCGGGCGATTTCTTTCATCGCGCCGGGTTTGAACATCCAATCGTAATCATAATTCACCCAACGCCCGTTTTGGCGCGCCTGCGTTTCGCCCCAATCGCTGTAGGCCACAAGCTGCACCAGTTTCACATTCATGCCCATTTGTGGCAGCAGCTCGGTTTTGATGCGTTTGAGCTCGTTGAAATCAAAGGTTTGCAGATAAACCGGATCGCTTTTTTGCGTGTAGCCGTATTTTTTCAGCATTGCCAACGTGGCGCGGGCGATGTCTTTGCCTTCTTGGTGGTGCAGCCACGGCGCTTTGATTTCGGGGTAAATGCCGATGCGTTTGCCGCTGGATTTTTCCAGGCCGCGCACAAACTGCAATTCTTCTTCAAAGGTGTGGATTTTAAACGACCCTTGCCACAGCGGAAAACGATCGGGATACACCGGCACTTGTTTGCCGTTTTCGGTTTTGAAATTTTCCGTCATTTGCAGCGAGCGGATTTCGGCCAGCGTGAAATCGGGCACATAATATTTGCCGTCGGCGCGCGCGCGGCCGGGGAATTTCTGCGCCACATCGGTGAGGCCGTCGAGAAAATGGTCGTGTATCACCACAAGGTGATTGTCTTTGGTCATCACCAAATCTTGCTCGAGATAATCCGCACCCTGGCCGAATGCCAAGGCCTTGCTCTCCAGTGTGTGTTCGGGTAGATAGCCGCTGGCGCCGCGGTGGGCGATAATCAGTTTGTCTGCTGCCAAAGTGTTTGCTCCGATAAGCGCCAATGCCAGGAAACACAGCCATTTTTTCACGATGATGCCTTTAATGGAATGAATGTGCGGCCAGCATACACAGCGTTGATGACAATTATATGTAAAGATGCCGTCTGAAACTTCAGACGGCATCTTTTATAGCATATACCGGTGTTTAGCGGTCAACACTCAAGCGCGTTTTTCCAACACGGCCACAGCGGGCAGCTCTTTGCCTTCCAAAAATTCCAAAAACGCACCGCCGCCGGTGGAAATATAACTGATTTGGTCGGTGATGCCGAATTTGGCAATGGCCGCCAGCGTGTCGCCGCCGCCGGCAATTGAGAAGGCGTTGCTTTGCGCAATGGCTTTGGCCAAAGCTTCGGTGCCGCCGGCAAATTGGTCGAATTCAAATACGCCCACGGGGCCGTTCCACACGATGGTGCCGGCGGCTTTGAGCAACTCGGCCAGTGCGGCGGCCGATTGCGGGCCGATATCGAGAATCATGTCGTCGGCTGCTACATCGTCCACCGATTTAACCGTGGCTTTGGCATCGGCTGCAAATTCGGAAGCCACCACCACATCGGTAGGCAGTGGCACCACGCCGCCTTTGGCAGCCATTTTGGCCATGATTTTTTTCGCTTCGTCTACCAAATCGTGCTCGGCCAGCGATTTGCCGATGGGCTTGCCCTCAGCCAGCAAAAAGGTGTTGGCAATGCCGCCGCCCACGATGAGCTGATCCACTTTATCGGCCAGGCTTTCCAAAATGGTGAGCTTGGTCGACACTTTGCTGCCGGCCACAATCGCCACCATGGGATGTGCCGGCGCTTTGAGGGCTTTGCCCAGCGCATCGAGTTCGCCCGCCATCAACACACCCGCACAGGCCAGCGGTGCGGCTTGCGCCACGGCTTCGGTGGACGCTTGCGCACGATGAGCCGTGCCGAACGCATCGTTTACAAACACATCGCACAAAGCCGCATAAGCTTTGCCCAATTCGAGATCGTTTTTCTTCTCGCCTTTGTTGATGCGCACGTTTTGCAGCATGGCCACGTCACCGGCTTTGAGCGCAGGCTTTTGCTCGCGCCAATCGTTGAGCACGCGCACTTCTTTGCCCAAAAGCTTACCCAAATGGGCGGCCACGGGCGCAACATCGTCTTCAGGCTTGAACTCGCCCTCGGTGGGGCGGCCCAGATGCGACATCACAATCACAGATGCGCCATTGTCCAAACAATATTGAATGGAAGCCAAAGAAGCGCGGATGCGGGTGTCGTCACTGATGGCACCGTCTTTAAACGGCACGTTCATATCGGCACGGATCAATACGGTTTTGCCTTGCACGTTTTGATCGGTGAGTTTCAAAAAAGCCATGTCGGTGTCCTTGTGGGTGAATGAAACAAATCGGGGTAATTATGCGGCAAGCCTGCGCAATGGTAAAGCCGCGCGTTGTCGGGGCTTGATGTGCATCACCTTACACGCAGCTACATTATCCGCACGATATGCAGTACAATCGCAGCAGCCATATGGCCGTCTGAAAAACTTGATCATCAATAACAAGGAAATCGTGTTATGAACAAAAAAATCACCGCCCTTGCTTTCGCCGGCTTCGCCGCCCTTGCTTTATCGGCCTGCTCCGGCAATAAAGCCCCCACTGAAGAGCGCACCGGTGCCGCCGGCAGCGCCGCCAAACCGGCCGCCTCAGCAAGCGCCGGCAATTGCCGCAGCATTCCCACGCCGGCGCCCACCAAAGGGCGCAATGATGCTTATTTGTGCTCGGCCTCTGCCGCCTTGAATTCTGCCGAAGCCAAAGAAGTGCTCGATCCGGCCATACGCGTGAGCTACGGCAATGTCGGCGCCAACACGCTCACTTCGCGCCAAGTGGCCAATGCCGTGGGCAAAACCCCTGAAGAAACCTGCCAACGCGCTTTTTTAAACACCGTTAAGCGCTTCCAAACCACCGCTGCCCAGCGCGGCAGCAAATCGGTGCGCGTGATCAGCTATTTCGATAAGAAAACCGTTGGCGGCGGCCAATACGAATGCCACATCGGCACGTGGAACAGCCGCGTGGTGCTCAAAGGTAATCTGTAAACCCCTTCTCGCTGAAACACAATGACCGCAATTACCATCAAACCGCTGGCCGCCTGCCCACAGCATATTGATCAGCTTGCCGATGCCCTGCATGCCCAATGGCACGATTTTGTGCCTTGGGCAAACCGGCAGAAAATTGTGGCGCGCTACCAAGATGCCTTGGCCGGCGGGCAGCTTTTCCCACAAGTGTGGATGGCCGAAGACGCGCAAAGCCGGCTGCTCGGCTCGGCATCGGTGAAAGAATACGATTTAAACTATCATGAAGCCGCCCGCTATTGGCTGGGCGATGTGTTTGTGCTGCCCGAGCATCGCGGCTGCGGTGCCGGCAAAGTGCTGGTGCACACAGCCATCGATTTTGCCCGCGCTCAGGGCGTGCAGCAGCTTTATCTCTACACGCCCGATATGCAAAACCTCTATGAGCGCTATGGCTGGCGGCGCATTGATGAGCGCTGGGTGAATGGCGAAACGGTGTCGATTATGCTGATGGACATCGTTTGATTCAAAAGGCCGTCTGAAAAATAATTTCAGACGGCCTTTTGAATGATTTTTATTGATGCCACAACCATTATGCAGCGCATTTCGCACGCGCAGCCGCCAAAGCAGCATCCAGCTTTTTCGCCGTCACTTCACCGAGCAAAGTTTGGCGGTAGCCGCACTTGGGTGCTTCCACCACGGTAAAGGGCAAGCCGCCGATGCTGTTGCCAAAGCTTTTCATCCACGCGCGGCTGTCGTTGCCGCTGTAGCGCCAGATCGGATAGCGCACCGGCGTGGTTTTTAAAAATCTGCCGATATTCTCGCTGCTGTCGAGCGCAATGCCCACCATATCGACGCTGCCTTTTTTCTGCTTTTGATACCATGCCGACATTTCCGGCATTTCCTTGCGGCAGGGGCCGCACCAAGTGGCCCAAAGATTCACCACCCGCACCGGTGCTTTGAGTGCGTTCACATTTTCGGGCGCATTGCTTTGCCAATCCTGCAAATCGGCCGCCACGGCCTGCGCACCTGCGGCGAGTAAAGCCGCTGTTAGAAATACGGTGATTTTTTTCATTTTATCAAGGCCTTCTCAAAATCGATAACCATGCCAAACCTAAAAATAAACTAACCCGGCGGCGAGCCGAAAACAGGATATTAGGTTTGCTAATGGGCTATTGTAACCGCAACAAGCGCCCCTATCTTTAGCGCCATATCAATAATTGCTTAAAAATCCCGGCCGCCGCACGCGACAAGGGGCAAGCCGTGCTTTACAATGAAACCAAACATCTCTTTGCCGCACCTGAGGAATCTGCCATGCCCGAAACCGTTATCCTGTATCACAATAATCGCTGCAGCAAATCGCGCGCGGCGCTTTCCTTGCTGCAATTGCGCGGCTTGAAAATCAAAGTGGTGCATTATCTCGACACCCCGCCCGATGCCGATGAGCTGAAGCAGCTTTACCGCCGGCTCAAGCTCGATTCGCCGCGCGGCATGATGCGCACCAAAGATGCGCTTTACCGCGAACTTGCGCTCGACAACCCGGCCTTAAGCGATGAAGCGCTGATTGCCGCCATGGTCGAGCACCCCGCCCTTATCGAGCGCCCGATTGCCGTATTCGGCCAACAAGCCGCCATCGGCCGCCCGCTGGAAAACATTGAAGCGATTCTGCCCGACCACACCTCCTGAGCCCATGTCTATTCCGCTTTGGCGCAGCCGCACCGGCTTGCGTTATTATCTTTTTCACGGCATTGCCCTGAGCCTTTTGCTGGTAGTGCTCGCGCTCGGCGCATGCGTGTGGTCGGTTTACAGCACCGGCAACCGTCCTTTGGCCGCCGATGCGCGCGCCGATGCGGCGGTGGTTTTGGGCGCAGCCGCCTGGGACAAACGCCCTTCGCCTGTGTTTCAAGAGCGCATCAACCACGCCATCGCCCTCTATCAGAGCCACCGCGTTGAAAAATTGGTGTTTACCGGCGGCACGCCCAAGCAGGGCTTTATGACCGAAGCACAAGTGGGCCGGCGCTACGCCATCAAGCAAGGTGTGCCCGCACGCGATATTTTGTTTGAAAACACCTCGCGCGACACTTATCAAAATCTGATTAACATCAAACCTTTATTGCGTGAACACGATATCCAAAGCGTGATTATCGTCAGCGATCCTTATCATTTGGCACGCGCCGCCGCCATTGCCGACGATCTCGGCATCAATGCGCAAACCTCGGGCACGCCCACCAGCCGCTACAGCGAATCACGCAACAAAAACCGCTTTCTGATGCAGGAGAGCTATGCCTTGTTTTTATATTATTGCAATCACTGGGGCGAGCGCCTGCTGGAATGGCTGAAGCTGGCTTAGGGTCTGCTCACATTTCATCACGCAACATTCTTTTGGCTCAAAAACGCGCCTGCTGCGTTGAAAATGCTCGCAAAGTGTCCAACCTTGCTGCGCTTTTCGCCTTGCAAGCACGCTTTTGCCCTCAAAATCTTACTCGCGGATGAATTGTGAACAGACCCTAGAAGCTTTCAGACGGCCTTGGCAACCTCTGCTTAATCTTCCCCGCAATGCTGAGGGACTTTGCCACATTTCAGCCGTAAGTACGATTTTGAGCGCAAAAGCGTGATAACAAAACGGAAAACGCAGCAGGTGCGTTTTTTTTACCGGCATTACCCAGCTATAAAATGCAGACAATCTCCAAAGATTTTTTCAGACGGCCTCGACAACGTTTGCCCAATCTTCCCCACAATGTTTAATCTTTTAACGTTACAATAAGCCATTATCCAACCTAAGGCCGTCTGAAATGTATCTTTGGTTCAAGCTGCTGCATGTATTCTTTATCATTTCCTGGTTTGCCGGCTTGTTTTACCTGCCGCGCATTTATGTGAACCTCGCCCAAGTGGAGCCGGGCAACCGCTCGGAATACCAACGCCTGCTGGGCATGGCCGAGCGCCTGTTTAAATTTATGACACCCTTGGGCATAGGCGCGATTGTTTTCGGCTTTGCCATTCCGTTTGTCACCGGCTGGTGGGGGCAAGGCTGGGTGCACACCAAAATCACCCTCGGCGTGATTTTGCTCGGCTATCATTTTTACTGCTACCGCCTGCTGCTCGATTTTCAAGACAACCGCAACCGCTATTCGCATAAATGGTATCGCGTGTTTAACGAAATTCCCGTGGTGATTATGGTGATTGCCCTTTATCTTGTTGTGTTCAAACCCTTCTGAAAAGGCCGTCTGAAAAATGACCGTAGAAATCGAACGCCGCTTCCTGCTTAAAAACGACAGTTGGCGCGCAAAAGCCGGCGCGCCGCAAACCCTGCGCCAAGGCTATTTGAGCGTGGAAAAAGAGTGCACCATCCGTGTGCGCATTATCGGCAACCGCGCCTGGCTCACCCTCAAAGGCTATATTTCCGATGTGTCGCGCAGCGAATTCGAATACGAAATTCCGCTCGCGCATGCCGAAACCATGATGGCCACCATGTGCCCCTTCAAGCTGGAAAAACACCGCTACGAAATCGAACATGAAGGCTTTGTATTTGAAATCGACGAATATTTCGGCGACAACGCGCCCTTGGTGGTGGTGGAGCTGGAGCTGCCCGATGAAAACGCCCCATTTGCCAAGCCCGATTGGCTGGGCGAAGAAATCACGTCAAACGGCTGCTATACCAATGCGTATTTAAGCAAACACCCTTATTCAAAATGGGAAAAATAAAGGAATCAATATGTTCGACACCTTAAAACAAAAATGGCATCAATTTGAAGCCGAGCACCTCACCCCGAAAGCGCCCGAGCCCATCACCTACCATGCCGTCATCAGCGCCGATTATTTGGCCGGCGAAGCCAACGGCAAAGAGTTCGGCCGTGTGGCCTGGCAAGATATCGAGCTGGTGGTAATCAACATCGAAGGCGATTTCGAACCTTTCCCTTATTGGTATATCGGCCACGCCGAGCAAGGCGTGCGCTTGCCGCAAGACACCGCCAATATGGCCGATGTGCTGGCCGCGCTGGCGCAGCATCTGCCGCATTTCGCTTCCGCCACCACCCGCAAAGAAATCGACACCGCCATGCAGGCGGCAGAAGGCCGCTATTATATTTGGCAGCGCTAGGGTCTGAAACAGATTACACCTCTCCGATCCATTTTGAATCTGCCCTCAATAGCAAAAGGCCGTCTGAAAGCTGTTAAAATAACGCCCGACAATCATTGGGCAACCAAGCCGTTTCAGACGGCCTTTTCTCATTCAGCAAGGATTTCGCACATGAACCGAAACGAACAACTTTTCAACCGCGCCAAAGCCATTATCCCCGGCGGCGTGAATTCACCCGTGCGCGCTTTCGGCAGCGTGGGCGGCGTGCCGCGTTTTATCCAAAAAGCCCAAGGCGCTTATGTGTGGGATGCCGATGGGCAGCGCTATATCGATTATGTCGGCTCGTGGGGGCCGGCCATTGTCGGCCATGCCCACCCCGAAGTGATTGAAGCCGTGCGCGAAGCCGCTTTGGGCGGTTTGTCGTTTGGCGCGCCCACCGAAGCCGAAATCGTGATTGCCGAAGAAATCGCCAAAATCGTGCCCAGCGTGGCGCAATTGCGCCTGGTCAGCTCCGGCACGGAAGCCACCATGAGCGCCATCCGCCTGGCGCGCGGCTTTACCGGCCGCGACAAAATCATCAAATTCGAAGGCTGCTACCACGGCCATTCCGACAGCCTTTTGGTTAAAGCCGGCAGCGGCCTGCTCACCTTCGGCAACCCCAGCTCCGCCGGCGTGCCTGCCGATTTCACCAAACACACGCTGGTTTTGTCCTACAACGATGTGGCGCAGCTGGAAGAAACCTTCGCCCGAATCGGCGACGAAATCGCCTGCGTGATTTTAGAGCCGTTTGCCGGCAACATGAATTTAGTGAGGCCGTCTGAAGCCTTTGTGGCCGCCTTGCGCGCCCTCACCGAAAAGCACGGCGCCGTGCTGATTTACGATGAAGTGATGACCGGATTCCGCGTGGCTTTGGGCGGCGCGCAATCGCTGCACGGCATCACACCCGACCTCACCACCATGGGCAAAGTGATCGGCGGCGGTATGCCGCTGGCGGCTTTTGGCGGCCGCGCCGACATTATGGCCTGCATTTCCCCGCTCGGCGGCGTGTATCAGGCCGGCACCTTGTCGGGCAACCCCGTGGCCGTGGCCGCCGGCTTGAAAACGCTGGAAATCATTCAGCGCCCCGGCTTTTATGAAAACCTCAGCGCGCGCACCGAGCAGCTCACCCAAGGCCTGCAAGCCGCAGCCGATGCGGCCGGCGTGCCGTTTGCCACCGATTTTATCGGCGGCATGTACGGCCTTTATTTCGCCGCCACATTGCCGCAAAGCTATGCCGACATGACCCGCACCGACACCGAAGCCTTCAAACGCTTCTTCCACGGCATGCTCGAGCGCGGCGTGGCTTTCGGCCCCTCGGCCTACGAAGCCTGTTTTATGTCGGCCGCCCACACGCCCGAATTGATAGACGAAACCGCAGCCATTGCGCATCAAGCCTTTGCCGCCATGGCATAATGCGAAGAGGCCGTCTGAAAGCGTTCAGACGGCCTGCCTTCTCTATCCGCAAGCTTCATCAACAAGCAGCCGATAAACTGCTATAATCTTGATTGCTGTTTCACACTACAACCCACTACAAACCGAGGAGCTTCTCATGGCACTTGTATCCATGCGCCAACTGCTGGACCATGCGGCGGAACACAGCTACGGCCTGCCTGCGTTTAATGTCAACAATCTCGAACAAATGCGCGCCATTATGGAAGCCGCCGACCAAGTGAACGCGCCCGTTATCGTGCAAGCCAGTGCCGGCGCGCGCAAATATGCCGGTGCCCCATTTCTGCGCCACCTGATTTTGGCCGCCATTGAAGAATTTCCGCATATTCCCGTGGTGATGCACCAAGACCACGGCGCCTCGCCCGATGTGTGCCAGCGCTCGATTCAGCTGGGCTTCAGCTCGGTGATGATGGACGGCTCGCTTTTGGCCGACGGCAAAACGCCCGCTTCCTATGAATACAACGCAGAAGTCACCCGCAAAGTGGTGGAATTCTCTCATGCCTGCGGCGTGTCGGTAGAAGGCGAAATCGGCGTGCTGGGCAACCTCGAAACCGGCGAAGCCGGCGAAGAAGACGGTGTGGGCGCAGTGGGCAAGCTCTCGCACGACCAAATGCTCACCAGCGTGGAAGATGCCGCCCGCTTCGTGAAAGACACCGGCGTGGATGCGCTGGCCATCGCCATCGGCACCAGCCACGGCGCTTATAAATTCACCCGCAAGCCCACAGGCGATGTGTTGCGCATCGACCGCATCAAAGAAATCCACGAGCACCTGCCCAACACCCACTTGGTGATGCACGGCTCAAGCTCGGTGCCGCAAGAATGGCTCGCCATTATCAACGAATTCGGCGGCAACATCGGCGAAACCTACGGCGTGCCGGTGGAAGAAATCGTGGAAGGCATCAAACACGGCGTGCGCAAAGTGAATATCGACACCGACCTGCGCTTGGCCTCCACCGGCGCCATCCGCCAATTTATGGCCGAAAACCCGGCCGAATTCGACCCGCGCAAATACCTCGCCAAAACCGTCACCGCCATGAAACAAGTCTGCATCGACCGCTATCTGGCGTTTGGTTGCGAAGGCCAAGCCAGCAAAATCAAGCCGGTTTCGCTGGATGCCATGGCCGAAAAATACGCCAAAGGCGAATTGAACCAAATTGTGAGATAAGCAGGCTCATCAACACAACAGGCCGTCTGAAAGAAAGCATTCAGACGGCCTGTTTATTAATGGATGCAAATTGATAAAGCGGTGAGCCAAAGCCGACAAAATTTAAATGGTTTAAAAAAATCAATCTTTTGAAAAGCAGACGTTGGATTACAGCCTTGGCCGCATCCTATACATCAAACAGGCCGTCTGAAAAAACGTTTCAGACGGCCTGTTGCCAACATGATTAAATCAAGCGCCCAAAAACCAAAATTTGGCCGCCCACAACACCGCCACAATCCACACCATAGGCGGCACATCGCGCGCCTTGCCGCACAAAAGCTTGATCACAGCATAGCTGATAAAGCCCATGGCGATGCCGTCGGCAATCGAATAGGCAAAAGGCATAAACACAATAGTCAGAAACGAAGGTGCGGCTTCGGTCATATCGTGCCAATCGATTTCCGTGGCGCTGCGCATCATGTGCACACCCACATAAAGCAGCGCCGGCGCGGTAGCAAACGCGGGCACGGTTTGCGCCAGCGGCGAAAACCACAAGCAAGCCAGCATCAACACGCCCACCGTCACCGCCGTCAAACCCGTGCGCCCGCCGGCGGCCACGCCCGAAGCGCTTTCGATATAAGGCGTGGTGGAAGAAGTGCCCAGCGCCGCGCCGGACACAATCGCAGTAGAGTCGGCCAACAAGGCGCGTTTCAAACGCGGCAGCTTGCCGTTTTTTAGCAAACCCGCACGGTGCGACACCCCCACCAGCGTGCCGGTGCTGTCAAACAAATCCACTAAAAAGAAAACAAAAATCACGCTCACCATGCTCACGGTAAACAGATCTTTAAAATCCATCTGCATAAACGTGGGCGCAATGCTGGGCACGCTGCCGATCACCCCTTTGAATTCACTCAAGCCCATCATCACCGCAATCGCGGTAATCGCCAAAATGCTCAAAATAATCGCACCGCGCACCCGATAATGATCCAACACGATAATCATCAAAAAGCCCAGCATCGCCAGCAAAGCGGAAGGATTATGCACATCGCCCATGCTCACCAGGGTGGCCGGATTGGCCACAATAATGCCCGCGCCTTTGAGCGCAATCAGCGCCAGAAAAAGGCCGATACCGGCGGCAATCGACATTTTCAGCGACATCGGCAACGCATTCACCAAAGCTTCGCGCACTTTAAACAAGCTGAAAACAATAAAAATAATGCCCGACACAAATACCGCGCCCAACGCCACCTGCCAAGGCACACCCATGCCTTTGACCACCGCATAAGTAAAATAAGCATTCAAGCCCATGCCCGGCGCCAAGGCAATCGGATAATTGGCCAGCATGCCCATCACAAAGCAGCCGATGGCCGAAGCGATGCAAGTGGCCACAAACACCGCCCCGATATCCATGCCGGTTTCCGACAGAATCAATGGGTTGACGATAATGATGTAGCACATGGTCAGAAAAGTGGTCAGGCCGGCGAGCAATTCCGTGCGGACATTGCTGCCGTTTTCTTTCAGCTTGAATAATTTTTCAAACAAGCCTTTGTGTGTGTCGTTCATAATATCAAGGTAAAACAAAGTAAATGAGAGAGCGCATTATAACGCTTTTAACCAATAGCCACGCCTTTTGTTGACAATTTCAAGCGACTGCCCTCTTTTCTGTGGCATTTATGTATAAGGCCGTCTGAAAAGTTTCAGACGGCCTTTGAAAGCACAACAAGGTTTAACATCTGGCACGCATTTACAACGCGGCTACAACGCGGCAGACACATTTTGGGGCCAATACATTGCCGCGAAATGCAATATGAACAGGCTCTATAATGAAGTGCATAAAAAAGTGATACGGCGGGTAGGTTGGGTTGCAAACCCAACAAATCTACAAGCCGTCTGAAACGTTGGGGTTATCAACCCAAGCTGCACCGTTGTAAAATGGCGTTCCGTGTCACTTTTGCTTGCATTTCACTATAGTACAGAAACCGATGTAAGCCGTAGGCACGATTAATACCAATCCAAAAAAATAAACCATGATAAATATTACATAAAAAGGCCGTCTGAAAGGTTTTCAGACGGCCTTTGATGCCGGTTTCGTTAAAGAAGCTTATGCCTCGACACGGACCACTTCGCCACGCAGGGAAAAAGTAAACGCTTCTTTGATTTCGATATCCACCATTTGGTTGATTAAACGCGGCTGCCCGGTAAAATTCACCACACGGTTGTTGGCCGTGCGCGCCTGCAATTGATCCGGATCTTTCTTGGACACACCTTCCACTAAGCAGCGTTGCACCGTGCCTATCATGGTTTGATTGATGCGGGCCGTTTCCGCCTCAATCACTTCATTCAGCGCTTCCAGACGGCGCACCTTTTCCTCATGCGGCGTATCGTCTGCCAGATTCGCCGCCGGTGTGCCCGGGCGCGGGCTGTAAATAAACACAAAACTCAAATCAAAGGCGATGTCTCGCACCAACTTCAAAGTTTGCTCGAATTCAGCTTCGGTTTCACCCGGAAAGCCGACAATAAAATCAGAGCTCAAACACAAATCAGGGCGGATGGCACGCAGCTTGCGGATAATCGATTTATATTCCAGCGCTGTGTAGCCACGTTTCATGGCGCTCAACACCCGATCCGAGCCGCTTTGAATCGGCAAGTGCAAATGGGAAACCAGCTTGGGTAAGTCGCGGTAGCATTCGATAATGCGCTCGCTGAATTCTCGCGGATGGCTGGTGGTAAAACGCATGCGTTCAATGCCCGGAATCTCGTGCACAATGCGCAAAAGCATGGCGAAATCGCAAATCTCACCATCATCCATCAGGCCGCGGTAAGCATTCACATTCTGGCCGAGCAGATTAATCTCTTTCACGCCTTGTTGCGCCAAATTGGCCACCTCTGTCAGCACATCGGCCAACGGACGGGAAAATTCCTCACCGCGGGTATAAGGCACCACGCAAAAGCTGCAATATTTGGAACAGCCTTCCATAATCGACACAAATGCCGAGCCGCCTTCCACGCGCGCCGGCGGTAAATGATCGAATTTTTCGATTTCCGGAAAGGAAATATCAACCTGTGCACGGCCGGTTTCTTTTTTATCATCTATCATTTGCGGCAAGCGGTGCAAAGTTTGCGGGCCGAACACCACATCCACAAACGGCGCCCGCTTCACTATCGCCTCACCTTCCTGTGAAGCCACACAACCGCCCACACCGATAATCAGATTGGGATTTTTCGCCTTTAAAGGCCGCACCCGCCCCAAATCGGAAAACACTTTTTCCTGCGCTTTTTCACGCACGGAGCATGTGTTGAACAAAATGATATCGGCCTCATCAGCCTCGCTTACCTGCACCAAATCGTCACCTTCGGCCAGCACCGACAGCATTTTTTCGCTATCGTATTCATTCATCTGGCAGCCAAAGGTACGGATAAATACTTTTTTCATGTTGATTGCATTCGCTACAATTGCCCGGCAGCACGTTGCTCGAAAATACGCTGCTCAGGCTCGGTTAAAATCCAAATCTCGGTAATATTGTTGCCGCTATCTCGGCGGACAGCCACGGTTTTCCCCACATGCGATGCCAATTTGCCGCGCACAATAAAACGGTTGCGCTCATCTTTCACACGCAAACCCGAGGTAACGTTAAAAACGCGGCTGTTGTCCAGCCAGCCCAAGGTTAAAATCTTCAGCCAAGAAATGCCATTATTGCCCAATACAATCTGCGGATAAGCCACTTCTTTGAGCACGGCCACATCCATATCATCCGGCACGGCGCGCTGCGCCCAGCCCACTGAAGAACACAGCAACAACATCACAGCAAATATGCGATACATTTTCCCCTCCCCTGATTATTGGCCCGCCGGCCACACACAGATTGCATAGTGAATAAAAAAATAATACACAAAAAAACTAAAGATTACCTAAAGCGTCCTGACTATTCGTTTATGAGGGGGATTTTATTTCTGAGAATGCAGATGCAAGGCAAAAAACATAGCAAGGTTGGACACCTTGCGAGGCTTTTTAACGCGGCAGTACGTTTTCAGGGACAACACCACCCGTAAATCAAAATGTCAGGACGCCCTAGCAAGAATAATGCCTCACCTTAATCGCTATACATCACCAGCTTTACCTTGTATCACTTTATTCTTGCCTTCACTATAACACAATGCTGCATTTTCAGACGGCCGCCAACCACTCAGATGCCGACCGTCATGAAAAGAAAAAACCAGCCGGCCGGCTGGTTTTTCAAGATACACGACTTAAGCTTGCTCGGCAGTGGCTTCAGCAGCTTTGTCCACCAGCTCAACCAGTGCCAAAGGTGCATTGTCACCCTTACGGAAGCCGTATTTCAATACACGAACATAACCGCCGTTACGTGCAGAAAAACGTGGGCCCAATTCGTCAAACAATTTAACCACCACATCGCGATCGCGCGTGCGGTTAAATGCCAAACGGCGGTTAGCCAAAGAAGGCTTTTTACCCAAAGTAATCAAGGGTTCAACCACTCGGCGCAGCTCTTTGGCTTTAGGCAGAGTAGTCACGATGGTTTCATGGGTCAACAAAGAGTTTGCCATGTTACGCAGCATTGCAGCGCGGTGGCTGCTGGTGCGGTTTAATTTACGATTGCCATTACGATGACGCATGTCATTATCCTTTAATCTTCAAACTTACGGCTTTTCCAAGCCCACAGGCGGCCAAGCTTCCAGTTTTGATCCCAACGTCAAGCCTTTAGAGGCCAGCACTTCTTTGATTTCATTCAAAGATTTGCGACCCAGATTCGGCGTTTTCAACAACTCGGTTTCAGTACGTTGAATCAAATCACCAATATAATAAATATCTTCAGCTTTCAGGCAGTTAGCCGAACGCACAGTCAATTCCAAATCATCTACCGGGCGCAACAGAATCGGATCGATCGGAGGCGCTTTTTCTTCCACCTCTTCAACCGGCGTTCCTTGCAAATCGGCAAAAATAGACATTTGGTCAATTAAAATGCGTGCGGCACTGCGAACAGCCTCTTCAGGCTCAATCGAACCATCGGTTTCAATATCCAAAACCAAACGATCCAAGTCTGTACGCTGTTCTACACGTGCGGGTTCAACTTCAAAGCTAACACGGCTGATGGGCGAAAAGCTCGCATCCAGTTGGATGGCACCGATCTGCTTGTTGTCATCGCGCAAAGCGCGGCGACCGGACACAGATTGATAACCACGGCCTTGCTCTACCTTGATTTCCATTTCGATATTGCCATTGTCAGACAAATGACAAATCACATGACCCGGATTGATGATTTCAACATCGTGCGGCAGATCGATATCACCTGCCACCACAGGGCCGGCACCGGATTTTTTCAAGGCCAGCTGAACTTGACCACGGCCGTGCAGCTTGAATACCACGCCTTTGAGATTCAACAAGATGTCAACCACATCCTCTTGAACGCCGTCCAAAGTCGAATATTCATGCAACACGCCGGTAATGGCCACTTCAGTGGGCGCAAAGCCATTCATGGATGACAGTAAGATACGACGCAAAGCATTACCTAAAGTATGGCCGAAACCACGCTCAAAAGGCTGCATAGACACTTTGGCGCGGGTTGCAGACAAAGTATCGACATCAATTTGACGAGGTTTCAAGAATTCGGAAGTGCTGTTTTGCATTTAACTGTCCCTCACTTAACCAGCATTATTTAGAGTAGAACTCTACCACCAGCTGTTCATTAATATCGCCAGTCAATTCTGAGCGATCCGGCATATTTTTAAATACACCTTCCATTTTGGTTGCATCCACAGCCACCCAAGAAGGCATGCCGATTTGCGCGGCCAAACCCAAGGCTTCCTGAATACGGACTTGCTTTTTCGCTTTTTCGCGAACAGCCACCACATCACCGGCCTTCACTTGGAAAGACGGGATATTGACAATTTGACCGTTAACGGTAATGGCTTTGTGCGATACCAATTGACGGGCTTCGGCACGGGTAGAGCCATAACCCATACGGTATACAACATTATCCAAACGCGACTCCAGCAATTGCAACAGCAATTCGCCGGTAGAACCTTTACGGCGTGAAGCCTCTGCAAAATAACGGCGGAATTGACGTTCCAAAACGCCGTAAATGCGGCGGATTTTTTGTTTTTCACGCAATTGCAAACCATAATCCGACAAACGCGGCTTACGGGCGCCATGCTGACCCGGAGCAGAGTCGAGTTTACATTTGGATTCTAAAGAGCGGCGTGCGCTTTTCAGAAACAAATCGGTGCCTTCACGGCGAGCTAATTTACATTTCGGGCCGATATAACGTGCCATTTCTCAATCACTCCAATATTAAATACGACGTTTTTTAGGCGGACGGCAACCGTTATGAGGCAACGGGGTAACGTCGGTAATGCTGGTAATCTTGAAACCAAGAGCGTTGAGCGCACGAACAGAAGATTCACGACCGGGACCCGGGCCTTTAATGCGAACTTCCAGATTTTTCACGCCATACTCTTGGGCAACTTTACCAGCGGCTTCTGCAGCTACCTGAGCTGCAAACGGTGTACTTTTACGTGAACCTTTAAAACCCGCACCACCAGAGGTAGCCCAAGATAATGCATTGCCTTGACGGTCGGTAATAGTAATGATGGTATTATTAAAAGATGCATGTACATGCACAATACCTTCACTCACGGTTTTACGTACTTTTTTGCGTACACGCGAGGCTGTGTTTGCTTTAGCCATTAATCAAATCCTTAAAAATTATTTTTTACCGGCAATCGCTTTACGCGGGCCTTTACGGGTGCGCGCATTGGTACGAGTGCGCTGACCGCGGCAAGGCAGGCCGCGACGATGGCGGAAGCCGCGATAGCAGCCCATATCCATCAAACGTTTGATACTCATGGTCACTTCACGACGCAGATCGCCTTCTACTTCATATTTGGCAACTTGTTCACGCAAAGATTCCAATTGGGACTCATCCAAATCTTTTACCTTGGTGCTCGGCACAATGCCGGCAGCTTCGCAAATCAATTTAGCACGAGTAGCGCCAATACCGTAAATGGCTTGCAAACCGATTACGATATGGGCGTTATTAGGGATATTCACCCCTGCAATACGAGCCATATTTTTTCCTTTAGGGCAAAAAGTCTGTCACTATAACACAAAACCCGAGCTGATGTAAATCAACCTTGACGTTGCTTGTGACGGGGGTCAGTACAAATCACACGTACCACGCGATTACGACGGATAATCTTGCAGTTACGGCAAATTTTCTTTACAGAAGGTTGTACACGCATTCTTCTTCCTTTCTTTAAAATTAGCGCGCCCGGAATACGATACGCGCACGGGTCAAATCGTAAGGCGTCAGCTCTACTGTCACCTTATCGCCCGGCGAAATACGGATATAGTGCATTCGCATTTTGCCGGAGATATGACCCAAAACCACATGATCATTTTCAAGCTTTACCTTAAATGTCGCATTGGGCAAGGTTTCTAAAATCTCGCCCTGCATTTGTATGGTATCTTCTTTAGCCATAGTATATTACTTACGGGATAGTGATTTCATATCAGAACGCTTCATCAAATGTTCATACTGCTGTGTCATTCTGTAAGAAGCAATCTGCGTACTGAAATCCATGGTTACTACTACCAAAATCAGCAATGAGGTACCACCCAAGTAAAACGGAACATTCAAAGCTGTTGTCAAAAACTCAGGGATCAAACAAATTATGGTGATATAAAGTGCACCAAAAAAGGTCAGGCGCAATACCACTTTTTCCAAATATCTTGATGTCTGCTCACCCGGTCGGATACCCGGCACAAATGCACCGCTTTTCTTCAAATTCTCAGCCATTTCACGCGGACTGAAAACCAATGCTGTGTAAAAATAGCAGAAGAAAATAATGGTTGCGGCAAACAGCAAAATATACACCGGCTGGCCATGCTGCAACAAAGCTGCCGCCTTATAAAACCAATTATCGGTATTGGTCGAACCGAACCAGCTCAACAAGGTGGACGGAAACAAAATGATGCTAGAAGCAAAAATAGGCGGAATCACACCGGCCATATTCAGCTTGAACGGCATATGGGTAGACTGGCCTTGAACCAACCGGTTTCCCACTTGGCGTTTGGCATAATGCACAGGAATCTTGCGCTGGGCACTCTCAAAATACACCACCACATAAATCAGCAGCAACGCACCGATAACAATAGCCACAGCCATCAACATGCTCATCGAGCCTTGGCTGGTTAATGTCAACAAACGCGAAATACCGGCAGGAATACCGGCCGCGATACCAGCAGTAATGATCAGCGAAATACCGTTCCCAATCCCCCGCTCAGTCATTTGCTCACCCAGCCACATCAAAAACATTGTGCCAGTAACCAAACACACCACAGTGGATACATAAAATTCAAGCTGAGACGCTACCACGATATTTTGTTGGTAAACAAAAGTAGCTACGCCAAAGCTTTGCAGCAGTGCCAACAAAACCGTACCGTAACGCGTATATTTGGTAATCACACGTCGCCCAGCCTCGCCCTCTTTTTTCAATGCCTTCAACGAGGGCATGATTTCAGAAGCCAGCTGAACGATAATGGACGCCGAAATATAGGGCATGATGCCGATGGCAAAAATACTAAAGCGCTCGAGTGACCCGCCGGAAAACATGTTTAACATGCCCAGCATGCCACCACTTGCGCTTTCATAAAGTTTAGCCAACGCGGCAGCATCCACACCCGGTACCGGAATATGGGCACCTATCCGAAATACCACCAATGCACCCAATAAAAACAATAACCGGTTTTTTAAATCACCAAACTTAGAAAGTCCTGATGAAGATTGTCGATTTGCCACGTTTGTCGTCCAGACCTTATTCTTCTACTTTACCGCCAGCAGCTTCAATAGCAGCTTTGGCGCCTTTGGTTGCTTTGATACCCTTCAGGGTAACCGCACGGCCAACCTCACCGGAAGCAATCACCTTAACATTCAGCGCATTCGCAGCAACCAAACCAGCTTGTTTCAAAGTCAAAACATCGATTTCATCCACAGCAACCAAAGCCAGTTCGCTCAAGCGTACTTCAGCATTAGTGGCCGCAGTCAATGATTTGAAACCACGTTTGGGCAAGCGGCGTTGCAACGGCATTTGGCCGCCTTCAAAACCGACTTTGTGGAAACCACCGGAACGGCTTTTTTGGCCTTTATGGCCACGACCGCCCGTTTTGCCCAAACCGCTACCGATGCCGCGACCCACGCGGCGTTTAGCGTGAGTTGCACCTTCAGCAGGTTGAATAGTATTCAAAAACATATTACGACTCCACTTTCAAAAGGTAGCTGATTTTATTAATCATGCCACGATTTTCGGGGGTATCTAATACTTCAACGGTGTGTTCACGACGACGCAAACCCAAACCGCGAGCACAAGCACGATGTGACTCAATGGTGCCAATCAGGCTTTTTACCAAAGTCACTTTAATCTTTTTTTGTTCACTCATGATCAGATCCCAAAATTTGTTCTACGGTTAAGCCGCGCTTGGCAGCAATATCCGCCGGTGTGTAGAGCTTGGCCAAACCGTCCAATGTTGCGCGAACAATATTGTAAGGGTTGGTTGAACCGTGCACTTTGGCAGAAATATTGTGTACGCCCATTGCATCAAAAACCAAACGCATCGGGCCGCCGGCCTTTACGCCGCTACCTTCTTTGGCAGGCTGCATAAACACACGGGTTGCACCATGGCGACCAATCACTTCATGATGGATGGTGCCGTTTTTCAACGGTACTTTAATCATATTACGACGGGCTTGATCCATTGCTTTTTGCACAGCAACCGGCACTTCTTTTGATTTGCCCTTGCCCATGCCGATGCGGCCATCGCCATCACCTACCACGGTCAAGGCCGAGAATGCCATAATACGGCCCCCCTTAACCACCTTGGTTACACGGTTTACGGCAACCATTTTCTCTACCAGGCCGTCACCGCGTTCTTCAATTTCATGTTTTGCCATCTCAGGTCTCCAAAATCTTTATTAGAAGCTCAAACCGTTTTCACGTGCGGCTTCAGCCAAAGCTTTTACACGACCGTGATATTGAAAGCCTGAGCGATCAAATGCGACTTTTTCCACGCCGGCAGCCTTGGCTTTTTCAGCAATACGCTTGCCTACCAAAGCAGCTGCTTCGATGTTGCCGCCTGATTTCAAGCCATCACGCACTTCGGCTTCCAAAGTAGAGGCTTGCGCCAATACTTCACCACCCTCAGCACTGATCACTTGGGCATAAATATGGCTGTTTGTGCGGAAAACACACAATCTCACCATTTTCAAATCTGCAATACGGGCACGGGTTTTGCGTGCGCGGCGCAGTCTTGTTGCATGTTTATTCATTAGTGAGCCTCAATTATTTCTTCTTAGCTTCTTTCATCACCACAACTTCGCCAACATAGCGAACACCTTTACCTTTATAAGGCTCCGGCGGACGGAAATTGCGGATTTCGGCAGCAACCTGACCAACAACCTGCTTGTCGGCACCGGTCAACACGATCTCGGTTTGAGACGGCGTTTGCACTGTAATACCTTCCGGCATTTCGTAAACGATGGGATGAGAAAAACCTAAAGACAAATTCAATGTTTTGCCCTGAGCTTGGGCGCGATAGCCCACGCCGATCAACTGAAGTTTTCTTTCAAAACCCTCAGACACACCTTTAACCATATTGGCAACCAGTGCACGGACAGTGCCGGACATTGCACCTGAATGCTTGCTGTCATTAGTGGCAGCAAAAGTGATTTGACCGTCATTCAGCTCAACAGCTACATCGTCAGTCAGCGGAAATGACAACTCGCCATTTTTACCCTTAACTGTCAATTTATCCGTTCCGAATTTTACTTCTACGCCAGCAGGAACAGTTACTGGATTTTTCGCTACGCGAGACATCTAAACTCTCCCTATCAGGCAACCACGCACAACAACTCACCACCAATGCCGGCTGCGCGGGCTTTGCGATCAGTCATTACGCCTTTTGAAGTACTAACGATAGCCACACCCAAACCGTTCATTACGGCGGGAATATCATTAGAGCCTTTGTAAACACGCAAGCCCGGACGGGATACGCGCTTAATTTGCTCAATCACAGGGCGACCTGCGTAGTATTTCAATTGAATTTCCAATACCGGTTTTGCATCAGCAGAAACCGCGAAGTCTTCGATATAGCCTTCTTCTTTCAAAACATTGGCAATTGCACATTTCAGTTTTGAAGAAGGCATCGCTACCGCAACCTTGCTTGCGCGTTGCGCATTGCGGATACGGGTCAACATATCGGAAATAGGATCATGCATACTCATATATTCTACTCCTATTACCAGCTGGCTTTAATCACACCCGGGATTTCACCACGCATGGCGATTTCACGGATTTTGGTACGACCCAAACCGAATTTGCGGAAAGTGCCACGGGGACGACCGGTTAAAGCGCAACGGCGGCGCTGGCGAACCGGAGATGCATTGCGGGGAATGGCCTGGAATTTCAGGCGAGCCTCGAAACGATCTTCGTCAGAAACGCTGGTGTCATTGATTACTGCAAAAATTGCCTCACGTTTGGCGGCATATTTTTTTGCCAATGCAGCACGCTTCAATTCGCGATTAATAAGTGCTTTCTTAGCCATGATTATCCTTTAAACGGAAACTTAAACAGCGACAGCAAAGCTTTGGCTTCTTCGTCGGTTTTTGCAGTAGTGGTCACAGTAATGTTCAAACCACGCAGCGCATCGATTTTATCGTATTCGATTTCCGGGAAAATGATTTGCTCGCGCACACCCATATTGTAGTTACCACGACCATCGAAAGACTTGCCGCTTACACCACGAAAGTCGCGTACACGCGGCAAAGCCACGGTTACCAGACGATCCAGGAATTCAAACATTTGATCGCGACGCAAAGTTACCTTGCAGCCCACCGGATAGTTATCACGGATTTTAAAACCGGCAATGGATTTGCGCGCAACAGTTACCACAGGTTTTTGACCCGCAATTTTTTCCAAATCGGCAACAGCATGTTCCATTACTTTTTTATCAGCAACCGCTTCGCCCACGCCCATATTCAAAGTGATTTTTTCGATACGGGGCACTTCCATAACTGATTTGTAGTTAAACTGCTTCATCAGCTCAGGAACCACAGTGCTGTTGTAAAACTCTCTTAAACGTGCCATGTTATTTCAACTCCTTACGCACCGATAACCGCACCGCTGGATTTAAAGACACGAACGCGTTTTACTTTGCCTTCGCCCTCTACCAACTTGATGCCTACACGATCGGCTTTTTTAGTTTCCGGATTGAAGATGGCAACGTTTGAAATGGCCAGAGGCATGTTTTTCAAAACGATACCGCCCTCAACGCCACGCATCGGATTTGGTTTTTGGTGACGTTTTGCAACGTTTACACCTTCCACCACGATTTTATCGCCCAATACGCGAACAACCTGGCCCTGTTTGCCTTTATCTTTACCGGCAATTACGATCACTTGATCGCCTTTAATCAGCTTATTCATCGCCAACCTCTCTTACAACACTTCAGGTGCTAATGAAACGATTTTCATGAAGCGCTCAGTGCGCAATTCACGAGTAACCGGGCCAAAAATACGGGTACCCAAGGGCTCCAATTTATTGTTCAACAATACAGCTGCATTGTTGTCAAATTTAATCAGCGCACCATCGGGACGACGCACACCTTTTGCAGTGCGAACAACTACTGCATTGTATACATCACCCTTTTTTACACGGCCGCGTGGCGCTGCATCTTTAACCGCCACTTTGATAATGTCGCCAACAGAAGCGTAGCGACGCTTGGAGCCGCCTAAAACTTTGATGCACATTACACGGCGCGCACCAGAGTTATCAGCCACATCCAAGATGGTCTGCATTTGAATCATGTTAATACCTTTAAATAAACCAACTTAATTTACCACTTTCAGACGGCGTTTAAATCTACTGCCATATGCCGCCTGAAACCGCTAACGGTTCCAGTAAACCAGTCTTGGACCCCGAAGGGAAGAACTTTCAGAAAGAAGCTGAAAGATAAGAAACGAAGTTTACAGGCTTTTTTTAGCTCCTGCAAGACTTCGTTTCTTTTTCAAGCGTTAGCTGTCGTAAAAATTAAACAGTACGCGCTTTCTCTACCAGCTCTTGCACTACCCAAGACTTGGTTTTTGACAACGGGCGGGTTTCTGCAATCACCACGATGTCGCCAACGCCGTATTGATTTTGCTCGTCATGAGCATGAATCTTGGTCGAGCGGCGGATAATTTTACCGTAGAGCGGGTGCTTCACTTTACGCTCAACCAGCACGGTAACGGTTTTATCCATTTTATCGCTAACCACTTTGCCCTGCAAAGTACGAACATTTTTCACTTCGCTCATTACTTGGCACCTTTTTCAGTTAAAACGGTTTTAATACGAGCAATGTCACGGCGTACTTTTTTCAATTCACTGGCTTTTGCCAATTGGCCGGTTGCATGCTGCATACGCAGGCCGAATTGTGCTTTCAGCAAATCAAGCAAATCGGCATTCAATTGCTCAACAGATTTGTCTTTCAATTCATTTGCTTTCATTATTGACCTACCTGTCTTACAACAAACACAGTCGGAATCGGCAGTTTGGCAGCAGCCAAAGTGAAGGCTTCACGTGCCAACGCTTCCGGCACGCCGTCCATTTCGTACAATACTTTGCCGGGTTTCACTTCAGCAACATAGTACTCAACGGAGCCTTTACCGCCACCCATACGCACTTGAATCGGTTTTTCAGTAATCGGTTTATCCGGGAACACGCGAATCCAAATACGGCCGCCACGTTTAATATGACGGGTCATGGTACGACGGGCAGCTTCGATTTGACGGGCAGTCAAACGACCACGGCCTACGGCTTTCAAGCCGAATTCGCCGAAACTAACTTTATTACCGCGGGTAGCAATGCCGGTGTTGCGGCCTTTATGTTGCTTGCGGTATTTCATTCTAGTTGGCTGCAGCATGACGACCACCTGCCTTTCTTTGTCTCTTTTCTTGCTCAGGCTTGGCTTGAGCCTTATCGGTGCCTTCACCGGTGTAAACCCAAACTTTCAAACCCAACACACCATAGGTGGTGTGTGCTTCGCTGGTTGCGTAATCCACATTTGCACGCAGAGTATGCAAGGGCACACGGCCTTCGCGATACCATTCGCTGCGGGCAATGTCCGCACCATTCAGACGGCCTGAAGTCATGATTTTGATGCCTTTGGCACCAACACGCATGGCGTTTTGCATGGCACGCTTCATAGCACGACGGAATTGAACGCGTTTTTCCAATTGCTGGGCAATACCGTCGGCAATGATTTGCGCATCCAGCTCAGGCTTGCGGATTTCTTCGATGTTGACATGCACAGGCACACCCATCAAGGCTTGCAGATCGCGTTTCAACACTTCGATGTCTTCGCCTTTTTTACCAATCACCACACCCGGGCGGGCTGAATGAATGGTAATGCGGGCAGACTTGGCCGGACGCTCAATCACGACACGACCAACAGAGGCATTTGCCAGGCGTTTGCGCAAGTAGTCGCGAACATCAATGTCTTGCTTCAAAACAGTAGAAAATTCGTTGCTTTTGGCAAACCATTTAGAAGACCAGTCTTTGGTCACCGCCAGGCGAAAGCCTGTAGGGTTAATCTTTTGTCCCATAGCTTTTCCTTAGTTACCCACTGTCACATTGATATGACAAGTTTGTTTTTCAATGCGGTTACCGCGACCTTTGGCACGAGCTTGAAAGCGTTTGAGGCTGGGGCCTTTATCCACAAAAATGGTGACCACTTTCAATTCGTCGATATCGGCGCCTTCATTATGCTCTGCATTTGCAATAGCAGATTCCAGCACTTTTTTAATCAACTCAGCACCTTTTTTGGGGCTGAACGCCAAGATGTTCAAGGCTTGGGCAACGTCTTTGCCGCGAATCAGATCTGCCACCAGGCGAGCCTTTTGTGCAGAGATGCGGGCGTTTTTATGTTGTGCATTAACTCTCATGATTCACCTTATTTCTTTTTAGCCTTTTTATCGGCCAAGTGGCCTTTAAAGGTACGGGTCAATGAGAACTCGCCTAATTTATGGCCAACCATGTTGTCGCTGATAAATACCGGCACATGGGTGCGGCCATTGTGTACAGCGATGGTCAAACCGATAAAATCGGGCAGAATGGTAGAACGACGCGACCAAGTTTTAATCGGGCGCTTATCGCTGCTTGCACGAGCCGCATCTACTTTTTTCAGCAAATGCAGGTCTACATATGGGCCTTTTTTCAATGAACGAGCCATATCAATTAACCTTTATTTGAGTAACGGCGGCGAACAATCATATTGTCCGTGCGTTTGTTGTTACGGGTACGGTAACCTTTAGCAGGTGTGCCCCACGGGCTAACCGGTTCACGAGCTTCACCGGTACGGCCTTCACCACCACCATGGGGGTGATCAACCGGGTTCATCACCACACCGCGTACGGTCGGGCGAATACCGCGCCAACGATTGGCACCGGCTTTACCGATTTTTTTCAGGCTCTGCTCTTCATTGCCCACCTCACCGATGGTCGCGCGGCAATCCACATGGATTTTACGCACCTCACCTGAGCGCAAACGCACTTGAGCGTAGATACCTTCTTTGGCCAGCAAAACAGCAGATGCACCGGCTGAACGCGCAATTTGCGCACCTTTGCCCGGCTTCATCTCGATGCAGTGAATGGTTGTACCCACCGGAATATTGCGAATCGGCAAGGCATTGCCTGCTTTAATTGCGGCTTCTGCACCAGACACCAACACGGCACCGGCTTGAATGCCGCGCGGCGCAATAATGTAACGACGCTCGCCATCGGCATAGCACAACAGTGCGATAAACGCCGTACGGTTCGGATCATACTCGATACGCTCGACTTTAGCGGGAATGCCGTCTTTGTTGCGCTTGAAATCCACTACGCGGTAATGCTGCTTGTGACCACCGCCTTTATGACGGGTGGTAATGTGGCCGTTGTTGTTGCGGCCGGCAGTAGTGTTTTTCTTTTCAACCAGCGGTGCATACGGTGCACCTTTATGCAAACCTTCTGCTACAACGCGAACCATGCCGCGACGACCAGCAGAGGTAGGCTTCATTTTTACGATAGCCATTGTACTTATTCCTTATCTGCGGCTGCAGCAATGGCTTCCACGTCGATCTGTTGACCGGCTGCCAGGCTCACATAAGCTTTTTTCACATCGCTGCGGCGACCGATCGTACGACCAAAGCGTTTTACTTTACCTTTGGTGATCACGGTGGTCACAGAAGCCACTTCGACATCAAACAACAACTCAACTGCAGCTTTGATTTCCTGCTTGGTTGCATTGGGCAACACTTTGAATGTCATTTGATTACGTTTTTCAGCCAACAGGTTGCTCTTTTCAGAAACAACAGGAGCCAAAATTACTTGCATCAGGCGTTGTTGATTCATACCCATTGCTCCTCTAACTGTGCAACCGCATCTTTAGTGATCACGACTTTTTTGTAGCGCAAGAGGCTGTAGGGATCAGCTTGCTGTGCTTCCAAAACCATAACGTTGGGCAGGTTGCGTGAAGACAGGTATACGTTTTCATCCAATTGCTTGGTAATAAACAACACTTGCTCCAAACCCAAATTTTTCACTTGCTCGGCGAATTCTTTGGTTTTCGGCGTTGCAGCAGACAATTCATCAATCACAAACAAGCGTTCATCACGCACCAATTGCGACAGAATTGAAGCCATACCGGCACGATACATCTTACGGTTCACTTTTTGGGTGAAGTTTTCAGACGGCTTATTCGGGAAAGCACGGCCACCGCTACGCCAAATCGGAGAAGAAGTCATACCGGAACGCGCGCGGCCGGTGCCTTTTTGGCGCCACGGCTTTTTGGTAGAGTGTTTTACTTCTGCACGGGTTTTCTGCGCACGGTTACCTGAGCGGGCGTTTGCCAAAAAGGCAGTAACCAGCTGGTGCACCAACGCTTCATTGTATTCACGGGCAAACAGTGCATCAGAAGCATTCAAGCTGCCTGATACTTGGCCTTTTGCATCAATAACTTTCAATTCCATTACGCACCTACTTTCACGCTAGGACGCACTACAACGTCGCTATTAACGGAACCGGGCACAGCACCTTTTACCAACAACAATTGGCGCTCTGCATCTACACGCACAACCTCCAGGCACTGAACAGTAGCCTTGGTGTTGCCATACTGACCGGCCATACGCTTACCCGGAAACACACGACCCGGATCTTGCGCCTGACCGATAGAGCCGGGCACGCGATGCGAACGCGAGTTACCGTGAGAAGCACGTTGCGAACCGAAATTGTGACGCTTAATGGTGCCTGAAAAACCTTTACCTTTGGAGGTACCGGTTACATCCACCAATTGACCGGCTTCAAACATGGCAACAGTGATTTCATCACCAGCCTTGAGCTCGCCCAATTTTTCTTCAGTCAAAGCAAACTCAACCAAACCGCGACCGGCTTCCACACCTGCTTTTGCAAAGTGGCCGGCTTCAGTTTGAGAAACACGATTGGCTTTTTTCTGACCAAAGGTAACTTGAACGGCCACATAGCCGTCAGTATCTTTGGATTTTACTTGCGTGACGCGGTTAGCAGACATATCCAACACGGTTACCGGAACAGATGCACCTTGTTCGTTAAACACGCGGGTCATACCCACTTTGCGCCCAACCAGACCTAAAGTCATGATTATTTTCCTTTTAGTAAAGGGGTCAGCTACGATTGGCCGACCATTGGACAAAATAAACGCTTGGCACGAAATGCCAAGCCCTGAACTATACTATAAAAACCCATCGCTTTTCAAGAAAAATCTTGCCCTTAGCTTTTGCAGCCATCATTTTTGCGACATTGCTGTCCGGCATCCTGCCTTTGTATGCCGCCCAAATTAATATGCAATCTTCCGCGCCATCCGTTTGTTGTTTATTCTCATTGGATTTAATACTTTATTTTTCAGACGGCCTATAATAATATCTATAGAAACTATAAACACAAAACGGGGAATATTATGAAAACATTTGCCACAATTGCAGCTTTATTTATCTCGTGCTCTCCCGCCCTTGCCGCCGCGCCCGATTTATTGCTGGCGCAAGAATTTAAAGGGCAAAACGTTACCGGGTGGGCAATGAGTGAAAAACTCGACGGAGTGCGCGCCTATTGGAATGGTAAGCAATTAATCAGCCGCCAAGGCTATCCTTTCACCCCGCCTTCCGGTTATACCGCCCATTTCCCGCCTTTTCCGCTGGATGGAGAGCTGTACAGCCGCCGCAACCAATTCGAACAGATCTCTGCCTCAGTGCGCCAACACTCCGGCAACTGGCAAGGCATCAAATTACACGTTTTTGATGTGCCGCAAGCACAAGGCAATCTTTATCAGCGCTTGGCTGTGTTGCAGCGCTGGCTGGATCAACACCCACAAGCACCTATCCACATCATCAAACAAACACCTGCCAGAGACAATGCCCACGCCCTTGATTTTCTGAAACAAATCGAATCTGCTGGCGGCGAGGGCGTGATGCTGCGCAACCCCAGCCTGCCTTATCGCAGCGGGCGCAGCAGCCATCTGCTCAAATTAAAATCCGCCCACGATGATGAATGCGTGGTCACCCATCACCATCCCGGCAAAGGAAAATACGCCGGCAAGCTTGGGGCAGTCAGCTGCAAAAACCGCCATGGCGAATTCCGTATCGGCAGCGGTTTCAAAGACAGCGAGCGCAGCAATCCGCCCGCAATCGGCAGCACCATCACCTATAAATACCGAGGATTCACCCAAAAAGGCACACCGCGTTTCGCCACTTTCTTGCGGACTCGCAATGAGCATTGACCCCAGTCATTCGAAATGAGAAAGGCCGTCCGAAAGGTTTCAGACGGCCTTTGTATGTTACTCAATCCGCACAATCACATCCACCTTAAAACAAAGAAAGAGGCCGTCTGAAAAGATGCAGACAGCCGTTCGGTTATTTTCGGGCCAAATATAAAAAGCCCGGGCAAATCATTGCCCGGGCTTTGAACCAGCTGAGGATTATTGTACTTTAATTTCAACATCCACGCCGGCCGGCAGATCCAGCTTCATCAGCGCATCAGTGGTCTTGTCGGTCCAATCCACGATGTCCATCAGACGCAAGTGGGTGCGGATTTCAAGCTGTTCGCGTGAAGTTTTATTCACATGCGGAGAACGCAGGATATTGAAACGCTCGATTTTGGTCGGCAGCGGAATCGGGCCTTTTACTACGGCGCCGGTGCGCTTGGCGGTTTCAACGATTTCCTGTGCGGAGCGGTCGATCAAGCTGTAATCATACGCTTTCAAACGGATGCGGATTTTTTGGTTTGCCATTATCTTTATCCTTAAATTAAGCGATTACAGAAGAAACCACGCCGGCGCCTACGGTACGGCCGCCTTCGCGAATCGCGAAACGCAGGCCTTCTTCCATGGCGATCGGGGCAATCAGCTCTACTGTGATGGCTACGTTTTCACCCGGCATTACCATTTCTACGCCCTCTTCCAAGGTTACCGCGCCGGTTACGTCGGTGGTGCGGAAGTAGAATTGCGGACGGTAGTT
>NZ_SLXE01000030.1 GCF_004341385.1 Uruburuella suis
TGGCGAGTTTGATAAAATCATGCTCGGTGAGTTGGTGGTTTTTTGGGGTCAGTTTAGGCATGGGGCGATTATAGCTTATTTATTTTTATTGGTATCAGACGGCCTTTGCCGGCTTTCGATGTAGGTCGGATACTCGTATCCGACGCTGGCGCGCAAGCACAAGGCTGGAGACCGACCGATGCAAAACGCCCGTTCTGTCGCTCCTGCGCAGGCAGGAGCCTAGTTTGGTGCACTATTTCAGTTGTCGGATGGCTAGGTATAGTGGAATGCATAAAAAAAGTGACGCAACGGGTAGGTTGGGTTGAAAACCCAACAAGCCCCCAGGCCGTCTGAAACGTTGGGTTTATCAACCCAACCTACGCCGTTATAGAGCATAGTTTTGTATCACTTTTTCTTACATTCACTATATTATCAAACGAGAATAATCAAATATTTGATTTTATAGATAATTGATTATTTTCGGAAATGTGCGAGACAAGCAAAGCGCTGCTTTGCACTGAGCACCCGCCTGCACGGGTGCGGCAGATATTTGGTTTTGTAAAAGCCTTGGGTTATATGGTTTTGGCCTTGCCGGCCAAATGTCGGATTCGAGAATCCGACCTACGGCTGTTGTCCGACGGCCTTTATCGGCTTTCGATGTAGGTCGGATACTCGTATCCGACGCTTGTGCGCAAGCGCAAGAATGTTTTTGTTTTGGCTGCTTGCGCCAAGCTTTCAGACGGCCTGTTTTCAGAAATAAAAGGTATACCGCAAAAGGCTTTGTTTTGCGTGTGGCCGCCATATCTCATCAACGGATTAAATATAAACACATGAATCATAAAAAATTATTGCCCGCCATATTGGCCGCTTTCTGCCTGCCCGCTTGGGCGGATACGCCGCCGCCTGAGCCGCGCACCGAGCCTGAGCTGCGTTTGCGCACGGCGCAGCCGCAGCGCTCTGATGCACAGCAAAGCGCCTTGGTCGAAGAGGCGCAGGCGCAAAGCCGTGTGGTGCAGGTGAATGCTGAAACGCTGCTGGCCAATCCGGAATTGCTCTCGCGCGCGATGGTGTCGGCGTTGGCGGCGCAAAATATCGCCGGCATCAAAGTGTTGCTGCCTATTTACACGCAATGGCCGCAACACGATGCCGGCTTGGCCAAATTCGCCCGTGCCACGGTGGCGCAGGCCGAAGGGCGCTCGGGCGAGGCGGTTAAGCTTTATCGCGAGCTGATTGCGGCCGAACCCGATTCATCGGCGGTGCGCATGCGGCTGGCGCAGGCCTTGTTTGAAGACCAGCAAAACGAAGCGGCGGCCGATCAGTTTGACCGTCTGCAAAGCGAGCCGCTGCCCGAAGCCGCGCGTGAAATGGTGGCGCAATATCGAGATGCCTTGCGCAAGCGCGATTCGTGGCAATTTTATGCCGGCATCAATGTGAGCCGCGAGCAAAACATCAATCAGGCGCCAAAGCAGCAGCGCTTGGGCGCTTATCTGAGCGAAGCGCAGTGCGAAGCGGTGCGCGCGCAGCCGGGTGGTGCTGATGACGATTGCTGGCGCGGCTGGACGTTTGATGCGCCGATTGATGCGTTGGGCATCAATTATCAGGCCGGGGTGGAGAAAAAATGGTCGCTCAGCGGCGGCTGGTATGCCAAAGCTTCGGCCGATGGTTATGGCAAATATTACCCTGATTACGGGCGCTATAACGACACCACCGTGCGCATTTCTGCCGGCGCGGGCTATGCCGACCAGCGCACCGATACCGGCCTGATGCCGTTTCACGAGCGGCGCATCTATGGCAACGATGCCTATAGCTACACCAACGGCGCACGCTTTTATTGGAACCGCTGGCACACGCCGCGCCTGCAGAGCCTCACCGCGCTGGAAATCGGCCGTCTGAAAAATATGCAGCGCGCGCGCAGCGATATCGACAGCCGCTTAGCCAGCGGCTCGTTGGTGTTTTATACCAATGCCCGCCAATATTGGCTGTGGGGCTTGGATTTTTATCAAGAGCGTAACGGCCATGCGCAGAGCGACAATTTCAACCGCTACGGCGGCCGCGCTGCGTGGGGGCAGGAATGGCCCAAAGGCATTTCCACCCGCGTGCAGGCGGGCTTGGCGCAGCGGCATTATCAAACGGCGAGTTTTTTCAGCGATGGGGAAAAACGGCGCGACACCGAGTGGAACACGTCATTATCGTTATGGCACCGCGCCCTGCATTTCGGCGGCATCACCCCGCGGCTCACCGTGGCTTATTACCGCAACAACAGCAACGATGCTTTTTATGAATACGACAAATTGCGCACTTTTATCGAATTCAACAAAACATTTTAATGCCCTGATATGCGGTATAATCGATTGCTTGATTGAAAAGGCCGTCTGAAACGGCTGCACGGAAAAATTATGGATATTGCACCGGATCCGGGCGCACGCCCCGGCGGCAGAGCGCTGTTGCGGCAAAACAGCATTTATCTGTTGCCCAATTCGTTTACCATTGCGGCTTTGTTTGCCGCCTTTTACGCCATCACCCAGGCAATGCACAACCAGTTTGAAACAGCGGCGATTGCGGTGTTTATTGCCATGCTGCTCGATGGTATGGATGGGCGCGTGGCGCGCTGGACCAACAGCCAAAGCGCTTTTGGCGAGCAGCTCGACAGCCTGGCCGATATGGTGAGCTTCGGCGTGGCGCCGGCTTTGATTGCCTATAAATGGCAGCTTTTCCAATTCGGCAAGCTGGGCTATTCGGTGGCGTTTATCTATTGCGCCTGCGCCGCTTTGCGCTTGGCTTTGTTCAACACCATGATAGGCAAGGTGGAGAAGCGCTGGTTTATCGGCATTCCCAGCCCCGCCGCCGCCGCGCTGATTGTGGGTATGATTTGGGTGAACCACAGCTACGAGCGCTTGCCGGCGGTGGAGTGGCTGTGTTTGCTGGTGACGCTGTTTGCCGGTTTGTCGATGGTGGTGCAGATTCCGTTTTGGAGCTTCAAAGAAATCAACGTGCGCCGCAAAGTGCCTTTTGTGGCGATGATTGCCGCCATGCTGGTGTTGCTGGTGGTGGCGATGGAACCCTCGCTGATTTTATTTTTGTTTTTCCTGGGCTATAGCTTGTCGGGCTATATTATGTTTGGCTGGCGCCGTCTCAAACGGCGGCAGCGGCAGGCAAAAGCCCAAAAATAAACCACAGCCGCTTTGCTGCAAAGCGGCTTTTTTGCTGTTTGAAACATGAGTTGCCTTGAAACATGAGTTTGCCCGATTTTTCAGGGTGGCCGTCTGAAAAAAGAAGCTGTGATATGTGGAATATAGAAATGATTTTGGTGATGCTGGCGGTGGGCAGCATTGCCGGCTTTATCGCCGGCCTGCTCGGCATCGGCGGCGGCATGATTATTGTGCCGGTGGTGTTGTGGGTGTTGCAGATGAAAGGGCTGGGCGGCATCGAGCATGCGCAGCATTTGGCGGTGGGCACATCGTTTGCGATTATGGTGTTTACCACGTTTTCCAGCGTGATGGCGCAGCAGCGCAAGGGCAGCGTGGATTGGGCGGTGGTGCGGCGCATGGCACCGGGCATGGTGGTGGGCGTGATGATTGGCTCGATGCTGGCCAAGCGCCTCTCGAATGAAGCCTTGCAGATATTTTTTATTGTGTTTGTGGTGCTGGTGGCGCTCAAAACCCTAACCGATGCCAAGCCCAAGCCCACGCGCAGCCTGCCGGGGCCGGCGGGGCTGGCGGCGGTGGGCTCGTTGTTTGGCATGGCTTCAAGCTGGGTGGGCATAGGCGGCGGCTCGCTGTCGGTGCCGTTTATGCTTTATTGCAATGTGCCCGTGCGCACTGCCGTGGGCACATCGGCGGGGCTGGCTTGGCCGATTGCCGTGGCCGGCGCCGTGGGCTATCTTTATTCGGGCTGGAATGTGGCCGGCCTGCCTGAGGGCACGTTGGGCTTTTGGTATTTGCCGGCGGTGGCGGTGTTGAGCGTGGCCACCATGCTGTTTGCGCCGCTGGGCGTGAAAGCGGCACACAAGCTGCCGCCGGAAAAGCTCAAGCTCGCTTTCGGCTTGTTGCTGCTGGTGATTGCCGCGCGCATGCTGTGGGGCTTGCTTGCTGCTTGAGTGTTTCAGGCATTTTTGCAAAAAGGCCGTCTGAAAGCGGCTTGAAAAAAGCGCGCCTGCAACCATTTGCCGGCTATCCACTTATTGATCGCAAGGAGCAAACCATGCTGAAAACCACCACGCCCTCGGTTGAGGGCAGAGAAATCGCCGCTTATCTGGATATTGTTGTGGGTGAAGCGATTTTAGGCTCTAATTTTTTTAAAGACATGCTCGGCTCCATCCGCGATGTGGTGGGCGGGCGCTCGGGCGCATACGAGCGCGAAATGCGTAAAGCGCGCGAAACCGCGTTTGCCGAAATGGAAGCGTATGCCAAAAAGCTCGGCGCCGATGCGGTGGTGGGCGTGGACATTGATTATGAGGTGATCGGCCAGAGCGGCTCGATGATGATGATGGTCAGCGTGAGCGGCACGGCCGTGAAATTAAAATAATGTTGTTTGAATAATCATTTAATCAACATGGAAACGCCGTTTGAATCTTTTCAGACGGCCTTTTTTCAGAGCCTCTTTAATTTTTAGGTTTGGGGTAATGCTTAGGGTCTGTTCACAATTCATCTCGTGGCAATCTTTTGGCTCAAAAACGCGCCTGCCGCGTTGAAAATGCTCGCAAGGTGTCCAACCTTGCTGTGCTTTTCGCCTTGCAAGCGCGCTTTTGCGCTCAAAATCTTACGCACGGATGAAATGTGAACAGACCCTAGGCAAGCTCGAAACTTATACCCATTCAAAAAAGTAAGCTGACAAGGCGGAAGCCTGCGACAGTACAGATAGTACGGCAAGGCGAGGCAACGAAGTTAGGTTATTTTTTTGGATTGGTATTATGCGTATGCATGCGTTGCGCTAACTGTACCTACAAACGTTCAGACGGCCTATTGATATGGCGGATTTTAAAATGTGTGGCGCATAAATTGCAGCAATTGCCACAGCGCCCAGCCGGCCACCAGCAGGCCGGCGGCCAGGCGGATGCTGCGGTGCTGCAAAAAGCTTTTCAATTGCCCCGCAAAAAAGCCCATCGCCAATAAATTGGGCAAAGTGCCCAGCGCAAAAGCCAGCATATAAAGGCCGCCTTGCGCGGCGCTGCCGCTGCCGAGTGCATAAAGCGAAGCGCTGTAAACCAGGCCGCAGGGCAGCCAGCCCCACAATAAGCCCACGCCGAAGCAGGCGGGCACCGACTGTATCGGCAAAAGCCTGCCCAAAAGCGGGTTTAAGCGCCGCCACACCGGCCGCCCCAAGCTTTCCACTTTGGTGGCAAGAGTGGAGAGGCCGGCCAGATAAAGCCCCAAAAAAAGCAGCAACACATTGGCCGCCACAAACAAACCGTTTTGCAGCCAGCGGGTTTGGTCGAGCGAAATGCCGATTTGGCCGAGCAGCCCTAAAAGCACGCCGATAGTGATGTAGCTGCTGATGCGGCCGGCGTTCAAAAGTACAATCAACCAAAAGCGCTTGATGTGCGGCGGCAATTGCAGGGCAAACGCGCTCGATAAGCCGCCGCACATGCCCACGCAATGGCCGCCGCCGAAAAAGCCGATCAGAAAAAGGGTAAGCAAAGTGATGTCGCCGCTCATGATGCCGTGCCGGAAAAAAGTAAGGGCATTGTAGCAATAATGCGGCGGGCGCGGCGGCATTTTGTAAAACAAGGTAATACTCTGCCCGCGCTGCTTGCCAAGCCTCATGGCCGATAAGATGATGCAAAGAGCCGGTGCGCCGGAATCGTTTAATTATCAGGAGTGGAAACCATGGGTTTGTTTAGCTTTATTAAAAATGCAGGCGAGAAGCTGTTTGGCAAAGATGAAAAAGAAGTGGCCGCGGCTGCCGCTGCGAATGTGGAAGATTTAAACAGCAAAGCTTCTGCCGCCATCCAAACATATATCGAAAAACAAAATCTGGGCCTCACCGGCTTGGCCGTGGCTTTTGACGGTGCCAGCGGCAAAGTTACCCTCAGCGGCTCGGCGCCCTCGCAAGAAGCGGCCGAAAAAGCCGTGTTGGCGGCCGGCAACGTTACCGGCGTGTCGGATGTGGACAACAAGCTGGTTTTCCCCGCTGCTGCCGAAGCGCGCTATCACGATGTGGTGAGCGGCGACACTTTGTCGGCCATTTCCAAAAAATACTATGGTGATGCCAATAAATACATGAAAATTTTTGAAGCCAACAAGCCGATGTTGAGCAACCCCGATAAGATTTATCCGGGTCAAAAATTGCGTATTCCCGAGTAATCAGCGGTTTAAGCGTTAATGAAATCAAGAGGCCGTCTGAATGTTTCAGACGGCCTTGTTGTATGTGCAATAACCATATTCGGGCGAATAGGGTGCCGGTTTGGCAGTTAAAATATTCAAGCTTGAATGGTTTGAAATATAAAGCGCCGAAAAGGCGCGGTGGCTTGATATTTAATGTTTTAAAAACTGTTTTTGGTATGGTATTTACATGCCTTTACGAAGTGCATTTTCCCGTTTTTTCCCCTAAGATTAGCACCATCTGCCACAACGGCTGCACCCCAAACGAGAGATGACCATGATCATGCAACAATCTGTAAAATTTCCCCTCGCCATCATGGCCGCCATGCTTTTGGCCGCCTGCTCGCCTGCCGAACAAAAAGCTGCCGCGCCGACAGCATCTGAGGCGGCACCGGCTGCGGCTGATGTGAAAAAAGTGGCGATTACCGCCATTGTGGAACATCCGGCGCTGGACAATGTGCGCCAAGGCGTGCTGGAAGAATTGAAAGCACAAGGCTTTGAAGAGGGCAAGAATCTGCAAGTCGATTTTCAAAGCGCGCAAGGCAGCACCGCCACCGCCGGCCAGATTGCCAAGAAATTTGCCGGTGACAAGCCCGATGTGATTGTGGCCATTGCCACGCCGAGCGCGCAATCGGTGGTGGCCGCCACCAAGTCGATTCCGGTGGTGTTTGCCGCCGTTACCGACCCTGTGGCCGCCAAGCTGGTGAGCAGCTGGGAAGCCTCCAAAACCAATGTCACCGGCGTGTCGGACGAGCTGCCGCTCTCGCCGCAAATCGATTTGATGAAAAAAATTGTGCCCACGCTCAAATCGGTGGGTTATGTGTATAGCCCCGGCGAAGTGAATTCCACCGTGGTGCTGGAGCAGCTGAAAACGGAATTGGGCAAGCAAGGCATCGAAGTGGCCGCCGCGCCGGCGCAACGCAGCGCCGATGTGCCCACAGCTGCCCGCAGCCTCAAAGGCAAAGCCGATTTGATTTATACCTCGCTCGATAATAATGTGGTGGCGGCTTATGAATCGCTTTATAAAGTGGCGGTGGAAAACAAGCTGCCGCTGGTGGCTTCCGACACCGATTCGGTCAAGCGCGGGGCGGTGGCGGCGCTGGGCGTGAATTATCGCGATATGGGCAAGAAAACCGGTGAAATCGTGGCGCGTATTTTGAAAGGCGAAGCGCCGGGCGATATTGCTCCCTCGCGCATGGATAAGCTGGATTTGATTGTGAGCAAGAAAAATGCCGCCGAAGAAGGGGTGACCTTGTCGGAAGAGGTGTTGAAAGAAGCGGCCGAAGTGCAGGAATAAGGCTGCGGCTGAGCTAGGATACCCTAGGCTTTGTTTGCGGCTTATCAAATGGCAAGTTTGTTTATGACTCAAATCTTGAGCGCAGATGAAAAGCAAACAGTGCCTCAGGCCGTCTGAAAGGTTTCAGACGGCCTATTTGATAAAACATATTAAATAACAAAATATCAACAATAAAAAGAAAGCATTATGTCTATCGAAGCTTTATTCGGCGCTTTTGAAAGCGGCCTGATTTATGCGCTGGTGGCGCTGGGGGTGCTGATTTCTTTCCGCATTCTCGATTTTCCCGATCTCACTGCCGATGGCAGCTTTCCGCTGGGCGGCGCGGTGGCGGCGGTGTGCATTGTCAACGGCATCAATCCGTGGCTGGCCTGCGCTGCGGGCATGGCTGCCGGCGCGTGCGCCGGTGTGGTGACGGCGTGGTTGCATGTGTCGTTGAAAATTTTGCAGCTTTTGGCCAGCATTTTGGTGATGGTGGCGCTTTATTCGGTCAACCTCAGAATCATGGGCGCGCCCAATGTGCCGCTGATCGGTGAGCAAACCGTGTTCACACCGTTTGTGGCTGCCGATTTCAGCAACCAATTTTGGGTGCAGCCGCTGATTATTTTGGGCTTTGTTATCGCCGCCAAGCTCTTGCTCGATTGGTTTTTCTCCACCGAAGCGGGTTTGAGCATGCGCGCCACAGGTGCCAACGGCCGCATGGCGCGCGCGCAAGGTGTGGGCACTTCTAAAATGATCATTATCGGCATGGCTCTGTCGAATGCGCTGATTGCCTTGGGCGGTGCGCTGTTTGTGCAAACCCAGGGCGGGGCGGATATTTCCATCGGCGTGGGCACGATTGTGATCGGTTTGGCGGCGGTGATTATCGGCGAAACCCTGCTGCCGAGCAAACGCATCTGGATGGTGGTGTTGTCCGTGATTGTCGGCGCGGTGCTCTACCGCCTCTTTATCGCGCTGGCGCTGGGCAGCGACACCTTGCGCGGTATCGGTTTCGGTCCGCAGGATTTAAACCTGCTCACTGCAATTTTGGTGGTGATCGCCTTGCGCATGCCTTATATCAAACGCTGGCTGCAAAGGAAAAAAACATCATGATGCGCGCCGAAAACCTCAAAATCACCTTCAACCCCGGCACGCCGATTGAAAACCCTGCTTTGCGCGGCATGAGCTTGAGCATTGCCGATGGCGAATTTGTGACCGTAATCGGCAGCAACGGCGCGGGCAAATCCACTTTTCTCAATGCCATCAGCGGCGATTTGGCGGTGGATAGCGGCATCATCTGCATCGACAACCAAGACGTTACCCGATTGCCTGCACACAAACGGGCCCATTTGGTGGCGCGCGTGTTTCAAGACCCGATGGCCGGCACTTGCGAAGCCTTGAGCATAGAAGAAAACATGGCTTTGGCGTATAAGCGCGGTCAAAAGCGCAGCTTGGGTTTGGCGCTCAACAAAAGCACACGCGAATTTTTCCGCGAAAAATTATCGCTGCTGAAGCTGGGGTTGGAAAACCGCCTCACCGACCGCATGGGGCTGCTTTCCGGCGGCCAGCGCCAGGCCGTGAGCCTGCTGATGGCCAGCCTGCAACCGAGCAAAATCCTGCTGCTCGATGAGCACACCGCCGCACTCGACCCGAAAACCGCCGCTTTTGTGCTGGATTTGACCGACCGCATCATCCATGAAAACAAACTCACCGCCATGATGGTGACCCACTCAATGCGCCAAGCGCTCGACCACGGCAGCCGCACGGTGATGCTGCACCAAGGGCAGGTGGTGCTGGATGTGCACGGCGATAAACGCGCGGGCATGGATGTGGCCGATTTGCTGGCTATGTTTGAGCAAACCCGTGGCGAAAAAGTGTCGGATGATGCTTTATTGTTGGGTTAGGGTTGAAAGCGTGGCAATGAAAGAGAATGAGGCCGTCTGAAAACCTATTTCAGACGGCCTCTTTCAGACGGCCTCTTATTGTTGTATTGCAGATGCGCACAGCCCGTGTATCGTTTAAAGCGAAGGCCGTCTGAAACCTTAATATTCGGGCTTGTTTGGGATTTGCAGCGGCGTTTGCATGGATGGCCGAGGCTAAGTGCTGCGCCTTCTTGCCGCCATATTGCGGCCGATTTCGGCCAGTTTTTGCGGCGGTATTTTTTGCTTGCCCAGCGCAAACAGGGCTTCTTCGATTTCTAAATGCACATCATAAGCGGCGGTGAAGCGGGCCAATATTTCGCCATCGGGCATGTGGCCGGCATGTTCGTGCAGTTTGTCGAATTCGGTTTGCACCGCCGCCCAGTTGGCATGTAGGTTTTCATGCTGGCGCAAAAGCTCGTCAATATCGGCTTTTGCTTCGGGCGCGTATTGCAGCAGCAGCGGGAAAAAATCGTTTTCTTCGTCTTGATGGTGCAAGGGCGCGGCCACGTTGAAATATTGGCTGATTTGGCGGATGGTTTGCAACACAATGTCGTTGCGGCCGTGTTCGGCGATATAGCCCGGAAGCAGCCGGGTTTGCCCGCAAAAGCGGCGCACTTTGTCGTGGCAGGCATAGAGCATTTCTATCGGCTCGGCAAAAGTGGTGCTGCGGGTGTCAAACGGATTGATCAGATTCATGATGCGGCTCCTAGGGTATCCTGACATTTCGATTTATGGGTGTATTTCGCCCCTGAAAACGCATCTGCTGCGTTAAAAAGCCTCGTAATAGCAATCCAAAAAAATAACCTGACTTCGTTGTCTCGCCTTGCCGTACTATCTTTACTGTCGCAGGCTCGCTGCCTTGTTAGCTTACTTTTTTGAATGGGTATAAGGTGTCCAACCTTGCTGTGTTTTTTGCCTTGCATCTGCACTTTCAGGAACAAAATCCCTCTCATAAAAACGAAATGTTAGGACGCCTTGGCGGCTTATGGTTTCAGACGGCCTTGGGTTTGTTTGCATTTCGTCCGCGAGTAAGGCTTTGAGCCGAATTGCTGCATGAAGAATGGTGCGCAGACGCCGGTTTTACAATCAACGAATCACGGTTACTTCATCGCCCAAATGCACTTGGCCGCTGTTGCGCGCAATCATATTGATGCCGAAGCAGGCCTTATGGGTGAGTGCGAGCGTGGCCAATGGTTGCTGCTGCGGGTGTTTTTGGCCGCTGTGCAAATCCACCGTGGTCATCACGCAGCGCACGCAAGGCTTGAAAAGCTCGAATTCGACGGCGCCGATGCGGATAATGCGCCAGCGGTCTTCTTCATAAGCTTCGCGGCCGTCTATCACCAAGTTGGGGCGGAAGCGGCGCATTTCCACCGCCTCTTCAAGCTGGCTGTTGAGCAGGGTAAGCGAGGCGTTGCTGGTGAGCAGATAAGGCGCGCCATCGGCAAATGAAAGCGGGGTTTGCGCAAACGAGAGCACGCGCCGGCTCGGGTTGCCGAGGTAATAAAGGCGGCAGGCCACGCCCAGCTGCTGCGAGAGCCATTCATCGGTGCTGCTGCTGCCGTGCCGGGCTTCGAAGCGATCTTTCCACACCGCCACTTCTGCCGCTTGGGTGAATTCATGGTGGTACACGCGGCGGCGGCTGCCGTCGGGCGCGGTAAGCGTGAGGCCGTCTGAATGCGGCTCTGCCTGCCACAGCAGCATATGCGGCAGCTTGCGCGCGGTGAGAAACATGCCGTCAGGCGTGGCCACCAGCCATTCGCGGTCGTGCGGCATGCCGGCGTGGCGGATATCGGCGGCTTCGGCGTTGAGGCCGCGCATGGATTTTACGGGATAATAAACGATTTCGGTCAGTTGCATGGCAAGCTTTCAGACGGCCTTGGGCAGATGGAATATCATAACGCAAAGTGTTTGGACGGGTAAGGCCGTCTGAACATTTCGGCCATAAAAAAGGCCTGCATCAGCAGGCCTTTGGCAGATTGGGTGTGGCTTAATCCACCAAATTCACGTTGCCGCGCATCATGGCGATGTGGCCGGGGAATGAGCAGAAAAACTCATATTTGTTGCCGGCTGCGAATTTGCTGGTGTCGATGGTGATGGAGGTTTCTTCGCCGCCGCCGATCAGTTTGGTGTGGGCAACAATGCGCGGATCATCGGCTTTAACAAAATCGTTGTCCACGCCGGCAGCGGCGCCTTCTTTATCCACGGCATCCACGTCTTCGGTTTTGGTGATCACGATGTTGTGACCCATGGCCGCTTTGGGCATTTTGCCGACGTGTTTCAGGGTGATGGTGAAGGTTTTGCAGGCTTTGCTGATGTTGATGTCGGCGGTGTCGAATTTCATGGCATCGTCTGAAGACACAACGGTAGAGCAGGCTTCATCCACGGCAGCGGCCGGTGCGGCTTCGGAGGCGGCCGCTGCAGAGGCTTCGGCAGCCGGAGCGGATGCGGTGGCAGAAGCGGCCGCCGGTGCGGTGTCGGCGGCAGGTTTTGCGGGCTCTTGCGAGCAGGCGCTCAGGGCGATAGCAGCTGTGGAAATCAGCGCCAAATATGCTTTCATGAAAAACTCCTTGTGATGAATGTTGCGGCACCATTAGGCGGCAAACTTGTTGAAGCTTGTGCCGAAGCGCCGTTTGTTGGTGTGTTCGTGCGCCATGCGCTCGAAACGTGTTGCACAGTATGCGGCGGATGAAGTGTGCAAACGTTGTGCTACATCAATGTTTATACACAAATTTATCGTGTTGGGCAAGAAATAATGATTTTAGATGAATGTTTTGCTATGGCTCGGCAGGCGGGTGAAACGTGGGCACGCCTTATTTGCGGTGGCGGCTCACCAAGCGTTGCAGCGCTTCGGCCAATTCGGGATGGTGTTGCAATTGTTGTGCGGAATCATCCAGCGTGTCGAGCGCCGTTTTGCTCAGGCGCAGGCGGTTTTCGCGCGGCGCGGCCGGCGGCTTGGGCACGATTTTGGTGCGCACTTCGATAATGCTGTGGTCGAGCTGCTGCACTTGCGCGAGCAGACCGGGCAGAATCATGCGCAGGCGGGAAGCGGCCATATTGTTGGCGGCCAAAAGGATTAAGCAGCCGTTGTCGATGCAGGCCGTCTGGAAATGGGGGCGCAGGTTGGCCGGCAAAATCTGCTTAACTTGCGCATCCAGCCGCTGCCAGTAATGCGCGCTGCGCAGCAAATTGGCCAAATGCGGATCTTGCTTGCCTAAATGATCGAGATTCATGGTTCAGACGGCCTTTGCAGAAAAGGAACGCGCTTGGCTTGAAATCGGCAAAACCATCGTTATATCTGACGGCATTGTCACCTTATCAAACGGCTTGTGTTAGAATTCGGGGTTAATTGCCTTCTTATTTTACCTCAGGCGCAGGGAATCATACATGCTTACTAATTTAGCCAAGAAAGTTTTTGGCAGCCGCAACGACCGTCTGCTCAAACAATATCGTAAAACCGTCGCTAAAATCAATGCTCGCGAAGCCGAGATCCAGGCGCTCAGCGATGAAGCGCTGCAAGCCAAAACCGCAGAATTCAAACAACGCCTGGCCAATGGCGCCACGCTCGAGAGCATGCTCGAAGAGGCTTTTGCCGTGTGCCGCGAAGCCAGCCGCCGTGTGTTGGGTATGCGCCATTTTGATGTGCAGCTGATTGGCGGCATGGTGCTGCATGAGGGCAAAATCGCCGAAATGCGCACCGGCGAGGGCAAAACGTTGGTGGCCACGCTGCCGGTGTATCTCAATGCGCTGGTCGGCAAAGGCGTGCATGTGGTAACGGTAAACGATTATCTGGCCGGGCGCGATGCGGGCATTATGGAGCCACTCTATAATTTTCTCGGCCTCAGCGTGGGTGTGATTGTGAGCGAGATGGAGCCTTTTTTCCGCCAAAGCGCCTACAATGCCGACATCACGTATGGCACCAACAACGAATTTGGCTTTGATTATCTGCGCGACAATATGGTAACCGACCAATACGACAAAGTGCAGCGCGCACTCACATTTGCCGTGGTGGATGAAGTGGATTCGATTCTGATCGACGAAGCACGCACGCCGCTGATTATTTCCGGCCAAGCCGATGACAACGTGCAGCTTTATCAAGTGATGAACACCGTGCCCGCCATGCTTGTGCGCCAGGAAACAGAAGAGGGCGAGGGCGATTATTGGGTGGATGAAAAAGCCCACACCGTGCTTTTGAGCGAGAGCGGTCATGAGCGCGCCGAAGAAATTCTGGTGCAAATGGGTTTGCTCAAAGAAGGCGATTCGCTTTATTCCACCGGCAACATCATGCTGATGCACCATTTAATGGCCGCCTTGCGCGCACACAGCCTGTTTCACAAAGACCAACACTATGTGATTCAAGACGGCGAAATCGTGATTGTGGATGAATTCACCGGTCGTCTGATGAGCGGGCGCCGCTGGTCGGAAGGCCTGCACCAGGCGGTAGAAGCCAAAGAAGGCGTGGACATCAAACGCGAAAACCAAACGCTGGCTTCCATCACCTTCCAAAACTACTTCCGCTTATATGACAAATTGGCCGGCATGACCGGCACGGCCGACACCGAAGCGTTTGAATTCCAAAGTATCTACGGCTTGGAAACCGTGATTATTCCCACCAACCGGCCGATGCAGCGCAAAGACGCCAACGACCAGATTTTCCGCACCGCCGAAGAAAAATACGAAGCCGTGGTGGCCGACATCAAGCGCTGCCATGAAGCCGGCCAGCCCGTGCTGGTGGGCACCACCAGCATTGAAAACTCAGAATTGGTGGCCAAGCTGCTGAATCAGCAAGGTTTGCCGCACAATGTGTTGAATGCCAAAGAGCACGAGCGCGAGGCTTTGATTGTGGCGCAAGCCGGCAAAGCGGGCATGATTACCGTGGCCACCAATATGGCCGGCCGCGGCACCGATATCGTGTTGGGTGGCAATGTGCAGCATCAAAGCCATGCCATCAATGCCGATGAGAGCCTCAGCGAAGAAGAAAAAGCCCGCCGCATTGCCGATTTGGAAAACGGCTGGGAAGCCGAGCATGAAAAAGTGCTGGCCGCCGGCGGCCTGCACATAATCGGCACCGAGCGCCACGAGAGCCGCCGTATCGACAACCAGCTGCGCGGCCGTGCCGGCCGCCAGGGCGACCCCGGCTCCAGCCGCTTTTATCTTTCATTTGAAGATCCGCTCTTGCGCCTGTTTGCGCTCGACCGCGCCGCCGCCATTCTCAACCGCTTGGCACCGGAGCGCGGCGTGGCCATCGAGCACGGCCTGCTCACCCGCCAAATCGAAGGCGCACAACGCAAAGTGGAAGGCCGCAACTTCGATATGCGCAAACAAGTGCTGGAATACGATGACGTGGCCAACGACCAGCGCAAAGTGATCTATCATCAGCGCAACGAAATCCTGACCAGCAAAGAAGTGACCGATTTGGCCAAAGACATCCGCGAAGAAGTGGTGGGCGACTTGGTTGATCTGCACATGCCGCCCGACAGCATGGAAGAGCAATGGGATCTGCCTGCATTGGAAGCGCAGCTTGCCGGCGAATTCAGAGTGCATGCCGATATCCAGGGCTGGCTGAAAGCAGAAAACACGCTGGATAACCAAGAAGTCAAAGCGCGCCTGATCGCCCAAGTGGAGCAGGAATATGCTGAAAAAGTGGCCGTGGTGGGCGAGCAAACCATGAGCGGCTTTGAGCGCAATGTGATGCTGCAAGTGATCGACAGCAACTGGCGCGAACATTTGGCGGCCATGGATTATCTGCGTCAAGGCATCCATCTGCGCGGCTACGCACAGAAAAATCCCAAGCAAGAATACAAGCGCGAAGCATTCGCCATGTTTGAAAGCCTGTGGAGCGGCATCAAACACAATATCGCCACGCTGCTGACTTCTGTGCAGATTGAGCGCAACGAAGATGCCGTGATGGAGCAAACGCCGGTAGAAATGCAGGCTGTGCACTCCGGTGCACCGGCGATGACCGATGTGTTGGGCGAATCGCGCACCGATTTGGCCACCGAAGCATTTGACCCGACCGGCAACGATTTCAGCCCCGAAACGCTGGCCGCCCAAGGCCGCTCGGTGCACCGCAATGATCCCTGCCCCTGCGGCAGCGGGTTGAAATACAAACATTGCCACGGCAAATTGTCTTGAGCTTCAGACGGCCTTGATGCCAAAAGCCCCATTTCGCAGAGTCTGCAGAATGGGGCTTTTTATGGCTGCCAAATTTAGGATGCCGTATAGAACAACGCAGTATGCGTTCCGCCACAACAGAGTAGGGTGTGATTAGTTGCGTTTTGGCGGCGTAATCGTATACGCATGCGACAAGGCGTGTTTCGCAACAGTCAAAGAGGCCGTTTGAAATGCCAAAGTTTCAGACGGCCTCGTACAGTCTGTATTCAAAATATTTTAATCTTTGAAATCCTTTTTGAATGAGGCTTTCATTAATTTTCAGCTTGAAATTTGTCTCTCGTGCGGCAATAAAAAATACCCGCTAAAAGCGGGTATTGAGCCATTGGGCGGCTGTGAATCAGCCTTTGCGTGCCGGCAGTTTTTCTTTGATGCGGGCAGCTTTACCAGTGAGGCCGCGCAGGTAGTAGAGCTTGGCGCGACGCACGTCACCACGGCGTTTAACTTCGATTTTTTCCACTTGCGGAGAGTAGAGTTGGAAAGTACGCTCAACGCCTTCGCCGCTGGAGAGCTTGCGCACGATGAAGTTGCTGTTCAGGCCGCGGTTACGGCGGGCGATGACCACGCCTTCGTAAGCCTGCAAACGGCTGCGGCTGCCCTCAACCACGCGCACGGATACCACAACGGTGTCACCCGGTGCAAATTCGGGGATGGCTTTGTTCAAGCGAGCAATTTCTTCTTGCTCTAATTGTTGGATCAAGTTCATTTTTAGTCCTGGTTATAATGGGATTCTCGTTCCTCTTGCTTTATTTCATGTAAGAGCCTAGATTCCTGTGGGGTTAATTCGCGCTTTTCCAATAAATCGGGGCGGCGCGCTAAAGTGCGTTGCAGCGATTGCTTTAATCGCCACTGTGCAATCAGGGCGTGGTTGCCCGAGCGCAATATCTCGGGAACCGCCATGCCCTGAAATTCTATCGGGCGGGTGTAGTGTGGGCAGTCGAGCAGGCCGTTGGCAAAAGAATCTTGCTCGGCCGACTGCATATCGCCCAACACGCCGGGCAGCAGCCTCAACACGGCATCCATCAGCATCATGGCGGGCAATTCGCCGCCGGAAACCACAAAGTCGCCAATGCAGATTTCTTCATCGATGCTTTGGGCAAGCACGCGCTCGTCTATGCCTTCGTAGCGGCCGCAAACCAAAATCAGATTATCCAAACGAGCCAATTCGCCGACTTTTTGATGGTCGAGCGGCCGGCCTTGCGGGCTCAGATAAACGGTTTTGCTGCTGCCTGTGTGTTGTGTACGGGCTTCTTCGATGGCTGCCTGCAAGGGCGGTGCCATCATAATCATGCCGGGGCCGCCGCCAAATGGGCGATCGTCGATGTAGCCCAGTTTATTGTCGGCAAAGCGGCGCGGGTTGATGGCGTTGAATTGCCATAAATCCTGCTTTTTTGCCCGTCCGGTTACGCCGTATTCGGTAATGCTGTCAAACATTTCCGGAAATAGGGTAATGGCCTGGATCAACATCAGTAATCCAAGCCCCAGTCGGCGGTGATGGTGCGGCTGTCGTTATCGACATGGTCGATATAATGGGCAACGAAAGGAATCAGCTTTTGGCCGTGCTCGCCGTTGACCATCAGCACATCGTGCGCGCCGGTTTCCATCAGATTGGCAACTTTGCCCAATTCGATGCCTTCGCGGTTGACAACACGCATGCCGACCAGATCTGCCCAGTAATATTCGCCTTCTTCGGCGGGGGCGAAATCGGCGCGGTCGATTTCGATGGTGTAGCCGCGCAGGGCAAAGGCTTCGTCGCGCCCGTCTATGCCGGTGAATTTAACCTGCAATTCGCCATTGGCGACTTTGCCGGCTTCTAATGTAACGCTTAAATTCTGACCGTCTTTTGAGAGCTGCCACTCGGGGTAGTCCAGCAGGCTGTCGGCGTGCTCGGTGTTGGCGGCGATTTTAAGCCAGCCTTTTACGCCGAAAACGCCTTTGATGTAGCCCATGGCTACCAGTTGTTGAGTGTCGGTCATGGCAGTGTTGCTTGGCTTAGGCGGCAGCTTGCTGCTCTTTAACCAGCTTGGCAACGGCTTCGCTCATTTGCGCGCCTTGGCCTACCCAGTGGTTCAAGCGCTCGGCGTTGAGGCGCACGCGCTCTTGCTTTTCGTTGGCAACGGGGTTGTAGAAGCCTACGCGCTCAATAAAACGGCCGTCGCGGCGGTTGCGTGAGTCGGCAACCACTACGTTGTAAAACGGACGGTGTTTTGAGCCGCCACGGGCTAAACGGATAACTACCATGTTGATTCCTTCTGTGAAAATCGTGGATATAGAAAACCGCTAATTTTAGGGCAGTTTGTGGTTGCTATGCAAGCATTTATTGCCTTGATTTACGTTTGGTGTTGTTTGCAGGCGGCAAAAGGTCGAGTATGGCTTCGGCTATTTCCGAATCGTGGGGCGAGGGTGAAAGTGTAAAGCCGAGTTTTTCGGCCAGCTTCAACATCGGCAGATTGGATTTGAGGATTTCCGCACCCATGCGCCGATAGCCTTGGCGGGCGGCTAAGGCGATGATTTCCTGCATTAAAGCAAAAGCCAAGCCTTGGCCGTGCATGCTTTCGGCCACGCTGATGCCGAATTCGCATTGCTCGGGAAAGTGTGTGCAGCTGAAGCGCCCCACGCCCAGCAGCTTGCCCTCGGCATCTTCGGCGGTAAACGCGCCTTCGCGTTGGTAGTCGAGATTGCAAAAGCTGGCAAGCGTGCTTTGGCTGAGCGCTTTCACATGCGCCATAAAGCGGCTTTGGCGGCTTTTTTCCGGTAGGTTTTGCACATATTGCTGCTCAAGCTCGGCATCTTCAGGTGTCATCGCGCGGATGGGAATGGTTTGGCCGTTTTTGAGGGTGAACAGCGGCTGCTCGGCGCGGGGGTAGGGGGTGCGCACATTGATGGCGGTGTGCGCGGCGGATGCGGGCGTAGCGGTGATTTTCACGTTGCCATCGGGCTGAAGCGTGAGGTCGAGCCGGTTGAGGTGTGGCGCGTGGGTGAGCAGCGCGTTGAGGCTGTAGAGCAGCTGGTAGATGGTTTTTTGCTGGCGCTTCAGGCCGAATTGCTGTATCAGCCGTTCGGCTTGCAAGGTGTTGAAGGGAGGCAGTAAAGCCATGGTTTGCGCGGCGCTGCGGGCAAACAAAGCGACACCATAACGGGGATGGATATGAAACAACAGCGCAATATCGCCGGCGTGTGTTGGGGCAGTGTGTTCGGGCAGATGCAGGGCTTGGGCGAGCTGCGCAGGCGTGGGCGCTTGCGCGGCGGAGAGTGCGGCCAAGTCGGGCATTTTCAGATAGGCCGGCCGGGGCTTGGCGGTTTGGATGCGCAAGGCTTTTAATTCGTGGTTGTGGTGGTGGTAGAAAAAAGCCCGCAAAGCCTGGCCGGTGTTGCGAAATTGCAGCAGGCCGTCTGAAAGCGGGCTGCTGATAAATAATGGCTTTTGGTGTTGTTGCTGCAATTGCTGCAGGGCGTGGGTGATTTCGGCTTCGTTGCTTTGAGCGGTAGGCACCACCAGCGCGAGCAAGGCTTCGGTGTGGTGGCTTTGCAGATTGTTTTCGGCCAAGCCGCGGTAGTGCAGGGTGCTGGGGTTGCTGCCGATATAGCCATTGTGGCTTTCAGACGGCGTGTGGTTGCGGTCGGCCATTTGCAGGGCGATGCCGAATGAGGCTGCTTGTGATTGCAGCCAGTCGCAAGGCGTGTTGGCAATCACATGCAGCTTTTTGGCATCGAGTTTGCCGCAAGCCAAGGCATGGATAGCGGCGAGCATTTCATCGGGCGTGAAGGTAACGAGAAAGCCGCAATAGCGCGAAAGGTGGCGCAAGATGGCTTGCTCTTCTTCGTCAGCATGGTGGGTGCAGTGCAAAATCACCGATTTTTGGCGTGTCAGGTGGCGGATGGCGCTGAATAAATCGCGCAAAGGCTCGTCGGGATTGTATTCAAGCACAACCAAGCGGGTGAGCGGGTCGCTATCGAGGGCATCAAGCAGCTCGGCGGAATGGGTTTGGCCGAGGCCCGGTTGCAGGCTGATGTGGCGCGATAAGCCCAGTTTGGCGCGGGAAAGCACCGATAATATGCCGGCACCGGTGGCGGCATGCCAGCTGATCACGGCCACATTGCCTGCGCTCAAGCGGGCAGGATAGATGCCGCTGTTGAGTCCGTTGGCGGGCACTTGGATGGCGGCCGGGGTGCAGGCGGTGATGTGCAAGCCCAAGCGGGCGGCGCTTTGGATGGCGGCCTGCGCTTGCGGCAGGGCATCGGCAGATTGGTTTTCCCAATCCTGCACCAGCACCACATGGCGTATCTGCTTTTTGTGACAGGCTTTAAACAAGGCTTCGTAGCTTGCGGCGGGAGTGAGAATCAGCGCCACATCGGCCGCTTCGCTGATGCGGCTGAGGTTTGGATAGGCTTTGAGGCCGCCTACGCTTTTGTGACGCAGGTTGACTGGGGTGATTTTGCCTTGAAACGGCGCGCGCAGCAAAGCGCTTAACACGCGCTCGCCTAAGCTGTGCGGCCGCTCGCTCGCGCCGATAACAATGATGTGCTGCGGTTCAAATAGTGCATCAAAAAGATGTTTGCTCATAAATGAATGCTCCCTGCTTTCAGACGGCCTCAATGGACTTATCTTAATATAAATAAACGATATAAACAAACACAGGCCGTCTGAAAAAAAATGATGCAAAACATGCAGATTCGGATGGGGTTTGCGCAGCGTGTGGATGACCATGCGGCAGGATGCGGGTAAGCTGTTTTGATGTGGAATCAAGGATGAGCGTTGTATGATGCCTGTTCAAATAAATAAACATCATTGCATGGCACGAAAAGGCCGTCTGAAAGGGTTTCAGACGGCCTATGGGCTTTGTTGCAACTTAAAACCGATGCGTGCGCAATGTATGCGGATTATGCTGCTTTGGGTGGCGTGCCTACCTACGCAGCTGCATAATGGCCATTTAAATAGACATTATCAACATGGCATGCAGAGGCCGTCTGAAAACCTTTCAGACGGCCTTTGTTATATAGTGAAATGCAAGAAAAGTGACACGGAACGCCATTTTACAACGGCGTAGGTTGGGTTGATAAACCCAACGTTTCAGACGGCTTGTGGATTTGTTGGGTTTGCAACCCAACCTACCCGCTGAAAAGCTTTCATACCAATCCAAAAAATAACCTAACTTCGTTGTCTCGCCTTGCCGTACTATTTGTACTGTCTGCGGCTCGCCGCCTTGTTAGCTTACTTTTTTGAATTGGTATCAGACGGCCTTTGTCATATTGATGAGTGCGCTGCGGCATTTATTTTGACATTCAAACAAGCGGATACTCACGGAGCCAAATAAGGTGCGAGGGTTTGGCGCAGAATATCGGTGTCGGTGATTTCGCTGATATTGGCTTCGCCCAAACGGTTTAGGCCGATAAATCGCATGATGCCGCTGCTGACTTTTTTGTCGTGCTGCATGTGGGCGAGCCAGCGCTCGAAGCTGAAACGCGGCGGCGCCACCGGCAGGCGGGCTTTTTGCAGCAGGGCGGTGGCGCGTGCGGTGTCGGCGCTGTTCAGACGGCCTTGTTGCTCGGCCAGGCGGCAGGCCAGCACCATGCCGGCGGCCACGGCTTCGCCGTGCAGCCACACGCCGTAACCCATTTCGGCTTCGATGGCGTGGCCGAAGGTGTGGCCGAGGTTGAGCCAGGCGCGTATGCCTTGCTCGGTTTCGTCTTGGCCGACAATCTCGGCTTTCATGGCGCAGCTTCGGCGCACGGCTTCGGCCAGCGCTGCGGGCTCTTGCTGCATCAGCGCATCGATATGGGCTTCGAGCCATTCAAAAAAAGCCAGGTCGCCAAGCAGGCCGTATTTAATCACTTCGGCCAGGCCGGCAGATAATTCACGCGGCGGCAGGCTGGATAACACGCTCAAATCGGCGAGCACCGCTTGGGGCTGGTAAAAAGCGCCAATCATGTTTTTGCCCAAGGGGTGGTTGATGGCGGTTTTGCCGCCCACCGATGAATCGACTTGGCTGAGCAGGGTGGTGGGAATTTGGATAAAGGGTGCGCCGCGCTGGTAGGTGGCGGCAGCAAAGCCCACCATGTCGCCGATCACGCCGCCGCCCAGCGCAATCAGCGTGGTTTTGCGCTCGGCGCGGTGCTGCATCAGGCCGTCGAAAATCAGGTTGAGGGTTTGCCAGTTTTTGTATTGCTCGCCATCGGGCAGGATAATGCTGAAATGGGCGATGCCCAGTTTGTCTAAGGCCGTCTGAAGCGTGTGCAGATAAAGCGGCGCCACGGTTTCATTGCTGATGATGGCGGCGCTTTTGCTCAAATAAGGTTTCAGCAGCGTGTCGGCTTGTTCCAGCAGGCCGGAGCCGATAAAAATGGGGTAGGCGTGAGACGGGGTGTTGACGGTTAGGGTGTGCATAAATTATTTCCGGGCATGCAGGGTGTGTAGCAATTGCTGGATGGTTTTCTGGCAGCTGTGGCGGTTGACATCAAACACGATGTGGGCGGTGCTGCGGTAAATGCTGTCGCGGATATCGTAAAGCTCTTGCAGCTTGGCCAGCGGATTTTCCACTTGTAAAAGCGGGCGGTTGCTGTCGTGGCGGGTGCGGTTGAGCAGGGTTTCGGGGTGGGCGTGCAGGTAAACCACAATGCCGCGCGTGCGCAGCTTTTGGCGGTTTTCTTCGCGCATCACCGCGCCGCCGCCGGTAGCCAGCACGATATTGCTGCGGCTGCTCAGCTCATCGATCACGGCGCTTTCGCGCTCACGAAAGCCTTGTTCGCCCTCGAGCTCGAAAATGGTCGGCACCGACACGCCGGTGCGGGTGCAGATTTCATGGTCGCTATCATAGAATTCGCGCCCCAGCTGCCGCGCAATCTGCTTGCCCAGCGTGGTTTTGCCGGCACCCATCAAGCCGATTAAAAAAATATTGCCTGCTATGTTTTTCATAGCAGGCATTGTAAACGAAAATTTTCAATCGGTGTTTACTACATCGCAGGCAATATGCACAATCAATGAATCAGTAGCGCAAGGTGCTGCCCATATTGTCCATAATGCGCGGGGTGATGAAAATCAGTAATTCGCGGCGGCGTTCTTTGCGCGCGCGCGATTTAAACAGGTTGCCGACCACCGGAATATCGCCCAGCAGCGGTACTTTGTTTACCACATTGCTGCTTTCTTCTTCATAAATGCCGCCCACAATCAGCGTGCCGCCGTCTTCCACCATGGCTTGGGTTTGCAGCTGCTTGGTGCTGATACACAGCGTGGGCACGCCGCTGGCGGTACAGGCTATCGGATTGTCTTTATTTATTTTCACATTCATGATGATTTGGCCGTCGGGCGTGATATTGGGGGTAACGGTTAAACCCAGCACGGCTTTTTTAAAGGTAATCGAGGTGGCGCCGCTGGAAGTGGATTCTTCATACGGAATTTCTTGGCCGGATTCGATCACCGCTTCTTTGCGGTCTTGCGTCAACACGCGCGGATTGGAAAGCACTTTGCCTTTGTTTTGCTCCTGCATGGCGGCAATTTCCAACCCCAGCGCACCCGAAGCCAGCGAATGCACCAGCGCAATGCTGGAAGAAGCAGCCGACACCGGCAGGCTGATATTGGGATCGAGCGCAAAGTTGGCCAGCGTGGGCAAAACGCGGGCGGTGTAGCCGCCGCTGGCCGCATCCTGTGCTGCTGCGGCCAGGTTGGCTTGGGTGGCGGCATCGCGGGCACGTTGATTGGCCTGATAGGTATTATGATTGGTCAGGGCATTGCTCCAGTTGGAACCCCAGCTGTTGGTGCCGTTGGAGCCGGCATAGCCGAATTTCACGCCGATTTCGCGCGAGAAACCGTCATCGGCTTCAACAATGCGCGCTTCCACCATCACTTGGCGGGCGGCCACATCCAGCTCTTCAATCAGCTTTTGGAATTTTTGAATCACGGCGCGGTTGTCGGTGATGATCAAGGTGTTGGTGGCCGGATCGATCAGGGCGCTGCCGCGGCTGCTCAGCAAGGTGTTGCGGTTGCTGCTGCTACTGGAGCCGTCTTCATCAATGCGCAGAATTTTGCGGAATTCTTCTACGTTTTTGTATTTCAGCTGGAAGGTTTGCGAGAAAAGCGGCCCCAGCTCTTCGATTTCTTTTTGCGCCTGCAAGGTGGCTTTGTCTTGATTCAGCAATTCTTCGCGCGGGGCGATATTGATGATATTGCCTTGGCGGCGCATATCGAGATTGCGCGCCTGCATTACCAAATCCAGCGCTTGATCCCACGGCACATCTTTCAGGCTGAGGGTCATTTTGCCGTTTACGCTGTCGCTGGCCACAATATTCACGCCTGATTCTTTGGCCAGAATCTGCAAAATGGTGCGCACGTCTACATCTTGGAAATCCAAAGAAATGCGGCGGCCGCTGAAAGATTTTTGATTGGCAGCCGCGCTGAGGCCGCGAGATTCCATATTGCTCTTTTGGCTGATTTCAAAGCTGTAGCGGCCGTTGCCCGATTGGGTGCGCACATCCCAGCTGCCTTGGTTGCGGATAGTGAGCTGGGTGTTGTTGCCGATGCGCTTGAGGGTGACATTGCGCACTGGGGTGTTGAAATCAGACACATCCAAGCTGCGCTGCGCTTGAGCGGGCAGCGGGTAGTTTTTCAGGGTGATTACCAAGCGGTCGCTTTGCTGCTTGATGTCGGGCTCGCCGGTAAAGGCGGGGGCGTTGAATTCGATGATGCCTGAATTGCGGTTGCCGCGGCGGAAATCAATATTGGCGCCGGCCACAGCTTGCTCGGCGCGGGCGCGGGGTGCGGGCGGTGCAACAGGCTCGTTGCCCAGCGTGCGGCTGCTGATGCTCTCGGCTGCTGCGATGGTTTGCGTTTGCTCGGCCGCTTCGCTCACATATACCCACACTTCATTACCCTTGATTTGGGTGTTGTATTGGCCGGCTTTGCTCAAGGCCAGCAAAATGCGGGCGCGGTCGTTGTTTTGTGCGGCGGTAATCTGCCCCAGCAGCGGGTCGGCATATTCCAACACCGGCTGCGCCAATTGGATGCCGGTGCCCGGGAAATCGAGCGCAATGCGGGCGGGTGTGGTGGTGATAAAGCCGCTGGGCGACACCACATCTTTATCAAACTTGATTTTGATGATTTTTTGGTTGTCCGGCAGCGAAGACACATTAATATCGGTAATGTTGCCGGCAAAAGCGGCCGGCATGGCCAGGCTCAGGCTTAATGCGCAAAGCGTTTTGATGGTGATCGGTTTCAGTTTCATAAGAATTTGCCCCTTAAATTATTTGCTGTTTTGGCCGGCTTGTGCGCCGTTGTCCGCTGCATTGTTCAGCGGTAATTCGGCATTGCGGAAAATCCAGTTGCCGTAGCTGTCTTCCACCACTTCCACCAAGGTGATTTTATCTGAAGTGATGGATTGGATGCGGCCATAGTTTTGGCCGATGTAGTTGCCGGGTTTGACGGTGTAGACATGGCCGTCGGCTTCTACAAAACCGGAAATGGTGCGGCCTGCCGTTAAGGTGCCGACGTATTTCAGGTTTTCCAAGCTGAAACCCTCCAGCAGCTCTTTGGGCCGGTGGGTGTCGGGCGCATTCACGCCTTGCTGGGCGAGATTGAGGCGCTTGCTGTTGAAAGCATTCAAACCGCTGAAATTGGGCGGAGTGTAGCTTTGAACCGGCGTGATGCTGGGGGCTTCAAAAGGCTGGATACGGGTTTTGGCTTGTTGCTGTGTTTGCTGCATCCATTCGCGCAAATCGCTGTGTTGCGGGCCGCAAGCGGCTAAAAGCAACAAACACGGGAGTAAGATATGAGTTTTCATGTCGTTTTCTTCTGTTATTTGTTATTTTATTTGCTTTTTTCGGCTTGCGCTTCGCTGGCGGCGGCCAGCTCTGCGGCCACTTCATCTGCCGGGCGTGCTTTGTAAGTGTTGGCCGTGGCGCTCAAGGTGAGCGTGTTGGCTTTTTCATCAGCTTTCAGGTTGACCGAATCGAGCGTGATGATGCGCGAGAGCGCGCCCACATCACGGGCAAACTGGCTGATTTGGTTGTAGTTGCCGGTGGTGGCGATGCTGTAGGGCAACACTTGGATGGGGCCGTCGTTGACGGGTGGCTGCGGTGTTACGCTGTCCATGCGCAAGCCGTTGGTGGCGCCGGCCTGATGCAGCTCTTGTATCAGGTTGGGAATTTCAGCATCGGTGGGCAGCTGTTTGAGCAACACATCAAATGATGAATGAATGGCGGCTAATTCTGCTTTGAGATTATCGAGGCTGGCCGCTTGCAGGCTTTTTTGCTCATAAGTGGCCTTGAGCTCGGTTTCCTTGGTTTCGGCATTATTCAGCATTTCAAGCTGCGAGCGGAACAGCAAAAAATAGCTGAATACCAAAATAGCCAAAGCCGCCAGCGCGGCCAGCAGCAATTTGGCCGGCATGTTGAGCTGGTGCAGCGAATTGATATCGAGATCGGTCAGTTTTTTATTTGCCATGATTATTGTGCCTCCGGTGTGGCTGCGGATGCGTCCCCGCTGGGGGTTGGCTCAACGGTTTCTGCATCGGTTGCGGCCGGTGCGCTCTCGTTTAATGAGACTTTCAAGGTGAAGTCTTGAGCGTTATCCACTTTTTTGATGCTCAGCAATTCCGGTTGCAGGAATACGCCGGTGCTGGGAATGGAGCGCATAAACATGGCGATCCGGTTATCGCTGGTGGCTTTGCCGCTGATGGTATAGGTGGTGGGGCTTTCTGCACTGATGGCGGTTAGGTAGGCGCCTTCGGGAATCAGCACATTCAGCGTGTCGATAATAGAGGCCGCCTGAAAGCGCTTGGCTTGAAGCTCTTCCACTTTTTGTTTGCGCGCCAGAAAATCCTGTTTTTCTTGCTCTAATTTTTTGATTTCGCCCAATTGCTCATCCAGTTTGCTGATTTCCGAGGTGAGAAATTGGTTGCGCTCTTCCTGGCGGTCGATTGCTTGGTTGATGCCCAAATAGGCCAAGGCCGACAAGCCTGCGCCAACGGCCAATGCAAGCAGCATCAGCGCCTTGAATTGTTGCTTTTTCTTCTGCTGGATTTCCTCGCGGTAAGGCAGAAGATTGACTTTAATCAGTTCTATCATTTTATAAACCCCGTAATGCCAAGCCGAATGCAAGTGTTAAAGATGGTGCGTCTTGTTGTAATTTTGGTATGTCGATGTGGCTGCTGTTGGTTGCATACAATGCCGGATGAATGCACTCTGTGGCCGTGTTGGTTTGGGAAAACACGGTTTCGGCCAGCCCGGCTTGCTGTGAGGCCGTGCCAGTGAGCAGGATATGCTTCACGCTTGAAAATTGATCGCTGGGCTGGGTGGTGTAATAAAACTGGAGCACCCGTTGGATTTCCTGGGCAACCTGAATGTTAAAGCGATCGGCAATCTGAGTTTGATAATCGGCAGGTTTGCTTGCCGAAAGAATCATTTGATCGGCTTTTTCTTCCGTTACTTGATAAGTGCGCTGAATCAGCTGGTTTAATTGCTCGGTGCTGACGGAAGTTTCCTGCTTGTAGAGCATTTGGCCGTTTTCTACAATCAATGCATATAGCTGTGTGGCATGAATGCCGATAACGGCGATTTTTTCATTCGCCAATTCGGGCGCATGCTGATTGATCCAAAATGAAAATGCATTGCTTTGGGCAAACAGGTCGATATCCAGGAAGGCCGGAGAGAGGCCGGCGCTTTCCAGCATTTCGATGCGCGGCTCGATGTCGTCTTTTCTGGCGGCAACCAGCAACAGCTTTTGGCCGGGCGGCACAATCGATGTGCCTGTGACTTGGTAGTCGTAATTCATTTCTTCGAGCGGCCCGATTTGGGCAATTTCAAATTCGGCAAAGCTTTCCAAACCTGACTCGGCCTCTTTTGCATTGAAAACAGGCGTTTCGATGGTGGTGAGGTTTTGTGGTAATGCTGCAACAATGTTCTTATTGTTGCTTTGCAATTGAGCGTAGGAATGGCGCAAATAAGAAGTGAGCTGCTCATAGTCTTGAATTTTGGCCGCTTTGATAATATTTTTGGGCAGCGCAGTGATAACGTATTTTTCCAGCTGAATTTGGTTTAAACTACGGCTTGAAAGCTGAACCATCGTGATGGCGTGCTGGGTGATATCAATGCCTATTGCTGCACGGTTTGAAAGCGTTGGTGAAACTTTAGTGTTTGTATTTTTTTGTTTTTTTGTAAAACGCATAATGTTGTTTCCTGCCCGTTAAGTGAGTAATGTTTTGAGGCCCCTGTGTTTGAAATATTTTCAATATGGGCGTGGCACCGAAACCCGGATAGTGAAAATATTGCGTTATTTTACTTTATTTAATGCTCTTGATGGCAATATTTATTAACTAGTCATGATTAAAAAAATTATAACTACCTGTATCGGTCTGATTTTCGGCTTGGCACTTTTTGCCGTGGGCTTGCTGGCGATTGCCATATTGGTCACTTATCCGAAGCTGCCTTCTCTGGAAACCGTGCAGCATTATCAGCCGAAAATGCCGCTGACCATTTATTCTTCAGACGGCAAAATCATTGGGATGTATGGTGAGGAGCGACGCTCTTTCACTAAAATCAATGATTTTCCGCAAAACTTGAAAAATGCCGTGATTGCCGCGGAAGACCAGCGCTTTTATCAACACTGGGGTGTGGATGTGCTCGGTGTTGCGCGTGCCATTATCGGCAATATCACTTCGGGCGGCGTGCAATCGGGCGCCAGCACCATCACGCAGCAAGTGGCCAAAAACTTTTATCTGAGCAATGAGCGCACTTTTACCCGTAAGTTTAACGAGGCGCTGCTGGCCTATAAAATCGAACAATCTTTGAGCAAAGATCAAATTTTAGAATTGTATTTCAATCAAATTTATCTCGGCCAGCGAGCCTATGGTTTTGCGGCGGCCGCTCAGATTTACTTCAATAAGCCGGTGCAAGAGCTGACCTTGGCAGAAGCATCTATGTTGGCGGGCTTGCCTAAGGCGCCTTCTGCTTTCAACCCGGTGGTCAATCCCGAGCGCGCTAAATTGCGCCAAGCCTATATCCTGAACAATATGCAGGAATTGGGCATGATCACGCCGCAACAAAAAGCTCAAGCGATGGCGGAGGAATTGCATTATGAGCGCTTTGTTCAGCAAATCGACCAAAGCGCATTGTATGTGGCGGAAATGGCGCGCCAGGAATTGTATGAAAAATATGGTGAAGATGCGTACACGCAGGGCTTTAAGGTTTATACCACGGTAAATTCTGAAAACCAGCGCGTGGCCACAGCAGCATTGCGCAAAGCATTGCGCAATTTCGATCGGGGCAGTCGTTATCGCGGTGCCGAGCATTATCTGGATTTAAGTAAATCAGAAGATATAGAAGAAACCATCAGCCAATATTTGTCTTCCCTCTATACGATTGACGGCATGACGCCTGCTGTGGTGGTGTCTGCAAATAAACAAGGTGTGACCATCCAGCTGCCCAATGGTGAGCAAACCACTTTGAAGCAGGCTAATTTGGGTTTTGCTGCGCGGGCGGTGAATAATAAGCAGATGGGTGATGCGCAAATCCGCAAGGGTGCGTTGATTCGGGTGCAAAAACGGAGCAACGGTGGCTGGACTGTGGTGCAGGAGCCGCTGCTGCAAGGTGCGTTGGTGTCGCTGGATACCAAAACCGGCGCAGTGCGTGCGCTGGTAGGCGGCTACGATTTTCACAGCAAAACCTTTAACCGTGCCACTCAGGCGCAGCGGCAGCCGGGCTCTTCTTTCAAGCCGTTCGTTTATTCTGCTGCATTGGCTAAAGGGATGACGGCTTCGACCATTGTGAATGATGCACCGCTGTCGCTGCCGGGAAAAGGGCCTAATGGCTCCACTTGGAATCCAAAAAATTCAGACGGCCGCTACGCAGGCAACATCACCTTGCGTCAAGCATTAACGGCATCCAAAAATATGGTTTCCATCCGGATTTTGATGTCTATCGGTGTGGGTTATGCGCAGCAATATATCCAGCGGTTTGGCTTTTCGGCTTCTGAAATTCCGGCCAGCTTGTCGATGGCGCTGGGCACGGGCGAAACCACGCCGATTAAAATGGCAGAAGGTTATGCCGTGTTTGCCAATGGCGGTTATCGGGTGTCGTCTTATGTGATTGATAGAATTTATGACAGCCAAGACCGTTTGCGTGCGCAAATGCAGCCTTTAATCGCTAAAGAAAATGCCCCTCAGGCCATCGATCCGCGCAATGCCTATATTATGTATAACATGATGCGCGATGTGGTGCGATATGGCACCGCCACACGTGCCAATGCGCTTGGCCGCTCAGATGTTGCCGGTAAAACGGGCACCACCAACGATAATAAAGATGCATGGTTTGTTGGGTTTAACCCCGATGTGGTTACTGCGGTGTATATCGGTTACGACAAGCCGCAAAGTATGGGGCGTGCGGGCTATGGTGGCACTATTGCACTGCCTGTTTGGGTGGATTATATGCGCTATGCTTTAAATGGTGTGGCGAGCAAAGGTTTGAGCGCACCTGCTGGTGTGGTGAGCAGGGACGGGGAGTATTATTTGAAAGAGCAGCAATCCACGAACCCCGCGCTGCCATTGGATAATCGCTCCAGCCGCCCGCTCAACTCGAATGAGCAAGATGGTGCAACAGCTGCTCAGAATCCGACAGGTAGCGCGGATAACGCCGGCGCTGGCAATGAACCGGCGGCACCTGCTGCGCCTTCCGGCGGCAGCCAAAAAGGGCAATTGGATTCTTTATTTTAATTTTGATAGATGAGGATTATTTGCTTCGGCCGGGCATGAGATAACAATACGAGTGAATGCAGTCAGGTTATTTTAGGGTTGGCAGATAAAAAGCCGAAACCGTATCAACGGGTTTCGGCTTTTTTATGTTGGAATGTCTTGTGTGGGTTGGATCGTTATTAGATGGGTTGAAGCGGGTTTATAGCAGTTAAAGTGAGGGTTTAATTTTTTGTGTTAGATATAGTGAAATGCTCAAAAAAGTTACACAAGATTCAAGAACCAAAACAGTAAAGTTTCTACACAGGAAATCCGCCATTCACGCCTGATCTTTTTA
>NZ_SLXE01000031.1 GCF_004341385.1 Uruburuella suis
CGAACAGGACCGTGAAACGACTCAGCGCCGATGATAGTGTGGATACCCATGTGAAAGTAGGTCACTGCCAGGCACCCCTTCCGAAGCCCCGCTGAATATCAGCGGGGCTTCTTCTTGGCGGCTGCGGCCTGCGGCCAATAGCCGGTCAATAGCCAATACGAAATAGCAGGCTTAAAGGCCGTCTGAATACTCATACGGCTTTCAGACGGCCTTTGGTGTGTTTGTTCAGTCTTAAAATAATCGATAGTAAATCACGTGCCGCGGTGGTGTTTTGAGCGTTGCAATGTCGGATGAGAATGAGTTTGCATGGTATCGGACATATCACGCCAAAAGGCATTGGGCTATAATACGTTTTTATTTTTCACACAGCACAATCATGAAACATATCCATATTATCGGCATTGGCGGCACGTTTATGGGCGGCGTGGCCGCTATTGCAAAAGAAGCCGGCTTTAAGGTGAGCGGTTGCGATGCCAAAATGTATCCGCCGATGAGCACCCAGCTCGAAGCGCTCGGCATTGATGTGCATGAGGGTTTTGATGTGGCGCAGTTGCAAGATTTTGCGGCTGATGTGTATGTGATTGGCAATGTGGCCAAACGGGGCATGCCGGTGGTTGAGGCGATTCTCAATCGGGGTTTGCCTTATGTTTCCGGGCCGCAATGGTTGGCGGAAAATGTGTTGCACAGCCGTTGGGTGCTGGCGGTGGCGGGCACGCACGGTAAAACCACCACGGCCAGCATGTTGGCTTGGGTGTTGGAGTATGCCGGTTTGGCGCCCGGTTTCCTAATCGGCGGGGTGCCGCAAAATTTCAGTGTGTCGGCGCGCTTGCCGCAAGCGCCTGCTCAAGATTCGGGCAGCCGTTCGCCGTTTTTCGTGATTGAAGCCGATGAATATGATACGGCTTTTTTCGATAAGCGCAGCAAATTTGTGCATTACCGCCCACGAACATGTGTGTTGAATAATCTTGAATTCGATCATGCCGATATTTTTGCGGATTTGGCCGCGATTCAAACCCAATTTCATCATTTGGTGCGCACCGTGCCGGGTGAAGGGCTGATTGTCTGCAACGGCACGGAGCCTGCCCTGCGCGAAACGCTCGATAAAGGCTGCTGGACGCCGGTGGAATTTTTTGGCAACCACGATGGCTGGCAGGTGGCCAATGTGCAGGCCGATGGGGCATTTGATGTGCGTTTACACGGTGAAAAAGTGGGGCATGTGGCTTGGGTGCTGATGGGTGAGCACAACCGGCTGAATGCTTTGGCCGCTATTGCGGCTGCCCGTCATGTGGGTGTGTCTGTTGCGGCGGCATGTGAAGCCTTGGGGGATTTTAAAAATGTGAAGCGGCGCATGGAAATCAAAGGCACGCAAAACGGCATCACGGTATATGATGATTTTGCCCACCACCCCACCGCCATTGCCACCACCGTGGCCGGCTTGCGTCAAAAAGTGGGCAAGGCACGCATCTTGGCGGTGCTGGAGCCGCGCTCAAACACGATGAAGCTGGGCAGCATGAAAGCGGCTTTACCCGAGAGCCTGCAAGCGGCGGATCAGGTGTTTTGCTATGCGGGAGAAGTGGATTGGGATGTGGCTGAAGCGCTGGCACCTTTGGGCGAGAAGTTGCATGTAGGCGGGGATTTTGAGGCTTTTGTGGCAGAAATTGTGCACGAAACGAGAACAGGCGATCATATTTTGGTGATGAGCAACGGCGGTTTTGGCGGAATACACGATAAGCTGCTGCTGGCGCTGAAACAGGGCTGATGCCGATTCAAATAAATAAATCATTGTTGTGTAATATGCAAAGGCCGTTTGAAAACCTTTCAGACGGCCTTTGCATAACTCAAGCCCGCTGCTTCTGTGCAGGTAGGCGCTTAGGTTTGAAGCGAACCCAATCTGCCTTGTTATACCAATTCTAAAAAATAACCTTACAAAATAAAAGCAGTTCGGCAGCATCATTCGCGTAGGTCGGATTCTTGAATCCGACGTTTGGCCAACGGCCAAAGCGATGTGCGTGCCTTGTTCTGCGAACAAGTGTCGGATTCGAGAATCCGACCTACAGGCTGCCTGTTTGTATATTATTTTTTCGAATGGGTATTATACCAATCCAAAAAATAACCTAACTTCGTTGTCTTGCTTTGCCGTACTCGTTGTACTGTCGCAGGCTTGCAGCCTTGTTAGCTTACTTTTTTGAATGGGTATTACTATGAAGCAATAAGCATTAAAAATGCCGTCTGAACGATTTCAGACGGCATTTTTTGTTTTCTTCAATCAGCTATTTGCCCGCCTTGGGCTTGCTCCAATTTCTGACGTGCGTTTTGCACGGCTTGCTCCAGGCCCTGAATGCGCTGCTGATAGCGGGCATAATTGCGCTCATTGCCATAGCGCACTTGTCGGCCGGCCTCTAGATTCTTTTGTGCCTGCGCCAATTCTTCCTGCGCGCGCTGCACATCGCTTTGATGGCTGCTGGCTGCGGGCGCTGCTGCAGGTGCTTCTGTGTTGCGAATGGCAGGCACAGGGGCAGCGCTGTAAATGCTGGGCGCGCCCAAGTTGGCCGGCCGGCAATGGCTGCCGCTAGGGTTTTGGGTGTAAGTGGTTTGGCCGTTTTTGCCGCTGCACTCATACACAGAAGCGGCAACAGCAGGCGCAGCGGTGCTCATTAGCAAAATGGCCCATATTTTTTTCATGGCAGGCTCGTTAATTAGGGTTTAAAAGAAGATGAAGACAATATAAGCATTTGTGCATACGTTTTCAAGCCAGCCAGAAATACCACACCGCGAATAAAACCAGCGCCACCAAAATATTGCTGGCGATAATCAGCCACCAGCCCATCCGCGCAGCCGGCCGGCTGCTTTGCGGCTTGCCGCGCCGGATATAGAAAAACGGGCTGAGCAGCACGGAGAGGGCGGACACCAGAATAATGATGGTGTAGTAGATTTTTTCAGTGCTCAAAATATTTCCATTAATAATAAAATAAAATAATAAAGGCCGTCTGAAATAATTTAAATTCAATCAATTAAAGAAGTTTAGGAAGTTTAAATAAAGGTGAGCCATAAAAATCAAACATGTATTATTTGATTTGACGCAATATCAAGCAGACTCAGCAGTGTATATTTGTAGTTAAATTTCAACGACACACACCCACAGAAAGGAATTTGAAATGGCTGCCGTTAAATCCATCACCTCTCCGATGAAATTTCTGATCCAAGCCGGCTTGCTGGCCGATTTGGGCAAACACATCAAACAATACGGCGATGCCGGCCTGATTATCTGCGACCCCTTTATCGCCGAAAAAGCCGCAGCCGATTCAAAAGCGAGCTTGGCTGAACACGGCGTGAAAGGCGTGTTTACCGTGTTTGGCGGCGAGTCGTCTGATGAAGAAATCAACCGCCAGCAAGCCGAATTCGACCAAGCCGGCTGCCGCTTTGTGGTGGGCATCGGCGGCGGTAAAACGCTCGACACCGCCAAAGCCGTAGCTTACTACAAAAACGTGCCGGTGGTGATTTTCCCCACGCTGGCTTCCACCGATGCGCCCTGCACCGCGCTGACTGTGGTTTACAATGCCGACGGCTCGTTTAACCGCTATCTTTTCCTGCCGAATAACCCCAACGCCGTGCTGGCCGACACCAAATTGCTGGCCGCCGAGCCGGCGCGCTTTTTCGCCGCCGGTGTGGGCGACGGCTTGGCCACTTATTTTGAAGCGCGCACCTGCTATGCCAGCAACGGCATCAATCTGGTGCTGATGCAGCCGAGCCTGGCCGGTTTGGGCATTGCCAAAATGTGTTATGAAACCATACGCGATTACGCGCCGCAGGCCATGAGCGCCGTGGCGGCCAAAGCGGTGACACCCGCGTTGGAACGCACCATCGAAGCCACTATTTACATGAGCGGCGTGGGTGCCGAATCCGGCGGTTTGGCGGCGGCGCACGCGATTCACAACGGCATGACCGCGGTGCACGATCTGCACGGCGCGATGCACGGCGAAAAAGTGGCTTTCGGCTTGGTTACCCAATTGGTGATGGAAGGGGTGCCGTCTGAAGAATTGGAAGAAGTGATCGGCATCATCAAAGCCGTGGGTCTGCCGCTTACCTTGGCCGATTTGGGTTTGAAAGAATTCAAAGAAGCCGAATGGCGCCAAGTGGCCGAACTTTCCTGCGCCGAGGGCGAAACCATCCACAACGAGCCTTTCAAGGTAACACCGGACATGGTTTACGATGCGATTGTGGCCGCCGATCAGCTCTTGCAGCAATATAAAGACTGAGCGCGCGATAAATAAAGCAAAGGCCGTCTGAAAGGTTTCAGACGGCCTTTGCTTTGTTCAGAAACAATCTGAGCATCATCAAGAAAAGAAAAACATTGTGCTGGCGAACACTATAGTGAAATGCAAGAAAAATTGATACGAAACTGCCGTAGGTTAGTTTGATAAACCCAGCGTTTCAGACGGCTTGTGGATTTGTTGAGTTTGCAACCCAACCTACCCCCGTATCACTTTTTTATGCATTCCACTATATATACCCGCCCGGCTTCGGCTTGCGCCCGAAGGCCGTCTGAACATTCAGACGGTCTCAAGATACCACGGCAGCAGATGGCCGAATATGATACAATCGCCGCCGATTTAAATGATTCTTTTGCAAAAGGTTTATTGAAAAATGATTTCTACCAACGGCATTACCATGCAGTTTGGCGCCAAGCCGCTGTTTGAAAATGTATCTGTGAAATTCGGCGAAGGCAACCGCTACGGCCTAATCGGCGCCAACGGCTCGGGCAAGTCGACTTTTATGAAAATCCTCGGCGGCGATTTGGAGCCCAGCGGCGGTGAAGTGGCGATTGAAAACGGCGTGCGCTTGGGCAAATTGCGTCAAGACCAATTCGCTTATGAAGACATGCGCGTGCTCGATGTGGTGATGATGGGGCATGTGGAAATGTGGGCGGCGATGACCGAGCGCGATGCGATTTATGCCAATCTCGATGCCACCGAAGACGATTATATGCGTGCGGCCGATTTGGAAGCCAAGTTCGCCGAATACGACGGCTACACCGCCGAAGCGCGCGCCGGCGAGCTTTTGAGCGGCGTGGGCATTTCCGAAGATTTGCACAATGCGCTGATGAGCGAAGTGGCGCCCGGCTTCAAGCTGCGGGTGTTGCTGGCGCAGGCTTTGTTTTCCAAGCCCGATGTGCTCTTGCTCGACGAGCCCACCAATAACTTGGACATCAACACCATCCGCTGGCTCGAAGGCGTGTTGAACCAATACGATTCCACCATGATCATCATCTCGCACGACCGCCACTTTCTCAACGAAGTGTGCACGCATATGGCCGATGTGGATTACAACAGCATCACCATTTATCCGGGCAATTATGATGACTACATGCTCGCTTCGGCGCAATCGCGCGAACGGGCGATGAAAGACAACGCCAAAGCCAAAGAACGCCTGCAAGAGCTGCAAGAATTTGTGGCGCGCTTTTCGGCCAACAAATCCAAAGCCCGCCAAGCCACCAGCCGCTTGAAACAGGCCGATAAAATCAAGTCGGAAATGGTCGAGGTGAAACCTTCTACCCGCCAAAACCCGTATATCCGCTTTGAAGCCGACGAAAAAAGCAAGCTGCACCGCCAAGCGGTGGAAGCGGCCGGCGTGGCCAAGCGCTTTGATGTGCCTTTGTTTAAAAACCTCAATTTCATGCTCGATGCCGGCGAGCGCCTGGCGATTATCGGCCCCAACGGCGCGGGCAAATCCACGCTGCTCAAATTGCTGGCCGGTGCGTTTGCCCCTGAATACAGCGAAGGCTTGGCCGCCGATGCCGGCCACATCAAATGGGCGGAAAAAGCCAATGTCGGCTACTACCCGCAAGACCATGAAAACGATTTCGATGTGGAAATGAACCTCACCGAATGGATGCGCCAATGGGGGCAGGAGGGCGACGACGAGCAAGTCATCCGCGGCACCCTCGGCCGCCTGCTTTTCGGCAGCAACGATGTGGTGAAACAGGTGCAGGTGCTCTCCGGCGGCGAAAAAGGCCGCATGCTCTACGGCAAGCTGATTTTGCTCAAGCCCAATGTGCTGGTGATGGATGAGCCCACCAACCACATGGATATGGAAAGCATCGAATCGCTCAATATGGCGCTGGAAAAATACAACGGCACGCTGATTTTCGTGTCGCACGACCGCCAGTTTGTGTCCTCGCTGGCTACCCAGATTATCGAGCTCGACGGCCAAGGCGGCTACGAGCATTATTTGGGCGATTATGAAAGCTATCTGGATAAAAAAGGCGTGTAATACACATCTCAAAAAATAATCTTACTGCGTTGACTCGCCCTGTCGTGCTATTGGCATTGCCGGCGGCTCGCCGCTTGGTTGGCTTGCTATTTTGAATGGGTATAAGCTTTTTAACAGAGCAAAGGCCGTCTGAAAAATGTTTCAGACGGCCTTTGGTTATCATCAAAAATTTGAATAACTGTTTATAAACAATAGGTTGATATTTTTACCGGGCAGCGTATTGCCCGCTTGCCTGCCTACATCGACCATTCGCTGTCGGTTAAATCGTAAATCCGCTGAATGTCGCTCAAAATGCCTTTGAAATCAATATTTAAATCTTTCAGACGGCCTGTGCGGATATCAAACACCCAGCCGTGCACGGTGGGGTATTGCTCGTGCAGATAGCGTTTTTGCACACAGGCGATTTTAATCAGATTGATGCATTGCTCCTGCACGTTTAATTCCACCAAGCGATCGTAGCGCGCCTGCTCGTCGGCAATCGCATCAAGCTCATCGCGGTGCAGGCGGTAAACATCGCGTATGGTGCGCAGCCACGGGTTGAGCAAGCCATAATCGCGCGGCTGCATGGCCGCCAAAATGCCGCCGCACTGATAATGGCCGCACACCACAATATGCTTCACCTTCAAATGCTCCACCGCATAGCGCACCACCGAAGCAGCGTTGATGTCGAGCGCATTGACCATATTGGCGATGTTGCGGTGCACAAACACTTCGCCCGGTGCCATGCCCATCATTTCTTCGGCGCTCACACGGCTGTCGGCGCAGCCGATATAAAGATAATCCGGCGTTTGCGCGGCAGAGAGCGTGTCGAAAAAATGCGGGTCGGCCTGCAATTTCTGCTCGGCCCACAGGCGGTTGTGTTCGAAAATATCTTGTTGGGTTTTATGGGCCATATTATTGTCCTGATTGAAGTGTGTGGTTGCTATATTATCGAAACGCTTACTTTAGCCCCAACAAACGCAGCGGGCAAGTGCGGGTTTTACACAAGCTTAACTTTTATGCCGACCATGCGGATGCAAACGCAACGTGTCACAAACCATACACAAAATCTGTGGATAAGCTTGTGTATAAATAGGGCTTAAGAGGAAAAAACCTTGTTGCAGCAAACGCTGTTTATCATTGCCTAAAATTCAGGCAATAAAAAAGCATATAAAAATCAATAAATTAAATTTAATCAATCAAAGGGTGAAACGCCATTAAGAAAAAGCTTAGCAAAAACAAGGCCGTCTGAAAGCTGTGTATGAAAGCGGTTGACAGTCGCCCGAAATGGCCGAATCCGCCGAGAAAAACATGTTGCTGCCGCCTTTTCGCGGTACAATCACGCATCATTTTACACACCAGAATTTACCGATTATGAAAGCCAGCCAGTTTTTTATTTCCACCTTAAAAGAAGCCCCCGCCGAAGCCACGTTGCCCAGCCATCAGCTGATGATACGCGCAGGTTTGGTGAAAGGCGTGGCTTCCGGCCTCTACACTTGGATGCCGATGGGCTTGCGCGTGTTGCGTAAAGTGGAAAACATTGTGCGCGAAGAAATGAACCGCGCAGGCGCAGTGGAATTGCTGATGCCGGTGATTCAGCCGGCTGAATTGTGGCAAGAGAGCGGGCGCTGGGAATTTTACGGCAAAGAATTGCTGCGCATCAAAGACCGTCACACCCGCGATTTCTGTATGGGCCCCACTTGCGAAGAAGTGATTACCGACATCGTGCGCAAAGAAATCACCAGCTATAAACAATTGCCGAAAAATTTCTACCACATCCAAACCAAATTCCGCGACGAAGTGCGCCCGCGTTTCGGTGTGATGCGCGCGCGCGAATTTGTGATGAAAGATGCCTATTCCTTCCACGCCGATTACGAATCATTGGTAAACGAAGGCTATCAGCCCATGTATGACGCCTATTGCCGCATTTTCGACCGCCTCGGCCTGAACTACCGCCCCGTGGCCGCCGACACCGGCAGCATCGGCGGCACCGGCTCGCACGAATTCCAAGTGCTGGCCGAGAGCGGTGAAGACGTGATTGCCTATAGCGACACTTCCGATTTCGCCGCCAACGTCGAATTGGCCGCCACCCTGCCGCTGGCAGGCGCGCGCGCTGCCGCCGCTGCCCAATTGGCCAAAGTGCACACCCCCGATGTGAAAACCATCGCCGCCTTGGTGGCATTTTTAAATATTCCGATTGAACAAACGCTCAAATCCATTGTGGTGGAAGGCGAAGAAGCAGGCGAAATCGTGCTGCTGCTCTTGCGCGGCGACCACGAATTCAACGACATCAAAGCCGAAAAACTCGCCGGCGTGAAAACCCCGCTCACCATGGCCGACCCCGCGCAAATCCGCGCCCAATTCGGCGCCAATGGCGGCTCGCTCGGCCCCGTGGGTTTCACCGGCCGCGTGTATGCCGATTTCGCCACCGAAAAAGGCGCCGATTGGGTGATTGGCGCCAATGAAGACGACCAACACTACACCGGCTTCAACTTCGGCCGCGATGCCGCCGAGCCGCAATTTGTCGATTTGCGCAACGTGATCGAAGGCGATGAGAGTCCCGATGGTGAAGGCCGTCTGAAACTCGCACGCGGTATCGAAGTGGGCCATGTGTTCCAATTGCGCACCAAATATTCCGAAGCCATGAACGCCACCGTGCTCGACAACAACGGCAAAGCCAAAGTGATGGAAATGGGCTGCTACGGCATCGGCATCACCCGCATCGTGGCCGCCGCCATCGAGCAAAACAACGACGAGCGCGGCATCATCTGGACCGACGCCATGGCACCCTTTGCCGTGGTGATTGTGCCGATGAACTATAAAAAATCCGACAGCGTGCGCGAAGCGGCCGATAAGCTTTATGCCGACCTGCTCGCCGCCGGCGCCGACGTGCTGCTCGACGACCGCGACGAGCGCGCCGGCGTGTTGCTCAACGATTCCGAGCTGCTCGGCATCCCGCACCGCATCGTCATCGGCGACCGCGCCTTGAAAGAAGGCAATGTCGAATACGCCGAACGCCGCGCGGGTGAATCGCAAAGCGTGCCCGTGGGCGAAGTGGTGGAAAAAGTGCTTGCTGCGATAAATGCGAAATAATCAAAAGGCCGTCTGAAAAGTTTTCAGACGGCCTTTTTGTGATGGGGCAAAGCCTGCTTGAATTTAGTTTGCATATAGTGAAATGCAATAATAAAGTTGCACGCAACTGCATTTTGCAACGGCGTAGGTTGGGTTGATAAACCCAACGTTTCAGACGGCTTGTGAATTGGTTGGGTTTACAACCCAACCTACCCGCCGTAGCACTTTTTTATGCATTCCATTATAGCATTTTGTATATTGCTGATTTTATTTTCGAAAAATACCGAAGGAGCTTGAAATGCCGAACGTGATGCTCGAAACCCGCCCGGTGCAGGTAAACAATATCTTCTGCATCGGCCGCAATTATGTCGACCATATTGCCGAATTGAAAAACGAAACGCCCACCGAGCCGGTGGTGTTTATGAAACCGAACAACAGCATTCTGCATCAGGGTGCGGCCATTAAATTGCCGGCTTACAGCGCCTCGGTGCATTATGAATGCGAATTGGTGTTGCTGATTGGTGAAGACGCAGACGGCATTGATGCAGAAAATCCGCTGAAAATCATTGCCGGCTACGGCGTGGGGCTGGATTTGACCGCGCGCGATGTGCAAGGCCGTCTGAAAGAAAAAGGGTTGCCGTGGACGAAGGCCAAAGGTTTTCGCGGCGCGGCTTGTGTGTCGGATTTTGTGGCGGCGGATAAATTGAGTCGGCCGCAAGATTGCGAATTCACGTTTAAAGTGAATGGCGAAATGCGCCAACACGGCCACACCTCGCACATGATTTACCCGCTGGCGGCGATTTTGCAGGAGCTGGCTGAAAGCTATGGCTTGCGCGCAGGCGATGTGGTGTTTACCGGCACGCCCGCCGGCGTGGGGCAGCTGCACAGCGGCGACAAGCTGGCGCTGGATTTGGCCGGCGTGGTGCAGGCGGCGTTTGAAGTGGTGTGATACCCATTCTAAAAAATAACCTGACAAAATAAAAGCAGTTCGGCAACATTATCCGCGTAGGTCGGATTCTTGAATCCGACGTTTGGCCAACGGCCAAAGCGATGTGCGTGCCTTGTTCTGCGAACAAGTGTCGGATTCGAGAATCCGACCTACAGGCTGTCTGTTTGTATATTATTTTTTTGAATGGGTATGAAGTGGTGATGGGCAATAAAAGGCCGTCTGAAATTGTTTTCAGACGGCCTTTTTCAGACGGCCTTACCGTTTCGCTTCGCGGCGCGCACGCACCACTTCGATTACGCCGGGCAGCACCGAAATCACGATAATGGCGGCCAGCACCAGCGCGAGGTTGTTTTTCACCAGCGGAATGTTGGCGAAAAAGTAGCCGGCATAAGAAAACAGCACCACCCACAAAATGGCGCCGATGATGTTGTAGCGGATAAAGCGGCCGTAGTGCATATTGCCCATGCCGGCCACAAAAGGCGCGAATGTGCGCACAATCGGCACAAAGCGGGCGATGATAATGGTTTTGCCGCCGTGTTTTTCATAAAAAGCGTGGGTTTTGTCGAGATAGGCGCGGCGGAAGATTTTGGAATCGGGGTTGGCAAAAAGGCGCGCGCCGAAATATTTTCCGATGGCGAAATTCACCGCGTCGCCCAAAATGGCGGCCACCAAAAGCAGCGCCACCATCAAGTGAATATTCATTTCGCCCAAGGCGGCAATGCCGCCGGCGGCAAACAAGAGTGAGTCGCCCGGCAGAAAAGGCGTGACCACCAGGCCGGTTTCGCAGAAGATGATTAAAAACAAAATGGCATAAATCCACACGCCGTATTCGGCGGAAAGAGCGGCCAGATGCTGGTCGATGTGCAGGATAAAATCGATAATGGTGCTGATCACGAATAGTCTTTCTTGATGGGAAGCGGGGATTTTAAACAGGCTGTCTGAATAAAGTCTTAAGAAGGCCCTGTTTCAGACGGCCTTCATGATTTGAAGTTCGCTATTTTAGGGGAAAAAGCATGGCGCGCCAAACGAATCAAACAAACGGCGCGGCTTGCCGCTCTGCGTGGAAACAACGTACAATTGCGCACATTGCCCAACGCAAAAAGATTGTTTGTGAACCAGCTTATTTTTGATTTCGCCCACCAGGCCTACCCCGGATTCGATAAATTTCTGGGCACAGCCAATGCCGAATTGCTGCATGTGCTGCAACAGCAACACGGGCAGTTTATTTATGTGTGGGGGCAGCAAGGCTCGGGCAAAAGCCATCTTTTGCAGGCATGGGTGGCGCAGGCTTTGCAGGCGGGGCACGAAGCCGCTTATGTGGATGCCGCGCGCATGCCGCTCACTGACAAGGCTTTCGAAGCCGATTATCTGGCCATCGATCAGGCAGAAAAACTCAATGATGACGAGCAGGCGCTGCTTTTTGCCGTGTTTAACCGCTTTCGCAACAGCGGCAAAGGTTTTTTGCTGCTCTCGGCCGATGTGCCGCCGCAGCAATTGCTTATCCGCGAAGACTTGCGCACGCGCATGGGCTATTGCCTGGTGTATGACGTGAAGCCTTTGAGCGACCAAGAAAAAACCGCCGCGCTCGCCGACATGGCCGCCGCCCGCCAGCTCACCGTCGACCCCGAAATTTTCACCTATCTGCTCAACCACTGGCGCCGCGATATGGACAGCCTCGTGCAGATGCTCGACACGCTGGACAATTATTCCATGATGATGGGCAAGCGCATCACGCTGCCCTTGCTGCGCCAGCTTTTAAAACAACAGGAAGCCGAATGACCAACCTCGCCATTTTCGATCTCGACCACACGCTGATCAACGCCGATTCCGACAACACCTGGCCGCAATACCTGATGCAAAAAGGCGTGGTCGATGCCGAATTTGTGCGCATGAAAAACGACAAATTCTATCAAGATTACCTCAACGGCTGCCTCGATATCGATGAATTTCTGCAATTCCAGCTCGCGCCGCTCACCCGCTTCAGCATGGAAGAATTGGCCGACATGCACCGCGAATTCACCCAAGCATTCATTCTGCCGCACATCAGCCCGATGGCGAAAATGCTGGTGCAGAGCCACCGCCAAACCGGCGACGAATTGCTGGTGATTTCTTCCACCAACGAATTCATCATCACACCCATCTGCCACTTGTTCGGCATTGAAAACATTATCGGCACACAGCTCGAAATCGGTGAAAACGGGCGCTACACCGGCGGCTATATCGGCACACCCAGCCTGAAAGAGGGCAAAATCACACGCCTGAACGAATGGCTGGCTGCGCGCGGCGAAACTCTGCAAAGCTACGGCAAAAGCTATTTCTACAGCGATTCGAAAAACGACTTACCGCTCTTGCGCCATGTGAGCGACCCCGTGGCGGTGAATCCCGATGAAGTGTTGCTGCAAGAAGCCACGGAAAAAGGCTGGCCGGTGTTGAATTTTATGTAAAGGCCGTCTGAAGTAGGGCTGTAACAGCGTAGATTGGGTTGATAAACCCAAGGTTTCAGACAGCAGTGAAATCAAAGAAAAACGGATGCGAAATAAGAAATCCCAAATCGCGGGTAGGGTGCTTGGCGCAGCCACGCACGCGGTTTAAACTTCTGTGTGTATGTTTGTATCCGTTTTCATTTTTTCTCCTATATTTAATTAATCAACAAGTTAGGCCGTCTGAAATGCCGCCATACAAACCCGTGATCATCACCACCACCGCCGCCGACCGCGAAGAAGCACAGCGCATCGGCGCGGCGCTGCTGGAAAAAAAGCTCGCCGCCTGCGTGCAATATGAAATCATTTGGAGCCATTATGAATGGCAGGGCGAAACGCGCATCGACGGCGAAATCCGCCTCACCATCAAATCCGCCCGCTGCCATTATGCCGCCGTAGAAAAAACCATCCGCGCCTTGCACAGCTATGAATGCCCGCAAATTCTGATGCAGCCGGTGAGTAGGGGCTTTGCTCCATATTTACGCTGGGCGAAGGCCGCTTTGGGGTTATAATACAGGCCGTCTGAAAACGCCTGTGGTGTTTTTCAAGCTTTCAGACGGCCTTCAGATGCCGTCTGAAAGCTTGATAACCATTTGAATTTTTAAAGAAAGCAAGCCATGTTCCGCACCATGCTCGGCGGCAAAATCCACCGCGCCACCGTTACCGAAGCCGATTTAAACTATGTCGGCAGCATCACCATTGATCAAGATCTGCTTGATGCGGCCGGCATTTGTGTGAACGAAAAAGTGCAAATTGTAAACAACAACAACGGCGCGCGCCTGGAAACCTACACCATTCCCGGCGAGCGCGGCAGCGGCGTGATCTGCCTCAACGGCGCGGCGGCGCGGCTGGTGCAAAAGGGCGACATCGTGATTATTATGTCGTATGTGTTGATGAGCAACGAAGAGGCAAAAAACCACGAGCCCAAAGTGGTGCTGGTAAACGAGCAAAACAAAATCCGCGGCATCATCCATTACGAGCCGCCGCACACGGTGTTGTGAGATGGCATGAAAACCATAAGGCCGTCTGAAATATTTTTTCAGACGGCCTTTTCTTGTGTGTATTCATTTCAAGCTGCATAATGGTTTTTCTCGACATCCATCCCTCAGGCCGTCTGAAACATTATGAAACTTGCCAAATTTTTAAAACAAGCCGCTTCCGTGTTAAACCGCCTCGATGCCTTGCTGCCGCCCGAAGCGGCCGAGCCGGATTGGCGGGCGCTGGCTTACCGCTGGCAGAGCGTGGGGCGGCGCGGCGTGTTGGAAAGCCTGCCCAATCCGCATACTTTTCCGCTGAATCGTTTAGCCGCAGTGGACACGCAAATGCAGCGGCTGGTGCGCAACACCGAGCAGTTTCTCGAAGGGCGGCCGGCCAATAATGTGCTGATGAGCGGCGCGCGCGGCACGGGCAAATCGTCGCTGGTGAAGGCGCTGCTGCACGAATATGCCGCGTGCGGCCTGCGCCTGATCGAAGTGGACAAAACCGATTTGGTGAGCCTGCCTTCTTTGCTCACGCTGCTGGAAAAGCGGCCGGAAAAGTTTATTGTGTTTTGCGATGATTTGTCGTTTGAGAGCGGCGAAGACACTTATAAAGCCTTGAAAACTGCGCTCGACGGCGGCCTCTCGCAGCGCTGTGACAATGTGCTGGTGTATGCCACGTCCAACCGCCGCCACCTGATGCCCGAATATATGGATGAAAACCAGGCCACCACCGGCATACGCGGCGAGGTGCAGCCCAAAGAGGCGGTGGAAGAAAAAGTGTCGCTTTCCGACCGTTTCGGCTTGTGGCTGAGCTTTTACCCGTTTGACCAAAACGATTATCTGCAAGCGGTGGAAAACTGGCTCGCCGATTTCGGCCTACCGCTGGACGACACCGCCCGCCACGCCGCGCTCAATTGGTCGTTGATGCGCGGCAGCCGCTCGGGGCGCATTGCCTGGCAGTTTGCCTGCGATTGGGCGGGGCGGCTGCCCGGGCAAAGGGTGGTGGATTAGGGGTGTTTATATAGTGGCATGCAAGAAAAAGGGATACAAAACTACGCACTATAACAGGTAGGTTGGGTTGCCAAACCCAACGTTTCAGATGGCCTGTGGGCTTGTTGGGTTTTCAACCCAACCCACCCGTTGTGTCACTTCTTCCTGCATTCCACTATATTTCATCTCGCGGCGATGTTGGCGTAAAACACGCTTGCCGTGTTGAAAATGAGAGGCCGTCTGAATATTTTTCAGACGGCCTTTGTTGATTGATTTTCAAATAATCATTTTGCATTCATCTTTTACATTGTTGCCTGCCGTAACTTGATGCAGGTCAGAAAGCCGAATCGGAAAATCCATAAAATACCATATTTAGTGGTTGGCGGCATGTTTTCATACTAGATATGGTATTTTTAGGGGCGAGTGATGCAGCAGCTCAGGTTTGATCGCGAGGAAATCGTGTGGCAGGAAGTGCCGGGGGAAGTGTCGCTGGCGTTTCTCTGCTCGGGCTGCCCGCTGCGCTGCCAAGGCTGCCACAGCAGCGGCAGCTGGAAAGCAGGGCGGGGTGCGGTGTTGAGCGAAGATTATTTGCGCAGCCGTTTGCAGCAATATCGCGGCCTGATCAGCTGCGTGCTGTTTATGGGCGGTGAATGGCATGGCGCGTTGCTTGAGGGCATGCTGCGCATTGCCCGCGAAGAAGGGCTGCACACCTGCCTCTACACCGGCCTTGAGCGCAACGAGCTGAGCGCTTCTTTGCTGCCGCACCTCACTTATCTGAAAACCGGCCGCTGGCTGCCCAAGCGCGGCGGCTTGAACAATCCGGCCACCAATCAACAATTTACCGACTTGCGCTCCGGCGCCAACCTCAATCATTTGTTTCAAGGAGAAACCCTATGATTCGGCTGCATCCCGAACAACTTCACGGCAAGCTGCGTTTTATGGACGACTATATCGCCGCTGCCAACGCGGCCGATGGCTCGAAAATGGACGCCAACGCCAATGTAACGCATAAAAATATCGCCACCATGGAAAACGAATTGATGAAGGATTTTCTGGTGCAGGTCAACCGCGCGCAAGTGAGCCGAAAAATCAGCGAGCTTTTCGGCGCAGAATGGGCGCAGGAATACATCCGCCAGATTGAGGCGCACGAAATTTATGTGCACGATGAAACCAGCCTCAAGCCTTATTGCGTGTCGGTAACGCTTTATCCTTTCCTGCGCGACGGGCTAGCCAAGCTTGGCGGCGAATCGCAAGCGCCCAAACATCTGGCTTCTTTTTGCGGCTCGTTTGTCAATTTGGTGTTTGCCATCAGCGCCCAATTTGCCGGCGCGGTGGCCACGGTGGAATTTCTCACTTATTTCGATTATTTCGCCCGCCGCGATTATGGCGATGATTATCTAAGCACCCACGCGCACGAAGTGGCCAACCATTTGCAGCATGTGGTGTACAGCATCAACCAGCCCGCCGCCGCGCGCGGCTATCAGAGCGTGTTTTGGAATATTTCGCTTTATGACGCGCATTATTTCGAGGCCATGTTCGGCGATTTTGTGTTTCCCGATTTCACCAAACCCGAGTGGCAAAGCGTGGCGCGGCTGCAAAATTATTTTCTCAAATGGTTTAATCAAGAGCGCAGCAAATCGGTGCTCACTTTTCCGGTGGTTACCGCCGCCATGCTCACCGACAAGGGCGAATGCAAGGATAAACAGTTTGCCGACGAAATGGCGCAAGAATTGGCCGAGGGCAATTCGTTTTTCGTTTATCTTTCCGACAATCCCGATTCGCTTGCCTCTTGCTGTCGCTTGCGCAACCAAATCGACGACCGCACTTTTTCCTACACCTTGGGCGCAGGCGGCGTGGCCACCGGCTCGATTAATGTGATCACGCTCAATATGAACCGGCTCGAGCAAGACGGGCGCGACTTGGCAACAGAAGTGGGCAAAGTCCACCGCTATCAATATGCCTATCGCAAGCTGATGGAAGAATATCAGGCCGCCGGCATGTTGCCGGTTTACGATGCCGGCTTTATCACGCTCGACAAACAGTTTCTCACCATCGGCATCAACGGCATGGCCGAAGCGGCCGAAGCCTGCGGTATTGCTGTGGGCTACAATCCCGAATACATCGAATTTGTGCAAGGCCGTCTGAAAACCATTTTCGAAGCCAACAAAGCCGCCTCGAAACAATACGGCGTGCGTTTCAACACCGAATTTGTACCGGCAGAAAACCTCGGCGCGAAAAACGCCCAATGGGACAAAGCCGACGGCTATAAAGTGGCGCGCGATTGCTATAATTCGTATTTTTATGTGGTGGAAGACGATAAAACCAACGCGCTCGATAAATTTCTGCTGCATGGGCGCGAGCTCACCGAATGGCTCGACGGCGGCTCGGCGCTGCACTTGAATTTGGACGAAGCCTTAAGCCGAAGCGGCTACCGCTCGCTGCTTAACATCGCCGCCCGCACCGGCTGCAATTATTTCTGCGTGAACGTGAAAATCACCATCTGCAACGAATGCGGCCACATCGACAAACGCACCCGAGAAGCGTGCAGCGCCTGCGGCAGCCGCGATATCGATTACGGCACCCGCGTGATCGGCTATCTCAAGCGCGTGTCTGCCTTCAGCAGCCCCCGCCGCAAAGAGCACGCATTGCGGCATTACCACCGGCATGCGGCATAGCAGCGTAGGTACGATTAGCGCAGCGTAATCGTACGCATGGATACGCACGAGTTTCGGACTTGTCGGAATAGGGTACATTCTGCTTGATTCGCATGCGTACGGTTACGGCCTGCGGCCTAACCGTACCTACGGGTTTGGCGAGTGCACGGCCAGTGCGTAGGTACGATTAGCGCAGCGTAATCGTACGCATGAGTGCGAACGCGCTTCGGACTTGTCGGAATAGGGCACATTCTGCTTGATTCGCATGCGTACGGTTACGGCCTGCGGCCTAACCGTACCTACGGGTTTGGCGGGGGTGATTGAAAAAGGCCGTCTGAAAACGTTTCAGACGGCCTTTGATTCAGCTGCGGCTCAATTGCGTTTAGGGTCGTTGGGGCGCAATTGCACCGCCAGTTTGTCGAGTATGCCGTTTACAAATTTGTGGCCGTCGGTGCCGCCGAAGGTTTTGGTCACTTCAATGGCTTCGTTGATGATCACCGGATAAGGGGTTTCGGGCATAGCGGCCAATTCGTGGCAGGCCATCAGCAGCACGGCGCGCTCGATGGGGCTCAAATCGTTTTCATCGCGGTCGAGCAGCGGGCGGATTTGTTGCATGTAATCGCGCTGGTTGGCGTGGGCGCCAAAGAAAATGGCGGTAAACAAAGGCTCGTCGGCTTTGGCAAAATCGCTGCTTTCGCGGATGTTTTGCGTCACTTCGGCGGCGCTGCTTTGGTTGAGCGCGGCTTGGTAAAGTGCCTGCACGGCAAATTCGCGGGCGCGGCGGCGGGCGGTTTTCATAAGGGCTTCCTTGCAATAGCGTTCAGACGGCCTGTTGGCAAAATGCTTGCGCCAACAGGCCGTCTGAACAAAAAATTAATCGTCGGCACCGATTAAGGTGTTGATCAGGTTGGCGCATTCCACCGCCACCACGGCGGCATCGCGGGCTTTTTCTTCGATGCGCACATGCGCTTGCTCATCGTTTTCGGTGGTGAGCACGGCGTTGGCAATCGGGATGTTGAAATCCAGCCCCACGCGGGTGATGGCGGCGCCCGATTCGTTGGCCACCAGCTCGAAATGATAAGTTTCGCCGCGAATCACGGCGCCGATGGCCACTAAGGCATCGTAGCGGCCCGAGGCGGCCATGTTTTGCAGCACCAGCGCCACTTCCAGCGCGCCGGGCACGGTGGCGATGGTGATGTGTTTGGTTTTCACGCCCATTTCTTGCAGCTTGTCGGTGCACACTTGCAGCATGGCGCTGCCGATTTCGTTGCTGAAACGTGCTTGCACAATGCCGATGCGCAGGCCTTTGCCGTTGAGGTTGGGGAGCAGGGTTTTCATGGCATTCTCTCTATTTTAATTAAGGTGGGTTTTGGGCTATTCAAGCCGGCGGCCGTGCATAATGATGGCGGCGGGAAAATCAGTCTTTCGGCTGCCAGTCGGCCACGGCTTGAAATTCGCCTTGTTCGTTTGATTCCCAAGCGCTGCCTTCGGGTTGATTGATGAATTCGTTTACCGCCGGGTTGCTTTGGGTGATGTCGCTGATGCTGTAAACGGTGAAATTATCGGGGTTGTCGCAATATTCGTCGGTTTCGTCGCCGCTGAAAAAGCGCCAGCCGCTGTCGTTTTCAAACACCGGCGCTTCGCGATACATAAAGCCCACCGGCGCGCCTTCTTCGCTCACGGCTTTGGTGGCGATGCAGCGGCCCAGCGCGGTGGAAAGGGCGGAGGCAAATTTATTCATAATGTTTTTTCAGACGGCCTGATGATTGTAAAAGTGGATTTTACACGATTCGGCGGCGTTTCGCACGGTTGGGATGGGGTGCGGCGGGTGCATGACATGCGCTGTTGATCACAGAGGCCGTCTGATACCAATTCAAAAAAAGTAAGCTAACAAGGCGGCGAGCCGAAGACAGTACACCTAGTACGGCTAGGCGAGCCAACGAAGTTAGGTTATTTTTTTTGGATTGGTATGAAAAGTTTCAGACGGCCTCTGTGTGAGGGATGCTGTTGATTCTAAATGTAGGGCTGTTTAAGCATGTTTGCTTTTGAGCGAGCCCAGATAAATGGCAAACAGCGTGAGCGCGGCGCCGCCCCATTGCAGGCCGTTGATGGGCTTGTGCAGCCAGAAATAATCAATCAAAAGCGCGGCCACCGGCTCGCTCAAGAGCAAAAGGCCGGTGAGGGTGAGCGGCAACAGCGGCACAGCATAGGCAATCATGCCCCAGGCCAGGCATTGCATCACGGCGCCGTAAATCAGAATCAGGCCGACATCGTGCCAATTGGTGGGATAAAGATTGCTGCTGTTGAAAAGCAGCGAGGGCAGCACCAGCGCGGCCATGCCGCCCAGGCTCACCAACAGCATCATCGGAAACAGCGGCGTTTTTTCGATTTTATGGGTTTCGCGGATGAAAATCATCGAGAGCGCCAGCATCGCGCCCGAGGTGATGCCGCTCACAAAGCCCCACACGGCCGCGCTGTTGTGGCTAAGCTCGGGGCTGCCGATGAGCGCCACACCGCTGATGGCGATCACGAGGCTCAATAATTGCAACGGCGTTTGGCGCTCGCCGAAAAAGAAAAAGCCGATGGCAGAGAGAAAAAAGATTTGCAGGCTGTTGAGCAGGGTGGAAATGCCCGGACCCACGGCATAAATGCTTTCGTGCCACAGCGCCAAATCAAAGCCGAGAAACACGCCGGAAATCAGCGCCATTTTGACGGCTTTTTTGTTTTTGGGCAGGCGCTGGCCGAAAAAACGCGCCAGCAGCCAGAAAATTATTCCGGCCACGGCCAAACGCCAAAAAGCGATGGCATAAGCGCCCACGGGCACGAATTTCACAATCAGGCTGCCCAGCCCGAATACTACGCAGCCCACCACCAGGCTGGCGGCGGCGTTGCGGTGGGAGGGCGCGGCGGTGGGTAACATATAATCGGCTCGTTCAAGGTTTTCAGACGGCCTGTATCATAACAGGCCGTCTGAAATAATGAAAATGAAAACAAGTTGTGGGTGGGATGTTTATGTCCGGCATTTGGCCGATAGGCTGAAGTTTGGCGGGCATCGCGGGAAAGCTTGCTCTTCGAGCAAGTGTCGGATTCGAGAATCCGACCTACGCCATGCTCATTCAAACCAAGGCCGTCTGAAAGCAAAGTTTCAGACGGCCTTGTGTCGACAATCAAAAAAAGCTTAATCGAAATTCAACACCGCCGAGGTATACACCTCTTGCACATCGTCGAGATCTTCCAGAGCATCGATCAGCTTTTGCATTTTTTCCGCTTCTTCGCCGCTCAATTCGGTTTCGTTTTGCGCGCGCATGGTCACGTCGCCGTCTTCCGATTTGAAGCCGGCCGTTTCGAGCGCGGCTTTCACTTCGGCCCAGTTGCCCGGTGTGGTGATCACTTCAAACGAGCCGTCGTCGTGGGCGGCCACATCTTCGGCACCGGCTTCGAGCGCGGCTTCCATCAGCGTGTCTTCATCGAGGCCGGGGGCAAACAATAAATAGCCTTGGTGCACGAAATTAAACGCCACGCAGCCATCGGTGCCGAGGTTGCCGCCGTTTTTGGTGAAGGCATGGCGCACATCGGCCACGGTGCGGGTTTTGTTGTCGGTAAGGCAGTCAACCATCAGCGCAGCGCCGCCGATGCCGTAGCCCTCGTAGCGCAATTCGATGTAGTCGGCGCCCTCGAGGTTGCCGGTGCCTTTGTCGATGGCGCGCTGCACGTTGTCTTTGGGCATATTGGCATCCCAAGCTTTGTCCATCGCTAGGCGCAGGCGCGGGTTGGATGCGGGGTCGCCGCCGCCCATGCGGGCAGCCACGGTGATTTCTTTGATCAAACGGGTGAAGATTTTGCCGCGTTTGGCATCTTGTCGGGCTTTTTTGTGCTGGATATTCGCCCATTTGCTATGGCCGGCCATGTGTATTCCTTGCTGTATCCGCGTGGCGGAATGAGGGTTTGAAACGGGCGTATTTTAGCATAAAAAACGGTGCGGTATTTTGGTAGTAAAGTTTCATGATTAAGCCTTTTTGGCTGAGGCCGTCTGAAAGCCTGTTGGCCGGATTTGATGCAGCGCAAAACGATATTTTGATTTTTCCATGTAAAATCACGGCTGTTTGATGATTATTGGCGGCATTTTATTGGCGAACCAATGAAAATCAATTTGAAATATTGTTTCATAAAGCACGCGGGAGCGAGGGATGACAGAAGAACTACTCAATAGCTGGGTGAGCGCGGTAAACCATATTTTGTGGGATTATCTGCTGATTTACGGCTTGATCGGCATCGGGCTGTTTTTCACGCTTTATCTGGGCGTGCCGCAGATTACGCGCTTTGGCGAGGGCATGAAGCAGGTGTTTGGTGGCTTGTTTCAAAAACGCGGCCAAGGCGGTAAAGACCAAAAATCGCTGTCGTCGTTTCAGGCGCTGGCGGTGGCGATTTCGGCGCAAATCGGCACGGGCAACGTGGCCGGCGTGGCCACGGCCATCACCGCGGGCGGGCCGGGCGCGATTTTCTGGATGTGGCTCTCGGCGATTTTGGGCATGTCGACCATTTTTTCCGAAGCGGTGTTGGCGCAGAAATACCGCGTGGTGAGCCACGGCAAATATATCGGCGGCCCCGCTTTTTACATCACCCACGGCCTCACGCCCAAGCTCGGCTACCGGCCGGCGCGGCTCTTGGCAGGCGTGTTTTCGGTGGCGCTGATTTTGGCGCTGGGCTTTATCGGCAATGCCACTCAATCCAATTCCATCACTTCGGCGGTGACGGTGGCGTTTGACTTGCCGCCTTTAGCGGTGGGACTGGTGATTGCGGCGCTGGCGGCGGCGATTATTGTGGGCGGCATCGAGCGCATTGCCAAATTTGCCCAATTTGTGGTGCCGTTTATGGCGCTGGTTTACATGATTTGCGCGCTGGTGATTTTGGTGCAGTTTTCTGCGCATATCGTGCCGGTGATGCGTCAGATTGTGGTGGCGGCTTTCGACCCGGCGGCGCTGGGCGGCGGCCTGGCCGGCATTTCGGTGCGCGAAGCCATCCGCTTCGGCGTGGCGCGCGGGCTCTTTTCCAATGAAGCGGGCATGGGCTCCACCCCGCATGCGCACGCCACTGCGCAAGTGGCGCACCCGGTGCAGCAAGGCATAGTGGCTTTTATCGGCGTGTTTATCGACACGCTGTTGGTGTGCACCGCCACTGCGCTGATTATTTTGCTCACCGATGCCAATCTGCTCGGCCTCAAAGGCGCGGCGGTCACGCAAGAGGCGTTTCACATTGCTTTCGGCCATTGGGGGCAGAAGCTCTTGGCCGTGTGCCTGACTTTTTTTGCGTTTACCACCATTATCGGCTGGTATTATTTCGGCGAATCGAATATCCGCTATCTCTTCAAACACCGCGGCTTGGGCACTTACCGCACGCTGGTGTTGTGTGCCATTGTGCTTGGCGCTTTGGGTAAGGTGGATGTGGTGTGGAATATGTCGGATATGTTTAACGGCTTTATGGTGATGCCCAACCTGCTGGCGCTTTTCCTGCTGCGCAAAGAAGTGCGCGCGGCTTATCAAGATTATTTGGGGCGGAAAAAATCGGGGCAGCCGATGAGCTATCCGTATGAGCAGCATTTGTAGATTGGCTTGACATACAAGGCCGTCTGAAACTTTTTTCAGACGGCCTTGTTGTTTTATCATTTGGTATAAAGGCACTAAAAACATGCTGTTCTTCAGGGCGCAAATGCTTTTATGATGCCGTCTGAACGCACAACCCGCATTTGTGCCCCAACCATAAAATCAAAGAGAGAAACCATGCGTATTGAAAATAAAATGTACCGCAGCCTCGGCCGCTTGAATAAATTGCCCGCTTCTTGGCGCGAAGCCGTGCAAACCCGCCTGATGGGCCGCTTTGTGCCTTTTTTGGGCACGGCCGGCCTGCGCTTTGAACACATCAGCCGCGAGCAGGTGCGCGTGAGCGTGCGCAACCGGCGCGCGGTGCAAAACCACATCGGCGGCGTGCACGCCTGCGCCATGGCGTTGTTGGCCGAAACCGCCACCGGCTTTGCCACACAGATGAACACGCCCGACGATAAGCTGATTTTGCTCAAATCGATGAATGCCCAATATGTGAAACGCGCCGAGGGCAATATGTATGCCGTGGCGCACATCAGCGAAGAGATGGCGGCACGCCTGCAAAACGAAGAGCGCGGCAATATGATTGTGCCTTGCGAAGTGGGCGACGAGAGCGGCGAAGCGCCGGTGCTGGTGGAAATGGTGTGGGCGTGGGTGTTGAAAAAGCGCGATTAAAGTGCCTGCGGCGTGGTTGTAGACAAAGATGTTTTTGAATCTGAATGCATCAACGAAGGCCGTCTGAAACGTTTCAGACGGCCTTCGGTTTATGCTGCAAATGATTGCAGCGGCGTAGGTCGGATTCTCGAATCCGACACTTGTTCGCAGAACAAGCTTTTCCCTTGTGCCCGCTAAATTTCAGCCTATCGGCCAAAGCAAAAATTCAAGGCCGTCTGAAACATTCATCTTTCAGACGGCCTCTTTGCGGATAACGGCACACTTACAGCAAACCCAACTTCTTCAATAAAGCATCGCTGCCGGCGCGCACGAGCGTGTAGGTTTCATCGAAATCGCCGCTATACCAAGGGTCGGGCACTTCGTTGTAGCCCGAATCGGGCAGCAAGTCGGAGAGCTTGAAAATTTTGTGCGCTTGGCGGCCGAAAAGGCGTTCGAGCTCGGTGAGGTTGTCGTCGTCCATCACAATCAGAAAATTGTAAGCATCGATATCTTGGCGGCGGATTTTGCTGCTGCTAAAGCCTGTGGCGGCAATGCCGTGTTGCTGCAAGGTGCGGCGTGTGCCCTGATGCATGTTTTCGCCATCGTGCCAGCCCGAAGTGCCGCAGCTTTGCACATGAATGCGGTGCGCCACGCCGGCTTCGGCAGCGCGGTGGCGCAACACATATTCGGCCATGGGCGAGCGGCAGATGTTGCCCAGGCACACAAATAAAACAGCGTGGTTTTTCATCAGTGGTGCTCGGCAAATAAAGGGTTGTGGCCGGGCAGGTTGAGTGCCTGCGCATAAGTGGGCAATTCGGTGCGTTCGGGCAGCGCATCGTGCAGCAGGCGGATGTGTTCCACTTGGCATTCCACCATCAAATCCAGAAAATCTTGTTGCACGGTTTCGATGCGCTCCACCGGCGAGAGCGGCCAGGCAAACACTTGCTCGGCCACTTCAAAAGCGCCATCGGTGGCGTTGAAGCCAAACAGCAGCGTGCCGCCTTGCTGCGCAGCCATCACCACGCCCACGCGCGGGCTTTGCAGGCGGATGGCTCGGATGGCGTTGGTGGCAAACACGTCCAGTGCCATGCGTTGGCGCATATGGCTGCCCTCGGTGAGCGCGGCCAGCGGCGTGGCGGGCTGAAGCGGGTTGGCAAATAAGGTCAGGCCGCTTTGCGTGAGCGCCTGCTGCCACACCTGCATCAGCGGCAGTGCGGCCTCTTTCAAAGGCAGCAAAGCGGCTTGAAGCGCTTTGCTGCCATAGCCCAACGCAAACACCACCTGCACCGACTGGCCTTCGGGAAAGGCCAAATCGGCTTGCGGCAGCGTGGCGGCAAAAGCTGCGGCGGCTTCGCGGCTTTGCTTGGCGGCAAACCATTGGCCGGCGTTTACCGCCGCCAAATCTTGCGCGTGCACAAGCTTGGGCAGCCAATCGGCCTGTGCGAGCGGGCGCAAGGCCGGATAATCGGCCAAGCAGGCGGCCAGCTCGAGCGCGGGCGCATCGGCTGAGCGGCTTTGCGCCTGTTTGCAGCCGGCCACCAGCACCACCGGCAGCGCAAACCATTGCACTTCTTCATCGGTTTTGGCCTGCAAAGCGCCATCGAGGCTGTTGAATAAAGCCTGATAAGCAGCGGTGTCGGGCGCCATGCTCATGGCCACCGACAAACCCAGATAATGGTTTTGCTGCAACATGGTGTAGATGCCGGCCGCCAGCGATTCCTGCGCCAGCTTGCGTTGTGCGATGCTGCTGCTTTGCGCAATCTGGCCGGCATAAAGCAGCAATTCGTTTTTTACGGGATCGGTGGGATAGGGGCGGGTGTCGGGCAGGGTGTAGCAGTTGGTCATGATGGGCAGCCGGCGGGTTGAAGTGCTGCGATTATATAGCGAAAGCGGTGTGCGGTTCTATAGGGCTTTATGGCGGGTGGAAGGCGCGGATTTTTTCTGTGTAAAGGCGCTTGCAGGCAGATGAAAGTTTTGTTACGGTAGAGCCGTATTCACATAAAGAAGGAGCGTTGATGGATATATTGATTGCATTTTTGCCGTTCAGTATTGCATTGGCTGCCTGTGGCTTGTTGAAGCCTGTGATGTACAAACCATCAAACACATCTGCGCAAACGGCGTATCCGTCGATTTAAACCCGCAGGCAGTTACTTGGTGCAAATAGATGATGCCGGCAGCGGCCGCTTAAACAGCAGGTCTCGGCAACCGAACGCCACTCGCGGCGCACACCAAGTAAACATCTTTTTTGCAATAAACCGTTTTCCGATAAGCCGCACGGCACGGAAACTTGGCTGAAACACGGTGATGATGCGCCAAACACTGACAACAGTGATTTTCTGCAACAAGCGTTATCATGAAGTTAAAGTCAAACATTGTTCTCTCACCCAACGCCTTGTTTTGAAACAAGGCGTTTTTCATGCTTGCATTGAAAGGCCGTCTGAAACCTTTTTCAGACGGCCTTTGTTTGGTTTTCGTGCTGTTTGCTTACATTTTTCTTTAATCGTTAATCCTGCCAAGTGTGGGTGGTTGAGTTGCACGCTACGTCGGGCGTCGGGCTTTGATTCGCGCGTAGCAACTGTGTTTTCAACTCGTCAGTCAAAAACACCAAACACTGAAAATCAAGCGCAGGAGAGGCCGTCTGAATGGAGATAATTGCGTACGCTTCCATTCAGAATACTCAGCAATTTGCGCTGCAACTGCGTTTCCAACTCGTCAGTCAAAAACACTAAACACTTAAAATCAAGCGTGAGCGAGGCGCTCTGATTGGAGGTAATCGCGCACTCTCGCATTCAGAATTCGCAGCAATTTGTGCATACACGCA
>NZ_SLXE01000032.1:0-3358 GCF_004341385.1 Uruburuella suis
ACTTCGCGGATGTGGAAATCCCAGGGTGTGTACGGAGGCGGATAACCTGTTTGGATGCTATGGTACATTGGTTTTAATATACAAGGGTGTGTGCCATAGGCACGCACGCGTTTTATCATTGACGCTTAAGCATTTTAAAGGTTCTAAAATTCTTGAGTATTTATAATAAAAATTAGGAGGATTTGAATGAGAGAGAACGCGTGCGTGCCTATGGCACACACCCTACACAGGCTACGCTTGCTGATAAAAGTTCTAAAATTTTTGAGTATCATAATAAAAATCAGAAAGATTTGAATCTGAGCAAGAGAGAACGTATACACAGGCTATGGGTGTTCGATTTAGATAAGCTATGTTATTAAGGATTGTAAAGATGGTAAATAAAAATAAAAAACCTTTTTTGATGGGATTTAAGTTTGATTTTAAGAAGGTGTGGATACCCATATTATTTCTAGATATTCTCTTTATATTTTTAAGTATTCGCTTACTTATTCAATATAACTATTATATGAACGGACAGCCATCATATGAGTCGCTCAATACCATTTATGGAACAATTATCTCTGATGAACGAGCACCTCCTAAACCCTATAATAACAGACATGATGGTATATATATTCAGACAAATAATGGCAATATTAATATTTATTGCGACAACCCACAACGGCCATTGAACAGCTTTGGCGCGAGCAATGGCGGCGGAAGCTATGGTTTGGGGCAATGTAAGTGGATCGCTCTGAAAAGGGAAAGGCAAGGATTTTGCAATGAGGGAAATAATGAATTATGCCAAGACCCACGTTTTTTTTATGGTAAGGAGATTATTGCTAGAATTAATGATAAGAAAACAATTTATGAACTCACAATTATTCAAACAGGAAAAATATATAGTTATCAAAATATGATTGATATATATAGAAATAATTATATATCAAAAAGTATTGCTAATTGTGTAATTGCAATTATTCTATTTGTTGTGGGACTTATTTCATTAACTAAGTGGCTAAAGGCCAGGGAAAATAAAGGGTTTTGATTATGGCAGTAAAGCCTTCTAATGCAATCAATGCAGGTAATGCTACAGTTAATTCTGTAAATTTTGTGGATGCAATTGATCCGAATAATCCACAAGTAGATGTCAGGTCACCACAGTGGTTTTCTGCATTCTCTTCTGCGTGGGGATATGCTGATAATGTTGCTCAGGTGGGAGGTAAATCAATTCCTTATGCTAATGCGGTGGCGGGAAGTTCTAGTGTATATAGCATGATAGATAGTGCTAATACAAGTGGCACTATTAATACACGCGATCTTTTGGGCGTGTCTTCTGCACTTTTGGGTGCCGCTGCGGCGGGCATTGGAGCGGCTGCTGCGGCAGGAACTGCGCCTGTGTGGGCACCTATAGCCTTGGGTGCCGCAGCTTTGGCTGCAGGTGCGGCAGGCACGGTGTATAAAGAAGACGTTAATTTGGGCGATGTTTCAAACGGATTAGCTGATGACTTAGGGCGGCTTAAAGATCAATTTGATAAAACTTTGGGCGATATTGCCGACAAATTGAATACTACAAAAGAAAAACTTTCTGATGCAATCAATGATGTTGTAGATAAAGCTTTAGAAGGCGAGAAAGCATTTGGCGACTGGCTTAAAGACAAATTCGATCAAGCCGGCGATTGGTGGGATCAGGCGCAAAAAGATTTTGGCGATTGGTTTATTCCGTTTGCCAAAGATTTGGGCGATTTGGTCAAGCTGCCGTGGGAAGGCAAATACCATATTGTCGACCCGATGATACTCGATTTGGATGGCGACGGCATTGAAACAATAGCGGCGGGCAATATCAGGGCGCGTTGTTTGATCACAATAAAGACGGCATCCGCACGGCCACGGGCTGGGTGAAGCCGGATGACGGGTTGCTGGTGCTCGACCGCAATGGCGACGGCATAATCAACAACGGCGGCGAGCTGTTTGGCGATTCCACGCTGCTTGCCGACGGCAGCCGCGCGGCGCACGGCTATGCGGCATTGGCCGAGCTCGACAGCAATGGTGACGGCAAGGTGGATGCTGCGGATGAAAAATTTGCCGATTTGCGCGTGTGGCGCGATTTGAATTCAGACGGCATCAGCACAGCATCGGAACTGTTTACGCTTGAAGAGTTGGGCATTGCATCGCTCGACACCGCCTATAAAAACACCCACACCGGCCTGGCCGGCGGCAATACGCTGGTGCAGCAGGGCAGCTTCACCAAGGCCGATGGCAGCAGCGGCCAAATGGGTGATGTGAATTTTGTGGTGAATAACCTTTATGGAAATTATGCCGACAAGATCGCGCTCACGCCCGAGCAAATGCAGGCGGCCAATCTGCAAGGCATCGGCGGGCTGCGCGATTTGCGCGAAGCCGCCGCCCTTTCCGAAAAGCTGGCGCTGGCATTGAAAGCCTATTCCGAAGCCGACAGCAAAGAAGCGCAGCAAGCGCTTTTGGAAAATCTGGTGGAGCAATGGGCAGCCACCAACCCTTATTTCGGCGCCGAAATTTCCATCAGCAACCAGCTCACCCTCACTTCTTCCGAAGGCATCGGCCTCACCCCGGCGCAGGCCAAAGCCATGCAGAATCAAATTTTTATGGTGAGCGAAGAGCGGCAGCAAATGCTGGACGAAACCGCGCGTAAGCTGGCCATTGTAAATGCATTCAGCGGCATCCGCTCTTCATTTGTGGGTGTGTATAACGAAGCCACCTTCGGCAAAATGGCTGCCGTGGCCGACAAACAATATGCCACTTTGATGAAAAGCATCTACGAAGGCCTGCTGTTTCAAACCCGTTTGCAGCCTTATCTCAATGCCGTTACGTTTACCCTGGCCAACGGCAGCTTCGAGCCTGATTTCAGCGGCATCAAAACCGCTTTTGAAACGGTGCACGCAGAAAATCCCAAAAAAGCATTTGTGGATTTGAGCGAATTTATCGTGTTTAGCCAGAATAATAATAAGCCGGTGTTTGCGGAGCTGAGTACTTTGCTTACCCAAATAACTTATGATGCAGTAAATGCTGGACAGCTAGATGAATATGCTCAAGTACTCAGCAGAAATACACTGGAAGGACTGGGACATAAACTGGGTACTGATGGTAAAGATGTATTCTATGGCAATAATCTTTCCAATTATTTAATGGGCGCGGATGGTAATGACACGCTGCATGGTCGGGGTGGCGATGATATTTTATCTGGTGGTACAGGCGACGACGAGCTTTACGGCGGTGCCGGCAAAGATACCTTAATCGGCGGTACCGGCAATGATAAATTAGAGGGCGGAAACGGCGAAGCCGACACCTATATCTTCGCAGCAGGTCACGGCCAAGATATTGTGAACGATTACGGCAGCAA
>NZ_SLXE01000032.1:3454-25862 GCF_004341385.1 Uruburuella suis
TTACCGTAGAAGGTGACGGCAGCGATAAAAACGACCGGCTTTATGGTTGGGACAGTATCGATATTCTGCACGGCGGTTTGGGCAATGATTACATGAGTGGTGAAAACGGTAACGACAAACTGTATGGCGATGAAGGCAACGACAGCCTTTATGGCGGTAATGGTGACGACCATTTAGACGGCGGCGAAGGAAATGACCGTTTGGAAGGCGGTAACGGTAACGATATGTTGCTGGGCGGCAGCGGTGACGACAAATTATACGGCGGCAGCGGCAACGACACGTTGATTGGCGGCACAGGCAATGATTATTTGGAAGGCGGCAGCAATGGTGCCGATACCTATATCTTTGCAGCCGGCCACGGCAAGGATATTGTGAGTGATTACGGCAGCAAAGTTGAGCATATCGATACGCTGATTTTTGAAGAGGCTTTGTCGCCGGATGTGTTGTTTGAGAAAAGTGGCAATGATCTGATTGTGAAGGCTTTTGGCAATGAGGAGCAGGTGAGCGTGTCGAATTATTTCAGCAGTGGCGCTTATCGTTATGTGCAGTTTGCTTTTGAAGACAAGATGTTGTCAGCGGCGGAGGTGTCCTCGGCGATTGTTTAAGGGCTGTTGTTTGTGATGCAGGCCGTCTGAATGTTCAGACGGCCTATTTGCTGTTTGGCGCAACAAGCGTATTCAGGCCGTCTGAAAGCGGCTATAATCGCGGCATTATCCACCACAGGCCGTCTGAAGGTTTCAGACGGCCTTATAAATATGATGAAATATCAAGATCTGCGTGATTTTATGGCCAAGCTCGAGCAAGAGGGCAAGCTCAAGCGCGTTGGTTTGCCGGTGTCGCCGCATTTGGAGATGACCGAAATTGCCGACCGCGTGTTGCGCGCCGCGGGGCCGGCTTTGTTGTTTGAAAATCCGGTGCGCGCCGATGGCAGTCGTTATGGTTATCCGGTGTTGGCCAATTTGTTCGGCACCACCGAGCGGGTGGCGATGGGCATGGGTGCGAAGGATATTTCCGAATTGCGCGCCATCGGCCAAACGCTGGCTTACCTGAAAGAGCCGGAGCCGCCCAAAGGCATTAAAGATGCGTTTGCCAAGCTGCCGTTGCTGAAGGATTTATGGAGCATGGCGCCGCATGTGGTGAAAAAAGCGCCGTGTCAGGAAATCGTGATGGAGGGCGCGGATGTGGATTTGAGCGTGCTGCCGATTCAGCATTGTTGGCCGGAAGACGTTGCGCCGTTGGTGACATGGGGGCTAACCGTTACTCGCGGGCCGCACAAAAAGCGCCAGAATCTGGGCATTTACCGGCAGCAGGTGATTGGCAAAAACAAGCTGATTATGCGCTGGCTGGCGCACCGTGGTGGCGCGTTGGATTTTCAGGCACATAAAAAAGCGCATCCGGGCGTGCCTTATCCGGTGGCGGTGGTGCTCGGTTGCGACCCGGCCACCATTTTGGGCGCGGTCACGCCGGTGCCCGACACTTTGAGCGAATACCAATTTGCCGGCCTGCTGCGCGGCTCGCGCACGGAGTTGGTGAAATGTATCGGCAATGATTTGCAGGTGCCGGCGCGGGCAGAAATTGTGCTCGAAGGCGTAATCCACCCCGATGAAACGGCGCTGGAAGGCCCTTATGGCGACCACACCGGCTATTACAACGAGCAAGATTATTTTCCGGTGTTCACGGTTGAACGCATCACCATGCGTGAAAATGCGGTTTACCACAGCACCTACACCGGCAAACCGCCCGATGAGCCGGCGGTGTTGGGCGTGGCGCTGAATGAAGTGTTTGTGCCGCTCTTGCAAAAGCAGTTTCCCGAAATTGTCGATTTCTATCTGCCGCCGGAAGGTTGCTCATACCGCATGGCGGTGGTGAGCATCAAAAAACAATACGCCGGCCACGCCAAGCGGGTGATGATGGGCTGTTGGAGCTTTTTGCGCCAGTTTATGTATACCAAGTTTATCGTGGTGGTGGATGATGATGTGGACTGCCGCGATTGGAAAGAAGTGATTTGGGCGATTACCACGCGCATGGATCCGGTGCGCGATACGGTGCTGGTGGAAAACACGCCGATTGATTATCTGGATTTTGCCAGCCCGGTGAGCGGATTGGGTGGCAAGATGGGTTTGGACGCCACCAATAAATGGCCGGGCGAAACCAGCCGCGAATGGGGTAGGGTGATTGAACGCGATGCGGCCACGGTGGCAAAAGTGGATGCGATGTGGCAGGAATTGGGGCTGTGATGGCGGCCGGATTTTTTGTGTGGTTTTAAAGGCTGGGCAGGCCGTCTGAAAAAAGTTTCAGACGGCCTTTTTCGATGGTGCGTCGGCGGGTTCTTGAATTCGATTTTGGCTTGGCGGCCAAATGTCGGATGCAAGTATTCGACCTACGGCTGCTGAAGCTGTGCTTTAGGCCGGTCTCCTGCCTGCACAGGCGCGACGGAAAGAGCGTTTTGTAAAGGTCTTAAACATTGTGATGCTTGGCTGCGGATTCTGTTATATATCTTTGATTTTAAATAGTTAAAAGGCCGTCTGGACGTTTTCAGACGGCCTCGTTTAATCTTGCGGATGGGGCAGATGCGCTTAGGCAGGCGAGTGCATACTTTATAAGTATCACGGCATATTTATTCCATATTAGACAAGGCAGGTGTGTTTGCCTACGCTTCGGCGTGTGTGCGGCTTGAAATAATAATGAAACCACGAGGAGCGGCGATATGGATAATCTTTTATATAAGCTCGGCAAAATACCCGGCGCGCTGATGATTTTGCCGCTGTTTTTGGGCGCGCTCATCAACACGTTTGCGCCGGCCATTTTGCATATCGGCAGCTTCACCACGGCTTTGTTTAAAAATGGCGTGCCGGTGTTGATTGGTTTGTTTTTTATGTGCATCGGTGCGCAAATCCAGCTGAGGGCAGCCTTGCCAGCGGTGGAAAAAGGGTTGGTTTTGCTGCTGGGTAAATATTTGATGGCGGTGGCGGTGGGCTTGGGCGTGGCTTTTTTAATGCCCGATGGCACGCTTTGGGGGCTGTTGCCGCTGGCGATTATTGCGGCTATGTCTAATTCTAACGGCTCTCTGTATGTGGCGCTCACCGGCCAATTCGGCAATAAAACCGACCGGGGCGCGATTTCTGTGTTGTCACTCAATGATGGGCCGTTTTTAACCATGGTGGCGCTGGGCACGGCCGGTTTGGCCGATTTGCCGCTGGTGGCTTTGTTTGCTGCGATTTTCCCGATTATTTTAGGTTTTATTTTGGGCAACAGCAGCCGCTTGGTGCGCGAATTTCTGGCGCCTGGGGAAAAGCTGATTATTCCGTTTGCGGCTTTTGCAATTGGCGCGGGCATTAATTTTTCGGTGCTGCTCACATCGGGCATGATCGGCATTGTGTTGGGCTTGATGACGGTGCTGCTCTCGGGCGGCGGTGCGATGTTGTTTCTATACGGCTGGTATGCCTTGCGCAAGCGGCCGCGGCCTGCCCGCAATGTTTTGGCGGGGGCTTGTGAATCGGCGGTGGCAGGCAATGCTATTGCCACGCCGGCGGCCATTGCGATGGTGGATCCACGCTTTGCGGGCATACAGGATGCGGCCACAGCACAGATTGCTACGGCGGTGGTGGTGACGGCTTTTTTAAGCCCGTTTGTGGTGGCTTATATTAATCGTTGGCAGCGCCGGCGCGGCATCAGCCCGGAGCAGGAAGAACATTATCTGCAATCGCGCCATCCAAGCGGCGGCTGATGGCCGGCTGGCCAAACACAAAGCCGCCCATCGGGCGGCTTTGTAAGGAGTGCGGCTTATTGCGCGGCAGGTGCAGATGCTTCGCCTTGAGCCGGGCGCTCGAAGCCTTTAGATTTCATGCAGGCATCGAATTGTGCGCGGTCTTGGCTGCCGCCTTGGATGGCGGCGCATTCTTGCAGCGCTTGCTCTACTGCGGCGTTGCCGCCGGCAGCTTGCTGCTCCGGCTGGGGGGCTTTATCGCCACTGTTGGCGCAGGCAGACAAAATCAGAGCAAAAGCGGCGGTTGCCAATAATTTTTTCATGGGTAAAACCTTTCTTCATTGGGTTGAAGGCTTTTCAGACGGCCTGAAAAGCTGTCTGCATTTTTACAGACACGGGCTTATAGAGTAGATACTTGCCAATTAAGTTTCATTTTTTTTCGCAAACGGGCAATAAAAAAGCCCGCTTGAAGCAGGCAGGCTTTTGTTTTGGCAAGGATTATGCTTTTTTGCCGCCCAGCGACATAATGCCGAAAAAGAGCAGCGGCCAAGCCACGGCCACGCCCCACCAAGCGATGCTGCCGGTGATCAGCGCCTGCCCGATCAGGCCGGCTTGCACGATATAGTAGAGCATCGGAATCAGCGTTTGGCGGATCACTTCGCCTTCGCGGTTAAGCAAGCCCACCACGGCGGCAGCGGCCACCACGTTGTGCACGGAAATCATATTGCCGGCCGCGCCACCGATGGCTTGCAACGCCACCACGATGGAGGATAAATCGGCATTGAGGCCGATTTGCTGCGCGGTGGAAAATTGAAAATAGGAAAACATCATATTGCTGACGGTGTTGGAGCCGGCAATAAAGGCGCCGAGCGCACCGATCCACGGGGCGATATTCGGCCACATGCCGCTAAACCAGTCGGCCGCGCTGTGTGCCAGCACCATCGGCATCGAGGGCAGAGCGCCGGCGGCGCTCATGTCGCCCGATTGCGAGTTGATAAACACCTGCACCATGGGCACGGCCAAAAAGAGGGCGGGCGCGGCGGAAATCAGTGTTTTACCGGCATCACCCCAGCCGCGTTTGAAGCGTTTGATGTCCATTTTGAAAATGAAAATGCAGGCAATGGCCGCGATAATCAGAATGGTGCCGGGCGAATAGCCGAATTGCACTTTGCTGGTGATGGCGCTGCCAAACAGGTTGGGTAAAGTGATGGTGGTCATGTCGCCGGTGAGAAAAGCCTTCAGGGGCTTTAAAGCGCGGGTGAGAATCAGCAAACCAATCACAATCACATAGGGTGAAAAGGCGCGAAACACCGAAAAAGTAGGGGTGTTGTCGTCGTCATGGGTTTTACCGCTGAGGGTGCCGAGCCAGCGGCTTTCCCAGCGATCTTTAGGCGGAAAATCAAAGGTTTCTTTCGGCACAAACCAGCCGCGCTTGGCTGCGGGCACCACCAGCATCAAGCCGATAAAGCCGCCCACCATAGAGGGGAATTCGGGGCCTAAAAAGCGCGCCACCAGATAATAGGGCACGGTGAAGGCAATGCCGGCAAAAATGGCGAATTTCCAAGCTTTCAAGCCTTCGCGGAAAGAGCGCTTTTCGCCGTAAAAGCGGGTGAGCATGCCGCACAGAATCAGCGGAATCAAAAAGCCCACCAGCGCATGCAGCAAGCCCACGTTGCCGGTGATTTGCTGCAAATATTGCTCCACGGTTTGCGGCGTAATGGCGGCGGTAACATCTTCTTTATTGTTGATGCCCGACCACACGCCCACGAGCAGCGGCGTGCCCACCGCGCCGAATGACACCGGCGTGGATTGGATAATCAAAATCGACATCACCGAAGCCATGGCCGGAAAGCCCAGCGCCAGCAAGAGCGGGGCGCCCACGGCAGAAGGCGTGCCGAAGCCGGAAGAGCCTTCCACCAACGAGCCAAACAGCCACGCCACGATAATCACCTGCACGCGCCGGTCGGGCGACACATCCATAAAGCCTTGGCGGATAGAGTGAATCGCGCCGCTTTCTTTGAGCGTGTTGAGCATCAAAATGGCGCCGAACACGATATAGAGAATGGTGAGCGCCACAATCATGCCGTTTACTGTGGCCGCTGCCACCACCGCCGGCGCGGCCTGCCAGAAAAACACGGCCAAAAGCGCCGTGACCACATAGGCGATGGCCATGGAAATTTTGGCCGAAAGCTTGAACACCACCAGCAGTAAAAACACGGTGATGATCGGGGCCAGGGCCAGCAAAGTGTTGAGAATATTCATTGCTTCTCCGATGAAATGGGTTGTTGTCGTGAAAATGCCGGCCATTATCCGGCGTGGCTTAGGTAAATTGGTCAGACCAATTTAGCAGGGCGTGCTACACTTTACAAAAGGCGACATAAGCGGTCAATAGGCTTGCGCAGGCAAGAAAGAGCGATTATTGTCGATCTGCCTTTCGGCTTGGATGTTTGATTTTATCAACTTAATGATTTTAATCAATAATATTTGATATTTTTGATGTGTTGCGAATGTGAATGATTGGGCAAAATTTTCTGAAAAATGTTTGAAATCCGGCAGGATGATGCAGTGTCGATTGTGTTAAAAAATGTGTGGTGCGCCAAAATTGGTTTGCTTGCCCGACCAATTCAACGGCAGGCCGTCTGAAAACGGGCGCTGAACATTAAACCGGCACATTGCTGCGGTTCAGACGGCCTGCTACAAGCTTGAATGATTGTATTGGATAAATAAAAAGGCAAAATCGATGAATGCACAAACCATTATCAAACCTCAAAAAATCAGCGAGCAGATTTTGGCGGTGTTGGAAGCGCGCATTGTGTCGGGCGAATATCCCGTCGGCAGCAAGCTGCCGCCCGAGCGGCGGCTGGCCGAAGCATTCGGCGTGTCGCGCCCGTCGGTGCGCGCGGCGCTGAAAATGCTGGTGGCGCGCCAAATGCTTGAGGCGCGGCAGGGCGATGGTTATTATGTTTCCGCCAAGCCGCAACAGGATTTTCTGCTCGGCTGGCAAAGCCTGCTCGGCAATCATCCCGATTGGGAGGCCGATGTGTTTGATTTCAGCCGCAGCATGGAAGGCTGCATGGCTGCGCTGGCAGCCGAGCGGCGCACCGATGCCGATTTGAAGCGGATTGAATTTTGGTTGCAGAAATTTGAAGAGGCTTATCAAAGCCGCAACCGGGCGCACCAAGAAGAAGCCGATATTTATTTTCACCAAGCCATCGCCGAGGCGGCGCACAATATTTTGTTTGCCCAGCTTTCAGGCGGCCTGCTCAATCTGCTTTATCGGCAAACGCGCAGCCACATTATGCACACCGAAATCATCGACGACCCGCGCCCCACCTTGATCAAGCACCACCGCGCCCTGTTTACCGCAATTGCAAACAAGCAGCCGCGAGAAGCCGCCGAAATTGCCGAGGGACATTTGCGCTATGTGGCCGACAGCCTGCGGCAAGACCGCGAATACCTCAGCCGCAGCGAGCATGCCGACACCTTGGCGCAGCACGATGCGCAGCGGGCGGGCGAATGGTAGGCCGTCTGAAAACGATAGTGAAATCAAAGAAAAACTGACACAAAACTGATAACTTTCAAGTTGTGCGTAGCGTGTGTGGCATAGTCATGCATGCGGTTTAAATGGCTTTTGCTTGTGTGGCCGGGGCATATGCTTTGCGCCGGCCCGTATGAGTTTTTTATTCAGTCCACTCTGGCGAAATGAAGAATAAAGTGGCATGCGATTGATTTTATAAGGCCGTTTGAGTTTTGTCGGGTTACGCCTGCGGCTGATCCAATTTAGGTTCGCTTCAGTTTTGCAAAGGCCGTCTGAAAACTTTTCAGACGGCCTTTTTTTTGTTGATTCAATGATTTATATCTAGGGTCTGTTCACAATTCATCTCGTGGCAATCTTTTGGCTCAAAAACGCGCCTGCTGCGTTGAAAATGCTCGCAAGGTGTCCAACCTTGCTGCGCTTTTCGCCTTGCAAGCGCGCTTTTGCGCTCAAAATCTTACGCACGGATGAAATGTGAACAGACCCTAGTGAAATGCAAGAAAAAGTTACATAAAACTACATTTTGCAACGGCGTAGGTTGGGTTGATAAACCCAACGTTTCAGACGGCTTGTGGATTTGTTGGGTTTACAACCCAACCTACCCGCTGTCTCACTTTTTTGTGCATTTCACTATATTGGGATTTTCAAGCAGGTTTTGCTGTTGCACGATGGCGCGCACGATGGTGCGGTTGGGATGCAGCGCGGTGCGGATGCGTTGTGAGAGCGGGTCGGGCAGGCCGAGGATGGCGGCGGCGATGCTCTGGGCGCAAATGGGGGCGGTGGCGAGGCCGCGGCTGCCGTGGGCGCTGTTGATGTAGGCGTCGGGCAGATAGGGGCAGGGTGTGTTGAGGCGGTAGTTTTTATCAAGCGCCAAGCGCTCATAGGCTTGCTGCATGGCGGCGATGTGGCCGAGGGGGCCGGCTATGGGTAGATGGTCGGGGCTGTCGCAGCGCAGGGCGGCGTGGCCTTTGGGGATATTGTCGGCAAGGGATAGGCCGTCTGAAAGCAAATCGGCGGCGAGATGGGGATGAAGTTTGGCCAATTCGGCGCGGTTGGCTATTTCATCGGCCATCTGCCAATCGCTTGTGCGCTGTTGCGGCAGAAAAGTGGCGCCGTAGCAATGCAGGCCTTGCCAAGCAGGGCTGATGTAGCTGGCGGCGGAAAGGGCGCAGCGCAGTTTGGCCGATTGGGGGCTGGCGGCGGCGAGGCTGGTTTGGCCGCGAATCAGCCGCCAGGGCAGGGCGGCGACATTGCAATCGGCCATCTGCGGGCTGTGGGCGCCGGTGCAGTAAACGATGTGGCTGCCGTGAAACAGGCCGGCAGGCGTGCGGGCTTGCCAGCCATGGCCGTTGTGAGTGGCGGATAAAAGCGGCGTGTGGGTATGCAGGGTGATTAAGGGATGGTCGAGCAGGGCGTGCACCAGCGCCGGCGGGTTGAGCCACACGCCTTGCGGCCAGTAAAGCGCGCTTTGGCTGATGGTGATGCCGGCGATTTGGCCGGCTTCGGCGGCGGAAACGGTGCGGTAAAGGTGGGCGTGGTGGCGCTGGCGGCCGAGCGCTTGGTTGCGCTTGGCTTCGGTGGCGTTGTGATCAAGATGCAGCACGCCATCGCCGCCCCAGCAAGCGGCTTCGGGCAGGAGGCGTTGCAACAGGCGGCGGCTGTGGCCGTAGCCGCACAAGAGCAATTCGGTTTGCTCGGTGGGGTGGGCGGAAATTTTGGCATAAAGCAGGCCTTGGCGGTTGCCGGAGGCGGCGAGGGCGGGCGCGGCGGCTTCAAGCACGGTAACGGGCAGGCCGTGTTCGGCCAAGGCGCGGGCGGTGGCCGCACCGGCAATGCCTGCGCCGATAATTAGCGCGCGCTCGGGCGCGGTGCGGCTCGCGGGCGGGGTGAACCAAGGCTTTTGCGGCTCGGCTTTATTTTGTGCCACCGGCTCGGTTTGCCAGCACACGGGCTGCGGGAAATGCTCGTGCAGGCGGCTTGCATTGGCGGGGGGCAGCAGCCATAAGTGCACATCGGGCAGAATATCGTTCAGCGCGTTGACACCGTTAAACTGAATGCAGCCGCTTTGTGCATTAATGGCTTGCTGCAATGCCTGCTCGAGCGCAGAAGGGCTTTCAGACGGCCTGAACTCGGACAGGCTCAAATCGGGTAGGCACACGGCCAAGTAAAGCGGTTTTTCATGCGCGGCAATGGCGCGGGTAAGCTCGGCCGTTGGCGGCGGGGCGTTCCAGGCGAGGATATTCATGGTGTGTGCCGGAGGCCGTCTGAAAGTGTGCGCGATTGTTTGAGCCATTGCCATTGCTCTTTCAGGGTTTCGGCCAGCGCGCGGCGCTTTTCTTCGGGGGTGTTGAGGCCCAGAGTGAGGCGCGGATAATCGAGGGTGACAGAAGGATTTTCGGCGGGGCCGGTGATTTTCAGCGGCACGGGCTTGGCGCTGCGGTTGCGCGCATTGCGGATGAGCAGGCTCTCGGAGAGCATTTGGGTGTTGAAATCGATGCTGCCGCTGCTGCTGATCAGCAAGGTGTCGGACACGAGCTCGGTGTTGTCGTGGCGGCTGATGCCGCCGCTGATGTCGCTGCTCATGGAAAAGCGGCTGAACGGGGTTTGCACATCGGTGCTGTAGCCGCCGATGGCGGCATTGTCGCTGGCGCGACTGAGGATGTTGCGCATGTCGAAGCCTATCATGGCACCGTCGGCCACATTCAATTGCAGGCTGCCGGCCAGGGTTTGGGTGAGGCTTTTGCGGTTGTCGCCGCGTGCGGTGATGTCGATGATGGCGTTGCCGGTGCCGCTGATGTTGTGGTAGCCGAGCAAATCTTGCAAGAGCGGGCGGATAAGCACATTATCGGCCGCCTGCTGCAAATGATAAACCGGCGGGCTGGTGTTGGCCATGCTGATGCCGCCCTCGGTGCGGCCGCCGTAAAGGCCGGCGCTTAAGGCAGTGAGGGCGATGCGCTCGCGGTTGGCAAACATGCGGGTGGTGAAATCATCGGCTTGCAGGCCGCCGGGCAGGGTGAGGCTGCCGATTTGGATTTGCGCTTCGATTTCGGGCGTGGCGGCCTGTTGCAGCAGCTCGGGGTAGCGTATGCCGGCCGGTGCGGCCATGTTGAAATAAGGGGCGAGGTTGAGCCGGGCGAGCTTGAGGCTGCCGCTAAGCTTGGCCGGCGCGGCATCGGCGCTATAGGCGGCTTCTATGGCGGCGGGTTGGCGGTCAAACAGACCTTGCAGGCTGGTTTGCCATTGGCGGCGGTTAGCAGAGAGCGTCAATGCGCCCTGCAATTGGCTCACAAAGCGCTGCCGCGGTGTGGTGGCGGGGTTGTCTTGCAGGGTGCTCAGGTTGAGCGCGCTGATTTTCCAGCCTTGCGCCTGCTGCCATTGCAAAGGGCCTGATGCGGTGAAACTGGTTTGCACCGCGCCGATTTTGTGGCTGCCGTTGATTGAAAATTCGGCCAGCGTGGCCACGGTGGGGCGCAGGCTGATTTTGTTGAGCGACAAAGTGCCGTCCCATTGGCCTGTTTGCGCGGTGCCGGCGGTGAACACGCTGCTGAGCTCGTTGATTTGGGTGAGCTCGTTTTGCCGGGTAATCAGCGGGCTTTGGGCGCTCAGGTGCAGATTGTGCTCGGGGGAATCGGCGCTGATGCGCAGATTGGCCACGCGTAGATTGCGCGCATCGGGCTGCCAGCTCAAATCAGCATCGGCCGTGAGCTTGGCGCTGGTTTCCCAGCGTTCGGCTTCGGCTTCGATATGCAGATCGGGCACAGCCCAGGTGTGGTTTTCCAAGTTGAGCGTGCCGCTGCTCTGCCAGGCAATGCTGCCGCGGCGGCTGCTTTCTGCGCTGCCGCCGAAAGTAAAGGGCTTGTCGGGCGCTTGTAAATCGCGGCTGTTGAGTGAGAGTTTGCTGAAGCGGTAGCTGTGGGTGGGCAGGTAAAGGTTGAGGCGGCTGTCGTTGATAATCAGACGGTTGATTTGCAGCGGCCTGCCGCGCGCTGCCCATAAATCTTGCAGGCTCCAGCGCCCTTCTGCGTCGCGGAAAAGCTCGACATCGGCGCGGTTGACCACCCATTTTTCGATTAAGGTGCCGCCGCCGAAAAGATTGCGCCAAGCCAAACCGATTTTCATTTCGTCGATATGCAGGGCGGTGGCGCTGCTGTGCGGCTTGCTGAGAGTAAGGTTGCGCAGGGTGACGGTGGGGCGCGGAAACCAGCTGCGGCCGATTTGCGCATCAAAGCGCACGCTGCGGCCGCTGCCTTCGATGCCCTCGTTGAGCAGGGTTTGGATTTTGGCCGCATCAAACATCTGATAAAGCGCAGTGTAGAGGCCAAGCGCCAGCAGCAGCATGGTGAAGCCGCCGAAGATAATCAATTTGAGCCAGAATTTGCCCGAATGCAAAAAGCGCGCCAGCATAATGGAAACACACAGAATAACAGCGGGCAAGTATAGCACAGAAGCGGGCAGAGGCTGCGCGGGCAAAAGCTGAACGGTAAAAAACGCCCACCGTGAAATGACGGCAATATTGGCACACAAGCAAGATTATTGCTACTATCCTGCGATAACTTTATCGGGAGCCGACATGATTATCGTAATGCAAAAGCAAGCATCGAGCGAGGCGGTGGCGCGGGTGATTGAGCTGATACGCGGCCGCGGCCTGCAAGAGCATATTTCGCAGGGCGAGGAGCGCACCATTATTGGCGCGGTGGGCGACGAGCGGGTGCTTCATCCGCACGAAATCGAGAGCCTGCCCGAAGTGGAGCGCGCCATACGCGTGCTCAATGCCTGGCGCATCGTCAGCCGCGAAGCGCAGCCGCAAAACAGCATAATCACCGTGCGCGGTGTGGCTTTCGGTGCGGAAAAAATGCTCGATATCACCACGCTGCCCGAGCGCGCGGCAGCGGCAGATGCCTTTTTTGCCGACCCGTTTTACCTGCCCTACAGCCCTTATGCCGCCGGCGGCAGCGGCAATGAAAAAGAGCAGGTGCGCGCCATGCAGGCGCTTTTGCAGCAACATCATGCGGCGGGCAAGCCGGTGTTGGTGCGTATACGCGATGTGCGCCAAATCGAGCCGGCGCTTTTGGCCGAGGCCGATGTACTTTATTTGGGCGGCGAATTGATGGGCAACCGCACGCTGCAAGATGAAGTAGGCCGTCTGAACACGCCGGTGGTGTTGTGTAAAGACAAACACCACCGCGCCGATGAATGGCTGGTGGCCGCCGAGCATATAGCCTTGCGCGGCAACCATCATATTATATTGGGCGAAGCGGGCACGCTCAGCTTCGAGCCGGAGCACACTTACCGGCTGGATGTGGACGCCATCGTGCGCGTGCGCAAAGAGAGCCATCTGCCGGTGCTGGCCAACATCACCCGCCTGTGGCACGGCGATATGCCGCAAGAAGTGCTTTATAAGCTGGCCGCCGCGGCGGGTGCCGATGCGGTGGTGAGCAGCCTGCCGTAATCATCAACACACACCAAGGCCGTCTGAAAGCTTTTCAGACGGCCTTGGTGTGCTTTCTGAAAGCGTGTGCCGGAAAACCCATCTGCGGTCGAAATCGTTTAAAATGGCCGCTTGAAACGATTAATCTTTTTTCCACATGATAGCCGACCATCAAAAGCTGCTGAAAATCACCGACACCACGGCCAAAAAGCTTGAAAAGCTGCACCTCAACACGCCGTGGGAATTGGCGCTGCACCTGCCGCTGCGTTATGAAGACGAAACCCACATCACGCCGATTGCCGATGCGCCCGTCGGCGTGCCTTGCCAGGTGGAAGGCGTAGTGCTGCATCAAGAAGTGCAATTCAAGCCGCGCAAGCAATTGATTGTGCAAATTAAAGATGCTTCCGGCAGCGTGCTGCACCTGCGTTTTATCCATTTTTATCCCAGCCATCAAAAGCAGCTGGCCGAGGGCAAACGCATCCGCGCGGTGGGCGAAATCAAACACGGCTTTTACGGCGATGAAATGATTCATCCCAAAATCCGCGATGCCGAGGGCAGCGGCCTGGCCGAAAGCCTCACCCCGATTTACCCCACGGTAAACGGGCTCAACCAGCCCACTTTGCGCCGCATCATTCAGACGGCCTTGGAAAGCATTCCTCTCTACGACACCTTGCCCGATGAATTATTAGGCCGTCTGAAGCTGCCGCATTTGGCCGAAAGCCTGCGCCTTTTGCACGCACCGCCGCCCGATTACACCATACACCAGCTCTCCGACGGCACTTTGCCCGCATGGCAGCGGCTGAAATTCGACGAGCTTTTGGCGCAGCAATTGTCGATGCGGCTGGCGCGGCAAAAACGCCTCAGCGGCGATGCGGCACCTTTGCGCGGCAGCGGCGCGTGGTCGGATAAATTGCTGCACGCGCTGCCCTTTGCGCTCACCGGCGCGCAAGCACGCGTGTTGGCCGAAATCCGCACCGATATGGCGCAAACCTTCCCCATGCACCGCCTGCTGCAAGGCGATGTGGGCAGCGGCAAAACCATCGTGGCCGCGCTCGCCGCGCTCACCGCCATCGAAGCCGGTGCGCAAGTGGCGGTGATGGCGCCCACCGAAATTCTGGCCGAGCAGCATTATTTAAAGTTCAAACAATGGCTCGAGCCGCTGGGTTTGAGCGTGGCGTGGCTTTCGGGCAGCCAGCGCAAAAAAGCGAAAGCGCAAAACAAAGCCGCACTTTCAGACGGCCTGATTCAGATTGCCGTGGGCACTCACGCGCTGTTTCAAGACGATGTGCAGTTTCAAAATCTCGGCCTCGTGATTGTGGACGAACAACACCGCTTCGGCGTGGCGCAGCGGCTGGCGTTGAAAAACAAAGGCGCGGATGTGCACCAATTGATGATGTCGGCCACGCCGATTCCGCGCACTTTAGCGATGAGTTTTTTCGCCGATTTGGATGTGTCGGTGATAGATGAATTGCCGCCCGGGCGCACGCCGATCAAAACGCGGCTGGTTAACAGCGTGCGCCGCAGCGAAGTGGAAGGGCTGGTGTTGGGCGCGTGCCGCAAAGGGCAGCAGGCTTATTGGGTGTGCCCCTTGATTGAAGAGAGCGAAACCTTGCAGCTGCAAACCGCCACCGAAACGCAGGCCGCTTTGCAGGCTGCCTTGCCCGAGCTCTCGATCGGCCTTGTGCACGGGCGCATGAAAGCGGCGGAAAAAGCCGAAGTGATGGCCGAATTTTCCGCAGGCCGTCTGAATGTGTTGGTGGCCACCACCGTGATTGAAGTGGGCGTGGATGTGCCCAATGCCGCCCTGATGGTGATCGAGCACGCCGAGCGCATGGGCTTGGCGCAGCTGCACCAATTGCGCGGGCGGGTGGGGCGCGGCGCCGCAGCCAGCGCTTGTGTGTTGCTTTTTGCCGAGCCTTTGGGCGACATCGCCAAAGCGCGCCTGAAAGTGATTTACGAGCACACCGACGGCTTTGAAATCGCGCGGCAGGATTTGAATATCCGCGGCCCCGGCGAATTTCTCGGCGCGCGCCAAAGCGGCGTGCCCATGCTGCGCTTTGCCAATCTGGAAGAAGATCTGCCCCTGCTCGAAGCCGCCCGCAATATCGCGCCGCAATTAATCGACGAGCGGCCGGATATTGTCGAGGCCCATCTTGCCCGCTGGCTGGCCAGCCGCGAAAGCTATTTGGGCGTGTAATACCCATCCAAAAAATAACCTTACAAAATAAAAGCAGTTCGGCAGCATCATCCGCGTAGGTCGGATTCTTGAATCCGACGCTTGGCCGGCGGCCAAAGCGATGTGCGTGCCTTGTTCTGCGAACAAGTGTCGGATTCGAGAATCCGACCTACAGGCTGCCTGTGTGTATATTATTTTTTTGAATGGTATAAAACGTTTCAGACGGCCTGCGAGCTTCTGCCTTGTTAAAGGCGGTTTTAGTGAAATCGATTTTGATAAACCGAAGTTGTTTGCCTGAAAGTCAAGCCAAGGCCGTCTGAAAGCCTGGGCAACCCGAAAGCCTGTGTATGAAACCGAAACGCCTCACGCCGCAACAGCTCAAAACCCAGCAGCAGCTCGACCGCATTTCCAGCGCCTTCAAGCAGGCGATGGCGGCGGCACAATATCCGCAAGCCATGCAAGAAGCGTTGCGGGCGCACAAGCTGATTCCGCAAGCGGTGGCGCCGCTGAGCGATGCGGCCACGGCGGCGGTGAAAGGCAGCTTGTGGCATGAAGCCATTGCGTATGCCAAAAAAGCCTTGCAGCGCCAAAGCGGCCACCTCAATTCGCTCGATGCGCTGGCGCATGCTTATGGCGGCCTGCACGATTGGGCAAGCTGCCGCACCTACGGCCTGCAAGCCTTGCAGCTGCGCGACAGCCAAGTGATGGCCGCGCTTGATGCACCGCCGCTGCCCGCTTTGCCGGCAAACGGGCCGGGCAAACAGATTATCTCGTTTTCATTATTCGGCAACCGCGCCGAATACATCGAACCTGCGGTGATGAACACCGAGCTGGCCGCGGCGGTGTATCCCGGTTGGGTGTGCCGCTTTTATGTGGATGGCAGCGTGCCCGAGCCGGCATTGCAGCGCCTGCGCGGCAACGGTGCCGAAATCGTGCGCGTGCCGCCCGAGCTGGAGGGCTGGCCGGGCACCATGTGGCGCTTTTTGGCGCTGGATGATGCCGAGGCGGCGCGGGTGATTTTCCGCGATGCCGATTCGGTGATTTCGCCGCGCGAAGCACGCGCCGTGGCCGAATGGGTGCAAAGCGGCCGCTGTTTCCACACCTTGCGCGACGGCGGCACCCACACCGAATTGGTGCTCGCTGGCTTGTGGGGCGCCCTGGCCGGCGCTGTGCCCGATATGCGCGGCAAGATGCAGGCTTATGTGGATGCGGGCGTGGCTTCACGCCATTTTGCCGACCAATGGTTTTTGCGGGAAAATATCTGGCCTTATGTGCGCCAAAGCCTGTGCGCCCACGACCGTATTTTCGGCTTTATGGATGCCGCGCCTTTTCCCGACCGCGCACCGTTTGATTACGACCATTTCCATGTGGGCTGCAACGAGGGCAACGCCGGCTTTCGCGCCACAGTCAACATCGCCGAGGGCACACCCGTGCGCTGGAGTCTGTTCAGCAAAATCCACCCGCTGCCGGCGGACGGCTACACGTTTGCCACGCAGGATGAACGGCTGATCTGCACTTATGAAAGCGTGGTGGCCGGCAGCGCGGTGGCCGGCTCGATTCCACGCCGCTACAGCAAAGGCATTGCCGACGGCCGCAGCCGCATCACGGTGATGCCGTGTTAGGGTCTATCAGGGCGCGGCAAATGTCGGATACAAGTATCCTACAAACCATCGCGTACGTTGATTTGAATAGCAACAACAAGGCCGTCTGAAAGGAAAACACCTGCATTGCGCAGGTGTTTTCCTTTCAGACGGCCTTAAGCTTTTTTATCACAACCCTAACGCTGCGCCGTGTTATAGCGTTTTTCCAACCATGAAAACAGCCAGCTCAAACACATGGTCATGGCCAAGTAAATCAGCGCGATGGTGTAGAGCGGCTCTTCGTAAATCGAGAAGCGGCCGGAAATGGTACGCTGCACATAAGCGAGCTCGGCCACGGCAATAGCGGATAAGAGCGAGCTGTCTTTCAGCAAGGTGATGAATTCGTTGGCCAAAGGCGGCAGCATGCGGCGGAAGGCCTGCGGCAGAATCACATGGCGCATGGCCTGCGGATAAGTGAGGCCGAGTGAGCGCGCCGCTTCGATTTGGCCTTTGTCGATAGACTGAATGCCCGCGCGCACGATTTCGGTGATGTAGGCGCCCGCGTTTACCGTGAGCGCCAGCGTGCCGGCAATCAGCGCGCCGTAATTGCGGCGCAATTCCACCGCCAAATCGCCGCTGATGAGCCAGCCGTCGGTGGGGTTGATCAGCGCCACCGCCCAGATGAAATACCAAATAAATATTTGAACAAACAAAGGCGTGCCGCGGAAAAGGGTGACGTAAATCAGCGAAGCGGTGCGCAAAAGCCAAGCCAGCGCGCGGGTGAAGCGGTTGCCTTTTTCAAAGCGGATGATGCGCGCCAATGCGCCAAAAAGCCCCAGTATCGTGCCGCCCAGCGTGGCCACCACGGTGAGCCCCAAAGTGGTGAGCGCGCCGTAGAAAAACATCTCGCGGTATTCATAAATAATATCAAAACGAAAATCCATATCGGCTTCTTTTATTATTAGAAGGCTCTGAATAACTCATGATGAAGGCTTTTACCGCCCTTTTTACGCTATGCTGCGTTGGGGGTTTGAGGAAATAGAACCACTATTTTCTCAAAACCCCGCCTTGCCTAGCATAAAAATGCCGGCAAAATCCATGCACCAGAGTTTTTCAGAGCCTCCTTTAGTTTGGTGTCGGTGGAGCGGCGCGTGTAAGACCCGCCGGGAAACGCGCTATTTTACAAGAAAAACCGCCGCTTGGAATGTTTAATTTGCAAGCATGCCAAATCATCGGCGGTTGGCTTGGATTGTTGACAATCTTTACATCATCATGCCCGCGCGCTGCGGAAAAGTCAAAATGCTGTGCCGCATGGCAGGCCGCTTGAGCGTTTCAGACGGCCTGCCAAGGTTTCTTAAAAGCCCGATTGCGTTTACAATGGCGCATTATTCTAAAAACACGTAGACCACCCCTAATGAATGTTTGGTTCGGGCAAACGCAAGCCCCCGATTTTCCGCAAGGCGCCGCGGTAACCATCGGCAATTTCGACGGTGTGCACCTGGGCCACCGCCATATTTTGCAGCGATTGAAAGAAGAAGCCCAAAGCCGCGGCCTGCCGGCCGTGGCGATTGTGTTTGAGCCGCAACCGCAAGAATTTTTCGCACGCAAGCTCGGCCGCGAGCTGCCTTACCGGCTCACGCCTTTGCGCAGCAAATTGCAGCTTCTGCGCGACACCGGCTGCCTTGATGCGGTGTGGGTGTTGCGTTTCAATCAAGCTTTTGCCGACATCGGCGCACAAGCATTCATCAGCCGCCTGCTGCGGCAAAGCCTCAACACCCAATATCTGCTGATTGGCGACGATTTCCGCTTCGGCACCGGCCGCGAAGGCGATTTTGCCATGCTGCAAAACCAGCGCGGCATGGTGGTGGAGCGCACACCCTCGGTGATGGTGGAAAACATCCGCGCCAGCAGCACCGCCATCCGCCAAGCGCTTTCAGACGGCCGCCTTGATTATGCCAAAAAGCTGCTCGGCCACGATTACATGCTCAGCGGCCATGTGAAACACGGCGCCAAGCTCGGCCGCACCATAGGCTGCCCCACTGCCAATGTGCAGCTTGCCCAATATCATTATGCTTTGAGCGGCGTGTTTGTGGTGGAAGCCGAGGGCGCGTTCGGCAAAAAACGCGGCGTGGCGAGCTTTGGCTTCAACCCCACCGTGTCGGCCAGCCGCCGCCAAAAGCTGGAAGTGCATGTGTTTGACTTTGAAGGCGATTTATACGGCCAGCGTTTGAATGTGCGCTTTTTGCACAAATTGCGCGACGAAGAAAAGTTCGACAGCATCGACGCGCTGCAAGCGCAAATCTGGGCCGATATGGATGCCGCACGCCATTGGGTGGCAGCGTAAATCTGCAGGCAGCTGCTTGAAAACCTTATAAACCCGCCCTAATTCCGTTACAATATATTCTTGCTTTTCAGACGGCCTTGCATGCTTGATAAGGCCGTCTGAAACCACATAACGAAGCACGAGAAAAACAAAATGACCGATTACAGCAAAACCGTAAACCTGCTCGAAAGCCCGTTTCCCATGCGCGGCAATTTGGCCAAACGCGAAGGCGGCTGGCTGAAAAGCTGGTATGAGCACAAGCGCTATGAAAAGCTGCGCGAAATCGCCCAAGGCCGGCCGAAATTCATTCTGCACGACGGCCCGCCCTATGCCAACGGCGATATTCACATCGGTCATGCCGCCAACAAAATTCTGAAAGACATCATCTTGCGCAGCAAAACGCTGGCGGGCTTTGATGCGCCTTATGTGCCCGGCTGGGATTGCCACGGCCTGCCCATCGAATTGATGGTGGAAAAGCTGCACGGCAAAGATATTCCCGCCGCCCGCTTTCGCGAATTGTGCCGCGAATATGCCAAAGAGCAGATTGCGCGTCAGAAAAAAGACTTTATGCGCCTGGGCGTGATGGGCGATTGGGCACACCCTTATCTCACCATGGATTTCCAAACCGAAGCCGAAACCGTGCGCGCGCTGGGCGAAATCTATCTGGCAGGCTATCTTTATCGCGGTGAAAAGCCGGTGCAGTTCTGCCTCGATTGCGGCTCTTCGCTGGCCGAAGCCGAAGTGGAATATAAAGACAAAATATCGCCCGCCGTGGATGTGGCTTATCGCTTTAAAGACAACGTCGCGCTGGCCAAGGCATTCGGCCTGAGCGAAATCGGCGGCGAAGCCTTTGCCGTAATCTGGACCACCACACCGTGGACGCTGCCGGCCAGCCAAGCCATCAGCGCCGGTGCCGATGTGGTTTACCAATTAATCGACACGCCCAAAGGCAAATTGGTGCTGGCCAAAGATTTGGCCGAAGAAGCGCTCAAACGCTACGGCTTTGAAAACAGCGCCGTGTTGGCCGAAACCGGCGGCGCCAAGCTGGAAAACCTGCATCTCGAGCATCCTTTCCTCGAGCGCGATATTCCGATGCTCAACGGCGACCACGTTACCACCGAAGCAGGCACGGGCTTGGTGCACACTGCCCCTTCGCACGGCTTGGACGATTATTTCGTGTGCCTGAAATACGGCATCGAATTGGATAATCCGGTAAACGGCGAAGGCCGCTACCGCAGCGATGTGCCGCGCGTGGCCGGCCTCACTGTGTGGGAAGCCAACCCCGTGATTACCGAATGGCTGCAAGAAAACGGCCGCCTGCTGGCCGACACCAAAATCGAACACAGCTATGCGCATTGCTGGCGCCACAAAACCCCGCTGATTTACCGCGCCACCGGCCAATGGTTTATCGGCATGGACAAGGCCGGGCACGACGGCAAAACCCTGCGCAACAAAGCCATGAAAGCGGTGGACGACACCGAATTTTTCCCCGCTTGGGGGCGTGCACGGCTGGAAGCCATGATTGAAGGCCGCCCCGACTGGGTGGTGAGCCGTCAGCGCTATTGGGGCACGCCGATGACGTTTTTCGTGCACAAAGAAAGCGGCGAATTGCACCCGAAAAGCGCCGAATTGCTCGAAGAAGTGGCCAAACGCATTGAAAAGAAAGGCATTGAAGCATGGTTTTCGCTCGATGCTAAAGAATTGCTGGGTGAGGAAGCCGCCGATTATGAAAAACTCAACGACACGCTCGATGTGTGGTTTGATTCCGGCAGCACCCACTTTTCCGTGCTCAAGCAGCGCGAAGAATTGGCTTGGCCTGCCGACCTTTATCTCGAAGGCAGCGACCAGCACCGCGGCTGGTTTCAATCATCCATGCTGATCGGTTGCGCCACCGTGGGGCGCGCGCCTTACAAGCAATTGCTCACCCACGGTTTCGTGGTGGATCAAAACGGCCGCAAAATGTCGAAATCGCTCGGCAATGTGGTGGCGCCGCAAGAAGTGTACAACGAATTCGGCGCCGATATTCTGCGCTTATGGACGGCTTCCACCGACTACAGCGGCGAATTGGCGATTTCCAAAGAAATCTTGAAGCGCGTTACCGAAAGCTACCGCCGCATCCGCAATACTTTGAGCTTTCTTTTTGCCAACCTGAGCGATTTCTCGCCCATCGAGCATGCGGTGCCGCAAGACCAAATGGTGGAAATCGACCGCTATGCCATGATTTTGGCACGCCAATTGCAAGAGCGCCTGGCCGGTGATTTTTACCCGCGCTATGCCTTTCACTTTGCCGTGAAAGACATCGTGGCTTTTTGCTCGGAAGATTTGGGCGCGTTTTACCTCGATATTCTCAAAGACCGCCTCTACACCACCCAAGCCGACAGCCACGCGCGCCGCAGCGCCCAAACCGCGCTTTACCACATCACCCGCAGCTTGGTGCTGCTGATTTCGCCGATTTTGTGCTTCACCGGCGAAGAAGCGTGGGACATTATAGGCGGCGGCGAAGAAGACAGCGTGTTGTTCCATACTTGGCACGAATTCCCGTCGATCAACGAGAAAAGCGAAGAAGCGCTGCTGAAAAAATGGCAGGCCGTGCGCGAAGTGCGCGAAGCCGTTACCGCCGCCATCGAGCCTTTGCGCGCCGATAAATCGGTGGGCTCTTCTTTGCAGGTCGAAGTGGCCATCACCGCGCCGGATGCGCTGGCAGGCTACCTCAAAGCGCTGGGCGAAGAATTGCGCTTTGCCTTGCTGGTGTCTGAAGTGAGCGTGGCCAAAGGCGATGAATTGGCGGTGGCGGCCAAGGTGAGCGGCGGCGAGAAATGCGAACGCTGCTGGCACTACACCGATGATGTCGGCTCGGTGGCCGCGCATCCCACGCTTTGCGCCCGTTGCTCGGAAAACGTGGATGGCAAAGGCGAAACGAGACATTACGCTTAAACGCTGAGGTTGTGAAAAAGGCCGTCTGAAAGATTATTCTTTCAGACGGCCTTTTTGTTGAATAGAAAACACACACACTGGATGCAGGCCGGGTGAAACCTTTGCAAAACTTCCTTTCCGTCGCTCCTGCGCAGGCAGGAGCCCAGCCTGAAGCACGGCTTGAGTTGTCAGGCAGGTAGCCGCCATCAAAAAAGAAACAATCAAATAGTTTGATTTTATAGATAATTGATTATTCTCGGAAATGTGTGATACCAATCCAAAAAATAACCTAACTTCGTTGTCTCGCCTTGCCTTACTATCTGTACTGTCTGCGGCTCGCCGCCTTGTTAGCTTACTTTTTTGAATTGGTATGAGATAAGCAAAGCGCTGCGTTGCACTGGGCACCCGCCTGCGCGGGTGCGACAGATATCCGGTTTTGTAAAGGTCTCCGGGTTTATGGAAAATGAGGGCGGAAAAGGCGGAGTGTGTTTTTACGCCTGAATGCTGATGTTGTGGCAAAAGGCCGTCTGAAAGATGGGTTTCAGACGGCCTTTTATGCTGGATAAAATGTTAAAATCACGGCCATGGATACATTAAAAACTTTACCCGCTATTGAGCAGCATCTTGCAGCGCACGGCTTGAGCCTGCTTTATATAGTAGAATGCCTAAAAAACTTACACAAATATCATGACCTATCCACTTCATATCCGTAAAAAAATCCTGGCCGAGTTGGCGCACAGTACTTAC
>NZ_SLXE01000033.1 GCF_004341385.1 Uruburuella suis
GATAAGTATGTTTTGTTTGGCGACAAAAATTTTAACTTATCTGCCTTTCTTTTATCTGATTATTTTTATGACAAGTAATTGTCAGGATGCCCTAGGCCGTCTGAAAAAAGGTTTCAGACGGCCTTTGTGTGCCATGCGTACGATTACGCTTTGTTTTGACAAAGCTAATCGTACCTACGTTTGCTGGCATCCGACATTTTTCGCAGCCCTAAAAATCTTGTTCTGCGAACAAGTGTCGGATTCGAGAATCCGACCTACCCGCCTTGCTGCGTTTTTTTGCTTTGAATGCAAAAAATAAGGCCGTCTGAAAAAAGTTTCAGACGGCCTTTGTGTTGTGCGTATGATACTGCTTTGTTTTAACTTAACAAAGTCAATTGGATTGCGCTTTTCAGACGGCCTGTTTGCAAATGGCTGTATTTTACAATTTCACCAGCGTGCGGCCAGTGATTTCGCCGCGGATAATCTGTGCGGCGGCTTCGGGCACGGCTTCGAGCGCGATTTCATTGCTGGCGGCGGCGTAATAGCTTTCGGGCAGCAATTCGGCCACTTTCTGCCAGGCGGCCACGCGTTTTTCGTAGGGGCAATACACGGAATCGACGCCGATAAGCTTCACGTTGCGCAAGATAAACGGCATCACCGTGGTGGGCAGATCCATGCCGCCGGCCAGGCCGCAGGCGGCCACAGCGCCGTCGTATTCGGTTTGCGCCAGCACTTTGGCCAATATTTGCGAGCCTACGGTGTCTACCGCGCCGGCCCAGCGGGTGGATTCGAGCGGCTTGGCCGGCTGCGCCAATTCGGCGCGCTCGATAATGCGTTGGGCGCCGAGGCTGCGCAGCAAATCGCCGTTTTGCTCGGGGCGGCCGGTTACGGCGGCCACGCGGTAGCCGAGCTTGTTCAGCAGCGTGATGGCCACGGAGCCCACGCCGCCGCTGGCACCGGTCACCAGAATTTCGCCGCGCTCGGGCGTGATGTGTTGATCCGCCAAGGCTTGCACACACAGCATGGCGGTGAAGCCGGCGGTGCCGATAATCATGGCTTGGCGGGTGCTGAGCGCAGCGGGCAGCGGCACGAGCCAATCGCCGTTAACGCGGGCTTTTTCGGCCAAACCGCCCCAATGTTTTTCGCCCACGCCCCAGCCGGTGAGTATCACTTTGTCGCCGCTGCGGTAGCGCGGGTGCGCCGATTCAATCACGGTGCCGGCAAAATCGATGCCGGGCACCATCGGATATTGCTGCACGATTTTGATGGCATTAGTGAGCGCCAGCCCGTCTTTATAATTGATGGTGGAATATTCAACGGCCACGGTCACATCGCCCGCAGGCAGCCGCGATTCATCCAGCGTTTCGATGGCGGCGGCGGTGTGGCCGTCGGCTTGATTCAATACCAAAGCTTTAAACATAAAGTGCTCCTGATGGTTGGCAATAGCGCCGCGATAACAAACGGCTGCATGGTTTGGCGATTAAAAGCCCGGCGGCGGCGGCTGTCAAGTGCGGCGGCATTATTGCAGCGGCTGGGCGGCCACAATGCTTTGAGCTGCCTGCCAAGCTTGCGGTAGCTCGAAAAAGCCGTCATCGCCCATCAAGTGGCCGCCGCCGGCTACCTTGTGCACGAAGCTGCCGAGCTTTTCGGCCAGCGCCAGGCTGAAGGCGGGCGGCACCACAGTATCGTTATCGCTGATGATGCTGTGGATATTCGGGCAGGCGCGGCGGATGGCGGCGAAATCGATGGCCAGCCGCGCCAAATAGCCGTCAAGCTCCGGCAGCTCGGGCAGGGTTTGCTCAAAAGCCGCGGCCAGAATGATGCCGCCGATGCGCTCGGGCGCGGTGCGGCTCAGATAATGCAGCAGCGTGGGCGTGCCCAAGCTGTGGGCAATCAGCAGATGGTGTTCATCCGCTTGGCCGATGTGCTCCGCCAGGCTTTGTTGCCAGCGGCCGAAATCGGGGCGGCCGGCATCGGGCAGCGCAATGCGGGTGCAGACAATGCCTTGGCCGGCGAGCTTTTCGGCCAGCCAAGGAAACCAGTGGCGCTCGGGCGCGGATTGATAACCGTGGATGATGTGGGCGTGTCGGATCATGGGCTTTCTCGAAAAATGCGATGGCTTGGAAAAGCTTTTCATGCCCATTCAAAAAATAGCCTTATAAAGTAAAAGCCGTTCGATAGCACCATCCGCGTAGTTTGGCCATCGGCCAAAGCGTTGTGCGCGGCTTGTTCTGCGAACAAGTGTCGGATTCAAGAATCCGACCTACGGGCTGTAGGTTTGTATCTTATTTTTAGAATGGGTTTCAGAGGGGATTTCAGCAGGTTTCGGCGCTGCCGGCAAGCTTGTGTTCGTTTAAGGTAAAAGGCCGTCTGAAAGGCTTCAGACGGCCTTTTGATGCTTTATCGCTATTGTTGTTTGAAACGGGCATGGTTTTAAAAACGTTTCAAAAATAACCGGCTTTTTTGCGCTCTTCCATGGCCGCTTCGGATGCGCGGTCGTCCATGCGCGTGGCGCTGCGCTCCGACACGGTGGCGGCGGCGGTTTCGGCGATGATTTCGGCGGCGTTGGCGGCGGTGCTGGCCACGGGGCAGGTGCAGGAAATATCGCCCACGGTGCGGAAACGCACGCTGCGGATGGCGCTGGTTTCACCTTCGCGCTTGGGCGTGAGCGGCGTTACCGGCACCAAAAGGCCGCTGCGCTCGACCACTTCGCGCTCGTGGGCGTAATAAATCGGCGGCAGCGCCAGCTTTTCACGCTCGATATATTGCCAGATATCGAGCTCGGTCCAGTTGGAAATCGGAAACACGCGCATGTTTTCACCGGAAAACAGGCGCGTGTTGTAGAGGCTCCACAATTCGGGGCGTTGCGCTTTCGGATCCCATTGGCCGAATTCGTCGCGGAAAGAAAAGATGCGCTCTTTGGCGCGCGCTTTTTCTTCATCGCGCCGCGCGCCGCCCATCAAGGCATCAAAGCCGTGCGCTTCGATGGTTTCAAGCAGGGTAACGGCTTGGGCGGCATTGCGCGAATCGGTTTCGCGGCGCAGCACCACGCTGCCTTTTTGGATGGAATCTTCCACATGCCCCACCACCAGCTTCACGCCGGCGGCGGCCACGGTTTCATCGCGAAAGGCAATCACTTCGGGATAATTATGGCCGGTGTCGACATGCAACAGCACAAACGGCAGCTTGAGCGCCCGGCCGGGAATCTGAAAAGCTTTGATGGCCAGCGCGAGCAGCACCACCGAATCTTTGCCGCCGGAAAACAGAAGCGCCGGCTGTTTGGCTTCGGCAATCACTTCGCGGATGATGTGGATGGATTCGGCTTCCAGCCAGTCGAGATGGCGGTTTTGGATAGACATCGGTTGGGTTCCTTGTTTAAACATGGTGTTTACTTTAGCGAGGCCGTCTGAAAAAGGGAAAGAATGGTTGGTTGTAATCAAATGCGCTTTGGTTATATGTTGTGCGGTGCTTTGTGCAATCTATGTCGGCAGGCCGTCTGAAAGTTTTTCAGACGGCCTTTTTGTTTGCAAACACGGTTTTATTTGTGCAAACCACATTCTTGGCTGCTTTGGTTTTCCCACCACCAACGTCCGGCGCGGATGTTTTCACCGCGTTTCACCGGGCGGGTGCACGGCTCGCAGCCTATGCTGGGGTAGCCTTGGCGGTATAAGGCGTTGAGCGGCACTTGGTGCCGCGCGGCATAAGCCCACACATCGGCCTCTTCCCAATCGAAAATCGGGTTGAATTTGGCGATGCCGCGCGCGTGGTCGGTTTCTTCAAAATCCAGATAGCTGCGGCTGTCTGCCTGGCTGCGGCGCTGGCCGGTGAGCCAGGCGGGCGCATCGGAGAGCGCACGGTTCAGCGGCTCGATTTTGCGGATGTGGCAGCATTGCCGGCGCCGCTCGATGTGCTCGTAAATCGAGGCGGCGCCGTGTTCGCGCTCGAATGCGGCGGCGGCTTCGGGCAGCGGGCGGAACACTTCGATGGCGATGCCGTAGCGCGCATCGGTGTGCGCAATCAGGGCTTCGGTTTCGGGATTGAGCTTGCCGGTGTTGAGTGTGATGATGCGGATGGGCAGCGCGTGGCGGCAGATTTGATCGGTGATAATCATGTCTTCGACGGCGAGGCTAGAGGCCAGCACGGCACGGGGAAAGCGCTCGGCAATGTGCTGCAAGCGCTCGGCCAACGCGGCTTCAAGCTTGTCGGCGCGCTCGGTGGCGGCGGCGGTGGCGGCGGGAATCTGCCAAAATTCGGGCTTGGGCATGGGCATCTTTCGTGAATGGCTTAGGCGGCATTGTCGGCTGCTTGCGGCCAAAAGAGAAAGAATGCTTGTTTATTTGTTTATAACCAATTGGTTTTTCAGGCCGTCTGAAAGCGTTCAGACGGCCTGTTGTTTTTCTTGGTGAATATAACAAAAGAAATAAATATGTTATATTGCAACCTACTCATTATCAATAATAAAAGGGGAAACATAATGAGCATCAAGCAATGGCCCGAGGGCGAGCGCCCGCGTGAAAAGCTGATCGAACGCGGCGCGGCAGCGCTGAGCGATGCCGAATTGCTGGCGATTTTGCTGCGCGTGGGCACGCGGGGCATGAGTGCGGTGGATTTGGCGCGCCATTTGTTGGGCGAATTCGGCAGCCTGGGCCGGCTGATGAGCGCCGATGTGAAGGCCTTGTCGGCACATAAAGGCATGGGGCCTGCGAGCTACACCCAATTTGCGGTGGTGCGCGAAATCGGCCGGCGTGTGCTCGGCGAAGAGTTGCAGGACAATATCGGCTTCGAAAACCCGCAGGCGGTGGCCGATTTTTTGCGCCTGCAATTGGGGCATGAAAAAGTGGAGGTAACGCTGGCGCTGTTTCTCAACCAGCGCAACCGGCTGATCGGCCAGAGCGAGTTGGGGCGCGGCACGGTGGCGGAAAACACCGTGTATGTACGCGAGGTAGTGAAGCAGGCGCTGGAAATGCACGCCAGCGCGCTGATTATCGCGCACAACCATCCCGGCGGCAGCGCCGAGCCTTCGGAAGCCGATATTGTGTTTACCCGCCGCTTGGGCAATGCGCTGGATTTGGTCGACGTGCGCCTGCTCGACCATTTTGTGATCACCGCGCGGCAGGCGGTGTCGTTTGCCGAACGCGGTTTGTTGTAGGGGTGTTTGTTGCAGCAAAGAGGCCGTCTGATACCCATTCTAAAAAATAACCTAACTGCGTTGGCTCGCCTTGCTGTACGTGTGTACTATCTGCGGCCCGCCGCCTTGTTATCTTATTTTTTAAAATGGGTATGAAAGCCGCATGCGCTATAATGCCGCTTTCAGACGGCCTTTTGATATCTGCCATGCTTACCGCCCAAGACCTTGATTTCGACCGCCGCCATATCTGGCATCCCTATACTTCGATGACCGAGCCTTTGCCCGTGTATCCCGTGGTGCGCAGCGAGGGCGTGATGCTCGAATTGGCCGGCGGGCAAAAGCTTATCGACGGCATGTCGAGCTGGTGGTGTGCACAGCATGGCTATAATCATCCCGAATTAACCGCCGCGGCCAAAGCGCAGCTCGATGCCATGCCGCATGTGATGTTCGGCGGCCTCACCCACGAGCCGGCTATTCGCTTGTGCGAAGCGCTGCGCACCATGTTGCCGCCCAATCTCGAATGCATTTTTCTGGCCGATTCCGGCTCGGTGGCGGTGGAAGTGGCCTTGAAAATGGCGCTGCAATATTGGCACGGCAAAGGCACGCCGCGCAGCAAATTCCTCACCATTGCACACGGCTATCACGGCGACACCTTCGGCGCGATGAGCGTGTGCGACCCGGTAAACTCGATGCACAGCCTCTACCGCCGCTTTCTGCCCGAGCATATTTTCGTGCCCGCGCCGCAAAGCCGCTTCAACGGCGAATGGTCGGCAAGCGATATCGAGCTGTTTCAGGCAGCCTTGCGGCAACACCACCGTAAAATCGCCGCCGTGATTTTGGAGCCGATTGTGCAGGGCGCGGGCGGCATGCGTGTGTATCACCCCGAATATTTGCGCCGCGTGCGCGCTTTGTGCGATGAATACGGCGTGTTGCTGATTCTCGATGAAATCGCCACCGGCTTTGGCCGTACGGGCAAGCTTTTTGCCTGCGAACATGCCGCCATCGCGCCCGACATCATGTGTATCGGCAAAGCGCTCACCGGCGGCATGATGACGCTTTCCGCTGCCGCCGCGAGCCGCGAAGTGGCCGATGCCGTGAGCCGCAGCGAAGCCGGCGTGTTTATGCACGGCCCCACCTTTATGGGCAACCCGCTCGCCTGCGCCGTGGCCGCGGCCAATATGCAGATTTTGGCGCGCAACGAATGGCCGGCGCAAGTGGCCGCGATTGAAGCGCATTTCCAAGCGGCCTTAGCGCCTTTGCGGCATGAAAAAAACGTAGCCGATGTGCGCATTATCGGCGCCATCGGCGTGGTGGAAACCCGCCGACCGGTAAACATGGCCGCCATGCAGGCTTTTTTTGTGAAAAAAGGCGTGTGGATACGGCCTTTCGGCAAGCTGATTTATCTGATGCCGCCTTTTATCATTCAGGCACACGAATTGCAAAAGCTCACCGATGCCGTGGCCGCTGCTATGCGCCATGAAGCAGGATTTACCTGATTATCTGTTTGTAATCATTAAACTTTCAGACGGCCGTCTGAAAGAAACCCGGGAGCCATTATGGATTTGAAAGAAACCCGCCTCACCTCCGAGCCGGTGCTGGAAAACAGCTTTTTAAACGTGCACCGCGACACCATCCGCCTGCCCAACGGCCACACCCACGAACGCATCGTGGTGCGCCACCCCGGCGCATCCTGCGTGTTGGCGCTTACCGCTGAAGAAAAAGTGATTTTGGTGCGCCAATGGCGTTATGCAGTGGACAAGCCCTTGCTGGAGCTGCCCGCCGGCAAGCTCGACCATGCCGGTGAAAACCCTGCCGAATGCGCCTTACGCGAGCTGGCCGAAGAAACGCCTTACACCGCCGAGCGCGTGCGCCTGCTGCACACGTTTTACACCGCACCCGGCTTTTGCGATGAAAAAATATACCTTTACCAAGCCGAAGGCGTGCGCGCGGGCAGCACGCTGCAAAACGATGAAGACGAATTCACCGAAACCGTGCTGCTTGGCCGCGAAGCCATCCGCGCCGCGCTGCAAAACGGCGAAATCGTTGATGCCAAAACCTTAATCGGCCTGCAATATTGGCTGCTCAACAGCTGAGGCCGTCTGATACCAATCCCAAAAAATAACCTAACTTCGTTGTCTCGCCTTGCCGTACTATCTGTACTGTCTGCGGCTCGCCGCCTTGTTAGCTTACTTTTTTGAATTGGTATTAGTTTACTTTTTTGAATGGGTATGAAAGGAAGCACCATGCCGAAAATCACCCCGATTGCTGCGTTTAACGACAACTATATCTGGCTGCTCGAAGCGCACGGCCAAGCCGTGTGTATCGACCCCGGTGATGCCGCGCCCGTGCTCGCTTATTTGCGCGCGCACAATCTGAAGCTCTCGCAAATCTGGATCACCCACCACCACGCCGACCACACCGGCGGCGTGGCCGCGCTCAAAGCCGCCTATCCCGATTGCACGGTGTATGGCAACCGCGATATCGCCGAAGCCGACGCAGCGGCGGCAGAGGGCACGCGCATCCGCTTTGGCGATTTGCAGGCCGAAGTGTGGGCCACGCCCGGCCATACCGACAGCCACCTGAGCTATCTGCTCACGCTTTCAGACGGCCTGCATGTGTTTTGCGGCGACACCTTGTTCAGCGCCGGCTGCGGGCGCGTGTTCACCGGCACCATCGCGCAATTGTTTGCCAGCTTTCAGCGCTACAACCGCCTACCCGCCGATACTTTGTTTTACCCCGCGCACGAATACACCGCCGCCAATTTGCGCTTTGCCGCCCACATCGAGCCCGACAATGCCGACATTCAGACGGCCTTGCAACAAGCCGCCCGTACGCCGACGCTGCCGGTGTCGCTGGCACACGAACGCAAGGTGAGCCCGTTTTTGCGCAGCGCCGAGCCGGATGTGGCCGCGCGCGCCGCCGCTTTGAGCGATGATGTGCTGCCGGATGAAGCCGCCGTGTTTGCCGCTTTGCGTGCATTGAAAAACCGGTTTTAGGCCGGTTTAAAAACAACCTGGATTTTTGTCTGCTTATCGGTTGATAGCGCGTAGCCTGTAGGTCGGATTCTTGAATCCGACACTTGTTCGTAGAACAAGGCTCTCATATTGCTTTGGCCTTGAGGCCAAGTGTCGGATTCAAGAATTCGACTTATGCGGATGGTGCGATTGAACGGCTTTTATTTTGTTAGGTTATTTTTTTTTGGATAGGCACAAGGCCGTCTGAAAGCCCGCGCGTAGGATGATTGCCTTTTTTCACGATATAATGCCGCCATGAAACGGATTACCTCTGCTCACAACGAGCCGCTCAAGCATTTGGCGCGGCTGCTCTCTCAAGCGCGCGCGCGCCGCGAACACGGCCAAACCGTGCTCGAAGGCGTGCATCTTGTGCAAACCTGTCTGCAACACGGGCTGATGCCGCAGCAGGTTTATCTGCCCGAATCGCGCCTGCATCAGCCCGAAATCCAAGCCTTGCTGGCGCAATTGCCCGAGCATTTGATTACCTTGGCCGCCAATGAAGCGCTGGCAAAAATCACGAGCCTGAGCGAAGGCGAAGATGTGATGGCGCTGCTGGCCATTCCGGAAGCCGGCGCGCTGCCCGTTGGCGGCGATTGCGTGGTGCTGGAGCGGGTGCAGGATCCGGGCAATGTCGGCACTATTTTGCGCAGCGCGGCGGCGGCGGGGGTGGGGCAGATTGTGCTCAATGCCGATAGCGCCGATGCGTGGTCGCCCAAAGTGCTGCGGGCCGGCATGGGCGCGCATTTTCTACTACGCATCCACAGCCGTGTGGATTTGGCGCAATGGCGCTCGGGCTATCAAGAAAAGTTGTGGGCCACGGCCTTGAGCGGCCGCCCGCAAAATCTTTATACAATGGCGCTGGCCGAGCCTGCCGCGTGGCTGTTCGGCAACGAAGGCAGCGGCGTGAGCGCGGCGGCGTTGGCGCTGGCCGACGGCAGCGTGCACATTCCGATGGCCGGCGCCACCGAATCGCTCAATGTGGCGATGGCGGCCACGGTGTGTTTGTTTGAACAAATGCGCCAACGTATGCAGGCCGTCTGAAAAAATCTCATCAATAAAAGGAATATCCATGCAATTGCAACCGTTTGACCCGGCCGCGCGCACGCGTTTGGCCGAGCTGCTCGACAGCCGCGCCGAAAAAGGCAACACCATGCGCTGCGATGAAGTGCAGGCTTTTATGCTGGCCTTGCTCTCCGGTCCCGATGCGCTCAACACCGCCGAATGGCTGCCCGAAGTGTTGGGCGACGAGGCTTTGTTCAGCAGCGCCGAGCGCGCCGAAGTGGAAGCGCTGGTGTTGGGCATGGCTGCCGATATGCTCAACACATTAAGCGGCAAAACCCTGCCCGAATTGTGGCTTTATGCCGATGCCGCAGGCAACGATGATTTTTTCACCTGGTGCAACGCCTATCTCTACGGCCTCGACACCGTGCCGACCGATTGGTTTGAAGCCATCGACGACGAAGCGTTTGAAGATTTGTTTTACCCGGTGATGGCCTTGGCCGGCGTGTATGATGAAGACGAAGGCGGCGAAGCCGTGCTCACCTTCAGCGCCAAAGAGCTCACCCAGCTTGAGGGCGAGCTGCCGCACACGTTGCTGGCGGTTTACCAATATTGGCAAACCATCATCCACAAACCCCAAACCGTGCGGCGTGAAGGTGCAAAAACCGGCCGCAACGACGAATGCCCGTGCGGCAGCGGCAAAAAATTTAAAGCGTGCTGCGGCAAATAAGGTTTGATGCGCAGGCACGTAGGCCGCTGTTTTTGCGACGCAGCCGTATGCATGTGCTTCGCATGATACCGGCTTTAAATCGATTGAAAACTTACAGGCCGTCTGAAACGTGATGTTCAGACGGCCTGTTTGATTTTTGCGGGTTGGGGCAAATTTTGTATAGTGGAATGCAGGAAAAAGTGACACAACGGGTAGGTTGGGTTGAAAACCCAACAAGCCCACAGGCCGTCTGAAACGTTGGGTTTGGCAACCGAACCTACCTGTTATAGTGCGCAGTTTTGTGTCACTTTTTCTTGCATTCCACTATAGCTGCTTTTTTTACGCTTTCAGACGGCCGCTTGAAACAGGCGGTATCGCTCGGCTATGTCGTGCAGAATCATGGCGGTGAGGCCCCAGATGTCGTAATGCCGATAGGGCAGCGTGGGCGTGGAGAGGGTAAGGCCGTTGTGGGTGAAGGCGCGGCTTTGATAATTGGCAGTATGCAGGGCGAAATCGAGCGGCAGGTAAAAGATTTCGGCCACTTCGTCGGCATTGGGCCGGGTGAGGGGGCTTTCGGCACTCAGCGCGGGCACGGGTGCAACGGCGTAGCCCGAGGGGGTGAAATAAGCGGGCAGTTGCGGAAAAGTCTGCCAATGCGCGGCTTCAATGCCGGTTTCTTCGGCGGTTTCGCGCAAGGCGGTGGCGGTGAGGTTTGGGTCTTGCGCATCACGGCGACCGCCGGCCAGCGCAATCTGGCCGGTGTGGTGGCGCAAGCTGTCGGCGCGGCGGGTGAGCAGAATCTGCCATTGCGCTTCATGCTGCACCACCGCCAGCAACACGGCGGCCTGGCGGAAATCGCCGCCTTGAAACATGCGGTTGCGCGTTTGCTGCAAGGGTGCGGGGAGATCGGCGGCGCTGCTGAAAAAGCGGCTTAATTCGGTGTGGGTCATGGGCGGCGCTAAAAGTGGGGCGGGTAAAATGTAGGCAGCTGTATCTATGCGGCCGTTAAACTTTAAATTTCAAAAGCGGTTGTCGGCGCAACAAGGCGGTGGCCGCATTGTTGGTGTTTTGCATCAGAGATAGTGGAATGAATGAAAAACCGATGCAAGCTGCATGGCAAAGCATGCACACAGAAGCGGTTTAAACCGCGTGCGTGGCTGCGTCACACACCCTGCACACGATTTGAGATTGCTTATTTCTGTATCCGTTTTCTTTGATTTCACTATAAAAATGGCGCTCACACCCGATAGCTGATGGTGGTCATGATTTTTGAAGAAAGCTTCATCATTTCTTTCACCGGCAAGGGTAGCGGCGCGGCGCCGAAATCGTGCGCCATTTCGGCGTGCTGCATTTCATCGAGCCGCATTTGCGCCACGATGGCGCGGCTTTTGGTGTCTTCTGCCGGCAGGCCTTGCAGATGTTCTTCCAGATGCGCGGTTACCTGATGTTCGGTTTCTTCCAAAAAGCCCAGGCTCCATTTGTCGCCGAGCAAGCCCGCGCCGATGCCGATGGCGAGCGACCCGGCATACCACACGGGGTTGAGCAGGCTGGTGCGCCCGCCCAATTCGTGCACGCGCTTGGCTGTCCAGGCCAGGTGTTCCACTTCTTCGTAAGCGGCGTGTTGCAGCGCTTCGCGGTTGGCCGGGGTGCGCGCGGTGAGCGCCTGGCCTTGGTAAAGCGCTTGTGCGCACACTTCGCCCACATGGTTTACCCGCATCAAGCCCAGCGCGTGCTGCTTTTGCGCCGCGCTCATGCCGCCTTCTTGCAGGCCGGCATCGGGGTAGGGGCGCGAGGTGGCGGCGGGTGCAAAAAGGGTGCGCAATACGGTGTCGATATGGGGAATCAGCTTGTCGGCCAACATGGGCGGCTCCTGTGCGGTGTGGCGGTGAAAACAGCATTATAACTGCGTGTCAGGCCGTCTGAAAACCTGCTATACTTGCGCCCGTTTAACACCTCTAATTTCAAGGAGTCATCATGGCTGATTTTAACCAAATCCTCACGCCCGGCGATGTGGACGGCGGCATCATCAATGTGGTTAACGAAATTTCTGCTGGCAGCTGCCACAAAATCGAGTGGAACCGCAAATTGGCGGCTTTCCAGCTCGACCGTGTGGAGCCGGCCATTTTCGCCAAGCCCACCAACTACGGCTTTATCCCGCAAACGCTGGATGAAGACGGCGACGAGCTGGATGTGTTGCTGATCACCGAGCAGCCTTTGCCCACCGGCGTTTTTCTCGAAGCCAAAGTGATCGGCGTGATGAAATTTGTGGACGATGGCGAAGTGGACGACAAAATCGTGTGCGTGCCCGCCGACGACCGCAACAGCGGCAATGCCTACAACACCTTGGCCGATTTGCCGGCGCAATTGATCAAGCAGATTGAATTTCATTTCAACAACTACAAAGCCTTGAAAAAGCCCGGCTCTACCAAAGTGGAAAGCTGGGGCGATGCAGCCGAAGCCAAAGCGGTGATTAAAGAATCGATCGAGCGCTGGAATCAGCAGAAATAATTCGAGCAGAAATAATTCGATAGTTATCAAAAAGGCCGTCTGAAACATTATGGGTTTCAGACGGCCTTTTTGTTGGATGTGAAAAAGCAGGCAACGCAGCAAGCTTGTTTTTGAATGGGCATCAACCGATATTCACAACCAGCCACACCGCCGCCGCGGCCACCGCCAGCGCCGCCAAAAATTTGCCCGTGCCGGCAAATTGCAGCGCCGGCAGCTTGCCGGCCAGCATTTTGCAACCGCTAAACATGGGCGTGATTAAATCGTGTTTTTTGATGAATTTATAAATCAGCACCGTGGCCACATGCACCGCCACCAGCGCCAGCAACACATTGAAAAATAAAATGTGCGCATTGCGCGCGGTGCTGCCGGCCTCTTCGCTTACCAAGCTGTTGAGATAGCCGTTGTAGAGCCAAGTGTTTTCATCGGCGGCAAATAAACCTGTGAACACTTGCACCAAAAGCGCCGCCAACAGCGCGAGCACCATCAGCGCGCCGAGCGGGTTGTGGCCGGGCTGCTCGTTTTCGCTCAGTTGCCCGCCCAAATAGCGCCGAATCTGCGCCGGCCCCTTAACAAATTGGGCAAAGCGCGCGGTGTCGCTGCCCCAAAAGCCCCAACACAGGCGAAACACCACCAAGCCCAAAATAAACACGCCGCAGCGCAAATGCCACGCCATCAGATTGCCGCCCGTTTCGCCGCTATACCACATAAAAGCCAGCGCGAGCACCAGCAGCCAGTGAAAAAGCCGCGTGGGCGCATCCCATACTTTCAGTTTTTGCTTGGTCATGTTATATACTTTCGTTGTGTTTTGAATAATCGGCCGCCCGGTTCGCGTGCATTTTTTTTGCAAGATGCTTTGAATGCAAAAGCTTGTGTACAAAACCAACCCGAGCCGCAAGCTTATTTTGTTGTTTCAGACGGCCTGTCGGGCTAAGCGCCGGTTTACGAGCCAATCTTGCTGCGTTTTCCGCTTTGCAAGCGCGCTTTTGCTCACAAAAGTTTACTCGCGGATGAATTGCAAGTAGACCCCAAGAGGCCGTCTGAAAGCATTGTAACCAAATCTGCCACGGAAATCATTATGTTCACCAGCCCCTACCGCAGCAAAAATTTCGACAGCCTGCAAGCCGCCGCGCAGCAATTTCCGCGCCTGTTTGCTCCGCGCAGCGAGCGCAGCCACAAAGGCACTTACGGCACGCTGGCGGTGGTCGGCGGCGCTGAGGGCATGAGCGGCGCGGTGATATTGGCGGCCACTGCGGCGATGTATGGCGGCTGCGGCAAAGTGTGGGCGGGCTTCAATCAGGCGGAGCTGCCGTTTGCCGTGATAGCGGCGCGGCCGGAAATCATGCTCGCCACCGCCGCTCAGCTGCAGGCGCGCAACGACATCAGCGCCTGGGTGTGCGGCTGCGGGCTGGGCTTGGGCGAATCTTCGCTGCGCGTGTTGCAGAACCAGCTCGCATTGGCGCATGAGCGCGCGCTGCTGCTCGATGCCGATGCGCTCACCTTGCTTGCCTGCCATCCGCAATTGGCCGCTGCCGCGCCGCGCAACACCTTGGTGCTCACGCCGCATCCGGCCGAAGCCGGGCGGCTGCTGGGCATATCCACCGCACAAGTGCAGGCCGAGCGCAGCCTGGCCGCTGCGCGCATTGCTGAAAAATACCGCGCTTATGTGGTGCTCAAAGGCCACCGCAGCATGGTGTGCAGCCCCGACGGCAGCCAATATGTCAATAAAAGCGGCAATGCCGGCTTGGCCGGCGCGGGCAGCGGCGATGTGTTGAGCGGCATCATCGGCAGCCTCTTGGCGCAAGGCATCGCGGCCGAAGAAGCCGTGCGCGGCGGCGTGTGGCTGCATGGCGCGGCGGCTGATGTGTTGCGCGATTCGGAAGTGGGCGAGAGCGGCATGCTGGCCGGTGAAATCGCCGCCGCCGCCCGCTGGCTGCGCAACCGCTTGAGCGCGGCTTTTGCGGCGCAATAATTCGATTGTTTTTTTGATAAAGGGTAAACCCTTTGATTTCACCCGCGAGGCAGACAAATGACTGAAACAGAGAAAATGGCGGTTTTGAGCGCCTTAAACAAACGCAGCGCCGGCACGCTGATGGATTTGCTCGGCATTGAATTTATTGATGTGGGCGATGATTTTCTCACCGTTAAAATGACGATTACGCCGCAAACACACCAGCCAGCCGGCATTATGCACGGCGGCGTGAGCGTGGTGTTGGGCGAAACCGCAGGCTCCTGTTTGTCCAACCTGCTGCTGGGCGAAGGGCAGCATGCGGTGGGCTGCGATATTACCGCGCACCACCTGCGCCCCGTGCGCGCCGGCACGGTTTACTGCACCGCCCGCCTGCGCCGCAAAGGCCGCACCATGCATTACAGCGAAATGGAAGTGAGCGATGAGCAAGGCCGCTTGGTTTGTGCCATGAGCATGAGCAATATGGTGGTGGCAGCCAGAGAGTAGGCGGCCAGGCTTGAATGGCAAAGGCCGTCTGAAATATTTTTTCAGACGGCCTTTATTGATTGCGAATGCCTTATTAAGCTTTGCCGGTGCTGCCGAAGCCGCCTTCGCCGCGCTCGCTTTGGGCAAATTCTTCAACCACCTTAAAAGCCGCCTGCACCACCGGCACAATCACCATTTGCGCAATGCGCGCCATCGGCTCGACGGTGAAGGCTTCTTGGCCGCGGTTCCACAGCGATACTTTTAATTCGCCCTGATAATCCGAGTCGATAAGGCCCACGAGGTTGCCCAACACAATGCCCTGCTTGTGGCCGAGGCCGGAGCGGGGCAGCAGCATGGCGGCATAATCGGGGTTGCTCAAATGCACGGCCAAGCCGGTGGGCACGAGCAAGGTGTCGCCCGGTTGTAAAATAGCGGCTTCATCGAGGCAGGCGCGCAAATCAAGGCCGGCGGAGCCGGGCGTGGCATAGGCAGGCAGCTGGCCGGCCATTTTGGGGTGGAGGATTTTCAATTCGACTTCGGTGTGCATGGTGATGTCCTGTGGTTTTGACTGGCGCGATTATAGCGCAGCGGGCGGGAAAAAGCTTTTGTGTCCGGCTTAAAAACAGTCTTATATTCATTCAAAATAAACTATTATGAATATTGGATATAAAGGCCGTCTGAAAATCTTTCAGACGGCCTTTGCTTCGGATTTCAAGTGCAAGTTTTGGAAAATGGAAAATTATCTGTGGCTTACCGTTTTGTTGTCTTGTTTTTCAGGTTTGGTATAACAAGGCGGCGAGCCAACGCAGGGTTATTTTTTAGAATGGGTATGACTGGATTTTAGTGTAGAAACAGGTGCAGGCAAAACAAAACACAATCAAAAAAATTTTAGCCAAATGCATGAATATATTGATTTTATATTTAAAAACAGGCCGTCTGAAAGGTTTCAGACGGCCTGCGTCAGGTAGGCATCGGCTAAAAAATTTTGCCTGATTCGGAAAATATGCCGATTACGCTTGCTGTTTTAAAAAATCGGCCAATTCGGCGGCGGTGGGCATGCCGCCTTGTGCACCGGCTTTGGTGACGGAAAGTGCGGCGGCGGCACAGGCCTGCTTCACTGCCGGCGCGATGCCTTGCTGCCAAAACACCGCCAGCGCGGCGTTGAAGGTGTCGCCGGCGCCGGTGGTGTCGACGGGGTTTACCTTAAATGTGCTTTGGCGGTGCAAAATGCCGGTGTCGTCATTATAAAGTGCGCCGTCGCTGCCCAAGGTCATCACCACTTGGCAGCCGGATTGGCGGATTAGCGTTTCCACCGGGGTGTCGGTCGGCAAGCCCAAGCTGAGTGCCAGCTCGTAGGCGTTGGGCGTGAGCACGCTCACCAATGAGCGCAATTCGGCGGGAAGTGCTTGCGCGGGGGCGGGGTTGAGCACAAAAGGGCGGGCGTGTTTTTTGGCAAGCCGGGCGGCAGCGAGCACGCAATCCATCGGAATTTCAAGCTGGCACAACACGATGTCGGCAGCGGCGATGCGCGCTTCTTCGGCTTCGATGTCGGCGGGCGTGATGCCGAAATTGGCGCCGGACACCACGATAATATGGTTGTCGCCCTCGGCCACGGTGATGTTGGCAATGCCGCTGGGCAAGGCGGGCAACACTTTCACGGCTTCGGTGTTGACGCCTTCGTGTTGCAGGTTGGCCAAAAGCTCGCGGCCGAAATCATCTTCGCCGATGGCGCCTATCATCTGCACTTCTGCACCCAAACGGGCGGCGGCCACGGCCTGATTGGCGCCTTTGCCGCCCATAAAGCGCTGAAAACCGCTGCCTAAAAGGGTTTCACCCACCTGTGGAAAACGCGGCGAGCGGGTGACCAAATCCATATTGATACTGCCGATAACGGTGATTTTGGGTGTTGTCATAACAAGGTTCTCGCAGAAAACAGGCTGAATCTGAAAAGCATAAAACGGGTAGATGCGGGTTTAGCCGCGGCCGGAGCGCGCCAGCACTTCTTCGGCATAATCGCAGCTGGCGCTGATGGCAAGCCCTTGGCGATCGGCTTCGCTGATCACGTGATCCACCAGCAGGCGCGCTAGGCTTTGGCCGCGAAAATCAGGCATGATGCGGGTTTCGGTGATTTCCCAACCGCCGTTATTTTGGCGGTATTCGATATAGCCGATTTCTTCATCGTCTTTCATAAGCGCGAAACGGTGTTGCTCGGGCTGATGTTGGATATTGCGCATCGCAGGGCTCCTTTCCGGGTTGGGGTGGGCGAAATTGTGCTGAATAATATTAGCGTTGCCACAGTATAGGCCGTCTGAAAGCTTCGGGCAATGTGGGCGCGGCCTTCATGCATTTGGCGTTTAAAAATACCTGCTCAAATATCCACTTCGGCGGTGTCGCCCTCGGCTTCCATCCAAGCGCGGCGGCTGGCGGCTTCGCCTTTGCCCATCAGCTTGACGAAAATATCATAGGTGTCGATGCCGCCGCCTTCGGGAATCTGCACTTGCAGCAGGCGGCGGGTGTCGGGGTGCATGGTGGTGTCTTTGAGCTGCTCGGGGTTCATTTCGCCCAAGCCTTTGAAACGGCTGATGGAATAGGCCGATTCTTTCAGGTTTTCTTTTTGCAGCCGCTCGAGAATAATGTCGAGCTCGCTTTGGTCGAGCGCATAGAGCTTACGCGCGGGTTTGGTTTTGCCCTGGGCGTTGACGTCCACGCGAAACAGCGGCGGTTGGGCCACATAAATATGGCCGTGGGTGACGAGTTGGCGGAAATGGGTGTAGAAAAGGGTGAGCAGCAGCACTTGAATGTGCGAGCCGTCCACATCGGCATCGGAAAGAATGGCGATTTTGCCGTAGCGCAGGCCGCTCAAATCGACTTTATCGTGCTCGCCGTGGGGGTCGACGCCGATGGCCACGGAAATATCGTGGATTTCGGCGTTGCCGAATAATTGGTCGCGGTGGGTTTCAAAGCTGTTGAGCACTTTGCCGCGCAGGGGCAAAATGGCCTGGGTGGCTTTGTCGCGCGCGAGTTTGGCCGAGCCGCCGGCAGAATCGCCTTCCACTAAAAATAATTCGTTTTCGCGGGTGTCTTCGCTTTCGCAATCGGTGAGCTTGCCGGGCAATACGGCCACGCCGCTGCCTTTGCGCTTTTCGATTTTTTTCACCGAACGCATGCGCGCCTGCGCCTGCTTAATGGCCAGCTCGGCGATTTTTTTGCCGGCTTCGATATTTTGGTTGAGCCACAATTCGAGCGGGTCGCCCGACACAGCGGCCACGAGCTTCAAAGCATCGCGGTTGGTGAGCTTTTCTTTGGTCTGCCCCTGAAACTGCGGATCGAGCACGCGCGCGCTGAGCACAAACGCCACTTTGCTAAACACGTCATCACTTTGCACTTTCACACCGCGCGGCAATAAATTGTGGTGGGTGATGAAGTTGTTTACCGCATTAAACACGGCCTGCTTCAAGCCCGCTTCGTGGGTGCCGCCCAAGGGCGTGGGAATCAGGTTGACATAGCTTTCGTTGGCGGCGCTGCCTTCTTCCAGCCAGGTGAGCGCAAAAGCAGCGCCTTCGCCCACGCTGAAATCGCTTTCGTGGCCGTCTGAAATATAGTTTTCCGAAGCGAAAATCGGCACGGCTTCTTGCGCTTCGCTGATGAGATTATCGAGATAGCCTTTGAGGCCGTCGGGATAATGCCAGCTTTGCACCAAGGGCTCGGCCTGCGTTTTCACCGGCCGGCTCAGCGACACCACCACGCCCGGCAGCAGCACGGCTTTGGCGCGTAAAAGTCGCTCGAGCTCGGCAATGCTGTAGTTTGGTGATTCGAAATATTTGCCGTCGGGCCACACGCGCACTTCGGTGCCGCTCTCGCGCACAGGGCATTTGCCGATTTCGGCCAAAGGCTCAATCACATCGCCGCCGGCAAACACAATACGATGGATTTTGCCCTCGCGCTTCACGGTAACTTCCAGCCGACGGGAAAGCGCGTTGGTCACCGACACGCCCACGCCGTGCAGGCCGCCTGAAAAAGCATAAGCGCCGCCGTCTTTTTTATTGAATTTGCCGCCGGCATGCAGGCGGGTGAACACAAGCTCCACCACCGGCACTTGCTCGAGCGGATGCAGCCCCACCGGAATGCCGCGGCCGTTGTCGCGCACCGAAAGCGAGCCGTCATCGTGAATGCTTACGCTGATTTCATCGGCAAAGCCGCCGAGGGCTTCATCGGCGGCATTGTCAATCACTTCCTGGCAGATGTGGGTGGGGCTCTCGGTGCGGGTATACATGCCCGGGCGCTCTTTTACCGGCTCGAGGCCTTTTAAAACGGTGATGCTGGATTCGCTGTATGAATTTTGTATGCTCATGATTTACTTGTGGTTTCAGACGGCCTTTTAAGCCTTTAAAAAGTGCAAACAGGCCGTCTGAAAAAGAAAAGCAGGTTTCAGACGGCCTCAAAGTAGAGGGTGTTAGGGTATCCTGACATTTCGATTTACAGGTGTATTTCGCCCCTGAAAACGCATTTGCTGCGTTAAAAAGCCTCGCAAAATGTCCGCTTGCTGCGTTTTTTGCCTTGCATCTGCATTTGCAGGGGCAAAATCCTCCTCATAAACAAAATGTCGGGACACTCTAGGGTCTGTTCACATTTCATCACGCGGCAATATTTTGCGCTCAAAATCTTACGCACGGATGAAATGGAACAGACCCTAGCGGCCGTTTAAGCGGCGGCTGGTGAATTCATCCAGCGATTCGAGCCCGCGCAAAAAACGCGCCAATTCGCTCAGCGCACCTTGATACACATCGCGCTTGAAATCAATCACTTCGTCGATCGGCGCCCAATATTGGTGCCAGCGCCAGCCGTCAAATTCGGGATGGCTGGTGGCGCGCAGATGCACATCGCTTTCGCGCCCGGTGAGGCGCAGCAAATACCAAATCTGCTTTTGGCCGCGATAAGAGCCGCGCCATTCGCGGCGCACCCAGTGCGAGGGCACATCATAGCGGAGCCAGTCGCGCGTGCGCCCCAAAATTTTCACATGGTGCGGCAGCAGCCCCACTTCTTCCAAAAGCTCACGATACATCGCCGTTTCCGGGCTTTCGCCGGGCTTGATGCCGCCTTGCGGAAACTGCCACGAATGCTCGCGCACACGTTTGCCCCAAAAAACCTCATTGCGCTCGTTGGTCAGAATGATGCCGACATTGGGGCGATATCCTTCTCGATCCAGCATAGTGTCGCCCTTAAAAAGTTAAATATCAATCCGCCGATTTTCCCATAAAGCAGGGGTGTTTGACAAATTTGCCGCTGCCCGCGAGGCCGTCTGAAAAAGAAATTCGGTTTATGATGAAAAGCCTACGGCAGAAAACGTTAAAAAATGTATGTTTTTACGCGCTAAGATATTGCATCTGCAAGGCTTTTGCCGTTTAATGGCAGCTTGCTGTGCAGGGCGCAGCGTCGGGCATATTTTCAACCATAAAGGATAACAAAATGAAGAAAACATTATTGGTTTCCGCGCTGGCGGGTTTGTTTGTGGCAGCGTGCGGCGGCTCCGGCGGCCAACAAGCCCAGCAAGCGGCCGATAGCGGCGCATCCGCTGCGGCGCAACAGGCCGCGCCTGCGGCCACCGGCAATTTGAATATCTACAACTGGTCGGATTATGTAGACCCTGCCACCGTGGCCGAATTTGAAAAAACCAACAATATCAAGGTGCGCTACGATTATTATGATAGCAACGAAACGCTGGAAGCCAAAGTGCTCACCGGCAAATCGGGCTATGATCTGGTGGCACCCTCTATCGCCAACGTGGGCCGCCAAATCCAGGCCGGCGCTTATCAGGAAATCGACAAGAGCCTGATTTCCAACTACAACAATATCGACCCCGAGCTTCTGAAAATGATGGATCAGGTCGATCCGGGCAACAAATACGCCGTGCCATATTTTTGGGGTATCAACACGCTGGCCATCAATAAAGACCAAGTGGCCAAAGCGCTGGGCAGTGATGCGCTGCCGGCCAACGAATGGGATTTGGTGTTCAACCCCGAATACACGGCCAAGCTCAAATCCTGCGGCATCAGCTTTCTCGACAGCCCCACCGAGCAGATTCCGCTGGCGCTCAACTATATCGGCAAAAACCCCAACAGCGAAAACGGCGATGATTTGAAAGCCGCTGTGGATATGATGAAAAAAGTGCGCGCCGATGTGAAACGCTTCAGCTCTTCGGGCTATATCGACGACATGGCCGCGGGCAATCTGTGCGTGGCCGTGGGCTACGGCGGTGATCTGAATATCGCCAAAAACCGCGCCAAAGATGCGAAAAACAACGTCAACATCGAAGTGCTCACCCCCGCCACCGGCGTGGGCATTTGGATTGATTCGTTTATGATTCCGAAAGATGCGCAAAATGTGGCCAATGCCCACAAATACATCAGCTACACGCTCGACCCGAACGTGGCCGCCAAAAACGGCGATTTCGTCACCTACGCCCCCGCCAGCCTGCCCGCGCGCAAGCTGATGGACAAAGCCTATGCTGATGATCATTCCATTTTCCCGAGCGATGCGGTGAAAGCAAAAAGCTTTGTGGTGCTGCCCAAATCACCCGATGCGGTGAAACTGAGCGTGCGCCTGTGGCAAGGCTTGAAAGCCGGTCAATAAGCTGGCAAACAGGCTCAGAGGCCGTCTGAAAAACCAAAGCACCGTTTAGGCGGTGCTTTTTTATTTTGATTTTTCAGACGGCCTGAACGATAAAACCGATGAAATAGACAATATCCCGCCATAATCGGTAGAATAGGCCGTCTGAAAGGGAAATGATGAATATTCTGGTTTGTAACGATGATGGCTACCTAGCCGAAGGCATTGCCGTGCTGGCGCGGGTGGCCGGCGAATTTGCCAATGTGCGCGTGGTGGCGCCTGAGCGCAACCGCAGCGGCGTGAGCAATTCGCTCACGCTCGACCGCCCCCTGCATATCCGCCAAGCCGAAAACGGCTTTTATTATGTGAGCGGCACCCCCACCGACTGCATTCATTTGGGCTTGCACGCGCTGCCCGATTTCAAGCCCGATTTGGTGCTCTCCGGTGTGAACCACGGCGCCAATATGGGTGACGACACACTTTATTCCGGCACCGTGGCCGCCGCCACCGAAGCCTATCTGCTCGGCATACCCGCCGTGGCTTTTTCGCTCAACGATTTCAGCGGCCGCTATTGGGACACCGCCGAAAAAGCCGTGTGGATGATGTTGGAGCATCTGCTGAAAAATCCGCCCAAGCAGCCTTTGCTGTGGAATGTCAACATTCCCGCCGTGGATGCCAAAGATATCCAAGGCTGCAAAATCACCCGCTTAGGCCGCCGCCACCATGTGCAAAGCATTGTGCCGGCACACAACCCTCGTGGCGAAGCCGTGTATTGGATAGGCCCGGCGGGCGATGTGTCCGACCGCGAAACCGGCACCGACTTTGCCGAATGCGAAGCCGGCTATATCACCGTTACGCCGCTGCAAATCGATTTGACAGATTTCGACACCATGGCCCAAGTGGCCGAATTTTGGCAAGGGGTGGGCCGCTGATGCACACCGCCCACTGGACCGGCTATGAAAACCGCCGCAGCCGCATGATAGAGCGGCTGGCGCAAATGGGCATCGGCCAGCCGGTGTTGCAGGCGATGGCTGGTGTGCCGCGCCATTTGTTTGTAGAAGAAGCGCTGCGCACGCGCGCCTACGATGAAATGTCGCTGCCTCTGGGGCTCGGGCAAACCATTTCCCAGCCCTACACCGTGGCGAAAATGACGGAACTATTATGGGGCAAAACGCCACAAAGCATGCGGCGGGTGCTCGAAATCGGCACCGGCTGCGGCTATCAAACCGCCGTGTTGCTGGCGCTGGGCTTGCCTGAAATCTATTCAGTGGAGCGGCTGCGGCCTTTGCACGAGCGCGCCAAGCAGCATTTGCGCGCTGCCGGCCTTTTGGCGCAGGCGCGCATGGTGTGCGGCGACGGCTACCTCGGCCTGCCCGATGTGGCACCGTTTGACGGCATTTTGGTTACTGCCGCGCCCACCGAAATTCCGCTGCCGCTGTTGCAGCAGCTGGCCATCGGCGGGCGCATGGTGCTGCCGCTGGACGAGGGCGGCGTGCAATATTTGTGGCTGATTGAAAAAACCGCACAAGGCTACCGCGAAACCTGCGTGCAGCGCGCCAATTTCGTGCCGCTGGTCAGCGGCAGCGATGCACCGTAAAAAAACGCTAAACACTTGAGGGCAGGGCACAGTTTGATTATGATATGCCCGAATCTCAATCAGAATCCATCTACATAAGGTATTAAGATATGTTGAAACAAACCGCATTGCGCACTGCTCCGCTGGCCTTGGTATTGTTGTTGGGCGCGTGTTCATGGTTGCAACAGCCGGCCGCGCCCGTAGTGGCCGGCACCGCCGGCGGTGCCGCCACCGGCACACCGGCCGACCAAAGCAACCCGTATGGCGCCACGCCTTACGACCCGAATGCGGCCGGCGCAGCACCCGCGCCCTACACCCCGCCCGCAAGCAGCGGCGGCACCTACACCCCTTCTTATGCGCCGGTCGACATCAATGCGGCCACCCACACCGTGGTGCGCGGCGACACCGTGTTTAATATTTCCAAACGCTACAACATCACGCAAGACAATCTGCGCGGCTGGAACAATCTGGCCGACAACACCATCAGCGTCGGCCAAGTATTGCATGTGAAACCGGCAGGCTATGTGGCACCGGCAGGCGGCGCGGCCACACCCGCTGCTACCACACCGGCCACACCGGCAGTTTCAACCCCCACACCGTCCACGCCTGCCACCACGCCGACCGTGTCCGGTGCCACCCGCACCGTGGCCGGCATCACTTGGCAGCGCCCCACCGCCGGCAATATTGTTGCCAATTTCGGCGGCAACAATAAAGGTGTAGACATTGCAGGCACCGCCGGCCAGGCCGTGGTGTCGGCCGCCGACGGCAAAGTGGTGTATGCCGGCTCGGGCTTGCGCGGCTACGGCAATCTTGTGATTGTGCAGCACAACCAAACCTTCCTCACCGCCTACGGCCACAACCAAAGCCTGCTGGTGAAAGAAGGCCAAACCGTGAAACGCGGCCAAACCATCGCCCGCATGGGCAACAGCGATGCACCGCGCACTCAGCTGCACTTTGAAGTGCGAGAAGGCGGCAAACCGGTTAACCCTGCCAGTTATATTCCGTTTTAATGCCGCAAAAGACGTATTTGTGTTGAAAACACAGGCCGTCTGAATGTTCAGACGGCCTGTGTTTTACGCAATTAAATACGGCTTAATACCATTCAAAATAAATAATCTATAATAAAGCCCATTCACAAGCCACCAGCGAACAGAGTTTGTCTTTTTCTGCAACCAACGCATTCCACGCAA
>NZ_SLXE01000034.1 GCF_004341385.1 Uruburuella suis
ATAAGTATGTTTTGTTTGGCGACAAAAATTTTAACTTATCTGCCTTTCTTTTATCTGATTATTTTTATGACAAGTAATTGTCAGGATGCCCTAGCCCACCAAACCACAACCTCAGCCGGCTATCCCAACACCTTTACCGCCTTCTTGCCCTGCTTAAACTTGGCTTTCAACACCGCCGGCAGCGCATCATCAAAATACCAACGCCCATCGGGCAGCTCGAGCGCACCGCCGGCGCAGCGCAAAGCCACCGATTGTCCCGATAATTCATCGCGCTCCGTAATCTCCACTTCATGCGCCCCGCCCCAATCGGCCACCGGCAGCCAAGCCGCCTGTTCGCCGATGCGTTTATTTTGCGCCTGCACGCCTGCTTCGCCCTGGCATTGGCCGCTGCATTGGCCGGCCGCCAGCAGCGGGCAAGGTTGGCCTTTGGCATAAGTGCCGGGCAGCAAATCCAACGAAGCCGGGCACAACAAGTGCGCGTGCGCCCATTCCACCAGCGCCTGCCGCGCCTTTTTCTTATGCAGAAACAAACCATTGGGACGACAAACATGGCTGCCGTTGCTCAGCGGCACAATCCGCGCCTGCAAACGCGCCCGCTCATCCGGCGCAAACTGAACCGTTAAATAAGTGCGCCCGCTTTCAGACGGCCTCAAATGATATTCGGCCAACAGCTGCGCTTTCAGCCACAACGCATGCAAAGGCCCCAGCGCCGGCACAAATCGCACCGATGCCGCTTGTTGGGTATAAACAGGCGGCTGCTTGGCATGCAGCGCCGTGGCCGTTTCATAAAACGTTTTCTCATGCGCCGCCAGCGCCAACACCTGCCCGCGCGCATCGAGCCACACCAACACGCCATGCGCATCGGGCAAAGCATAAATCTGCGCGGCCAGCGCGGCCGGCAAACGGGCGGGCAGCATTTTCGGATTCATCAATGCCCGAGAATGCTCATCCCACGCCTGCGCGCCGGCTTGGGCAATGCTTTTTTCCAAAAAATCGGCCAACACCAACACATCGGCCATGGCGCGATGGCGGCTTTCCACAGCAAGATCGAAACGCTCGATAATACTATCGAGATTATGTTTGTGAAATTCGGGATAAAGCCGGCGCGACAATTGCACCGTGCACAAAGCCGGCGCAGCAAAACAAACGCCGGCGCGCCGGAATTCGTGGCGCAAAAAGGTATAGTCGAAGCGGCTGTTATGCGCCACCACCAGCGTGCCGCGCAAAAGCGGCAGCAGCATCGGCGCCAGCTCGGTAAAAACCGGCGCCGAGGCCACCATTTCATCATCAATGCCGGTGAGGCGGGTGATAAACGGCGAAATCGGCTGCTCGGGGTTTACCAGCCATTGGTGTTGCGTGATTTTCCCGCCTTCAAAACGCAACAGCGCCACCTCGGTAACGCGGTCTTCATACATATTGCCGCCGGTGGTTTCCAAATCCACCACCGCCACCGGCATGCCCAAACGGGCAAAACATGCCGCCAATTGCGGCCAACGCGAGGCTTGCGCCATATTCATTCCAATAATTCGATTCAAACAGCAAAGCCGCATTCTACACTTTTCTGCATTTTTCTACATTTTTTGTAGAAAGGCGCTTGACAGCTTTGCACCTACTCCCTATAATTCATATCTTTCTCGCACCCGTAGCTCAGTTGGATAGAGTATCTGGCTACGAACCAGAGGGTCGGGCGTTCGAATCGCTCCGGGTGCGCCAGAAACCATTTATATGCGCCCATCGTCTAGCGGTTAGGACATCGCCCTTTCACGGCGGTAACCGGGGTTCGATTCCCCGTGGGCGTGCCAATACGCAAAAAAGCACAGTTTAAAAGCTGTGCTTTTTTGTTTGCCTTGAAAAAAATCAAGCCCGATTATTTATCGATTACAAAAACATCCCAGCCGCCTTTGCCTAAATTTACCCGCACACTGCATCAGCTTCAGTGCCCAAGAAACACATAAAAATCAAATCGCTGGCCTACATTCTTTCTCATTCGGAATACACCGCGCATGCCCGCCGGCACAATGCAGCAAGACATGGAACTTTTTCTCTGCTAACGTAGCCGAATGTGTGTGATACACAACATTCTCGCAACAACGGAGTTTTACCCAAATGAAAGCAAATTTGAAATTGATCGTTCCTGCGCTGGCTCTGAGCGCGCTTTTAACCGGCTGTGGCAGCATGGGCGGCAGCAAAGCGAAAGCCGCTCCGGCAGCCTCTGCCGCCACACCTGCGGCACAAGCACCGGCCGCACAGCAAGATCCGGCCACGGTACAAGTGGATTCTATCGACGGCCGAAAAGAAGTGGCCTATAAATGCGGCGACAAAGGCCAAAACCCGCTCACCGTGATGTATGGCTTCAAAGGCGGCGATGTGGTGGTGGCGCAAGTCAAATATCAAGACAAGCTCTCACCCGGCCTTTTCCGCGTGATTGGCGACAACGAGCAAAACAGCTTCACCGCCCAAGGCATCACCTGGACCTCGGCCAAAGCCACCCCGGCCACCGTGGATAAAGTAGACGGCGGCACACTCACCCAGCAAGCCGTGGAAGTGGTTAACGGCCAACAAATGCCGGTATCGCAAATCGTTACCCAGGCTTGCAAGCTGGACAAAACCGCCACCGCCCGCTTGGCCAACGCTGCCAAAAAATAAGCCCTGCCGAATGCATCATCCGATAAAAGGCCGTCTGAAAAATCTTTCAGACGGCCTTTTCGGTTTTGTGCGAATCTATTAATTATAATTAATGCATCACCTGCTGCAAAAATTGCCGCGCCCGTTCGGTTTGCGGCTTGATAAAAAACGCTTCCGGATCGGCATCTTCCACCACGCAGCCGTGGTCGACGAAAATCACCCGGTCGGCCACTTCGCGCGCAAAGCCCATTTCGTGGGTAACGCACATCATGGTCATGCCGCTGAGCGCCAAATCTTTCATCACTTTGAGCACTTCGCCCACCATTTCCGGGTCGAGCGCCGAAGTGGGCTCGTCAAACAGCATCACGCGCGGCTCCATCGCCAAGCCGCGGGCAATCGCCACACGCTGCTGCTGGCCGCCGGAAAGCTGGCCGGGCATGGCATCTTTTTTATGCGCCAAGCCCACGCGATCGAGCAATTCCATGGCTTTTTTTTCGGCGGCTGTGCGGCTGAGCTTTTTCACCTTCATCGGCGAGAGCACGATATTTTCCAACACGTTCAGATGCGGATAAAGATTGAAGCTTTGAAACACAAAGCCCACTTCTGCGCGCACTTTGTTTAAATCGGTTTTCGGGTCGGCCACATTCATGCCGTCCACCCAGATTTCGCCGCCCTGAATCTGCTCGAGCTGGTTTACCGTGCGGATGAGCGTGGATTTACCACTGCCGGAAGGCCCGCACACCACCACTACTTCGCCCTGCTTCACTTCCAGATTCACATCGTTGAGCACATGCAGGTCTTTGAAAAATTTGTTTACATTTTTGAATTTAATCATTTTATGCTTTCGGTGTTTCAAGCGGCCTTGTCGGCCAGATAATTGCTCAGCGTCACATATAATTCGGGCGCAATATGCTCGGCTCTATCCTGCGGATTGATGCCTACGGCGGCCAAATCTTCATCGGTGGCGATGTCTTTCAGATTATTGCGGATGGTTTTGCGCCGCTGGTGAAAAGCGGCTTTCACAAGCTTGCCGAAATGCTCGAAATCTTGCGCCACGCCGATGCGGCCGGCATCGGGAATCATGCGCACCACGGCAGAATCCACTTTCGGCGCGGGATCGAACGATTCGGGCGGCACTTCAAGCAGCAGCTCCATGTCGAAAAAATATTGCAGCATCACGCTCAGGCGGCCGTAATCGTTGCTTTTGGGTGCAGCCACCATGCGTTCCACCACTTCTTTTTGCAGCATAAAATGCATATCGGCCACTTCATCGGCCACTTCGCTCAAGCGGAACAGCAGCGGCGTGGAAATATTATACGGCAGATTGCCGACAATTTTCTTTTTGCCGGCCACGCTGCCAAAATCAAACTGCAACACATCGCCTTCGTGTATCACCAATTTATCGGCAAAGGGCAGTGTTTTCAGGCGCTTGATGATGTCACGGTCGATTTCGATCACATAAAGCTTATCGAGCTTGCGCGCCAAAGGCTCGGTAATCGCCGCCAAACCGGGGCCGATTTCAATCACCACATCACCGGGCGCGGGGCGCACGGCGCTCACAATATCATTGATGATGCGCGTGTCCTGCAAAAAATTCTGCCCGAAACGCTTGCGGGCTTTATGCTCTTTCATGTTTGCCAAATCTCAGATTTTAAGCGCGTATTGTAGCCGATTTTGTTTCAGACAGCATGATAAAAGGCCGTCTGAAAATGATTCGTCCCCTTCACAGCCAGGCTTTCAAACCGGCCAGCAGCAGACCATAGCGCAAAAACTTGCCCGCCAGCAGCATCAGGCAGCTTGCCCAGGCATTCAAGCGCAGCCAGCCGGCGGCAATCGGCAGGCCGTCGCCCACCAGCGGCAGCCAGGCCAGCAGCAGCGACCACACACCCCAGCGGCGCAGCCAGCGCAGCACTTTTTCAGACGGCTGCTTTTTCGGCGGAATCAGCCGCCCCATGCCATAGGAAACCATGCTGCCCAAGCCGTTGCACACACCCGCCAGCAGCCACGCGCCCGCCCACGCATGCGGATATTGCTGCACAAACACGGCAAACGCCGCTTCTGAAGTGCCGGGCAGAATGGTGGCCGAGGTAAATGCCGAAGCGGCCAGCGCCAGATAAGGCCAAAATAATTCCACGTTGTGCTCTTTTTCTATCAGGTCGTCTGATACCAATTCAAAAAAGTAAGCTATAGATTCGGCAAGGCGAGACAACGAAGTTAGGTTATTTTTTTGGATTGGTATGAAAACCAATTAAACCGTTCGTTTCCATAATCAGCGCTGCATCATGATTTAATATTGCGTTTGGCGCAAAAATTTTGATTAAACGCTATTTCAGAGTAAAAATCTAATATTTTGATGCGGATTCCGGCATCAGTAAAAAATTTCACCACCCGCACAAACCGCTCTTTTTTCATTATGATTCCCCTTTCATCAATGCACACAAAAAAACAGGAGAAACCCATGCGCCTCACCTTATCCACACTCGCCGCCGCCGCTTTGCTGAGCGCCTGCTCGCCGTCGGCGCAGCAAAACACGGCCGACACCGCGCCCGCAGCCGTGAAAACGGTGGCCATCACCCAAATCGTCGAACATCCGGCGCTGGATGCTTCGCGCAAAGGCATCGAAGCGGGGCTGGCCGAAGCGGGCTTTAAAGCGGGTGAAAATCTGAGCATTGATTATCAAAACGCACAAGGCAGCACCGCCACCGCCGGCCAGATTGCCAAAAAATTCGCCGCCGACAAGCCCGATGCGATTGTGGTGATTTCCACGCCCAGCGCCCAATCGGTGGTGGCCGCCACCAAGAGCGTGCCGGTGGTGTTTAATGCCATTATCGACCCCGTAGCCGCCAAGCTCGTGCCCAGCATGGATGCGCCCTCGGGCACCAATGTTACCGGCATGTCGGACTATATCCCGTTTGAGCCGCAATTTGAATTGATGCAGAAATTGATGCCGGATTTGAAGCGCATCGGCTATGTTTACAGCCCCGGCGAAATCAATTCCACCACCACGCTTGAGCGCATGAAAGCTTTTCTGGCGCCGAAAAACATCGAAGTGGTGGCCGTGGCCGCGCCGCGCACCACCGATGTGGGCGCGGCCGTGCGCAGCCTCAAAGGCAAAGTGGATCTGCTCTACACTTCGTTTGACAACGGTGTGGTGTCGGCCTATGAAGCCGTTTACAAGGCGGGCACCGAAATCAAGCTGCCCTTGGTGGCGGCCGACACCGGCACAGTGAAGCGCGGCGCCATCGCGGCTTACGGCCCCGATTTTTACGATTTGGGCGTGCAAACCGGCCACATGGTGGCGCGCATTCTCAAAGGCGAGCAGCCGGGCAGCATCACGCCCGAGCACCCGAAAGAAGGCAGTTTGATGGTGAACCCCGCTGCCGCTGCGGCGCTGGGCTTCACCATTCCCGAAGCGGTGTTGAAAGAAGCCAACGAAGTAGTGGGTGAAAAACCTTAAGCAGGCAAAATCAAAACAGGCCGCCTGAAAAAGATTTTCAGACGGCCTGTTGTTTAACATCTGCCTGCATTTCATTGTATGACGCACCATTATTAAGCTCAGCTTAAATTATACTTCAATCAAACCGCCTACTCGGCCATATTTCATCGTGATATGATGCTTTCCACTAACAACACCATCATATATCAAAAGGAACCCACATGAAAACAAGCGCTTTCATTGCCATGCTCGGTTTAGCCGCACCTTTGGCCATGGCCGATAATTTGAAATACGAAGTATTCAACCCCGGCCACAACAGCATTTTTGCCGTAACCTCCGTGATTGTGGAAGGCGATAAAGAAGTGATGCTGGTGGACAGCCAGTTTCAACGCAACGATGCCGAAACATTGGTGCAAAAAATCAAAGCCATCGGCAAACCGCTAAACACCATCTACATCAGCCACGGCGACCCTGATTTTTATTTCGGCCTCGAGCCCGTGATTCAAGCCTTTCCCAATGCCCGCGTGATTGCCACACCGGAAACGGTTCAACACATCAAAGGCAACGTCATCGCCAAAAATGATTACTGGGGGCCCATCATGAAAGAAAACGCCCCGCGCGCGCTGGTGATTCCGCAAGCCTACGCCGGCAAAACCCTGCAAGTGGGCAGCAGCCATATCGAAATCCGCAATCGTGACAACGATCCGCACCGCACTTATTTATGGGTGCCTTCCACCAAAACCATTCTGGGCGGCATCAATCTGGTGAGCGGCGAGCATATGTGGGTGGCCGACAGCCAAAGCCCTGAATCGCGCCAGCAATGGCAACGCACCTTGAGCGGCATGCAAAAGCTGAAGCCCAAACAAGTGATTCCGGCGCACTTTGTCGGAAACATCGGCAACGGCGTGTCCTCAATCGGCTTCACTCAAAAATACCTGAGCGATTTTGAACGCAACGCCGCCGCCAGCGGCAATTCAACCGAGCTGGTTGCCAAAATGAAGCAAGCCTATCCGGGTTTGGGCGGTGCGGAAAGCCTCGACATCAGCGCCAAAGTGATTAAAGGCGAGATGAAGTGGTAAAGCGGCATTATCAACATCCGCACCGAAACAACGCCAACATTCAAAAAGTTTGGTTATAAGCCGTTTGCAAAAGAAAAGGCCGTCTGAATCTTCAGACGGCCTTTTTAATATCCAATCAAACCGATTTATTTATAGCCTGCTTTGCGCATCAACATTACGGCGCGTTTTTGGTTGCTGCCGGCCACCGACACATTGATTACATCTTGCTTGAAGCTGCCCCATTTGGCCACTTTCGGGTCGGGCTTCACTTTCGGGTTGGCCGGGTATTCGTGGTTGAGGTCGGCAAACAGGTTTTGCGCTTCGCTGCCGCTGAGCCATTCGATGAATTTCTGCGCTTCGGCCGGGCGCTTGCTGAATTTGGTTACACCCGCGCCGGACACATTCACATGCGTGCCTTTGCCTTGCTGGTCGGCAAAGAAAATGCCGATGGGCAGATTGGGCTGTTTATCCATCAGGCGGCCGTAGTAATAAGTGTTGGCAATGCCCACATCGCAGCGACCGGCGCCGATGGCTTCAAGCATGGCGGTGTCGTTGGCAAACGGCGGCGCGGCCAAATTGGCCACCCAGCCTTTTACGATTTGCTCGGTTTTCACCGCGCCGAGGTTGGCAATCATGGTGCCCACCAGCGATTGGTTATACACATTATTCGAGGTGCGCAAACACAAGCGCCCTTTCCATTTTGCATCGGCCAACGCGGCATAGCTCGAAAGCTCGGCGGGCTTCACTTTATTGGTGTTGTAGAAAATGGTGCGGGCGCGCACGGATAAGCCATACCATTGGTTTTTCGGGTCGCGCAGGCTGGCGGGGATATTGGCCTTGAGCGTGGGCGAGTTAATCGGGCGCAGCAAGCCCATTTGGGTGGCCTGCCACAAGTTGCCGCCGTCAACCGTGATAAACACATCGGCCGGGGTGTTGCTGCCCTCGGCGCGTATTTTTTCCATCAAGGGGCCGGCCTGGCCGCCCACCAGCTGCACTTTGGTGCCGGTTTTCTTTTCATATTCGGCCACCACGGGCTTGAGCAGGTTGTCGGCGCGCGAAGAATACACCACCAATTCGTTGGCAAATGCCGGTGCGGCAATCATCAAGGCCAATGAAGCGGCCAATGTTGTTTTCATCATGTTTTTTCCTTTGCAATCGGTTTGAATGTGAAAGCTGAAACGGTTTGATTCTAAATCAAACTGAGAACACAAACAATAAAAACTATCATTTATCTTTTAAACGCGTATATTTTGTATTGCAATCATCTCCAATGCCCACCATAATTCAGGCTTTGCTCCCAATTTCGACAGGCCGTCTGAACCCATGAAAGCTGCTTATTCCGCCCTGAGTGCCCGCTTGTGGCTTTTATTCTGCATCGCGCTGGTGGTGATTCCGCTTGCGGTGATTATGGCGGCGTTGGGTGAATTTGATGCGGAAATCTGGGCTTTTCTGCTGGATTACCAATTGCCCGAGCTCGTGAAAAACACCTTGTTTTTGGTGTTTGGCGTGGGCGTGGGCGTGGCTTTTCTGGGCACCAGCGGCGCATGGCTCACCACCATGTATGAATTTCCGCTGCGGCGCTTTTTCTTTTGGGCGCTGATGCTGCCCTTGGCCGTGCCCGCTTATGTGCTGGCCTTTACCCAGCTCGGCCTGTTTGACTACACCGGCGTGATCAACACTTGGCTGCGCAATGCTTACGGCATTGAGCAGGCGCTGCCCGAAGTGCGCAACGGCTTCGGACTGGTGCTGGTGATGAGCCTCACTTTTTATCCTTATGTGTATTTGCTGGCGCGCAATGCGTTTGCAAGCATGGGGCAGCGGGCGCTGGAAGCGGGGGCATCGCTGGGGCTCTCGCCTGCGCGCGCTTTTGTCAAAGTGGCGCTGCCGATGGCGCGGCCGTGGATTGCCGGCGGCGTGATTTTGGCGCTGATGGAAACGCTGGCTGATTTCGGCACGGTGTCGGTGTTTGGCTACGACACCTTCACCACCGCCATTTATCAGGCCTGGTTTGACTTTTTCTCGCTCGAAACCGCCAAGCAGCTGGCAGCGCTTTTGGTCACTGCGGTGTTTGTGCTGCTGGCGCTGGAGCAGCTCAGCCGCGGCCGGCGCCGCTTTCATCAGGCCGGCAAGGCGCAGCGGCAGCGGCGCAAAGCGCTGAGCGGCCGCATGAAATGGCTGGCCACGGCTTATTGCGGCCTGATTTTGGCGGCGGCATTTTTTATTCCGCTGCTGCAATTATTGTGGTGGGCTTACGATACCTGGCACGACGGCTTCAACACCTCTTTATGGCTGCACGCCTGGCATTCTTTTGCCGCTTCGCTGCTGGCCGCGCTGGCGGTGGCGGCGGTGGCGCTCTTGCTGGCTTTGACCAAGCGCGCCGACAAGAGCCGCTTTGCCGCCGTGGCCGCACGCATCGCCACGCTGGGCTATGCCATTCCCGGCACGGTGCTGGCGGTGGGCGTGTTTGTGCCGGTGGCCTGGTTCGACAATATTCTGATTGCGTGGCTGCATCTGCCCGAGGGCACCACCGGCGTGCTCAAAGGCACTTTGTGGGTGATGCTGGCTGCTTATTTAATCCGCTTTTTGGCGGTGGGCTATGCCAGCGTGGAAGCCGGGTTGGAGCGCATCAGCCCCTCGCAGGCCGAAGCGGCGCGCTCGCTCGGCTGCACCGGCGCGGGCGTGTTGCGGCGCGTGTATCTGCCGCTTTTGAAAGGCTCGCTCGGCACGGCGCTGTTGATGACGTTTGTGGATGTGATGAAAGAGATGCCCATCACGCTGATGACGCGCCCTTACGATTGGGACACGCTGGCGGTGCGCGTGTATGCCTTCACCATTGAAGGGCAATATGCCAATGCCGCGCTGCCTGCCTTATTGATTGTGCTCACCGGCCTGGTGCCTGTGATTTTGTTTTCGCGCACGGAGCAAAACCGATGATTTTAAACGTTGCCGACTTATATTTATCGTTTGGCCGCACTGCGGTGCTGCAAGGCTTCGGCTTTGATTTAGAGGCCGGTGAAATCGCCTGCCTGCTCGGCCATTCGGGCTGCGGCAAAACCACCGCCCTGCGCGCCGTGGCCGGCTTCGAGCAGCCCGAGCTCGGCCGCATTGCGCTGCAAGGGCGCACGCTTTCAGACGGCCGCCTGTTTGTGCCGCCGCATTTGCGCCGTATCGGCATGGTGTTTCAAGATTACGCGCTGTTTCCGCACCTGAATGTGGCCGACAACATCGCTTTCGGCTTGAGCGGCCGCAGCGCCGAAGCGCGCAAAGCGCGCGTGGCCGAATTGCTCGCGCTCATCGGCCTGCCCGATTACGGCGGCCATTATCCGCACCAGCTTTCCGGCGGCCAGCAACAGCGCGTGGCGCTGGCGCGTGCGCTCGCGCCCAAGCCCGAGCTTGTGCTACTCGACGAGCCTTTTTCCAACCTCGATGCCGATTTGCGCACCCGTTTATCTAAAGAAGTGCGCTCGCTACTCAAGCAGGAAAACACCAGCGCCCTACTGGTAACGCACGATCAGCAAGAAGCCTTTGCCATGGCCGACAAAATCGGCATCATGGCCGATGGCCGCCTGCAACAATGGGACACGCCCTATAATCTCTACCACAACCCCGCCACACCCGCCATTGCCGGCTTTATCGGCCAAGGCGTGTTGCTGCGCGGCCAAATGAGCGGCAGCCATTGCGTGCGGCTGGCGCTGGGCGAATTTTGCGGCGTGGTGCCGCACCATTGCCAAAGCTGCCGTGAAGTAGATGTGCTGCTGCGCCCCGATGATGTGGTGCACGACGACAACAGCCCCGTGAGCGCCGAAGTGCTCGATAAAGATTTCAAAGGCAGCTATTTTATCTACACCCTCAAGCTCGACAGCGGCGAAACCGTGCTCGCCCATGTGCCCAGCCACCACAACCACCCCATCGGCAGCCGCATCGGCATCCGCCTGGAGCTGGAGCATTTAATCGCTTTTGCGCGCACATAGTTTTTCAGACGGCCTCAACTGTGATAAAAAGGCCGTCTGAAAACCCATCGCACACCCTCATCATGAACACCATTTTGATCACCGGCTGCTCCAGCGGCATCGGCTACGACACCGCCAAACAGCTGCACGAAAAAGGCTGGCGCGTGTTTGCCTCGTGCCGGCGCACCGAAGATGTGGCGCGGCTGCAAAGCGAAGGCCTCGCCGATGCGCTCCTGCTTGATGTGACCGACAGCGCCCAAATCGAAGCCGCATTTGCCCACATTCTCGCGCAAACCGGCGGCAGGCTCGATGCGCTATTCTGCAACGCCGGCTACGGCCAAGTGGGCGCGGTGGAAGATATTCCGCGCATCGCCCTGCACCAGCAATTCAACACCAATGTGTTCGGCACTTGGGAATGCATCACCCACGCCATGAAAATCTTCCGCCGCCAAGGCCGCGGGCGCGTGTTGATAAACAGCAGCATTTTGGGCTTTGCCGCCATGCCCTGGCGCGGCGCGTACAACAGCTCCAAATTCGCCCTCGAAGGCCTCGCCGACACCTTGCGCCACGAAACCCACGGCAGCGCCATTTTCGTGAGCCTGATCGAGCCCGGGCCGATTGCCACCCGCTTCCGCCCCAACGCGCTGGAAAAATTCAAGCAATATATCGACATCGACAAAAGCGTGCACGCCGAAAGCTACCGCGCCCAGCTCGCCCGCCTCGAAACCGAAGGCGACGCCGCGCCGTTTACCATGACCTCGCCCGATTGCGCCGCCGTGTGCGTGAAAGCGCTGCTGGCCGAGCGCCCCAAAGCGCGCTACCGCATCACCCTGCCCACTCAGGTTTTCTGGTATTTAAAGCGGCTTTTGCCCACGCGCTGGCTCGATGCCGTGCAGCGGGCGGCCGTGGGCGGGCAAGGGAAAAACCATTAACTTTGCCACTCTTTTCTGCCATCGTGATTTCCAAACGCCGCGTTTCAATAAAACCCTTTTCTTTCAGACGGCCTGATTTATGCACACCCTCTATCTCGCCTCCGGCAGCCCGCGCCGCCGCGAAATTCTCGAAAATCTCGGCTACACCGTCATCCGCCTGAAGGCCGACATCGACGAAACGCCGCAACATCTCGAATCGGCCGCCGCTTATGTGGCGCGCATGGCCGCCGAGAAAAACACCGCCGCGCTGCTGCAATGGCAGGCGCAACACCGCCATGCGCCCGAATACCCCATCCTCAGCGCCGACACCACCGTGGCGCTGCACAACCGCATTTTGGGCAAACCCGAATCCGCCGAACACGCCCGCGAAATGCTGCAAAACCTCTCCGGCAGCGTGCACCAAGTGCTCACCGCCGTGAGCGTGCATTGGCAGGGGCACACTTATCATCACACCCAGCAAAGCGACGTAGCCTTCAAAACCTTGAACAAGGCCGAAATCAGCGCCTATATCGCCGGCGGCGAGCCGATGGACAAAGCCGGCGCCTACGGCATACAGGGCTTGGGCGGCGTGTTTGTGGCCGATTTGCGCGGCAGCTTCACCGGCGTGATGGGCCTGCCCGTGTATGAAACCATGGCGCTGCTCGCACAATGCGGCCTTGCCGTGCCGCCGTTTCAGACGGCCTAAAGCAAAACAAAGGCCGTCTGAAAAGCACACACCGATTGAAACAAGCCGCGTAGGTACGATTAGCCGCCTGCGGCGGCGTAATCGTACGCATGCAAACACCACCCCAAAGCCGCCCACGCCAACCCACCACCTGAAAAATCAATGCAGCAAACCCTTTTTCAGACGGCCTCACAATAGAACGCAGGCCGTCTGAAAAGCACACAGCCGATTGGCGCAAACAAGCGCTTTCAGGTATGATTCAACAGCTTTGCCCACCACGCCCGCGCCCGACACAAACACTTTTGCAATCGGCTTTCCCGCCCCGAGAGCCGATTGCAAAAGTTTTTAAAATTCAGAGAGTTATTATGTTATCCAGCATTCCCCTGCCGAAAGGCATCGTCAGGCCGCCTGAAACCGTGCTTGTCAACATCACGCCGCAGGAAACCCGCGTAGCCATGCTCGAAGAAAACAATATTTGCGAGCTGCACATCGAGCGCAACAGCGGCCACGGCTTGGTGGGCAATATTTATTTGGGCGTGGTGCGGCGCGTGCTGCCCGGCATGCAGAGCGCTTTTATCGACATCGGCTTGGAGCGGGCGGCTTTTCTGCACATTGTCGACGTGCTCGAGCAGCGCCAAAACCCGGAAGAAACCCAGCGCATCGAGCACATGCTGTTTGAAGGCCAATCGGTGCTGGTTCAAGTAATTAAAGATCCAATCAACACCAAAGGCGCGCGCCTTTCCACCCAGATTTCGCTGGCCGGGCGCTTTCTCGTGCACCTGCCGCAAGACGAGCACATCGGCATTTCGCAGCGCATCGAAGACGAAAACGAGCGCAACAGCCTGCGCGAGCGGCTCAACAATCTCTTAGCCGCCGATGCCTGCCACGGCTACATTATCCGCACCAGCGCCGAAACCGCCACCGATGCCGAATTGCAGGCCGATATCGACTACCTCACCAAAGTATGGGCGCACATCCGCCACCAAGCCAAAACGCGCCCGCCCGAAACCCTGCTTTATCAAGATCTGCCGCTGCCCTTGCGCGTGTTGCGCGATATGTTCAACGACAACACCCGTGAAATTTTGGTCGATTCCACCGAAAATTATCTGCGCATGCGCGAATTTGCCGGCCAATATGTGCAGGGCGCGGTGGATAAAATCCAGCTTTTCAAGGGCGAGCGCCCCTTGTTTGAAACCCACAACATCGAGCAGGAAATCAACCGCGCCCTGCAACCGCGCGTCAACCTCAATTTCGGCAGCTATCTGATTATCGAAGCCACCGAAGCCATGACCACCATTGATGTAAACACCGGCGGCTTTGTGGGCGCGCGCAATTTCGACGAAACCATTTTCAAAACCAACCTCGAAGCCTGCCACGCCATCGCCCGCGAATTGCGCCTGCGCAACCTCGGCGGCATCATCATCATCGACTTTATCGACATGGCGCTCGAGAGCCACCGCGAAGCCGTGTTGCAGGAATTGGCCAAAGCGCTGGGCTTCGACCGCACCCGCGTCACCCTCAACGGCTTCACCAGCTTAGGGTTGGTGGAGCTCACCCGCAAACGCACGCGCGAAAACCTCAACCATGTGTTGTGTGAAACCTGCCCCACCTGCCAAGGCAGAGGCCATCTGAAAACCGCACAAACCGTGTGCTACGAAATCCAACGCGAAATCGTGCGCGAAGCGCGCCGCTACGATGCCCAAAGCTTCCGCATTCTCGCCGCGCCCAGCGTGATTGATTTATTTCTCGACGAAGAATCGCAATCGCTGGCCATGCTGGTCGATTTCATCGGCAAGCCGATTTCGCTGGCGGTGGAAACCGCTTACACGCAGGAGCAATACGATATTGTGTTGTTATAATTCAAAGGCCGTCTGAACACGTTTTCAGACGGCCTTTTGATGACACAATGGCAAGCCTATTCCAAGCATATTCAATCATGCGCGGTGTACAGCCGCCGCGCTCTATGTTATACAATAGCTCAAACCATCACATCAGGAGAAGCCATGGCTCTGCCCGTTGCCCGTTTTGCCGCCGCCGTGCGCGCCCGCAACCCGCTGATTCACAGCATCACCAACTATGTGGTTGCCTCTTTTCAAGCCAATGCCTTAAGCGCATTGGGCGCATCGCCGATTATGGCCGACGAGCCGGAAGAAGCCGCCAAGCTCACCGGCCTTTCAGACGGCCTGGTGGTCAACATCGGCACCCTCAACCAACACAGCATCAACGCCATGTATCTGTCGGCACAAGCCGCCTACCGCAAGAATATTCCGCGCGTGCTCGACCCGGTGGGCGTGGGCGCTTCTTATTTGCGCCAACACACCGTGCACGAATTGCTGCAATTGTTCCGCTTCAGCGCCATACGCGGCAATGCCGGCGAAATCGCCTTTTTAGCCCAAGCCGGCCACCGCAGCAAAGGCATTGATGCCGGCGCACTCGAAGCTGACCCGCTTCAAATCGCCCAAACCGTGGCCCGCCGCTACCAAAGCATCGTGGTGATGACCGGCGCCGAAGATTACATTACCGACGGCCGCACCACTTATCTGTGCCGCAACGGCCACCCGATGATGGCTGTGCTGGTGGGCACAGGCTGCATTGCTTCTGCCGTGGTGGGGGCTTTTATTGCCGCACATAACCACAATATGCTCGAAGCGGCCGCTGCGGCCATCTCGTTTTACGGGCTGTGCGGCGAAACCGCCGCCGCCTCGGCACAAGGCCCCGGCAGCCTGCAAACCCTGTTGCTCGACAACCTCTACCACCTGCCCCGCGAAGCGATGGATCAAGGCTGCCGCCTTATCCGCCTCTAAACCCTTTCAGACGGCCTTTATTATGAACGACCACATCACCTCCGCCCATTTCGACTTATGGCAAACCATACGCAGCGAAGCCGCCGCCGCGGCCGCCGCCGAGCCCATGCTGGCCAGCTTTCTGCACCTCACCGTGCTGCGCCACCATTCGCTCGACCGCGTGCTGGCCTTTCATCTTTCCAGCAAACTTTCCAGCCCGATTATGGATGCCCGCGCCCTGTTTGAAGTGTATCTGCAAGCGCTGCAAAGCGATGGCGATATCATCAAAGCCGTGGAAAAAGACATTCTCGCCTGCTACGAGCGCGACCCGGCCTGCGACGAATATTCGCTGCCCCTGCTTTATTTCAAAGGCTTCCATGCCGTGCAGGCGCACCGCATCAACCATTGGCTGTGGCAGCAAGGCCGCAAAACCCTAGCCTATTTCCTACAAAACCGCTCATCTGAAGTGTTCGGCACCGACATCCACCCCGCCGCCCGCTTCGGCCACGGCCTGATGCTCGACCACGCCACCGGCTTTGTGGTGGGTGAAACCGCCACGCTGGGCAACGACATTTCCATTCTGCACGGCGTAACCCTCGGCGGCTCAGGCAAAGAGAGCGGCGACAGGCACCCGAAAGTGGGCGATGGCGTGATGATAGGCGCCAACGCCTCCGTGCTCGGCAACATCCGCATCGGCGAATATTCCAAAGTGGGCGCCGGCAGCGTGGTGGTGGCCGATGTGCCGCCGCATTCCACCGTGGTGGGCGTGCCGGCCAAAACCGTGGGCAAATCGGTGGACAAACCGGCCGCGGAAATGGATCAGCGCATTTAGGGGCTGCTCACCATTCATCACGCGGCAATCTTTTGATTCAAAACGTGCTTTTGCACCAAGGCCGTCTGAAACGTTAACATTTCAGACGGCCTTGGTTTTACCAAACAGCTTCACCTGCCCAGAAAAAGCCTCGCCGGCCATCAATTCGGATTGCGGATCAAACCATCCAAATCATAACCCTGCTCGCGTGCCGTATCCAAATAGCGCTGATACACCGCCTCATCAATATCCGGCGTGCGCGAAAGCAGCCACAAATATTTGCGGTCGGGCGTGCCCACCAGCGCGGTTTGATACGATTCATCCAAGCGCAAAATCCAGTATGAAGCCTTGCCGAACGGCAGCCAACGCAGGCCTTTGGGCAGGAAAGTAACCTTCAGCTTGCTGCCGCCCGCATCCGCCGCCTTAGCCAGCCCTGTTGCCTCTATCATTTCGCCGTCTGCCTTGCGGCAGCGGTTCAACACCGTGACGCTGCGGTTTTCATTCAAGCGGTAATCGGCGGTAACATCGCGCACGCAATCGTTTTGAAACCGCATCGGCAAGCGGGCGATTTCATGCCAACGCCCCATATAACGCGGCACGTCCACCTCGGCCACGGTGGCCGGCGGCGCGGCAGTTTCGGCCGCAACGGCAGGCTGGATAAGCGCGGCACCCAATATCCATGCCGACAATAACGCAGTTTTTTTCATGATATTCCTTTACAGATTAATCAAGGCCGTCTGAAAAAGTTCAGATGCGCCCATCCTACGCGTTTCATGCCGCGCCAACAATCCCGCCATGCCGCTTGCAGAGGCTGATTTGAAAAATATTGATTTGGCAATTCAATATTAAACATTGTCGGCTCGCCGCCTTGCACTCTTTTACCCATTCAAAAAAGTAAGCCAACAAGGCGGCGAGCCTGCGACAGTACAGATATAGTAAAATGCAAGAAAAAGTGACACGAAATGCATTCTGAAACAGCGTAGGTTGGGCTGCCAAACCCAACGTTTCAGACGGCTTGTGGATTTGTTGGGTTTACAACCCAACCTACCCGCTGCTGAACTGCTTTTATTTTGTAAGGTTATTTTTTAGAATTGGTTTTAGGTTATTTTTTGGATTGGTATGACTTTATTGAATGAGTATAAAAGTCAGGCCGTCTGAATGTTCAGACGGCCTGTATCTTTATTGCCTATGCTGAAAAATGCACGGCGCACCTACGCAGGCACGCGCATTCAGGCGCTTTCGCTTATTCGCCCAAAAGTGCAATATCGGCCACAGCGTTCATTTGCTGCGCCAATTGATTGAGCAGATTCAAACGGTTTTGCTTCACCGCCGCATCGTCTGCCATCACCATCACACCGTCGAAAAAGGTATCCACTTGCGGCTTGATGGCGGCCAATTCGGTTAAGGCCGTCTGAAAGTCTTGCTTGGCCAGCGCGGCTTCGATTTTCGGCGCCAAGGCTTGCGCGGCGGCAAGCAAGGCTTTTTCTTCGTTTTGCTGCAACAAAGCCTCGTTCACCGCGCCCAATCCGGCATCGGCTTTTTTAAGCAGGTTGTGTACGCGCTTGTTGGCGGCAGCCAGCGCGGCGGCTTCGGGCAGCGCTTTGAAGGCGGCCACAGCGTTCAGACGGCCTTCGATATCGCCCAAGCGCTGCGGCGCTTTGGCCAATACCGCCGCCACCACGTCTTGCGGATAATCGTTTTGCAGCAGCACCGCCAAACGCGCCTGCATAAAGTCGGCCACTTCGGCAGGCGTTTTCGGGTTGAGCACGCCGGCGGGGAAGCTGCCAAAGGCCGTCTGAATCAAATCAGCCGCGTTCAAATCGTATTGCATCAGCATACGCAACACGCCCAAAGCAGCGCGGCGCAAGGCATATGGGTCTTTATCGCCGGTGGGCACCAGGCCGATGCCCCAAATGCCGACCAAGGTTTCGAGCTTGTCGGCCAGCGACACGGCGGTGGCAATCTTGCCTTCGGGCAATGCATCGCCGGCGAAGCGCGGCTGGTAATGCTGCTCGATGGCGGCGGCGATTTCTTCACTTTCACCATCCAAGCGGGCATAGTATTTGCCCATCGTGCCTTGCAGCTCGGGAAATTCGCCCACCATTTCGGTAACCAAATCGGCCTTGGCCAAACGCGCGGCGCGCTCGGCCACGGCCACATCGGCGCCCAGCGCTTTGGCGATGCTGCCGGCAATGCTCGTCAAGCGGCTGATGCGCTCGGCCTGATTGCCGATTTTGTTGTGATACACCACGTTTTCGAGCTTGGGCAGGCGGCTTTCGAGCGTGGCTTTTTGGTCTTGCTTGTAGAAAAATTCGGCATCGGAAAGGCGCGCGCGCAACACGCGTTCGTTGCCGTGGATGATATGGCTCGGGTCTGCAGCTTGCAGGTTGGACACCAGCAAAAAGCGGTTCATCAGCTTGCCATCAGCATCGAGCAGCGGAAAATATTTTTGGTTTTGCTGCATGGTGAGAATCAGGCATTCTTGCGGCACTTGCAAAAAGTGCGCTTCAAAGCCCGCTTCGAGCACCACCGGCCATTCCACCAAAGCGGTTACTTCATCCAGCAGCGCTTCATCGGCGGCCACGGTGGCATTCAGACGGCCTGCCTGCTCATTCAAAGCGGCTTGAATGGCGGCTTTGCGTTCGGCAAACGAAGCAATCACTTTGCCCTGCGTGCGCATTTGCTCGGCATAAGCATCGGCATCGGCAAACACAATTTGGCCGTCTGAAAGAAAACGGTGGCCGAGCGTGGCGTTTTGGCTGCTCAAGCCCAACACTTCGGCGGCCACGGTGTCGGCACCGTGCATCACCACTAGGCCGTGCACCGGGCGCACGAACGTATGCGTGCTGCTGCCCCAGCGCATCACTTTCGGAATCGGCAGCTTTTTCACCGCCTGCGCCAAAATTTCGCTGATTAATGCGCTCAAGGGCTGGCCTTTTTGCGTGTATTCATAGGCATACACATCTTGCTTGCCATCATTAACGATGCTGAGCGCGGCAATTTCCGCGCCGCACGAACGGGCGAAACCTTCCAACGCTTTGGTAGGCGCACCGTCTTTCATACCCGCCGCCACCGCCGGGCCTTTTTTCACCACTCGGCGGTCGGCCTGCACGGCTTTAACGTTTTTCACCTGCACGGCCAAGCGGCGCGGCGAAGCATAAGCAGTGAAATCGGCCTCGCCGTCGATCAATTGCTCTTTTTCCAGCGCTTCGGCCACAGAAGCGGCCAAGCTGTTGCCCAACAGGTTGAGGGCTTTGAGCGGCAGCTCTTCGGTGCGCAGTTCGATTAATAAGGTTTGGGTCATGGTTAAACTTTCTGTTGCTTAGTATTGGGTTTGCTGTTCAGACGGCCTGTTGCAGCATGTGCATCATCAGGCGGATTAAGGTTTCTTTCTGTTTGGGGTCGGATTCGGCCACCAATAAAGTTAAAGCGGCCAAGCCGGTGTCGTTTATTACAGCCTGCCCGCTTCTGTTCAATAATCTGTCATTTCGATGCAGAAAATCGACAAACAAAAACGCGCCGCTGCGTTTGTTGCCGTCTGAAAACGGATGGTTTTTGACGACAAAATACAATAAATGCGCGGCTTTGCTTTCAATGCTGGGGTAGGCCGGTTCGCCGAACACACTTTGCTCCAAATTGCCAAGCAGCGCATCCAAACCGTCGCCGCGCTCGCGGGCGAATAAATCAGTGGCTTCGCCACGCGCCATCAGTTGCTGTTTCAGCGCAGCCAAGGCGGTGCGGGCTTCAATTGCTGATGGCAATGCGCCGCCGTTTTCGCCTTTCGGCTCGCCCAGCAAGCCTTCATCGTATTGCTGCAACCACAAAAAAGTTTGTGTGTAGCGGCTGACGATATCTACCAAGCCGCGTCCGCTTTCCAGCGTTAATTCGGGTGAGGCGGCGGTTTTCTGAATCAGCGCGAGGGCTTGCTCCAGCTCGGCGGCGTTTTGCTGCAAACGCTTTTGGTTGAGCGCATAGCCTTTAAGCAGGTAGTCTTTCAGGCGGGCGGTTGCCCAGATGCGGAATTGAGTGCCTTGCTTGGACCTCACCCGATAACCAACTGAAATAATAACATCAAGATTATAAAGATTAGTTGGTTTGGTAGAAAAATCGGAAATACCGATTTTTCTCATTGATGTTTCTTCTTCCAACTCTTTTTCTTTATAAATATTAAGAATATGTTCGTTAACCGTAGAGCGTGATTTTTGAAATAAGTGAACCATATCATCAATGCTCAGCCATACGCTCTCTTGTTCAAAGCGAACATCTACCTGCGTTTGCCCGTCTTGGGTTTGATAAATTTCAATTGGCCGGTTCATTAATCATTCCCCAAAATATTTCAAATTGGCTGGCTATTCGCAAGCTGAGATACCAAACAGCCAGTCTGAATCATTACACCGTTTTATTTTTAATCAGCGGATAGCCCAAGGCTTCGCGGCTTTCGACAAATTTTTGCGCCACGATGCGGCTGAGGTTGCGGATGCGGCCGATATAGGTGGCGCGCTCGGTCACGGAAATGGCGCCGCGCGCATCAAGCATATTGAAAGTGTGGCCGGCTTTGAGCACTTGCTCGTAAGCGGGCAGAATCAGGCTGGCGTTTTCGATTTCGAGCAGGCGGCGGGCTTCGGCTTCGAAATTATTGAAGTTTTGCAGCAGCAAATCCACGTTGGCATATTCGAAATTATAAGTGGATTGCTCCACTTCGTTTTGATGGTAAACATCGCCGTAGGTCACGGTTTGGCCGTCGGGCGTGTGCGCCCACACGAGGTCATACACGTTTTCCACGCCTTGCAGATACATGGCCAAGCGCTCGATGCCGTAGGTGATTTCACCGAGCACGGGCGTGCAATCGATGCCGCCCACTTGCTGGAAATAGGTAAATTGGGTCACTTCCATGCCGTTGAGCCACACTTCCCAGCCCAAGCCCCAAGCGCCGAGGGTGGGATTTTCCCAATCGTCTTCCACAAAGCGGATGTCGTGCTCCAGCGGCGAAATACCCAATTCTTTCAATGAATCGAGATACAGCTCTTGGATATTCTCAGGTGCGGGTTTGAGGGCGACCTGGAATTGGTAATAATGTTGCAAGCGGTTGGGGTTGTCGCCGTAGCGGCCGTCTTTGGGGCGGCGGCTGGGCTGCACATAGGCGGCAAACCACGGCTCGGGGCCGAGCGCGCGCAGGCAGGTGGCGGGGTGGCTCGTGCCGGCGCCCACTTCCATATCGAAAGGTTGCAGCACCACGCAGCCTTGCGCGGCCCAGAAATTTTGTAATTTGAAGATGATTTGTTGGAATGTCAGCATGTTTGCCCTGCCCGATAGGAAATGCGTATAAAGGCAGCATTTTACTGCGTTGACGGGGGCTTGAACAGGGATTTAGCTGTTACAGGCGGGATAAGTTGGGTATAATGCCGAAGTTTGTTGTCCGTTTGATGTTTTTAGGGAGAGTGGAATGAATGAAGAAGAAAATAAAGAGCAGCGCTTGGCGCTGTTGCTGCCCGCAGCGGCAGTGGGCTTGACCACTGCGGCAGTGGTGTTTTTCTCGGTGTGGGGCTGGCAAACCGGCAAAATCGAGGGCGCACCGGCGGCTTCTGAAGTGGTTGTGGTAGAAGAAAGCGTAACCGAAGTGGTGGTGGCCGACGAAATGGCTTCCGCTGCCAGCAGCCCGGCCGATGCGATTTTGGCCGCTGATGCGCAAAATAATGATGCCGCCAAAGTGGTGGTGGAAAACGGCGTGGTGAAATTCTACTTTGCCACCGGCAAAGCCGATTTGGCGCAAGGTGCCGATGAAGCGCTGCAAGATGTGCTCGCCGGTGCCAAAGAAGGCAAAAAAGCGGTGATTTCCGGCTTTCACGACGACACCGGCAACCGTGCGCAAAATGAAGAATTATCCAAACAGCGCGCATTTGCCGTGCGCGATGCCTTGCTGGCGCTGGGCGTGCCCGAGTCGCAAATCGAATTGCGCAAGCCCGAAAGCACCGAGGGCAGCGGCAACAATGCCGAAGCCCGCCGCGTAGAAGTGGTGCTGGAATAAAAAGGCAGAAATAAAAAACACCGGTTTACAGCCGGTGTTTTTTATGGTGCGACATCAGTCAAACAAACCGTAAAAAATAAGATAAAAGGCCGTCTGAAAAACTTTCAGACGGCCTTTGGTTCGTAGGCAGGATTCTTGAATCCGACACTTGTTCGGCAGAACAAACCACGCACATTGCTTTAACCGATGGCCAAACGTCGGATTAGAATCCAACCTACACAGATGGTGCTGTCGAACTGCTTTTATTTTGTAAGCTTATTTTTTTGAATGGGCAAAAGGCCGTCCGAAAAAACTTGAACTGCACCCCAAAAGTTGGACACCCCCATCCAACCCATAAAGGTGCAGTTTTCTTATGAACAAATATACCGTAGACTTCAAATACCAAGCC
>NZ_SLXE01000035.1 GCF_004341385.1 Uruburuella suis
AAGTACTGTGCGCCAACTCGGCCAGGATTTTTTTACGGATATGAAGTGGATAGGTCATGATATTTGTGTAAGTTTTTTAGGCATTCTACTATATATGAAAGTTAACTTGATAGGCCGTCTGAAATATTTAACGAACAGACAAATTTGATATGTGTTTTTCAGGATGCAATGCGTGCAATCAAATAGCCGCAGCCAAGCAAAACAATCATGACAAAGATCACTAATGAAATCCCCAAAATGCCTTTTTTTCCACGCAGCCAATAAGGCAAATAGCGGGTAACGCCGCTTTGCGCGCGCAACTGTTCTTCCAGCTCGGCCCGGATTTGCTTACGCAAGCGTTTTTCTTCTTCCTGCTTTTCTTGTTGCAATTTTTGTGCAATTTCGTGTTGCTTACGATTTTCAAAAGCGACCCGCTCTTGCCATTCGATGCGTTTGCGCTGAAGAACGCGTTCGGAAAGTGAACCGAAATGTGTGCCGCAACTGGGGCATTCTTTGGCCTCCGGATCTTCGATAATGGCGTAGCAAACAGGGCATTGTGAAACTTGTTCGACTAAAATTTCTTCGTGCTCGGTACCGTCCGGCGCCAATTCCAGAGATAGGCGGATAATCACATCAAGCCCCAGATAGCTGAAATAATGCTGTGCGTTTTCACGCTCTTCCCGAGTGCATTGTTCGGCGATGATGGCCTGCGGGTGCTCCTCTAGCGCGGCAATCAAGTCTTCTGCTTCCGTGTCGGGAAGATTATCCCGAATGCAAGCATCCACCCGACCATGATCAACGCCGGGTGGGTAGGAAACATAAACGTCATAAAGGGGTTGTTGCTTGTTCATTCTTTCTCGCCGTTTAAATTTTTAGCATTAAAATCAAGATATACCATCATTTGATAAGTTTATACGTTTTAAATACGATGGTATTTTGATTGAGCCACCGACAAAATAAGGGTTAGGATATTCCAATGGATATTGTTTTTTTTGAAACTATATATAAAAGGCAATAATTATGGATTAGCGGTAGTTTTGTTTGTGGATAAATTGTGGCGCAGATTCATTTTTTCAAATAAAAATGAAATTTTATTTAATTATATGGCATGGCTACGCTGCAGCTTGGCTGCATGAGCTTGCGTTGCTGTGCAGCCTTCGGTTTATTCTCGTGCTATTTTATTTTTGGCGCATATGGGCGTTTTCTGCCAAATTATAAATGTCATGTTAAAAAATTTAAAGAAGAAAAGCCGCTGAATATATTCAGCGGCTTTCTTAGAGATTTCCGGCTTGTTTTGGCGTTAAACCGAGAAGGAGGAGCCGCATCCGCACGTGGTTTCGGCATTGGGGTTGCGGATAACAAATTGCGAGCCTTGCAGGCTTTCGGTGTAATCAATTTCTGCACCGATGAGATATTGATAGCTCATCGGATCTACCAAAAATTTCAGGCCGGCTTTTTCGATTTCAAAGTCGTCGTCATTTTTGATTTCATCGAAAGTGAAGCCATATTGGAAGCCGGAGCAACCGCCGCCGTTTACAAAAACGCGCAATTTCAGGTCGGGGTTGTTTTCTTCTGCAATCAAATCGGCTACTTTAGCGCAGCAGCTTTCGGTAAAAACAATCGGGCTTTCGTCTGACATGGTGGATTCCTTTTATATGAATGTATGCGGTATTGTCGCGCAAACTGTAATGCTAGGCAAGTCAGGGCGAATATGCTGATTTCAATCGGCGATAGGGTAAAGCCCCGCTAAATATTTCGGCCGAACCATTCTACCCGGCCGATAATGGCTACATCATCCGTCATGTTGTGCAGATTGATTTCAAAAGAAGGATAAGCCTCGTTGGCGGAAATCACATTAACCAGCCCGCCCGGCATCACCTGCAGGCGTTTGACTAAGAGATTTTCATTGATTCGCAGCACATAAAGCCCATCGCGCGGTGTGGTTTCGCTGTGGTTGATTAAAATGGCGTCGCCATCATTAAGCACACCTTCCATAGAATCGCCTTTCACGGAAATAACAGACAGGTTTTTACTGTCGCGTGTGATGTAGGTTTCAATCCATTGTCGGCGAAACGGCATGGTGAACACAGGCTTTTCATTTTCTACAAGCCGGCCATGGCCGGCCGCCGCCTGTATGTCATAGCGTGGAACAAAAACAAACTCATCCAGATCAACCGGGTTACCGAGCGTATCCAATGCATGGGTTATCGGTGCGGGATGATCGGAAAAGGGTTCTCCCTCGCCGGTGAGCAGCCAATCTATGCTGCAGCCTTTAAGTTGTTTGATTTTTTTGAGGGTTTCGGCTTTCGGCAGGCCGCCCTCATGCCAGATGCGGCTGAAGCCGGCAATGGTCATATCGATATCAGCAGCGATTTTTGCCTGCTTGGCTTCGTTTTGCCATAAATAAGCTAAGCGTTCTTTAAAGGTATTCATTTCTTATCCTAATGAAGCATTTATTTTGTCTTGGACTCAGTTTACGCTTTTTTTAGCTTAATTCCAAGGATTAAATTATTTTTTTCTAATAGTATTTAAATTTTATTGTTGCAAAATTAGATTTAATTTAGTAATATTCGCAAAACTATTATTTATTGGTGTTTAAAGATTTTTTTGCTTATCAGTGCTTGGCCGGCCTATCTCCGGTTAGTCATTATTTTTGGGAGTGTGCAAAATGAAGAGCAATAAACGAAACAAATGGCGGTGTCTGCTGGGTGCCGGTATGCTGACCTTGGCGTTGGCAGCCTTGCCTTCCACGGAAACAGAAGCTCAATCTGCCGCCATGCCTTTATCCGAGCTGGGCTGCGATAAATTAAATGCGCTGAATTTTCAGAAAATGAATCAAACGCAGGCAGATTATGCCGGGCAATGCGCAGCGAGAGAGGCTGCTTGGGCATGGGAAAGGCAATATGGCGGTTTAGATGAGCATGGTATGATTGGTGCGGTGGTGTATGAGCCGTGAAGCTTGTTCATCATTTATAAACGCCAAGCTTTGTAAGAAAGAGGCTGTGTTTGGCTCGCGTAGATATAATTTGTAGCTTGGACGATATATGTAAGAGTGGTAATAATGGATGAGGCAGTTAAATTTGAATTTCAAATGCTATTTGGGAATAGAGGTGTATTTGCAAATCCGGCCTATAGTTTATATTTAATTGCCGATACAAGAGATGGTAGGCCGTGGTTGTGCGCCTTAAAATTTCAATATTTTCTAGGGTCTGTTCACAATTCATCCGTGCGTAAGATTTTGAGCCAAAAGATTACCACGAGATGAATTGTGAACAGACCCTAGGTTCATGCCAAAACTAAAAAGTAAGATAACAAACGGTGAGCCGCAGATAATCTTCCTTTTTCCCAGTATTTTACTTGGTATTCGAAACAAAGACCGTCATAAGAGGTTTCAGACGGCCTTTGCATGTAATATCGATAATGGTTTATTTGTTAATGGCTTGTTCATTTGAATGGGTATTATACCAATTCAAAAAAGTAAGCTAACAAGGCGGTGAGCCGAAGACAGTACAGATAGTACGGCTAGGCGAGCCAACGCAGTTAGGTTATTTTTTTGGATTGGTATTATTCATTTCACTATAGGTATCGTACGTTTTTGGGACTGACATAACTGCACTGAAAAAAAAGGCCGTCTGAAAATTTCTTTCAGACGGCCTTTTTTCGAGGCTTTATTTAGGGCGTCGGAAGGTGTCGTGGCAGGCTTTGCAGCTGGCGCCGGCATCGCCATAGGCAACTTTGATTTCTCCTAGGTTGCCGCTTTGCGCGGCGGTGTTTAATACGGCCACGGCGGCGTGGAATTTGTCTTCCGCGGCTTTGAAGTCATCCGGGCGCTCCCACACTGCGGGCAGGGCATCGCCATTGCCTTCGGCGTCTTGCTGGAAGTGCTCGAAGGGTTTTTTGCTTTCTTCAGCAAAGACGGCGGCAGCGGTTTTGAATTTTTCTACCTCATAAGGCTCTTCGCCTTTAACCATTTTACCCATGCTGCTGAAATTGGGCATCATGGCTTTGAATGCGGTGGTGCGGGCTTCGGAATTCGGGCCTTTGGCAACATCGGCGCCGCCGCCGCAGGCAGCAAGCATCAGGGTAGCGGCCATGGCGCCAATGGTTAAAGTGGTTTTGATGTTCATAGAGCTTCCTTTTGGTTGTGGTTTTTGGGGTATGCCGATGATGGATGCGGATGGGCATTTGCGTATGTATTAATACATTTCAGAGGTTTTGGCAACCGTTGGCTGTAAAGTGCGTGGATTTCTGTTGGGTTGAGCTTTGCGTGTTTACGGCCATATTTTTGTCGGCACGATGCGGGTTGATTAACGGCGGAAGGTGTCGTGACAGGCTTTGCAGCTTTGTCCAAGCTGGCCGAATGCGCTTTGCGCCGCCGCTTGGCTGCCTTGTTGGGCTGCGTTGTTTAGGGCGGCTGTGGCCTCGCTAAAGCGTTGAATGGCGGCCTGAAATTGTTGCGGCTGCTGCCACACAGCGGCTTTGGCCTCGCCCGTGGCCGCGGGTGAGGCGTAGTGTGGCCAAGGTTTGTCGGCCAGCGCCTGCAAGTCGGCGGTTTGGCGGGAAAGTGCGGCCATATCGGCGGGATTGGCTTTGAGCAGCCGGCCGATGGCTTTGTTGGCGCTGCGGAAATCTTTCATATAGCGTTCGCGCGCAGCCACATCGGCATCGGCGGCGTGAGCGTTGCTGAGAAGGGCCAGCAGGCAGAGGATGAGGCAATATTTCATGGTGGCTCCCTGTGGTTGGGCGGCTTTATGCATACGACTATGTTGGATGAGCTAAATTCAGCCGTATGGCGGCGATTTGCTTTGAGTGGATTGCAAATAGGGTGTGGCCGGGTTTTCCGATAATATCCATGCATAACTTTGGCAGATTTTACCAAAATAAGGCCGTCTGAAAAGTTTCCGGTTGCCATTTAACGTGTTTTTGCCAAGCTTGGCGGGCTCGGTTGTGGTAGTCTTGTCACCATATTAACCAGCGATACAGATGATGAAAGGAGCGTAAGAAATGGCGATATTAATCACCGGGGCATCGGCGGGCTTTGGCGAGGCGATGTGCCGCCGCTTTGTTGAAGCCGGTTATCATGTAATCGGTGCGGCAAGGCGCACCGACAAGCTTGAAGCTCTGCAGGCTGAGCTGGGCGATCGATTTTATCCGCTGCAAATGGATGTGAGCGATCAGGCTTCGGTGGATGCGGCTTTGCAAAGCCTGCCCGAGCCGTTTGCAGAGATTGATGCGCTGATCAACAACGCCGGTTTGGCGCTTGGGCTTGAGCCTGCTGCGCAGGCTGATTTTGCCGATTGGCTCACCATGATCAACACCAATATTATCGGGCTCACTTATCTGACCCGGCAAGTGCTGCCGCAAATGGTGGCGCGCAAAAGTGGCTATATCATCAATTTGGGCTCTATTGCCGGCACTTATCCTTATCCGGGCGGCAATGTATATGGTGCGAGCAAGGCTTATGTGCGCCAATTCAGCCTAAATTTGCGCGCCGATTTGGCCGGCACCGATGTGCGCGTGAGCAATATCGAGCCGGGCTTGTGCGGCGACACGGAATTTTCCAATGTGCGCTTTAAGGGCGATGATGCGCGCGCGGCCAAGCTTTATGAAAATGTGCAGTTTATCCGCCCCGAAGATATTGCCGACACGGCTTTATGGCTTTATCAACGTCCGGCGCATATGAATGTGAACAGCATTGAAATCATGCCGGTAGCGCAAAGTTTCGGTGCGCTTCCGGTGCATCGTGAAGCCCCGCCGGCTTTGCCCGCCGATCATTTTGAAAAACAAAGCACTTCCTTGTTTCAGAAGATTAAAAGTTGGTTTAAGTAAATCGGGTTGAGGCATGCTTTTTAAAGCAGCTTTATGACAGGCCGTCTGAAAGATTTGATTTCAGACGGCCTTTGTTATGTTTGGCCTTTGTGATGTTTAAGGAGGCTCTGAATAACTCTGGCGAGTGAATTTTAATCCAATACAAATAATGCCTGCCCGTGTTGCTTGAACCATTGTTTGGCCGCGGCGGTGTGCGGTGTGTGGCGATTGACGCGCGCCCAGAATTGCGGGCTGTGGTTGGGGTGGGGCAGGTGGCAGAGCTCGTGGATGCACACATAATCGGCCACGAAATCGGGTGCGCCGATCAGCCGCCAGTTGAGGCGGATGCCGCTGCGGCTGCGGCACACGCCCCAAAAGGTTTTGGCGTTGGAAAGTGCGGTGGCGGCGGGGAATAGTTGCAGCTTTTGTGCGTGCGTTTGCAGCAGGGGCAGCAGGGTGTGGGCGGCGCATTCTTGCAAATGGCGGCGTAATGCGGCTTTTTGCTGCGGCGGGCTGAGTGTGTCGGGCAGCAGCAGCCGGCCCTGCTCGTGGCGGATGGTGGAATACGGGTGGGAAAGAATAGAGGTGGCCTCACCGCGATACCAGATTTGGTCGGGCAAGTGCGCGAGTGAGCTTGCCGGTGCGCGTTGCAGGGTTTGGCGCAGCAGCGGCTCGTTGGCTTGCAGCCAGGCGGCCAGCTTGGGCAGGCTGAGAAAGGGCGGGGCGTTTACGCTGATGGCTTCTGCCGACACGGGGCGCAGGATGATGTTTTTTTTGGCGCTGCGTTTGAGTTGCACTTGCAGCTTGAGGCCGTCTGAAAGCGTGTGGGTAAAAGCGGCCATATTAAAGCGCGCCCAGATAATAAAGCAGGCTCAGCACGATGATTGCAGTGCCTGCGCTGAGCAATAAGCGGCGGGTGGCGGGGTGGAAACCGTCGGCGCGCAGGCCGCGGCCGAAATAGCGCCAGCCGAAAGCAATCACCAAAAGGGCGAAGAGAATGGCGGAAATGTGATCGCTGGGCATCATGTTTCAGACGGCCTTGGCTTTGCCGGCCGCGCAAGGGCCGACACCGCTGATTTGGCTTTGCTGGTTTTCAATCCAATGCTCGCATTGCGCCATCATTTCTTCTGGCGTGCCGCTATTGTGGCGGATGGGCGCACCGATTACCACGGTGATTTCGCCGGGGTATTTCATAAAAGAATTGCGCGGCCAGAATTCGCCGCTGTTAACCGCCACAGGCACCAAATCCATTTCAAACATTTGCGCCATGCGCGCGCCACCTTGGCGGTATTTACCTCGTTGGCCGGGCGGGATGCGCGTGCCTTCCGGAAAAATGGTAATCCACAAGCCATCGCGCTTGCGTGCCAAACCTTGCGCCATTAATTGAGTGTTGGCTTGTGCGCGGTTGCTGCGGTCGATGCCGATGGTTTTGGCAAGCTTCAGCCCCCAGCCGAAAAAAGGCAGCTTGAACAATTCTTTTTTGGCCACATAAACCTGTAGTGGGAAAATTTCCTGCAAGGCTAAGGTTTCCCAGCCTGATTGGTGTTTGCTGCAAATAATCGCGGGCCCGGCGGGAATGTTTTCGCGCCCGATGACGCGATAATTCAGGCCGATAATGTGCTTGAGAGACCACATCAGCGTGAGCGCCCACACGCGCCCCATTTTGTTGGCACCGTTGTGAAACAGTGCGGCCGGCAAAAACAGCAGAAATATCGGCGGGGTAATCAGCACCAGCAGCAGCCAGTAAATCAAATTGCGGATCAGCAGCATAATCGCTTTCTTTTAAAAAATCGGGCAGAGCTTTTTTGAGGGGTGCTCAGCTGTTTTTCAGACGGCCTCTGCATGGTTTTGCAGCAAATATTGCGAAAAAGCCAATAAATTATCAAACACTTGCGTGTTTTCAGGCAATGAATCGCCCTCGGCTGCCAGCGTTTTTTTGCCTTTGCCGGTGAGCACCAGTGCGGGCTTGCCGCCCACTGCGGCAATGGCCTGCAAATCGCGCAAGCTGTCGCCCACAAGCCAAGTGTCGGCCGCTTCGGCATTGAAGCGGCTTAAAATATCGCTCACCATGCCGGGCAGGGGTTTGCGGCAATCGCAGCCGTCGGCGGCCGTGTGCGGGCAAAACCAGATGCCGTCGATGACGCCGCCGGCCTGTTGCGCCAAACGGTGCATTTTATTGTGCATTTCGGTGAGCTCTTGCATGGTGAAATATTTGCGGCCGATGCCCGATTGATTGGTGGCCACGGCCACGGTGTAGCCCGCTTCGGTGAGAAAGGCAATCGCGTCCATGCTGCCTGCAATCGGTATCCATTCGTCGGCGGATTTAACGAAATCATCGCGATCTTGGTTAATCACGCCATCGCGGTCGAGGATAATCAGCTTCATAAAAATCTTTCAGACGGCCTCTAACATTTGGAAAAGCTGCCGGATGTGGTGCGGCAAAGTGGGATTATAGCTTAATGCTTGCTTCGGGTCGGCCAATTTATGCAATCCGGCGGCTTTGAGGTTAACGGCTTTTTCGATGCAGCTTGCCAGCGTTTGCGGATTTTGGCGGGAAAAGAAAAAGCCGGCGCTGTCGGTGAGCACTTCGCAGCAGCCCATATTGTCGGCCAGCACCACGCGCGTGCCGCACAGCACCGATTCCACGCCCACGAGGCCGAAAGGCTCATACATCGAGGCCATAATGGTGTAGTCGGCGGCGCGGTAAAGCTCGGGCATATTTTTGCAGAAGCCCAATTCAAGCACATTTTTCATGGGCCGCGGCAGCGGTGAGCCGGCCACGGCGAGCTTTACCGGCAAGGCGGTTTGCTCGAAAAAAGCCGCCAATAAATCCAGTCCTTTGCGCTTGTGGCCGGTTGAAGGGAAAAGAAACACGGTTTCATCATCGGCAAAGCCGTATTGCGCGCGGGTGGCGGCAATGCTTTCGGGTTGCGGATAAAAGCGTGCGGTGTCGGCCGGCGGGTGCACCACGCGGATTTTTTCAGGCGTGATGCCGTATAAATCGAGCAGCTCGCGCTGCATCAGCTGCGAATGCGCCATAATGCTGCGCGCGCTTTCATAATTGCTGCGGTTGCGGCGGATGGTGAGTTTGTCGAGCAGGTTGGCCTGCTGCTGCATGCCCTGCAGATAGCCCAAATGGGTGCCGCCGCAGATAAACACATCGGCATGGTCGCTGGGGTTGCAGGCAATCAGTGGCTCGCCAGGCCGGCGTTTGCGGTCGAGTTGGCGGGCGAAAAAATAGGGGCGCAGCTTTTTCGGTATCCGTTTTTGATTGATGTGCACCGCCTGAATTTGTCGGTATTCAGACACGGAGGTGTCGAACACCGATGCATAAACGCTAACAGTTTGCTGTTCGGCGGCAAGCTGCCTGACCAAATCGAAGGTGTAGCTTTCCATGCCGCCGCCGCTGCGGAAGCAGTTGATGCTGATGGCAATATTATTCATAACATTCAATCGAATAAAACGGCTTGATTCAAAGGTTTGCCCGCCATATCTTTGGCTGACAGTTGCGGCTCGCCGGTGAGCGGCCAGTCGATGGCGAGGGCGGCATCGTTCCACAGCAGGCTTTGCTCGGATTCGGGGTGGTAATAATTAGTGCATTTGTATACGAATTCTGCGCCGTCGCCCAACACATAAAAGCCGTGGGCAAAGCCTTCGGGCACCCACAGTTGGTGCTTGTTGGCCGCCGAGAGCACGGCGCCTGCCCATTGCCCGAAGGTGGGCGATTTGCGGCGCAAATCCACGGCCACATCAAACACGGCGCCGGCCACCACGCGCACAAGCTTGCCCTGAGTGTGCTCGGTTTGGTAGTGCAGGCCGCGCAACACACCGGCGGCGGATTTGGAATGGTTTTCCTGCACAAAGGTGTGCGGAGCAATATTCGCCCGAAACCATTCATCGCGGAAGGTTTCCATAAAAAAGCCGCGCTCATCACCGAACACTTTTGGCTCGAGGATTTTCACGTCGGGAATGCGGGTGGGGATAATATTCATCAATCATGCTTTCTGATGTTTCAGACGGCCTGCGATTTATTTAAATTCACTTAATGACCATGTCGGTTTTTCAATAAGCGCAACAGATAGCGGCCATATTCGTTTTTGCACATCGGCGCGGCCAGCGCTTCCAATTGGCCGTCTGAAAGCCAGCCGTTGCGCCAGGCGATTTCTTCTAAGCAGGCGATTTGCAGGTTTTGCAATTCTTCCACCGTTTGCACAAAAGATGCTGCTTGGTGCAGGCTCTCGTGCGTGCCGGTGTCGAGCCAGGCAAAGCCGCGGCCGAGCAATTGCACATTGAGCGAGCCGTCTTCGAGATACATTTGGTTGATGCTGGTGATTTCCAGCTCGCCGCGTTCAGACGGCCTCACCTGCTTGGCAAATTCCACCACGCGCTTATCGTAAAAATAAAGGCCGGTCACCGCCCAATCGGATTTCGGCTGCACGGGCTTTTCTTCAATCGACAAGGCTTTGAAATCACGATTGAATTCCACCACGCCGAAGCGCTCCGGATCTTTCACCTGATAGGCAAACACCGTTGCACCGTGCGCTTGTGCGGCGGCTTTTTGCAGGCTTTGGCTGAACGACTGGCCATAGAAAATATTGTCGCCCAACACCAAACACACGCTGTCATCGCCGATAAATGTTTCACCGATAATAAAAGCCTGCGCCAAGCCGTCGGGGCTGGGCTGTGCAGCATAGCTGATTTGAATGCCGAAATCGCTGCCATCGCCGAGCAGGCGGCGGAAAGCGGCCTGATCTTCCGGCGTGGTAATCACCAACACTTCGCGGATGCCGGCCAGCATCAGCACTGAGAGCGGGTAATAAATCATGGGCTTGTTATACACCGACAGCAATTGCTTGGACACGCCGCGCGTGACCGGATAAAGGCGCGTGCCCGAGCCGCCTGCCAAAATAATGCCTTTCATGATGCTGCTCCTTCTCCCAAACGCTCTAAGCGGTAAGAGCCGTCGAGCACATGCCGCCACCATGGGCGGTTGTCGAGATACCAGCGCACGGTTTTGCGCAAGCCCGATTCAAAGGTTTCCTGCGGCAGCCAGCCCAATTCGCGGCCGATTTTGCCCGCATCGATGGCATAGCGCACATCGTGGCCGGGGCGGTCGGCCACAAAAGTGATTAAGTCGGCATAGTTTGCCACGCCGGCCGGTTTTTGCGGCGCCATTTCTTCCAGTAGCGCGCAAATGCTGCGCACCACATCGATATTGGCCTGCTCATTATGGCCGCCGATATTATAGGTTTCGCCGATTTCGCCCTGCATCAGCACGGTGTAAAGCGCGCGCGCGTGGTCTTCCACAAATAGCCAGTCGCGGATTTGTTGCCCGTTGCCATACACCGGCAAAGGTTTGCCTGAAAGCGCATTCAGAATCATCAGCGGAATCAGTTTCTCGGGGAAATGATAGGGGCCATAATTGTTGGAGCAATTGGTGATTAATGTGGGCAGGCCGTAGGTGCGCAGCCAAGCGCGCACCAAATGATCGCTGGATGCTTTCGAGGCCGAATAAGGGCTGCTGGGCGCATAAGGTGTGGTTTCGGTAAACAAATCATCGCTGCCGTGCAAATCGCCATACACTTCATCGGTGGAAATATGATGAAAGCGGAATGCATCGCGCTTTTCAGACGGCATCTGCTGCCAATAAGCGCGCGCCGCTTCCAAAAGCGTGTAGGTGCCGACAATATTGGTTTCGATAAACGCCGCCGCACCGTCAATCGAGCGGTCGACATGGCTTTCCGCCGCCAAATGCATCAGTGCATCGGGTTGGTGTGCGACAAACACGCGTTCGAGTTCGGCGCGGTTGCAGATATCCACCTGCTCGAAGGCATAGCGCGGGCTGGCGGTCACCGATTCGAGCGACTCGAGATTGCCGGCATAAGTGAGCTTGTCTACATTGACCACGCTGTGGTCGGTGTGCCGGATGATATGGCGGATAAGCGCCGAGCCGATAAAGCCGGCACCGCCGGTGATGAGGATTTTCATAAGTGGGCTTTTTAATAGTTTAAACGTTTATGATTAGCGGTAATCGGTACAAACAGGTTGCAATCTGGAATCTTTCAATATTTTATCCATATATTTAAGATTCAGGGGGTGGAAAATATCGCCCAAGATATGGGTCCAAGGAATCGGATAGCCTTCGTTATCGCCCATGATATTGCCAGGGTGTTGTTTGAGCTTATTGGCATAAAAATCCATGCGGCAGTGTAATTCCCGATACCAGGCGCGGGTAAACGGCGTGTCGGGGCGGAAGATATAGGCGCAATTGCCGATAATCTGAGAATAATATTGATTCATGTCTTGTTGGATAACGCCGCCCACTTGCGCCAAGCCGTCTTGCTTGCGCTCGGGATAGCCGATTGCATAAGCCGGGCTTGCTTCCAATTGCTCGAATGATGCGAGCCAGTTGTGGCGGCAAGGTTTGATGTCACTATAGCCGCCGCCCAAGTAATGCATGAAATAGCAGCGCAGATAATCGGATTTATGCACCAGCGATAAATATTCGAAAGCCGGGTGCAGCGGGGCATTTGGCCGGATAAATTGCGGCAGGTTTTCCGGCGTAACCAACACCACGGGCACACCTGCAACGGCTTGCAGAGAAGTGATGCCGCGCCGGCGGTTGTCGCTCATTGGGTTGCGGCCGGTCCAGAATGCATAAATTTTCCGCTCCGCAGGCGGATATGATGCGGCTTGGCCGGCATCAAGCTCTGTGGAAGCTAAAAAAGTGTGTCGGTATTTATCCGCCTGATAAGAAAACGGCACGATTTTGCTATAAAGTTTGTTTATGCGATATTTCAGGCTGGTTTTCCATTTGCCCATCGGCGTGGTGCTTTCGTTAATCAATGCTTTGAAAGTATATTTTATGCGCAGTGTGATTTGTCGCACAACATTTTATATTTTTCGGGCTTGAAGCATTTATAAAACCATTTGCGCCAAGGCTTTTGATAATATTGTTCGCGTTTTAAGCGTGCCGCCATTAAGTCATGAAAATAAAGGCCGTTGCTGCAATAAAAAGCATAGTGCTTCTGATAAATCTTAAACAGATTATCCGACCATTTTTGCTTGGAGGCCTGATTGGTAACAGAAGAGCAGGTTTGGCGCTGGCGGTAGAAAAAAAGCGGCTCATTGATGCGGTGTATTTTGCCGTGGTTTTTAACCAGCGAAATAAATAAATCCCAATCTTCAAACATGGTTAGGCCGGTATCGAATCCGCCCACGGCATCGTAATGGCTTTTGCGGATTAAGGCGGTGATAAAAATGCAATTGCTCAGCAAGAAATCTTTGGTGTGGAATTCGGGCAGCGCCCAGGCTTTGTTTTCACGGTCAAACAGCATGGCTTTGCTGTAAACCACCGACAATTGCTCGTCTGACTCTGCGATTGCCACGCATTTTTTCAAATAATCAACGGCTAATTTATCATCAGAATCCAGGCAGACCAAATATTTGCCTTTGGCTCGGGCAATGGCATTGGTGCGGGCAATCACGCAATAAGTATTGGCCTGGCTCAACACGGTTAAACGCTTATCGATGGCGGCAAATTGCTGCAATATTTCAAGCGTGTCGTCGCTTGAGCCGTCATCAATGGCAATGGCTTCGAAATGGTCAAATGATTGGGCAAATAGGCTTTCTAATGTTTCGGTGAGGTAGGCTGCGGTGTTGTGGCAGGGGATAATCACCGACACCAAAGGTTGATTCATGCGTTTTCCTTATATTTTGATTTTATTGGTTTTGTGGGTGTAATGTTTTTTGTGCAATGCAAGCGAAGCAATTGGGGCGGCTATGCAGATGGGCGGTTTTCCAAAATTTGGTCGAGCCAGCCTTTAAACGAATAGCGTTTTTTGATTTCTGGGTCAATCGCTTGATAGGGCAGGCTGAGAAAATCGGCCAGCCCGCTCAGATCTGTTCCATTCCACACAAAAATATTTTCCGGCCGATAAAAATCATAACGGGTAACGGCCTGATTGGTGGTGATTACTTTTTTATCAAAACGCAAGGCATCAAACAGGCGGAATGAAAGGCCTTGATGGTCGGGGCTGACAAAATCCACCACCACTTCGCATTGCTGCACTTTTTGCAGATTTTGCTCGAATGTCAGCGCGCTTTGCTGGTTCAGATAGGTGATGCCGGCTTGGCCGAAGGCTTTTTCTGCGCGCTCGTCTTTGCTGTAGATATAAAAATCGAGCGGCAGATTCAAACAGCGTGCGGTGTCGATAAACAGCCGCGTTTCCGCCTCGCGGTTGGCCTCGTAGCCGCCCAAAAAATAAATGCCGGCGGGCGCTGCGGGGGCGGCCTCGATGGGGAAATCGAAATAAAAATTGGTGATGGCTTGAAAGCCGTATTGCCGGTATTTTTCAGCATCTGATTGATCAAACACATAAAAGCGGTCGAAGTAGGGCAGGTATTGCAAGATATCGGGAAAGCGCTCGATGCCGTCCCATTGGTAATTGATGCAGGTGCGGCTATGTTGGCGGATTTGGGCAATCACTTCTTTGGGGTAGATATTGGCGCGGATGCAGAGGGCGAAATCGGCTTTTTCGTGCAAGGCGGCCAGTTTGTGTTCTATTTCTGCTTGATGACGGGAAAATTTCAGTTTTTTTTTGTAATTGCCGTCTTTTGTGATGTGTTTGTGATAAAGGTTGCGCAAACGGGCGGCAAGGCTCGGGTAGTAAGAGTGCCTGTCGTCATAACACAGGTTCACCACTTCATAGCCGTAATGGCGCAGGTTTTTTTCTATGCAGTAATCCAGCCCGTAAAGATAAGGCATGGCAAGGATGATGGTTTGGCTCATAAAGCATTCTGGTGCAGTGCGGCTCGGGCGAATCTGCCCGTGCCTTGATTTGAATGGTATGGGTTTTCAAATATAACAGAGTGGATTGTATAGAAAAATGGCTATTGTTAACAGGTGTTTGTTGCCTATTAAGGCATTTTATGATGACGGGCGCAATGATTGCTGCCAAGCCTCAAAGGCCGTCTGAAACACGGCTTCGAGCTTGATGCGGTTTTCTGTGTTGTCGGCCACATGATAAAAGCTGCCGAGCGCGGGGGTGTTCATGGTGGTGACGTAATCGGCCATAAAGTTGCCGTAGCCGTCTTCTTCATCGTCGTAGTAAAACGAGGTGAAGCGCTGGCCGAATTCGTTGAAATCATCGCGCATCAGGGCGCCGTCCATATGGCGCAGTAGAAATTCGGCGCCGCTAAGCCGGCCTTCCTGCATGGCGGCGAAATCTTCGGCGCTCTCGGGCGCGCTTTGCCACACGGGGTTGTGCAGGTTTTGCGAGGCCGCCCATGCCCAATACATGCCGATGTGGGTGGCGGCGTTTTCTGCGGGCAGGCCGGCGGGGTAGTTTTCGTCGGTGTGGAAACGGGTGTTGTCATACATGGCGGTGCGCTTTCAGACGGCCTTGAGGGTGGAAATCAATTATAACATTCTATAACATTTATGCTGCCGGATGCAGCAGCCGGTATTGCACGCGCATAAATTCGCTGATGAGGTTTTGCTGGATTTCCAGCCTTTTGTAGAGCGGGCAGGCAAAGCGCACGATGAGGTTATACACTTTGTCGTCGTGGGGCACGCAGGTCAGGCGCGGGTGTGCGGCGGGGGTGATGAAGAGCTTTTGGGTTTGAATCAGCGCCAGATGCTGTTCGATTTCGGCCACATAAGGGGCGCAAAGCTGTTCGAGCAGGGCTTGCAGCGGCGGCAGCACGGCATCGGGATCCACGGCCAGCGGCACGGGAATGTCGAAAGTGTGGATCACATAAGGTCCCAATATATTGTCGCGTTGCACCGATTGGGCCAGCAGCAGGCTGTTGGGAAAAGACACGGTTTTGCCGCTGAGCTGGCCCACCAAAATATTGGGGCCGATCTGCATCATCAGCGTGTTGAAAAGGTTGATATCGACCACGCGCCCGCGCAGGCCGCCGATTTCGATGTAGTCGCCCACGGAATATTGCTTGGTGAGGCTGCGCAAAAGGCTGCCGGAAAGGCACATAATCAGCTCTTTGGTGGCCAGCACGATGGCCGCGGCAATGGCAAACATCGAGAGCGCGAGGGTTTGGATTTGCGCGGCCCACACGCTGATGAGGCCGATTAAGCAGGCAATCAGGGTGAGGTTGCGGCTCACCACCACCCAGCGGCGCATGTCTTCGATCTGCATGGCGGGGTGGCGGCGGAAATGGGTTTGCAGAATCACGGTGCGCACGAGCAACACGCCGATAATCAGCAGCACCGATTGAATGATTTCGCTGCGTATCGGCCCTTGCTGGATGAATTCGCTGATTTCTGCCCACATGGTGCGGCTCCGGTTGGTAGTTATGTTGTTGTAATGGGAAAAGTATTTAGGCCGTCTGAACGTTTTCAGACGGCCTAAACTATACAGGCAAGCGGCTTATTCGGGCAATTTCTCTACAATGCCCACGCCCACGGCATCGGGGCCGATATAAGCGCCCAGCACCGGTGAAATCGGGATGCCTTGCAGATGCAGGCCGGTTTGGTTGTGCAACTTGTTGGCAAAGCGGTTGTAGAGCTCGAGGTTGCCGCAATACATGCCGCACAGCACCAAATCATCGATATTTTTGCCGGCAATGCGCGCGGCCACGGCGGCCACGGTTTCATCGAGCAGATGGTCGCTGCTGCGGGCTACGGTGATTTTGCGCAGGGTGTTGTTGCGAAAGGCAAACACGGGTTTGAGGCCGAGCAGGTCGCTAAACATGGCGCCGATACGCATCAGGCCGCCGCTGTTGGTGAGCTGCTGAAGCGAATGCACGCTGAACACCACTTCGCAGCGCGATTTGAGCTGCTCCAAATGCGCCATGGTTTGCGCCGGGGTGCGGCCGCTTTTGAGCAGGCGCAGGGCTTCGAGTGCGAAAAAGCCTTCCGGCATGCCGGCCACGCCGGTGTCGAGCACATGGATGGTGAGCTCTCCGGCCATTTCGTCGGCCACTTGGCGGATAATCTGATGGCTCTCGCTCATGCGCCGGCTGATGGTGGTGACGATGGCTTCGTGATAGCCCTGTGCTTTCAGATAGCTGAAGGTTTCGCGCAGAGATTCGGGCGTGGGCGGCGTGGTTTGCACGGCGCGGCCGGGGTGGCGGTAGAGCCATTGGTAGAAGATTTCGGGTTTTAAATCCAGCCCGTCGGTGTAGCGGATGCCGTCGAGGGTGAGTGTGAGGCGCAGAATCTGAATCGGGCTGTCGCGGCTGAGAATGCTGTCGAGCGAGCCGGTGGAAGTGGATAAAACGGCGCAGCGGTAAAGCTCGTATGAACCCGTCACAATGTTCCCCTTAAACATACAGATAATCGGTTTTTTAAAATAATAAACGGTAGTATGGGCTTTGTCTATGCCATTTGGGAATGATTTCCCTGCTTCGGCAAGCGCGGCGGCTTGCTGTTTCAGACGGCCATTGAATGGGATTTAGAATAAAGCAAGCGTTTGAATGATTTTGCGCTACATTGCGCTTCATCATAAATTCTGTTGCAACAATATGTTAGATTGCGCCATCTTTCATCTGCACCAGGAGCGTTTTGTGATTTCCACCCAAACCCAAATTGCCGGCTCGGTTTTTGCCAACTGCATCATGAATGCCTCGGGCGTGTATTGCCACAGCGCCCATGAGCTTGATGCCGTGCAGCAATCGACCGCCGCCACTTTTGTGACCAAAAGCGCCACACTGGCACCGAGGGCGGGCAACCCCGAGCCGCGCTATTGCACGGTGCCTTTTGGCAGCATCAATTCGATGGGTTTGCCCAATCACGGCTTGGCTTATTATTTGGATTATGTGTCGCAGGCGCAGCGTGATTTTCCCGGCAAAAGTTATTTTTTATCGATTACCGGCTTTAATGTGGAAGAAGATTTGGCGCTGATCCGGCAGGTGCAGGCTTCTGATTTTGCCGGCATTGTCGAATTAAACCTTTCCTGCCCCAATGTGCCGGGCAAGCCGCAAACCGGCTATGATTTCGAAGCGGTGGCGCGTATTTTGGAGGCGGTGTTTGCGCTTTATCAGGCGCCTTTGGGCATCAAGCTGCCGCCTTATTTCGATTTGATTCATTTTGATGAAATCGCCGCTATTCTCAACCGCTTTCCGCTCGCTTATGTGAATTCGGTCAACAGCATCGGCAACGGCTTGTGCGTGGATGCGGCGAGCGAAGCCGTGTTGATCAAGCCCAAAGGCGGGTTCGGCGGCATTGGTGGTGTTTATTTAAAACCCACGGCGCTGGCCAATGTGCGCGCTTTTTACGAGCGGCTGAAGCCGGAAATCCAGATTATCGGCACCGGCGGCGTGGTGAACGGCAGCGATGTGTTTGAGCACATTCTCTGCGGCGCGAGCATGGTGCAGGTCGGCACCACGCTGCAAGAAGAGGGCATAGGCGCGTTTGCGCGGCTGACGCGGGAATTGAAAGAAATCATGGCGGCCAAAGGCTATCAAACGCTGGATGATTTTAGAGGCCGTCTGAAAACTTTGTGAACATGGGCGTGAGCATGATATAGAAATAAGGCCGTTTGAAAGGAAAGTTTCAGACGGCCTTATTCAAGCGGCATGGCTGTGCGATGAATGGCAGGCCGCCTTTGACGATTGTTGAAAAAACAATCTATTTCCCGAGCATTTGCTGATAAATCATTTAAATATGCGGATAAAGTGATGCAATGCGCCCGCATCAGCCGCCCGGTTGGATATAATCAATGTTTTCCCCCATATCGGCGCTGGCGGTTTGCCGCCGGCCGATGCGCCTGAGCACCCATTATGCATTTTTCTCTCGCCCCGATTGTGATCGTATTGCTGGTTGCCGTGCTGACGGTAATCGTTTGCCGCCGTTTGAATATCCCCTCTATGCTCGGCTATCTGCTGGTGGGCTTTTTGGCCGGCCCCGGCGTGCTGCACCTGATTCCGCAAACCGCAGCCACCGATTATCTGGGCGAAATCGGCATTGTGTTTTTGATGTTCAGCATCGGGCTGGAATTTTCGTTGCCCAAGCTTCGGGCGATGCGCAAGCTGGTGTTCGGCTTGGGCGGCATGCAGGTGGTGATCACCATCGTTTCCATACTCGGCATTTTGATGCTGGCCGGCACGCCGTTTATCTGGGCTTTTGCTGTGGCCGGCGCGCTGACGATGTCGTCTACCGCCATTGTGAGCCGCATTCTTTCCGAGAAAACCGAATTGGGGCAGCCGCACGGGCAAATGGCGATGGGCGTGCTGCTGATGCAGGATATTGCCGTGGTGCCGCTGATGATTCTTTTGCCCGCGCTTGCCGGTGGTAATCAGGATAGTTTGTGGATGGCGCTGGGGATTGCGTTTGTGAAAATGGCGGCCACGCTGGGCTTGCTGTTTGTGATCGGCAACCGCGTGATGACACCTTGGTTTCGGCTGGTGGCGCGGCAAAAATCGTCTGAACTTTTTATGATCAACGTGTTGTTGGTTACTTTGGGCGTGGCCTATCTCACCGAGCTGGAAGGCTTGTCGCTGGCATTGGGCGCGTTTGTGGCCGGTATGCTGCTCTCAGAAACGGAATACCGCTTTCAGGTGGAAGACGATATCCGCCCGTTTCGCGATATTCTGCTCGGCTTTTTCTTTATCACCGTCGGCATGAAGCTGGATATCGGCGCGCTTTTTGAAGGTTGGCAGCTGGTGCTGATGCTGCTGGCCATTTTGCTGCTGCTCAAAGGGCTGATTGTGTTTGCGCTGGCACGCTATATGCGCCACAACGTGGCCGACAGCCTGAAAGCATCAATGTATCTGGCGCAGGGCGGCGAATTCGGCTTTGTAATTTTGGCGGTGTCGCACGGGCTGAACCTGCTTTCCGGCGAATTGGAGCAGGCCGCCACCGCTGCGATTTTGATTTCGATGATATTAGCACCCTTTATTCTCAACAGCAGCGAGCGCGTGGTGGCGCGGCTGGTGAAATCAAGCTGGGATATGAAAGCTGTCGATCTGCAAAACATGCTCATCGCCACTATGAATAAATCCGAGCACATTCTGATTGTGGGCTATGGGCGCGGCGGCCAAACCATAGGCCGGATTTTGGCGCAGGAAAATATCCCTTATTACGCGCTCGATATGGATGCCGAGCGGGTGCAGATTGCCCGCAGCGCCGGCGAGCCGGTGTCGTTTGGCGATGCCAAGCGGCGCGAAGTGCTCGAAGCGGCCGGCTTGGCGCGTGCCAAAATGGTGGTGATTACGCTCAACAATATGCATGAAAGCCGCCATGTGATCGACACCATCATGCACATGCATCCCACCATGCCCGTGCATGTGCGCGCCACCAGCGATGATTATCTGCAAACCTTTACGCAAATGGGCGCAGAAGAAGCCGTGTCCGACACCAAAGAAACCAGCCTCGCGCTGGCCGCCTATGCCTTGCTCGGCGCGGGCATTTCCTATCAAAACGTGCATCAGATTATCATGAACATCCGCCGCAGCCGCTATGCCATGCTGGAAGATTTGTTTGTGGGCAGCGATGACGAAGCCGGCTTTTACGACGAACGCAACAGCATCAGCCGCTATGCCTTTACTCTACCCGAGGCCGCCCATGCCGTGGGCCGGCACATTGATGAGCTGCCCTTGCAGCATTTGAATGTCAAATTATTGTCGGTGCGCCGCCATATGCATCAAATCCAGCAATTTGACACAGACTTTTGCTTGGAAGGCGATGATATTTTGGTGGTGGCCGGTCATAAAGAAAAAATAATCTCTTTTGAAAACTGGGCATTACAAGGAGAGGGTTAAATCAGTGCAAAATTTGCTTGCGCGGGCGGCCGGATTTTGGTTTAATCCTGTCTTCGCAGCGATAAGCGCGAAAGAAAACGGGTGATTAGCTCAGTTGGTAGAGCGTCTGCCTTACAAGCAGAATGTCGGCGGTTCGACTCCGTCATCACCCACCATTTT
>NZ_SLXE01000036.1:0-9902 GCF_004341385.1 Uruburuella suis
AAGGGCATTTTTTGTATTCAAAACCTTTGAATCCTTGAAATCCTTATAGCGTAAGACTTTCAGCAATTTTTAGCACCTTTTTTGTCCCTTATGCCCAAATCAATCATCGTTGCTCTGCAGATAAAATAAAGGCCGTCTGAAACTTTTTTCAGACGGCCTTTATTGTAAATCCACGCCGCTCAGGCGGCGATTTCTTCCAAACGCAGGCAAGCCACCAGCCGGCCTTTCCATTCGCGCAAGGCCGGCTCTTCTTGTGCGCAACGTGTTGTGGCGTGCGGGCAGCGTTGGTGCAGGGCGCAGCCGCTGGGCGGGTTGAGCGGGCTGGGCAATTCGCCCTTGAGCTGCAAATCGGTTTTGTGGCCGTTCACGCTGGGGGCGGCGGCCAAAAGTGCTTGGGTGTAGGGGTGTTGCGGGGCGGTGAAAATCGCTTCTTTAGGGCCGTGCTCCACCGCGCGGCCGAGATACATCACCATCACATCATCGGCCACATGGCGCACCACGGAAAGATTGTGCGAAATAAACACATAAGCGGTGTGATATTGATCCTGCAAATCCATAAACAGATTCAACACCTGCGCCTGAATCGACACATCCAGCGCAGAGGTGGGCTCGTCGGCCACCACGATTTTCGGGTTGAGCATCATGGCGCGGGCCAGCGCGATGCGTTGGCGTTGGCCGCCTGAAAACATATGCGGATAGCGGCCGGCATGCTCGGGGCGCAGGCCGACCTGTCGCATCATGGCGTGCACTTTTTCCTGCTTTTCGGCTTTAGTAAGGCGGGTGTGGATGGTGAGCGGCTCGGTGAGCTGATAGGCAATGGTTTGGCGCGGGTTGAGGCTGCCGTAGGGGTTTTGAAACACCATCTGGATTTCTGAGCGCAAGCTTTTCAATGCCCGTTTGCCGAGCTTGGCGGTGGCGGCTTGGTTGATAAACAATTCACCTTCCGAGGGCGCTTCAATCAGCGTGAGCTGGCGCGCCAGCGTGGATTTGCCACAGCCCGATTCGCCCACCACAGCCAGCGTTTTGCCGGCGGCCAGTTCAAACGACACGCCGTTGAGCGCTTTGACCACGGCACGGCCTTTGCCGATGCCGAGCGACACGGGATAATGGCGGTGCAGATTATCAGCTTTCAATACAATGCTTTGGCTCATGCTGGGGCTCCGGAAATCGGGTGGGCGCTCAGGGCGGAATGAATGCAGCGCACATGGCCGTGGGCGCTCGGCTGCCACGGCGGCGGGGCATCACAGGCGGCCTCTTTATAGGGGCAGCGCGGTGCGAGCAGGCAGCCGGCGGGGCGGTCGTATTGGCCGGGCACCACGCCGGGCAGGCTGTGCAGGCGGCTTTGGCCGAGTGCCAATTCGGGAATGGCTTGCAGCAAGGCTTCGGTGTAGGGATGCGCGGGGGTTTGGAAAATGGCGGGCACGGTGCTGGTTTCCACCACTTGGCCGGCATACATCACCGCCACATCGCGCGCGTTTTCGGCCACCAGCCCCAAATCGTGGGTGATCAGCACCATGGCCATTTCTTTTTCGCGCTGCAGGCGGTGCAGCAAATCCATAATCTGCGCCTGCACGGTTACATCCAGGGCGGTGGTCGGCTCGTCTGCAATCAAAAGCTTGGGTTCGCAGGCGAGCGCCATGGCAATCATCACGCGCTGGCTCATGCCGCCTGAAAGCTGGTGCGGATACACATTGAGCCGGTTTTTGGCATCGGGAATTTCCACCAAATCCAGCAAGGCCAAAATGCGCTGCTTCGCCGCCGCGCCGCGCAGGCCGAGATGGGTTTTCAACACTTCGCCGATCTGCATTTGCACGGTAAAGCTGGGGTTGAGGCTGGTCATGGCATCTTGGAAAATCATCGAAATGTCTTTGCCGATGATTTTGCGTTTATCGCGCGCAGACAAGGTTTGCAGATTTTGCCCGTCAAACACGAGCTTATCGGCGCTGATGGCGGCCGAGTCGGGCAAAAGCCCCATCAAAGCCATCATGCTCACCGATTTGCCCGAGCCCGATTCGCCCACCACCGCCAGCACTTCGCCGGCATTTACCTTCAACGACACCCCATCCACCGCCCGAAAAGCGCGCGCGCCCGAACCGAATGTGACCGACAGATTTTCAATGCTTAATAAGGTTTGCTTTTCCATATCACGACACCTGTTTCAATTTGGGGTCGAGGGCATCGCGCAGGCCGTCGCCAGTGAGGTTGATGGAAAGTGCGGCCAAAAACACCGACAAGCCCGGCCAAATCGCCAGCCACACATTGCTCTGGATATATTGGCGCGCCGTGCCGAGCATGGCGCCCCATTCGGCATCGGGCGGCTGCACGCCGAAGCCGAGAAAGCCGATGGCACCGGCTTCGAGAATGGCGGTGGAAAAAATCATGGTGGCCTGCACAATCAGCGGCGCCATGCAGTTGGGCAGAATGGTCACAAACAAAAGCCGCAGCGTGCCCGCGCCCATCACTTTTGAGGCGGTGAAATAATCGCGTTGCAATTCCACCATGGCGGTGGCGCGGGTGAGGCGGATAAACGGCGGCATACACACCAAGGCAATGGTGATGATGGTGTTGGTCATCGAGGGGCCGAGAATGGCGGCGATGATGATAGCGAGCAACAGGCTGGGATACGACATCAAAATATCGTTAACCAGCATCACGCCTTTGCCCCACACTTTGGGCCAAAAAGCGGCGGAAAGGCCGAGACTCACGCCGATCAACATCGAAAGCCCGGTGGCGCATAAGCCGATAAAAAGCGAATAGCGCGCGCCGTAGATCACGCGCGAGAGCGTGTCGCGCCCGGCATCGTCGGTGCCCAGCGGAAAAGCGGCCTCTCCGCCGAGAAAAGCGGGCGGCAGCTGCTCTTTGCCGGTGAAAAGCTGATAAGGGTCGTGCGGCGCCAGCAGGGGCGCGAGCAGGGCGGAGATCACCATAATGATGAGCACGACCAGGCCGAGCACAGCGCCTTTGTTGCGGAAAAAAGTGGCGGCAAAAAGCTGCCATTGGCTAGGCGGCACGGGCGCGGTTTGCACGGCGGTTTGGGTGGTCATATTGTGTTCCTGATGTTTTATTTCGGATGCGCTCTTTCAGACGGCCTTACGAAGCATGGCGGATACGCGGATTAATCACGCCGTATAAAATATCCACCAACAGGCTCACCAGCATCAGCGCGGTGGCCACCAGCAAAATGCCGTTTTGCACAATCGGATAATCGCGGGTGAAAAAGCCGTCGAGCAGCCAGCTGCCCACGCCGGGCCAGCTGAAAATGGTTTCGGTGAGAATCGCACCGGCTAAAAGCGTGGCCGCCTGCAAGCCCACCACGGTCACCACTGTAATCAGCGCATTGCGCATCACATGCACCATAATCACGCGGCGCGGCGAGAGGCCTTTGGCGCGCGCGGTGCGCACATAATCTTCGCCCAACACTTCCAAAATGGCCGAGCGCGTCATGCGCGCAATCATGGCCAGCGGAATGGTGGAAAGGGCAATCGAGGGCAGGATAAAGTGTTTCACCACATCCCAAAAAGCGCCGCTCTGGCCGGAAAAGAGTGAGCCGAGCAGCCACGAGCCGTAGAGCGGCTGCACATCGAGATATTGCGCCACTGAAATCACGCCCGACACCGGCAGCCAGCCCAAGTAATGGGCGAAAATGCCGGTGAGAATCGGCCCCAAAAGATAAATCGGCATCGAATAGCCGGCCAGCGCGCCCGACATCAGCGTGTAATCGAGCCAGGAGCCGCGCCGCAACGCGGCAATCACGCCCATGGTAATGCCCAAAATGCTGGCAATCAGAATGGCGCAAAAAGCCAGCTCCACGGTGGGCACGAAATGCTGGAAAAAATCTTGCAACACCGGCGTGCGCGTGCGGAACGATTCGCCGAAATTGCCTTGCAGAATATTGGTGAGGTAATGCCAGTATTGCACCGGCAAAGGCAGATCCAGCCCCAGCCGCTGCAAAGCTTGGGCGTGCATGGCCGGATCAACGGCTTTTTCGCCCATCATGATTTCCACCGCATCGCCCGGCACCAGCCGGATCAGGGTGAAAGTGGAGAGCGTGAGACCCAGATAAACCGGTATCAGAATCAAAACGCGGCGCAACACATAAAACAGCATGATAAACACTCTTGGTTTGGGCAACGATCAATGCTTGGGTGCAAGCGTGATGCCTGTAAAACAACACCGCTCCGGCAGATGCCGGAGCGGCATTCAGACGGCCTTTATTCTACTTTCACGCCATCAAAGCGCACGGAGCCGAACGGGCTGATTTTGTAGTCTTTCACGTTCGGGGTGGTAAAGTGGGTTACCACCGAGTGCGCCATGGTGGTCCACGGCAGTTGCTCTTTAAAGATTACTTGCGCGTCTTTATAGGCGGCGATGCGTTTTTCTTGATCGGTGGTTTGGCGTGCGCCTTCCACCAGTTTGTCAAAGTCTTTATTACACCAGCGCGAGTAGTTGTTGCTTTTCACCGCTTTGCAGCTTAACAGCGTGCCCAGCCAGTTGTCGGGGTCGCCGTTGTCGCCGGTCCAGCCCACCATAATCGCGTCCGGCTCGCCTTTTCGCGCACGCTTGAGGTATTCGCCCCATTCGTAAGTGACCAGCTTGGTTTTCACGCCGATTTTGGCCCAATCGGCCTGAATCATTTCGGCCATCAGCTTGGCGTTGGGGTTGTAGGGGCGCTGCACCGGCATATACCACAAGTTGATTTCGTAGTTTTCGGCACCGGCTTCTTTCAGCAATTCTTTGGCTTTCTCGATGTCGTAAGGCGCGTCTTTGAGGGCGTCGTTATAGCCCCATTGCAAGGGCGGCATCGGATTAGTGGCCTTGATGCCCGCGCTTTGGTAAACGGCGTTGATGATGGCGTCTTTATTGATGGCCATATCCAAAGCTTGGCGTACTTTTAAGTCGCCCAGTTTGCCGCGCTCTACGTTGTAGCCCACATAGCCCACGTTAAAGCCGGGCTGGTCGATTACAGTTACTTTGCCCGATTTTTTCGCCGCTTCGATTTCGGCCGGCTTCGGATAAGCGGCTACGTTACACTCGCCTGCCTGTACTTTTTGCGCACGCACGGCTGAGTCTTTGGTAATCGCAAACACCAAGTTGTCGATATGGATGTCGTCTTTATCCCAGTAATCCGGGTTTTTGGCGTAGCGGATTTGGGTGTCTTTTTGGTAAGACTTAAACACGAAGGGGCCGGTGCCCACCGGTTTGGTGTTGTAGTCGGCCGCTTTGTTTTCTTTCACCAGCTTATCGGCGTATTCAGCCGAGCCGATGTAGGCAAAGGGCATGGCGATGTTTAGCAGGAAGGGCGCTTCCACTTCTTTGAGCACCACTTTTACGGTGTGGTCGTCTACTTTTTCTACCGATTCAACCAAATCGGGCAAGCCCATGTTCACTGAGTAGGGGAATTCGGCCGGGTAGGCTTTGTTGAAGTCGAAGTCTTTGTCGGTGATGCGTTTGAAGGTAAACACCACGTCGTCGGCGTTAAAGTCGCGCGTGGGGGTGAAATAATCGGTGGCACCGAATTTCACGCCTTGGCGCAGGTGGAAGGTGTAGGTTTTGCCGTCGGGTGAAATATCCCAGCTTTCGGCCAGCGCGGGTTGGATTTCGGTTTCACCGCGTTTGAATTCAACCAAGCCGTTGTAGAGCGGATAAGAGCTGGCATCGAAATCGGTGTGGGCGGTGTATTGCGCGGGGTCGAAGCCGGCAGGGCTGCCTTCAGAGCAATAAATGAGCGCTTTGCCCCCCTCCTTGGCATTTTGTTGCGAAGTGCCGGCATCGGCGCTGTCGGTTTTGCTGCCGCCGCCGCATGCGGCCAAGCCCAAAGTCAATGCAGCCAGGGCGGTCAGTTTGAAAAACGGTTGTTGCATGACGACTTCCTTTTCTTGATGGTGAGCAAAATCGGGCGCTGGGTTTGCGCGTATTGCATCGGCGGGCCAACATTGCTGCGTGTTGAAATGGGCGCAGCGCTGAAGGCTGCGTTGTTACATAATATACACTTCAATAAAAATGTAAAGCAAGGTGTGGCTGCGTAAATTGTGGTGTTTTGTTAATACTTGTTTTTTATAAAACAATAACTTGAATTCGATTTGATTGGAGAAATGTTTTCAATTTAATGAAATATCGCTTGCGTGGTGAAATGTAGTTATCCAACAAAATAAGCGATGTAAGTAGGTGATAAAACATTGAGGCCGTCTGAAACGTTTCAGACGGCCTCAATGTTTTAAGCGTAAATGCTTATTTTTTCAGCGAATCACGGATTTCGCGCAGCAGCACCACTTCTTCACTCGGCTCGGCCGGTGCTTCTTCCACCGGGGTTTCGCGTTTGAGCTTGCTGATGGCTTTGATCACGGCAAAAATAGCGGCGGCAATAATCAGGAAGCTGATGATGGTGTTGATAAACACGCCCACGTTGAGGGTAACGGCACCGGCGGCTTTGGCAGCGGCCAAAGAAGCATAGCCGGCTTCAGGCGCGGGCACGCCGTCTTTCAGGGTGATGAAGAGGTTGGAGAAATCCACACCGCCCAACAGCAAGCCGATGGGGGGCATGATCACATCGTCTACCAGCGATTTCACGATGCCGCTGAATGCAGTACCGATAACCATACCGACGGCCAAATCAATCACGTTGCCGCGCATGATGAAATCTTTAAATTCCTGTTTCAAAGACATGATGTTTCCTTTTTGAAAAATGGGTTATAAAAAATTGATTTGAATCAAATAAATGCAATTTGGGCAGATTTTACCCACTTTTTGGTAAGCAAAAGTATGCAATGGTTAAATTGTGTAGGTTTGACGCATGAGGAAACGATTTGTTCCGCTCAGGCGTAAAAAAGGCCGTCTGAAAAAAGGCAAGATGTAAAAATGCTACACTTTTCTTTTCAGACGGCCTGTTTGATAGATGTTACTGTCAATATAAATATAGTGGAATAAGTGCAAAATTGATACAGACCGGCGAAAAATGTACGGTTCGACCACGCACACAGAAGCCGGTTTAAACGCGTGCGTGGCTGCGCCACACACCCTGCACACGATTTGAGATTTCTTATTTTTGCATCCGTTTTTCTTTGATTTCACCATCTAAAAACACAGCGCCATATCGCAATGGGCTGTGTTTCGGTCTGCACCAATCTTGGGCGCGCTTATTCTTCTTCTTCGGGGTCGTTCAGCGCATTGATGCTGTAGCCGCCGTCGACATAAGTGATTTCGCCGGTGATGCCCGAGGCGAGATCAGAGAGCAAGAAGGCGGCGGTGTTGCCCACTTCTTCGATGGTCACGTTGCGGCCGAGCGGGTTATGCGAAGCCACATGGCTCAGGAGCTTGCTGAAGTCGGCAATGCCCGAAGCGGCCAGGGTTTTGATGGGGCCTGCGGAAATGCCGTTGCAGCGGATGCCTTCTTTGCCCAGACAGGCGGCGGTGAAGCGCACACCGGCCTCAAGGCTGGCTTTGGCCATGCCCATTACATTGTAATTCGGGATGGCGCGAATGGCGCCCAGATAGGTGAGCGCCACAATGGCACCGTTGCGGCCCTGCATCAGCGGGCGCGCGGCTTTGGCCAGCGCGGGCAGGCTGTAGGCCGACACTTCGTGCGCCACGCGGAAGGCTTCGCGGCTGATGCTGTCGAGAAAGTCGCCACCCAACGCTTCGCGCGGGGCAAAGCCGATGGAGTGCACGAGGCCGTCGAGGCCGTCCCAGTGTTTGCCCAAATCGGCAAAAGCCTGCTCGATTTCTTCGTCGCTCTGCACATCGCAGCGGAACACCAAATCGGAGCCCAGCTCTTTGGCCATTTTGCGCACGCGCTCTTCGAGTTTGTCGACAACATAAGTAAAGGCAAGCTCGGCGCCTTGCTCGTGGCATGCTTTGGCGATGCCGTAAGCGATAGAGCGCTCGGAAATCATGCCGGTAATGAGGATTTTTTTACCTTGCAAAAAGCCCATTTTTTATCCTTAGCAGTGGTTTTGCTGTTGTATTAAGCGGCGCATTATAGCAAATAATCGCTGTTTTGGCAGGGAAAACAATGTTTTCAGACGGCCTGTGGGTTTGTGGGTAAAATAAGGCCGCAATGAAAGGTGAGTGATGATAAAGCAATTGTTTTTTACGGCGCTGTGCAGCCTGCCGGCGTTGGCGCTGGCGGCACACGGCATCAGCCTGGGGCAGCCGCCGCGCTATGCGGCAGGATTTGCCCATTTCCAGTATGCAAACCCGGCCGCGCCCAAGGGCGGCAGTTTTTCGCTGCCGGTGGCCGGCGGCTTCGACACGCTCAACCCGTTTACGCTCAAGGGCGATCACGAAGCGGGCGTGGCCACGCTCACGCTCGACACGCTGATGGCCAAGAGCGATGACGAGCCGTTTGCCATGTATGGCTTGCTGGCTGAAGATGTGCAGCTGGCTTCAGACGGCCTTTCGGTTACGTTCAAGCTCAACCCGAAAGCGCGTTTTCACAATGGCGATGCGGTGTTGGCCAAAGATGTGGCCGCTTCGTTCAACACGCTCACGCGCGATGCGGCCGCCGCGCCGATGTATAAATTCTACTGGGCCGATGTGGCGCGGGTGGACACGCCCGACGCGCGCACGGTGGTGTTCCGCTTCAAGCAGCGCAATGCCGAATTGCACATGACGCTGGGCGAATTGCCGGTGTTTTCCCACAAAAGCTATCCCAAAGGGCTTGCCGCCGCGCCCAATGCGCTGCCCATCGGCTCGGGGCCTTACCGTTTTGTGCGCGCGGACACCAATCGTCAGAGCGAATACCGCCGCGATGCGGCCTATTGGGCGCAAAATCTGCCCACTCGCAAAGGCATGTACAACTTCGACACCGTGCGCTTCAAATATTACCGCGACGACAGTGTGCGCATCGAAGGCATCAAAGGCGGCCAATACGATTTCGTGCAGGAAAACATCGCCCGCAACTGGGCGCGCGCCTATCCCGAGAGCGTGTTGCAAAAGCGCAATCTGCAAAAACACGAGTGGCAGCACAGCAACACCGCCGGCCTGCAAGGCTTTGTGATGAACACGCGCAGAAAGCCGCTCGACGATATCCGCGTGCGCCGCGCGCTGGTGTTGAGCTTTGATTACGAAAGCATCAACAACCGCCTGTTTTACGGCCTTTATAAACGCAGCTACAGCCTGTTTACCAACGGCAGCATGGCCGCCGAGGGCAAGCCGCAGGGCGCAGAGCTCGCTTTGCTCAACAGCGTGCGCAACAAGCTGCCGGCTGCTGTGTTTGACGAGCCCGTGCCGCTGCCGCCGCAAACCAACCCCGCGCTCGGCGTGCGCCCCAACTTGGTGCAGGCGCGCGCGCTCTTGCAATCGGCCGGCTACCGCTACCGGGGCGGCGTGTTGGTAGATAAACAAGGCCGGCCGCTGGTGCTCGAATTTTTGTCGCCGAGCAAAACCTATGAGCGCGTCACCGCCAAATGGCAGCGCGATTTGGCCAAAATCGGCATCACCCTGAATGTGCGTGTGGCCGATGCAGCGGTGTATCAAAAGCGGCGCAACGATTTCGATTACGACCTCACCATTGTGGTGTATGCCAACAGTGAAAGCCCCGGCAACGAGCAATTCAACTATTTCGGCTGCCAAGCCGCGAAAACCCCGGGCAGCAACAACTGGGCCGGCGTGTGCGACCCGGCGGTGGAAACCCTGCTCAAGCGCTTTGAAAACTTCAACAACCGCGCCGAGCTCACCGCCGCCGCCCGCGCACTCGACCGCGTGATCCGCCATCAATATGTCGTGGTGCCCAATTGGTATGCCGACAAATACCGCGTGATTTACCGCAACACCATCGCGTTGCCCGCGCAGATGCCGCAATATTACAGCGCCACCGATTGGGTGCTGAAAGCGGGCTGGGTGAAGCGCTGAGCGTTGGTGGCGAAAAGGCCGTCTGAAAACATGCTTGCATGTTTTCAGACGGC
>NZ_SLXE01000036.1:9998-20282 GCF_004341385.1 Uruburuella suis
CGGCCAAACCTTTCAGACGGCCAAACCTTTCAGACGGCCAAACCTTTCAGACGGCCAAACCTTTCAGACGGCCAAACCTTTCAGACGGCCAAACCTTTCAGACGGCCAAACCTTTGCAAAATCGCCCTTTTCGTCGCTCCTGCGCAGGCAGGAGCCCAGCCTGAAGCGCAGCTTCAGTTGTCCGGCAAGGCAGTCGCCATCAACACGAAAACAATCAAATAATTTGATTTTATAGAGAATTTTTTACTTTCTGAAATGTGCGAAGCAAACAAAACGCTGCTTTGCACCAGGCACCCGCCTGTGCGGGTGCGACAGATATCTGGTTTGCAAAGGCCTCGGCCAAACCTTTCAGACGGCCTATACAGATATCGAAACGCTGTGCTATCGTGTTTGGCCATAATAAACAAAATGATTGCTTGAAATGACACACATTCTTCCCCTGCACCCGCCCGCTTTTGCACGCCTGCCCGAGGCTTTCTACAGCCGCGTGTCGCCCGAGCCTTTACACACGCCTTATTGGGTGGCGCAAAATCATGTGCTGGCCGCCGAAATCGACATGCCGCTTGCAGATTTCAACGATGACATGCTGGCTTATCTGAGCGGCAGCGCCGCGCATTATGATCCCGCGCCGATTGCTTCGGTGTATAGCGGCCACCAATTCGGCGTGTATGTGCGCCAGCTGGGCGACGGGCGCGCCATGCTGCTGGGCGAATCGAGCGATGCGCAAGGCCGCGCGTGGGAATGGCAGCTCAAAGGCGCGGGCAAAACGCCTTATTCGCGCTTTGCCGACGGCCGTGCGGTGTTGCGCTCGTCGATACGCGAATATTTGTGCTCCGAAGCCATGCACGGCTTGGGCATTGCCACCACGCGGGCGCTGGCGCTCACCGGCAGCCACGATGCGGTGTATCGCGAAGAGCCGGAAACCGCCGCGATTGTTACCCGCATTGCGCCGAGCTTTATCCGCTTCGGCCATTTCGAATATCTTTACCACACCGGCCGCCACGAGCAGCTGGCGCCGCTGGCCGATTTTCTGATTGCACGCCATTTCCCCGAATGCCGCGCGGCCGAAAACCCTTATTTCGCCCTGTTTCAAGAAATCGCCCGCCGCAGCGCCGAATTGGTGGCGGCCTGGCAGAGCGTGGGCTTCTGCCACGGCGTGCTCAACACCGACAATATGTCGGCGCTCGGCCTCACCATCGATTACGGCCCTTTCGGCTTTCTCGATGCTTACGACCGCCGCCATGTGCCCAACCATTCCGACACGGCCGGGCGCTATGCGTATAACGAGCAGCCTTATGTGGTGCATTGGAACTTGTCGCGGCTGGCTTCCTGCCTGCTGCCGCTGGTGTCCGACAGCGCCTTGATTGACGAATTGGAGCGCTTTCCCGAGCTTTTTCAGACGGCCTATCTGAATAAAATGCGCGCCAAGCTGGGCCTGCAAACCGAGCAAAAAGGCGATGATGAATTGGTGGCCGATATGTTTACCGCGCTGCAAAGCCGCAAAGTGGATTTCACGCTCTTTTTCCGCCGCCTGGCCGATGTGGGCAATGTGCACGGCGAGGCGCTGCCCGAAGATTTGATGGCGCTGTTTCACGGCCCTGCCGAATCGTTTCACGCCTGGATAGGGCGCTATCGCGGCCGCCTGCGCGCGGAAAACAGCGATGCCGCCGAACGCAAAGCGCGCATGAATGCGGCAAACCCTTTGTATGTGTTGCGCAACTATCTGCTTGAGCAAGCGATTGCGTTGGCGAAAAACGGCGATTTCCGCGAAATCGACCGCCTGCACCGCTGCCTGCAAAACCCGTTTGAAGAAAAACAGGAATTTGCCGATTTTGCCGAAACGCCGCCCGATTGGGCAGGGCAGATTTGCGTGAGCTGCTCGAGCTGATTTGAAAACAGAAATATTTTAAAAGGCCGTCTGAAACCTTGTTCAGACGGCCTCTTTTATATATCGCGGCCAAATAAAAATCATATTGGCGCGCCCGTTTTTGCCACGCAACAAAATATCCGTTGCATGTAAAAATCCAATTTCCGATTGGAGGCGCTGCTTAAAAATTGTACAATCTCCACCTTTCCCACTGAATATCCGGCCATTATGCAAATCGGCGCTTATTCCGTTGACACGCCCATCGCGCTTGCACCGATGGCTGGCATCACCGACAAGCCTTTCCGCCAGCTTTGCCGCACATTCGGTGCCGGCTGGGCGGTGGGCGAAATGCTCACCAGCGACCCTTCGCTGCGCCATACCCGCAAAACCCTGCGCCGCAGCGATTTTGAAGGCGAAGAGGGCGTACGCGTGGTGCAGATTGCCGGCAGCGAGCCGGCGCAATTGGCCGAGGCCGCGCGTTATAACGTGGCGCAAGGCGCGCAAGTGATCGATATCAATATGGGCTGCCCCGCCAAAAAAGTGTGCAATGTGCTCGCCGGCAGCGCTTTGCTGCAAAACGAGCCGCTGGTGGCCGATATTTTGAATGCAGTGGTCAAAGCGGTGGATGTGCCGGTTACCCTGAAAACCCGCTTGGGCTGGCACGACGATCACAAAAATATCCATGTCATCGCGCAAATGGCCGAAGCGGCCGGCATTGCCGCGCTGGCGGTGCACGGGCGCACGCGCACGCAGATGTATAAAGGCGAAGCGGCTTATGATTTGATTGCCGAAGTGAAAAGCCGCGTGCAGATGCCTGTGTGGGTGAACGGCGACATCACTTCGCCGCAAAAAGCCGCCGCGGTGCTGAAACAAACCGGCGCAGACGGCATGATGATCGGGCGCGGCGCGCAAGGGCAGCCTTGGCTGTTTCGCGATGTGAAATATTTTGCCGCACACGGCGAGTTGCCCGAACAATTGAGCTTGGCTGAATGCAGCGCAACCGTGTTGCAACACTTGGCCGCCATGCATGATTTTTACGGTGAGCCAGCCGGCGTGCGCATTGCCCGCAAACACATCGGCTGGTATCTCGACCCGCTGCCCGGCGGCGAAGCGGCGCGGCGCGAAATCAACCGCCTCGACAGCGCAGCCGCGCAATACGATGCGGTGGCGGCATTTTTGGCGCAATTGCCGCAACATGCCGATGTTTGGGCATGTGTTTATCGTTGAGGCCGTCTGAAAAGCGGTGCGAAAAATAAATAGGCTTATTTACATTCCATATACAATACAGCCTGTCTATATGCACTTTTGCTTTGCTGAGCTGTTTTAGGCTCTGTAATTCGTATTGTGATGGAATTTCTCGACTGAATTGTTATGTGTATCGTATATATTCAAGCGGGTGCAATGTGCATTCAAGCGAATAGTGGATTGGGCGGGTTGCACTTTGCTGGTTTGGCTTTTCATGAAACAAAGGCAGGTATTTAACTTTTATCCATAAATTATGCCGCTAAGATTTTCTTGAACGGCTTGTTTGGAGCTGCAGGCTATACTGAAAAATTGAAAAACAGCTTCCATGAGTTGTGTGATGCAGGGCATGGAAATATTAAGGGTAAAAATGAAATATCGCAGTGAAATTGACGGTTTGCGCGCGGTGGCCGTGTTGCCGGTCATTTTTTTTCATGCCGGTTTTTCTGTGTTTCAGGGCGGCTTCATCGGTGTGGATGTGTTTTTTGTCATCAGCGGTTATCTGATTACCAGCATTTTGCTGAGCGATATGGAAGCCGGGCGGTTTTCACTGGCGAGCTTTTATGAGCGCCGCTTCCGCCGGATTTTGCCGGCGTTATTTTTTGTGATGCTGGCCACTTTGCCTTTGGCATTGATGTGGTTGATGCCGTCTGAATTGAAAGCTTACGCGCAAAGCTGGGTGGCTGTGGCGTTGTTTTCATCCAATATTCTGTTTTGGTTGACCAGCGGTTATTTTGAAACCGCTGCTGAATTGAAGCCTTTGCTGCATACTTGGAGCTTGGGTGTTGAAGAGCAGTTTTATGTGTTTTTTCCGCTATTGTTGATGTTGTTGTGGCGGCGCGGCCGGCGATGGCTGTTGCCGGCTTTGCTGCTGGTGGCGTTGGGCAGCTTGGCTGCATCACAATGGGGCGCGCACGAATATCCTTCGGCGGCATTCTACTTGTTGCCATTTCGTGCTTGGGAGTTGCTGGCCGGCGGTTTTGTAGCTTTTTATTACAAACGCCATGATCGTTTGGCGCAAAATCCGCAGCTGAACCAATGGGGCAGCCTGGCTGGTGTGTTGTTGTTGGCGGTGGCGGTGTTTACTTTCCACCGCCATATGCCGTTTCCGGGTTTTAGTGCATTGGTACCGGTGTTGGGCACGGTGCTGGTGATTATGTTTGCCACGCCACAAACTTGGGCTGGCAAGCTTTTATGCAACAAGCTTATGGTGCAGATCGGGTTGATTAGCTACAGCGCTTATTTGTGGCACAATCCGCTGTTTGCTTTTGCACGGGTGCGCGCCGAATTTCATTTGGAATCGCCACTGCTGATGCTCGCTTTGGCTTTTTTATCGCTGGTGTTGGCCTATTTCACCTGGAAATATGTAGAAGCGCCTTTTCGCAGCAAAGAGCGTTTTAACCGTCGCCAGATTTTCAGCATGAGCCTGCTGGGCAGTGCCGGTATTATGGCATTGGGTTTGGCCGGGCATTTTTATTTTCAGGCCAAAGAGCCGAAAGTGGATTACCGTTGGAGTGAGTTTGCGCGTCAGCATGAATGCCTGATTCAAGATGATCATGCCGATACTCAGGCTGAGAGTTGCTATGTGCAGGGGCAGAATATGGTGCTGTTGTGGGGCGACAGCCATGCCGCTTCACTGTATCAGGGCTTGCAAGGCTTTGCTGATGATTATGAAATTTCACTCAGCCAGCTTAATCAGTCTGCCTGCCCGCCTTTGCTGGGCTTGAAACAAGCTGATTTTGAGCGGAAAAATTGCACGGCGATTAACCAACGGATTATAGATGATATTGGCCGTTACCGTTACAATACGGTGATTCTGCACAGCATGTGGTTTTTTGAGCGCGTGCCGGTGGCGTATGATGATATCAGCCGCTCTTTGGGCGAAACCATTCGCAGCATTAAAAAAGTGTCGCCGCAAAGCCGGGTGGTGGTGGTGGGCAATGTGCCGCGATGGTATATTTCTGCCGAGCGCGCTTATGTCAAAACGCTGGCTGCCCGGCCGCAAATTGAGCCTGGGCAAGCTTTGCAAAGCGGCGCGATTGTTTTGCCGCAATTGGAGCAGGCTTTGCGGCTGGCCACCGAGCAAAACGGTGCGGTGTTTATTGCCCCTTCTGCTTATTTGTGCGCGCCTGGAGCAGCTGAACACCGTGATTGCTTGTTGTCTGTTGACGGTAGTCGTGAAGGCATGGCCTATACGGATAGCGGCCATTTGTCAAAACAGGGTGCAGATGCCTTGGTGCAGCGTATGGCTCCGCAGCTTAAAGAGGCTGTTGTGCCATAATACCTGCAGGCATGTTTTTATATGCCGATTCAGGCGGCTTTAGGTTCAGATGGCTTAGGCGGCCTGGATTTTATATTTCATCACTTGGCAATATTTTGCTCAAAGTTGGGCGTGCCGATAAAAGCCGTCACCATGAGTTATTCAGAGCCTCCTTTTTAAGATAGCAAGGCGGGTAACGCCGTTAGGTTGTTTTTTGGTTGGCTATAATGGGGATGTGATGGTGTCCGACATCAGAACTATTGCAGAGAGCTGATGTGTTTTCTAGTAAACAGGCTTTCAGACGGCCTGCTGATAACGAGAACAATAAAGAAAATAATATGCCGAATAAAACTCATGACATTGCCGACTGTGTGTCGCACAATATCCGCCAATATTTCAAAGATCTGGATGGCGAAACCCCGTGCGGCGTTTACGATATGGTGTTGCACCAAGTTGAAAAGCCGCTGCTCGAATGCGTGATGGCCCAGTGCGGCGGCAACCAGTCGAAAGCCGCAGCGGTGCTGGGGCTCAACCGCAATACCTTGCGCAAAAAATTGGTGCAGCACGGCTTGATCGATTAAGTCGGGTTGGCCGTTTCCACTCACTTGTATCTGCATATTAAAGGAACGATGATGGCAGCAGTAAAACGAGCATTAATCAGCTTGTCCGACAAAACCGGCGTGGTGGATTTTGCCCGCTCGCTCACCGACTTGGGTGTTGAAATCCTTTCCACCGGCGGCACTGCCAAATTGCTGGCCGATGCGGGCGTGGCCGTGATTGAAGTGGCCGACTACACAGGCTTCCCCGAAATGCTCGACGGGCGCGTGAAAACGCTGCACCCGAAAATCCACGGCGGCATTCTCGGCCGCCGCGACCTGCCCGAGCATGTGGCCAAAATGGCAGAGCACGAAATCGGCAACATCGATATGGTGTGTGTCAACCTTTATCCTTTTGCCGCCACCATCGCCAAGCCCGGCTGCACGCTGGAAGATGCGATTGAAAACATCGATATAGGCGGCCCCACCATGGTGCGCTCGGCCGCAAAAAACTGGAAACACGTGGCCATTATTACCGACAATGCCGATTTTGCTGCCGTGATTGAAGAGCTGCAGCAAAACGGCGGCAAGCTGGGCGACAAAACCCGCTTCAATCTTTCCCGCAAAGCCTTCAGCCACACCGCCCAATACGACGGCATGATTTCCAACTACCTCACCAGCCTTTGCGACGACAAACTCACGGGCGAACCGGAGGTGGGCACCTTCCCCGGCCAAATCAACGGCAGCTGGAAAAAAGTGCAAGATTTGCGCTATGGCGAAAACCCGCATCAAGAAGCCGCTTTTTACCGCGATTTTTATCCCGCCGCCGGCAGCTTGGCCGCTTATGAGCAATTGCAGGGCAAAGAATTGTCTTACAACAATATTGCCGATGCCGATGCTGCCTGGGAAGCCGTGAAAGCCTTCGAGGAGCCGGCCTGCGTGATTGTGAAACACGCCAACCCTTGCGGCGTGGCTGTGGCTGCCGACACCTTGAGTGCCTACAAATTGGCCTTTGCCACCGACACCACCAGCGCCTTCGGCGGCATTATCGCCTTCAACCGCGAAGTGGATGCCGAAACCGTAGAAGCCGTGACCGGTCAGTTTCTCGAAGTGTTGATGGCACCGAAATTCACCGATAAAGCCAAAGAAATCATTGCTGCGAAGAAAAACGTGCGTGTGTTGGAAGTGCCGCTTTTGGCCGGCGCCAACCGCTTCGAGCTCAAACGCGTGGGCGGCGGGCTGCTGGTGCAAACGCCCGACATCCACCGCATCCGCCGCGAAGATTTGACCGTGGTGAGCAAGCGCGCGCCCACCGAGCAGGAATGGCAGGATTTGATGTTTGTCTGGAAAGTGGCCAAATATGTGAAATCGAATGCGATTGTGTTTGGCAGAGGCGGCCAAACCTACGGCATTGGCGCCGGCCAGATGAGCCGTGTGGATTCCACCCGCATCGCCGCGCGCAAAGCGGCAGAGGGCGGCTTTGATTTAAACGGCGCCTGCGCGGCCTCGGATGCGTTTTTCCCGTTTCGCGACGGCATTGATGTGATTGCCGAGCAGGGCATCAAAGCGATTATCCACCCCGGCGGCTCGATGCGTGATCAGGAAGTGTTTGATGCGGCGGATGAACACGGCATCGCCATGGTGCTCACCGGCGTGCGCCATTTCCGCCATTGATTCAATGCATACATAGATTTGATTGAATGAAAAATAAAGGCCGTCTGAATGTTTTTAAGCATTCAGACGGCCTTTATTATTTTAGTGCTTGAAGTTTGACGCCTCATTGGTAAGATGTAGTGCGCTGTAGTGGCCGACGTCTTCATGCTCGGCGAGCGGGTGCAAAATGGCTCAATGCTTTTCAGGGTGCTTGCAAAACGCACATAAAGAGCATGATAAAAAGCCGATGATTGAATATATTTTAGTGCTTTGGCATTGTTGTTTATTGTTATATCATGCGGGCTACATGATTTTTGCGGCGTTTGTCAGATGCTTGATATCATATGAATGTCATAATAATGATGTAAAGATGATAAAAACAACAGCCGGCAACAGGCCGGGCGGGCGGTATGGCTCAATCTGGATAAGCGGCATGTTTTCTTTTTTAAGCGGCATGCGCTCTTTTTCGACAAGCAAAAAGCCGCTCAAAATAAGCCGCCTGTTGATGAGTTAAGCCGATTATCTTGTTTTTAGTCAGATGGGTAAGCATGCAGATTATGATGACGCCGCAAGACATTCAAGAATGTTTAAACGCTATTCTTGGGCTGTGACGGATCGATATAACGAAACCAAACCGGCCTGATACCACTCTATTTAAGATAAACAGATTATTTACCAGTTGAGAATATACCCATGAGTTTTTCACAAGCCGAACTGACCAACGCTTTGCGCCTGTTGTCTGAGCGTTTGCCCGAGTTTTCAGAGCCGCAGGCTCAGATCTCCCGCTTGTTGCGTGTGGTAACCGAGCGCTTGAGCGGCAATCTGAATGAAAGCCTGAAGGAATTCGGCATCAACGAAAACCTGTGGTTTGCCGTGATGGCCGTGTATGTGAGCCCCGACAGCGAAATCCTGCCCTCGCGTTTGAGCGATTTGATGGATCTCACCCGCACCAGCGCCACCCGCCTTTCTGATGATATGGTGGAGCGCGGCTGGGTGGAGCGCCACATCAATCAGCAAGACCGCCGCCAAATTGTGCTAAAATTAACCGCTGAAGGTGAAGCTTTTATCCAGAAGGTGTGGCCGCAGATTGCCAATCGCGACCAAAACGTATGGGAAGCTTTCGCGGAAGAAGATTATGCCCAATTGCACCACTTGCTGAGCAAACTGCTGACCCGTTTGGGCGGCTGATTTCCGGCAACAGGCAGGGCAACACACAGAGCCCGAAATGAAACCGATATTACCCATGCGTGGGTTGGGGCTGTTGGCATTATCCATGCTGACAGCCTGTGCCCAATTCGGTAACCAAGCGCCGTTGGATGCTCCAACGGCGTATTCGTTGCCACAAGGTTCGCAGCCGCAAGCCGCGAAAGCTGATTGGTGGCTGGGCTTGGGCGATTCCATGCTCAACCGCCTGATGGCGCAAACCTTGGCCTCTTCACCCGATTTGCGTGCCGCCCGCGCCCGTTTTGCGCAAGCGCAGGCGCAATTAGGCATTACCGAAGCGGCCGACAAAACCCAAATCGGCCTAGTGGGGCAAGGGGTGGGCGCTTATGTTGCACCCAAGCCCACCGCCACATATGGCCACCCCGACCACACTTTGTGGCTGGCTAATGTGGCTTTGCAAGGCAGCTGGTCGTTTGATTTTTGGGGCAAAAACCGCGCCCAGGTGGCCGCAGCCATCGGGCAGCGCCAAGCCGCGGTTTATGAAGCCGAGCAAATCCGGCTCACGTTGGCACAGGCGGTGGCGGCGCAATATTTTGCCTGGCAGGCTGTCAATGAGCAGCAGCGTTTGTTGCAACAGCGCATCGAAGCGGCCGCCGAGTCGGAAAAAATCCTTAAGCAGCGCATCCGCGCCCAATTGCTGCCGGCCAGCGCCGCTTATCCGGCCGAGCAGGCGCAGCAGCTTTTGCAGGCGCAGCAATTGGTGCTGGCAAGAAATGCGGCGCGCATCCGCCACAGCTTGGCGGTGTTGAGCGGGCAGGCGCCTAATGCACTTGACGGCCAAACACCCGCCGTACAAGGCAGTCCGCCCGTGTTCTCCGCTGGGAATATTAAAGCTGATCTGCTCGGCAAACGCCCGGATATCGCTGCCCAGCGCGCGCTGTTGCAATCGCGTTGGCAGAATATTCAGGCGGCCAAAGCTGAATTCTATCCCAATATCGAATTGAAATTATTGGCAGGCTTTGCGCATATTGATGCGTTTAATCTGTTGAGCGGCAGCAATTCAGGCATGCTGGGCATTGTGCCGGCCATCAATCTGCCGATTTTCACCTCGGGCGCGCTGCAATCGAAGCTGGCTTACCGTAATGCTGAATATAATCAACAAGTGGCGCTGTATGACCAAACGGTGTTAAATGCGATGCGGGCAGCAGCCGATGCGGTGAGTGATTACCAAACCTTGCAGGCTCAGGCGCTGTTGCAGCAACGCGCGGCGCTGACCTCAGCCAAAAACGCAGCCGCTGCGCGCCGGCGTGTGGCGGCTCAAATCGATAATCCGCTCGCTTATCTGCAAAAACAAGACGAAGCTTTGCAGCAGGCGGCTCAGGCCGTGCAGGTGCAAAGTGATTTTTTAGTTGCCTGGAGCAATGTGCACGCGCAGCTTGGCGGCGGCTTCAAAGCGGAATAACACCAAACCTATAGATTCGGCAATTAAATATTGAAATTTCAACATTAATCCCCATTTCTCCCCAATGGAAAAAGAAGACGGAAGAAAACTTGCAGCCGAA
>NZ_SLXE01000037.1 GCF_004341385.1 Uruburuella suis
TAAAAAGATCAGGCGTGAATGGCGGATTTCCTGTGTAGAAACTTTACTGTTTTGGTTCTTGAATCTTGTGTAACTTTTTTGAGCATTTCACTATAGTACGGCAAGGCGAGACAACGAAGTTAGGTTATTTTTTTGGATTGGTATTACGCCGCAAAAAGCACGGTGTGTATACCTAAGGCCTGATGTTTAAAAGCAAACGTTGGGTTACGGCCTTTTTTTGCATGGATATTATTTTGAATCGCGGCATCAGCGCCTTGCGGGTGGCACAATCTGCTTAAAAACCGCCGAAAATTCACTGCCCTCGCCGATTGTGCTGCTGATGTGCAGCAAGCTGTTGTGCTCGGCCAGCGCGTGTTTCACAATTGCCAAGCCTAGGCCGGTGCCGCCGCTTTGGCGGCTGCGCCCTTTATCCACCCGATAAAAACGTTCGGTCAGATGCGGGATGTGCTCCGGCGCGATGCCCGGGCCGTTGTCTTGCACGGCAAAGCGCACATCGGGCAGGCTGAAAGGCTGCTCTGAGGGCAGCGCTTGCAGGCTGATGCGGATAATGCCGCCGGCCGGCGTGTAACGCACGGCGTTAAACACCAGATTGCTCAGACCGTTATAAAGGTCGGCATAAATGCCGCTGATCCAGATATCGGGGGCGATATCGGTATGGATTTCATGCTTGCCTGCCGACAAAGTATCGCCATCGCCCGAGAGCGATTCGGCCAATGACGACAAATCGATTGGTGTTTGCTCCGCCGGCACGCCCGATTCGAGGCGCGACAAGGTGAGCAAGTCGGCCAGCAGCGTTTGCATGCGCGCGCCTTCTTTCTGCATCAGGCCGATAAATTGCTGCGCCTGCTCGCGCGGAAGATCGGGCATATCGGCCATGGTTTCCAAAAAACCGTTAATCACCGTGAGCGGCGTGCGCAATTCGTGCGACACATTGGCCACAAATGCGGTGCGGGTGGCGTTGAGCTGCTCGGCCTGGCTGATGTCGCGGGTAATCAGCAGCAGCTCATCGGTTTGAAACGGTGCGCGCGTAATCAGCAGCGCGCGCTCGCTGATGCCGCCGTTTTTGGGCAGGGTGATTTTGATTTCGGCGGTGTTTTCCAAAGGTTGATTGAGAAAATCAAGAAACTCGGGCTTGCGCACGATATTGCGCAAAATGCCGTTCCAGTCGGTGGCCGGGTTCAAATTCAGATGCAGCACCGCCAAATGGTTCATCCAGCCGATGCGCCCGCTTTTATCGAGAATCAGAATGCCGTTGGGAATGGCTTCGGCGGCACGGTTGAAGCGCTGCAAGGCCGCGCCCAGCTTTTGTTTGCGCTTTTTGCGGCTTTTGGCTTGGCGCAAAAGCGTGTCGAAAATCGTTGACCACATGCCGCCCACATGTGGAATGGTGTTGATTTTGGGTGACTCGAGCCAGCGCGCCAGCTTCAGCACATAATAAAGTTGCATGGCCAGCCACACGCCGAGCCAGGCGGCCATGGCGGCAAAAAGCCCGGTGGCGCCGCCTGCCGCGAAGCCCAGCAGCATCACAACCGCCAGCACAAACAGGCTCAATGCAATATGCCGCCACACAAAATTCATTTAGGCCGCCTCTTTATGCGAGAAGCGGTAGCCCGCACCGCGCACGGTTTGCACAAAGCGGTCGAAGCCGCTGGGCTCCAGCGCACGGCGCAGGCGGCGGATGTGCACATCTACCGTGCGCTCTTCCACAAACACATGATCGCCCCACACCAAATCCAACAATTGGCGGCGGCTGTATACGCGCTCGGGGTGGGTCATGAAAAAATGCAAGAGCTTGAATTCGGTGGGGCCGAAGCTCACCGGCTGGCCGTTGCCATACACGCGCTGCTCGGCCGGATCGAGCAGCAAACCTTTCACTTCGATAACTTCGCTGGTTTTTTGCGGCGCGCGGCGGCGCAGCAGCGCATTGATGCGGGCAATCAGCTCGCGCGGGGAAAACGGCTTGGTGAGGTAATCATCGGCGCCCTGATTCAGCCCCAGCTCTTTATCGGTGTCTTCACTGCGGGCGGTGAGCAGGATAATCGGCAAATCTTTGCTGCGCTCGTCTTGGCGCAATTGCTTGGCCAGCTGCACACCCGAAGCGCCGGGCAGCATCCAGTCGAGCAGCACCACATCGGGCAACTCCTGCGCCAAGAGCGTGCGCGCCTCTTCCGCGCTCAACGCCGATTCCACACCGAAACCGGCCTGCTCCAAGGTGAACCGAATCAGCGCCTGAATCGATTCTTCGTCTTCCACCACCAACACGCGCACTTTGGCCATGTGTTTCTCCATGATTATCGGGTTTTGCCGTTATAGTGGTATGCAAGAAAAAGTGATACAAAGCCACGCACTATCACGGAGTGGGTTGGGTTGATAAACCCAACGTTTCAGACGGCCTGTGGGCTTATTGGGTTTTCAACCCAACCTACCCGTTGTGTCACTTTTTTATGCATTCCACTATAGTGAAATGAAAGAAAAACGGGCACCAAACCATCAATCTCAAACCGTGTGTAATACCAATCCAAAAAAATAACCTAACTTCGTTGTCGCGCCTTGCCGTACTAGTTGTACTGTCTGCGGCTCGCCGCCTTGTTAGCTTACTTTTTTGAATGGGTATAAGATGTGGCGCAGCCACGCACGCCGTTTTTATTGATTCCACTATACAAAATCAGCCGAGCCACAACCCAGCCTTGCAACCTAAGCATAACGCAAGCATATGACGCAGATGTGACAAACGCCGGCTTGAGATGACGCTTTGTTGGAATTTTTATGACAGGCCGTCTGAAAGGCTTTACCGGCAGGCAGCGGGCGGCTTGCCGGCACATCTATTCAACATCCCGATAGGCCGTCTAAAAACGGTTTTTCAGACGGCCTTAAGATCTGTTCACCATTCATCCGCGAAAGTGCGCCCTACGCTCAAAATCATCTGGCCGTTAAACCGCTTATCGGGTAGGTGGCGCAGCCACGCGCACGCTTGGCGGGGTGCAGTTTATGGTGTTGCTGTCTTGTATTCCTTTTTCATCTATTTCACTGTATATCGGCAACGCGACAAACAAGCTCAGGCAGCCCTGCCCCAAAATCGAGGCCGTCTGAAAACGCCGATGCGTTCAGACGGCCTCTTGCCCGCTTACCAATGCAAGGCCATATTGTCGCGGTGGATTAATTCGTCTTCCATCACATAGCCTAATTTGCGCTCGATTTGCGCGGAGGGCGTGCGCAGGATTTTGGCGGTTTCGCTGCTGTTGTAATTGGCCAAGCCGCGGGCGATTTCTTTGCCGCCGCCATCCACCACCGCCACCAACTCACCCCGGTAAAAATGGCCTTCGGCACGCACGCAGCCCACCGGCAGCAGGCTGGCGTGTTGTTCGGCCACGGCACGCGCAGCGCCTTCGTCCACCACCACGCGTCCGCTCAGCTGCACCTGCCCCAACAGCCATTGTTTGCGGGCATTGATGCGGCTGTGTTCGCTGGTAAACAAAGTGCCCACGGCATCGCCCTGTATCAACCGCACCAACACATCCGGCTCGCGCCCGCTGGCCACCACGGTGGCCGCGCCGCTCAAAGCGGCGCGCTTGGCGGCAGTGACTTTGGTGTACATGCCGCCGGTGCCCACCGCGCTGCCTACGCCGCCGGCCATGCTTTCCAAATCGGGATGCTCGGCAGCGATGCGGTTAATCAGCCGCGCTTGCGGATTTTTGCGCGGGTCGCTGTCGTAAAGGCCTTGCTGGTCGGTGAGAATCACCAAAGCATCGGCTTCCACCAGATTGGTCACCAAAGCGCCGAGCGTGTCGTTGTCGCCCAGCTTGATTTCATCGGTGGTAACGGTGTCGTTTTCATTGATAATCGGCACAATGCCGTGCGCCAGCAAGGTGCGCAAGGTGCTGCGGGCGTTGAGATAGCGGGTGCGGTTGCTCAAGTCTTCATGGGTGAGCAGAATTTGCGCCGTGTTGATGCCGTGCGGGGCAAACGCGTTTTCATAAGCTTGGGCGATGCCCATTTGGCCGACGGCGGCGGCGGCCTGCAATTCGTTGAGCGCCTTGGGGCGGCGCGGCCAGCCCAGCCGTTTGATGCCCTCGGCAATGGCACCGCTGGACACAAAAATCACCTGCACGCCGCGCTTGTTGAGCTGGGCGATTTGCGCTGCCCACTGCGCCAGCGCCTGCTGATCGATGCCCCGCCCTTCGGCAGTAACCAAACTAGAGCCCACTTTCACCACCAATAGGCGGGCTTGCGACAGGTTTTCAATGGCTTTTTGCATCATACTTTTCCGTTTCAGACGGCCTCAGATAATAGGGTATGCACATTTATTGCCGGTGCTTGCCTTGCCAAAAATAGCGCCACACAAAAGCGGGAAAGGCAAAAATCAGATAAAGGCAGAGCACGGTTACATAAAATTCCCAATCTTGCGGGTGCACCGTGCCGGCGCGCGATTCGAGCACATAAGCCAGCACGCCGATCAGGCAAAAGCCGGCCGCCAATTCCAGCAAATGATGGCCGAAATGCTTGTGCGCCAATTGAATCAAACCAAATAAGCGCCGGCTCAAAAACGGCGCGTTGGCAAAAATCAGCGCCAGCAATAATAAGATATACATGGAAGCGGTCATGGTGTGAAATCCGGTGTTCAGACGGCCTGAAATCTCGCAGCAGCTATGATTCATTTCAGCCTGAAGCGGCGCAGAAAAGTGGTGCGGCAGGCCGTCTGAAAAGATGAATGCAGTATATTAACAAAAACGGCAGCCTTCGGGGGCTGCCGCGTGCAGATTTATCAGCGGGTTTACAAGGTGTTTTCCAACGCGCGCAAGCACCATTCCATCACGCTTTGCGGCATCACGCCCCACAGCAGCAGCAAAAGTGCATTTACCGAAAGCACCACTTTGGCCACGGTGTTGCTGCCGATGCCCTGCTCATGCGTGGCTTTATCGAAATACATCACTTTAACCACGCGCAGATAGTAGAACGCGCCAATCAACGACATCACCACCGCAAACACAGAAATCCACACAAAGCCTTGCGAGAGCAGCGCCTTAATCACCGCAAACTTGGCATAAAAGCCCATCAGCGGTGGAATACCGGCCATCGAAAACATGGCCAGCAGCATCAAAAAGGCATACCAAGCATGGCGCTGGTTCAAGCCGGCCAAGTCGCTGATTTCTTCGCATTCAAACGCTTCGTTGGAAAGCAGCATCAACACGCCGAAGCCCACCAAACCCATCACCACATAAGCGATTGCATAGTAAAGCCCTGCGGTAAAGCCGATGGCACCGGCCATAAACGCCAGCAGAATAAAGCCCATGTGCGACACCGTAGAATAGGCCAGCATGCGCTTGATATTGCTTTGCATAATCGCCGCCAAGTTACCCACCAACAAGGAGGCCACGGCCAAAATCGCCAGCATGGGCGTCCAATCGTTCACCGTGGTGCCCAAACCGGTCACCAAAATACGGAAGGCAAACACCACGGCGGCAATTTTCGGCACCGTGCCCACAAAAGCGGCCACGGAAGTGGGCGCACCCTGATATACATCGGGCACCCACATATGAAACGGCACCGCGCCCAGCTTGAAAGCCACCGCCACCACGATAAACACCAAGCCAAGCTTCAGCAGCCAAGTGTTGGCCTGGCCATCGTAGGCATTGGCCAGCACGCTGGCAAACTCGAGCGAGCCTGTGGCGCCATACACCATGGAAATGCCATACAGCAACAAACCCGAAGCCAGCGCACCCAACACAAAATATTTCAAAGCGGCTTCAGCGGCATCGGCCGAATCGCGGCGCAGCGCAATCATCGCATAGAGCGACAGCGACAACAGCTCCAAACCGATATAGGCGGTGAGGAAATGGCCGGCGCTCACCATCACGCTCATGCCGCTCAGCGCAAACAGCGTTAAGGTGTAAAACTCGCCCCTAAACATATCGCGCACCTGGTTATACGGCTTGGCATACACAAACAGCGCAAATGTGGCCGCATACATCACCATTTTCGACAGCTGCGACATGCCGTCTGCAATATACATGCCGCTGAAAGTCGATACGCTTTGCGGCACCCACACCAGCCATTGCGCTGCTGCGGCGGCCACCAGCGCGAGCAGGCTCAACACATGGGTGATATAGCGGTTTTTATCGCTGGTCCATAAATCCACCAGCAGCACAATGCCCAATGCCGAAAGCAATACGATTTCAGGCATGGCCGGCATCAAGTTCAAATCAGTCCAGTTCATTCACACACCTCAAATCTTGCTTTGTGCCACATGGGTAATCAAGTCGTTGGCGGCTTGATGTACCACTTCGATAAAGGCTTGCGGATACAAACCCATGCCCAATACCGCGATGGCCAAAATAGCCAAAATCGCAAATTCGCGGCAGTTAATGTCTTTCATTTCTTTGACTTCCGGGTTGGTGATGGGGCCGAAAACCACGCGCTTATACATCCACAAGGTGTAAGAAGCACCGTAAATCAAGGTCAGCGCAGCCAGCGCACCCACCCAGAAATTCACTTCCACCGCACCCATGATCACCATAAATTCGCCCACAAAGCCCGATGTGGCCGGCAGGCCGGCATTGGCCATGCCGAACAGCATCATAAAAGCGGCAAATTTCGGCATCACATTTACCACGCCGCCGTAATCGGCAATATTGCGCGTGTGCAGACGGTCATACATCACACCGATACACATAAACATCGCCGCCGACACAAAGCCATGCGAAATCATCTGGATAATCGCACCTTTCAAGGCCCAGTCATTCAAATAACCGCCGCTGAACAAAAACATGCCCAAGGTCACGAAACCCATATGGCTGATAGAAGAATAAGCCACCAATTTTTTCATGTCGGTTTGCACCAAAGCCACCATGCCGATGTAAATCACGGCAATCAGGCTCAACACGATAATCGCCGGTGCGAAATAGCGCGAAGCGTCGGGCAAAATCGGCAAGATAAAGCGCAAGAAACCGTAAGCCCCCACTTTCAGCGTGATGGCCGCCAGCACCATAGAGCCGCCGGTGGGCGCTTCCACGTGGGCATCGGGCAGCCAGGTATGCAGCGGCCACATCGGCACTTTCACCGCAAACGAAAGGAAAAACGCGATAAACAGCAATTGCTGCACACCCAGCGGAATCTGTTTCAGATTTTGGAAATCCACAATCGCAAAGCTGCCGCCGGTTTGATAAGAAAGATAAATCAAGCCCACCAGCATCAGCAAAGAGCCCAACAAGGTATAGAGAAACAGCTTCACCGAAGCATACACGCGGCGCGGGCCGCCCCACATACCGATAATCAGGTAAAGCGGAATCAACATGCCCTCGAAGAATACGTAAAACAAAATCGCATCTTGTGCGGCAAACGCACCATTAATCAAACCCGACATAATCAGGAAAGCCGCCATATATTGCGCCGTGCGTTTCTGAATCACCTGCCAGCCGGCCAGCACCACCATCAGCGTGATGAAGCTGTTCAAAATCACAAACAGCACCGAAATACCATCCACACCCAAAGCATAGTTGATATTGAGCGCGGGAATCCAGCTGTGGAATTCGGTGAATTGGTAGCCGCCGCTCAAGCGGTCAAAGCCGGTAAAGAGCGGCAAGGTCACCAGAAATCCGGCCAGCGCACCGACAAAAGCCACAATCCGGGCAAGCGCGGCGCGGCTGTCGGAGCCGGTGGCCAACACCAGCACACCGGCTGCTATCGGCACCCAAATGGCCAAACTGAGTAAGTTATTAGAAAGCATAATATTAGCCTGTAGTTTGATACCTAGGTTTTATTAAAAAAATTATCTCTTGATGCGTTTTCAGACGACCGTTCATGCTGTTTGAAAACGGTTATGTCTTTACTGTTCAATTCTTTCAGTCGGCTTGTTTCAGCACACTTAATTAAATCTCCCATCTCTGCTTCAGTTAATGAGCGGCCATTCAAGCCATGAACCAACCACACTCCACGTGTTCTGATTTTTTCTTCTGGCGAGAATTTACCAAGCCAATTAGCGGACGGGTAAAAGTGAGGTGACCTTGAGGTGGTTGCAATAATGCCTGCTTCAAAAAATAACCGTTCTTCTTTTGTCTCCAGAGGGATAACAGAAAAAGTAAAATACTCCTGCATATAAGCGGTTACTCTATCTTCAACACTTTTTATAGCTGCCGTATCAATCTTACCAGCCCATTCTTCCCTGGCTTTTTTCCCCGTTAAATCTATCTCCCATTGTTTAAGAAGCTCTAGATTATTATCACGTGAGAGTATTGCCCTACCGATATGCTTTCGGAAAATGCTTCGGTCTTTATTCGGTTTTAAGAAATGCTCAGTCAGGCGTTTTACCAGATTATTTTGCCCGGTATGCGTTCCGACACGTACGATTCTATCGAATTCTAAAAACTTCTCGCCTTTTTCAAACAATACATACAAGCCGTTTTTAAAAATTACATTTCTATCAAAGTTAAAGGAATATCGTTTTAAAGCATTAAACTGCTCATGCAGAATCACGCCATTATCGTTCATTTTTGCTTTCCAACTGTTCTTTTAACCATCCCAGCTGTTCGCCAATTTTTAGTCCCATCATGGGTATTTCATATTGTTTCAATACCGGTAACAAATATTGTCTGTATTTATTTCCTGCAAGAAAAACAAATTGGTCTCTCTTGAAATCAGCTTCTCTCTTTAAATCGGCCAACACTTTCTCTGCCCACGCTTTTCTCTCTTTGGAAAGCATCGTATTGAGCGTTAAGTCATACGGATCCAATTCTTCCGACAATTTAACCAAGCCATGTTTGGCAGAAAGAATAAAAATATCATCGGGCTGGATAATCTCTCTGGCATAGCGCAACTCTTTTTTGAATAAATCACTCAAATAAAGCTTTTCTGCTGTTTGCCTATTGCTCGCTTTTTTGCTGACACAAGCAATCAATACGATTTTCCTCACGACTTATCTTTCTTCTTATTTTCAGACGGCCTGATAATTGTTTACTAGGCCGTCTGAAACAGGCCTTTAAATTCAACCGGCAAACAAGCGCCAGAATGTCATGCCCACCAGCACCAGCACGCCGAATACCATGGCGGCTGCATAGGTATAGATGAAGCCGGTCTGCATTTTGCGCACTTGCGCAGCGATGGCGCCCACCAGTTTGGCAGAGCCGTTGACAATGCCGTTGTCGATAATGGCCGTGTCGCCTACTTTCCAGAAGAAATTGCCCAATGCGCGGGTGCCTTTGGCAAACACATTGAAGTAAATCACGTCGAGGAAGTATTTGTTATCCAGCAGTTTGTAAATCGGGCTGAATGTGGCAGCGATTTTCGCAGGCAGATGTGGCGCTTTCACATACAGCACCCAAGCCGTCAGCACACCGGCAATCGCCAAATACAGCACCGGCGTTTGCAGGCTGTGTGCCACCATCGCCAGCGGGCCGTGGAATTCTTCTTTCAGCAGCGCCATGGTCGGATGCTCTTCGGTATTCACGTAAATCGCGTCTTTGAAGAAGTCGCCATACAGCATCGGCTCAATCGCAAAGTAACCGATTACCACCGAAGGAATCGCCAACAGAATCAGCGGCAGCGTTACCACCCACGGGCTTTCGTGCGGGTTGTCGTTTTTGCCCAAACCGTGATGATGCTCATCGCCGTGATGGTCATCGTGATGCTCGGGCAATTCGCGCCATTTTTCTTTACCGTGGAACACCATAAAGTATTGGCGGAACGCATAAAACGCGGTCACAAACACACTGGCCAACACGGCGAAGTAGGCAAAACCGCTGCCCGGCAAAGTGCTGGCGTGGGCGGCTTCGATAATCGAATCTTTCGAATAGAAGCCGGAGAAAAACGGCGTACCAATCAAAGCCAGATTACCCAGCAGCATGGTTATCCAAGTAATCGGCATGTATTTTTTCAGGTTGCCCATGTGGCGCATGTCTTGGTCATGGTGCATGCCGATGATGGCGCTGCCGGCGGCCAAAAACAGCAAAGCTTTAAAGAAAGCATGCGTCATCACATGGAACATCGCAATCGAGTAAGCCGAAGCGCCCAAGGCCACGGTCATATAGCCCAGCTGCGACAAAGTAGAATAAGCCACCACGCGCTTGATGTCGTTTTGAATCACGCCCAAAAAGCCCATGAAGAGTGCCGTAATCGCGCCCACCACCATAATCACGCCCAAAGCGGTGGTGCTGAGTTCATACATCGGCGACATGCGCGACACCATAAACAAGCCTGCCGTTACCATGGTAGCCGCGTGAATCAAAGCAGAAATCGGTGTCGGGCCTTCCATCGAATCGGGCAGCCACACATGCAGCGGAAATTGCGCCGACTTACCCATTGCGCCGATAAACAGCAACAAACAGGTTACCGTCATCAACGACCACTCCACGCCCGGGAAAAGCTGGATGGTGGCATGCTGCACATTGGGCAGATAGGCAAACACATCCGCATAGCGCAGGCTGCCGCCGAAATAAGCCAGCACCAAGCCGATGCCGAGCAAAAAGCCGAAATCGCCGACACGGTTAACCAAAAAGGCTTTCAGGTTGGCAAAAATGGCACTCTCGCGTTTGAAGTAAAAACCGATCAAGAGGTAAGACACCAAGCCCACGGCTTCCCAACCGAAGAAAAGCTGCACGAAATTGTTGCTCATCACCAGCATCAGCATCGAAAAGGTAAACAGCGAAATATAACTGAAAAAGCGCTGATAGCCGGTTTCTTCATCGTGCATATAGCCGATGGTGTAAATGTGCACCATCAGCGACACGCTGGTCACCACCACCATCATCATGGCAGTCAGGCTGTCGACCAAAAAGCCGACGGAAAAATCCAAGCCGCCCATGGTCAGCCAGGTATACACATTTTCATCAAATTTGCTGCGGCTGCCATCGATAAAGCCCCACAGCACATATGCCGACAGCACCGTCGACACCGCCACGCTCAAAATGGTTACGCTGTGCGCGCCGGCACGGCCGATTTGTTTGCCAAACAAACCCGCCAACAGCGAGCCGACAAGCGGTGCCAGGGCAATGGTCAGATATAAGCTCATATTATCCATTATTCTTATTCTCCCGATCAGCCTTTGAGGCGGTTCAAATCGGCCACATTGATGGTGTTGCGGTTACGGAACACCAACACCATGATGGCCAGGCCGATAGCGGATTCTGCCGCAGCCACGGTCAGCACGAAAAACACAAAAATCTGCCCGGCGGTGTCGCCCAAATATTGTGAAAAAGCGATGAAATTGAAATTGACCGCCAACAGCATCAGTTCAATCGACATCAGCAACACCAGCACGTTTTTGCGGTTCATAAAAATACCCAAGGCGCTGATGCCGAACAGCAAGGCCGCCAAAACCAGGTAATGAGTGATGGTAATCATGCTTTGCCCTCTCCTTCTTGGCCGTCTGAAGCCTCTTCTTTTTCAGACGGCACCACAGCAGCCATCTTCACCATGCGCATACGGCCTTCTTTGGCATTTACTTTAACTTGATCACCCGGATTGATATAGCGCGGGTTGTAGGTTTTGCGGTGTACCAGCGCAATGGCCGCCACCATGCCCAGCACCAGCAATACGGCTGCCAATTCGAACGGCAGCAGATAAGTGGTGTAAATCTGGCTGCCCAAATCGCGGATATTGCTGTAATCGGCAGGCAGATCTTTCATCAGGCCGAAAGCGGCCAGATTGGTTTTCGGGTTTACCAAAATCAGAATCAGCGCCACCGCCATCAGCGTGCCGACGAGGCCTGCCACCGGTGCATGGCGCCAAAAGCCGGCGCGCATTTCTTCCACATCGATATTGAGCATCATCACCACAAACAGGAACAACACCATCACCGCGCCCACATACACCAGCACCAGCGTGATGCCGAGGAATTCGGCCTGCATCAGCATCCAAATCATGGCGCTCACACAAAAGGTCAGCACCAGATAAAGCGAGGCATGCACCGGGTTTTTAGCGGTAACGGTTTTAAGCGCGCCAAACAGCACAATGGCCGCCAGCACATAAAACAGAATCAGGGAAAACGTCATTATCCTGCTCCTTAACGATAGGGTGCGTCTGCCGCTTTGCGTTTGGCAATTTCGCTCTCATAGCGATCGCCGACGGCCAGCAGCATCGGTTTGGTGTAATACAGATCACCGCGTTTTTCGCCGTGATATTCCAGAATATGCGTTTCCACAATCGCATCCACCGGGCAGGCTTCTTCACAAAAGCCGCAGAAAATGCATTTGGTCAAATCGATATCGTAGCGGGTGGTGCGGCGGGTGCCGTCTTCTCGCTGCTCCGACTCGATATTGATGGCCAAGGCCGGGCACACCGCTTCGCACAATTTACAGGCAATGCAGCGCTCTTCGCCGTTGGGATACCGGCGTTGCGCATGCAGGCCGCGGAAACGCACCGATTGCGGTGTTTTCTCTTCGGGAAACATAATGGTTTCTTTGCGCGCAAAGAAGTTTTTGAGCGTAACGCCCATGCCTTTTACCAATTCGCCCAGCAAAAAGGTTTTTACTAAATTCGTCATTTTGTTTCTCCTCCCTTATTTCCACAGAGACAAGGGCGAAATCATCCACAGACCGAGCAGCACGATGCCGACAAAGCCCACCGGAATCAGCACTTTCCAGCCCAAACGCATGATTTGGTCATAACGGTAGCGCGGGAATGTGGCGCGAATCCACAAATAGCCATAAAGCACCATCGCCATTTTGATAAACATCCACACCGCACTCGGCGTGCCGATCAAACCCCAGCTTTGCGGGAAAGGCGAGAGCCAGCCGCCCAAAAACATCAAGGCAGTCAGCGCGGCAATCAGAATCATGAAAATATATTCGGCGAGGAAAAACAGCGCAAAGGCAAAGCCCGAATATTCCACGTGAAAGCCGGCCACGATTTCCGATTCGCCCTCGGCCACGTCAAACGGCGCGCGGTTGGTTTCGGCCACGGCAGAAATCAGGTAAACCAAAAACAAGGGAAACAGCGGCAGCCAGTTCCACGAGAAAACCGAGCCGCCGGCAATGCCGGTGCTTTGTGCCGCCACAATGTCGCCGAAATTCATGCTGCCCGACACCATCACCACACCCACCAAAGCCGCGCCCATGGCGATTTCGTAGGAAATGGTTTGTGCCGAAGAGCGCATCGCACCCAAAAACGCATATTTCGAGTTAGAAGCCCAGCCGGCAATAATCACACCGTAAACCGACAACGAAGTAATCATCAAGATATACAGCAAGCCGGCATTCACATTGGTGAGCACCCAAGTTTCGCTGAACGGAATCACCGCCCAAGCCGCAAAAGCCGGTGCCAGCGACAACATCGGGCCGATATAAAACAGCGCTTTATTAGATGTCGAGGGGCGGGTCACTTCTTTAAACAACAGCTTCAACACATCGGCAAACGGTTGAATCAGGCCGAAAGGCCCGGTAACGTTGGGGCCGACGCGCAACTGCATATAGCCGATAACCTTGCGCTCGAAGTAAGTCAGATAGGCCACCGTGAGAATCAACGGTGCCAAAATCAGCACAATCTTCAGCACAATCGAAACAATCAAGCCGATTTCGTTGCCCAATAAGGCTTGGAACCATTCTTGCATGATCAACCCCGCGCCAATTCAATAGTGTTCATCAAGGCACCCAACGCCGCATTTTCAGTATGCAGCGGCAGATACACCACGTTTTCAGGCAAATGCGCATCGGCCACCACCGTAACGGCAAGCTTTGCGCCCCCCTGAACGGCTTGTGCCATATCGCCATCGGCCAAACCCAAAGCGGCCAAGGTGTTCGGGTGTACGCGTGCAGCGGGCACGGCGGCATGGCCGGTGGCTTGCAAAGGTGCAGAGCGGCGGGCAATGGCATCGCTGTGATAAATACCCACGCCGCCTACGCGCACAAGCCCGGAGGCCGTCTGAACGCCTGCACTTTGCCAAGCAGCCTGATTATTCAGTTTTTCCGGCAAGGTGTCGGCATCCACCGCATCTTTCAGCACCTGCTCGCTGCTGCCGTATTCAAAGCCTTGCAAGGCAAACACATTGCCCAGCACGCGCAGCACTTTCCACAGCGGGCGCGAATCGCCCAAGCCTTTCACCACACCGTAAAACGATTGCAGACGGCCTTCCATATTGATAAAGCTGCCCGAGGTTTCGGTAAACGGTGCAATCGGCAGCAACACATCGCACACTTCCAGCAAGGTGTCGCTCACAAACGGGGTAAACGCCATTACGCTTTGTGCCTGCTTCAAAGCAGCCACGGCTTTACCGCCATCGGCCACATCGATTTCCGGCTCCACATTGAGTAGCAACACGGCTTTCTTCGGTGCTGCCAGCATCTCTTGGATGCTTGCGCCGGAATCCAGCGCCAGCACATCCGCGCCCACGCTGTTGGCCGCTTGCGGCAAAATGCCCAGCGTTGCGCCCGTGGCCGCAGCCAAGGCCTGCGCAGCGGCATAAATTGCGGTGTAATCCGGATGGTTTTGCGCTTCCGCACCCAGCACCACCGCCGCTTTATCAGCCTGCTGCAAGGTATTGGCAATGGCACTTTGCGCATCTTGCGCCAAGCCGGCCAAGAAACCGGCCCAATCATTCGGATGCAGCACTTCTTGCGCAAAAAGCGGCATATGCAGCGCTTCTTTGCTGCTGCCCAACACGCTCAATGCTGCCCCGCCCTTGGCCGCGCCGCGCAGGCGTGCGGTCAAGAGCGGTTGCTCTTTGCGCAAATTGGCACCAATCACCAATATGGCATCGTTGTTGCCGAAATCTTCAATGCTCTGACCCAGCCATTGCGCGCCTTTGAGGCCGTCTGAAAGGCGTTTGTCCTGCTGCTGCAAACGGGTGGCAACATGTTTGATGCCCAAGCCTTCGGCCAGCTTTTTGGCCAAATACAATTCTTCCACCGTATTCATCGGGTTGGCCCACATGCCGATTTGTTCTTGGCCGTCTTCCTTGCCAATGCATTCGAGTGTATGGCGCACATATTCCAGCGCAGTCGGCCAATCCACATCGCGCCACTCGCCGCCGTGTTTGATTTTCGGTTTTTTCAGACGGCCGTCGTGATACAGGCCTTCATAGGCAAAACGGTCGCGGTCGCTGATCCAGCATTCGTTGATGCTCTCGTTTTCCAACGGCAGCACGCGACGTACGGTGTGGTCTTTGGTTTGCACAATCAGGTTGCTGCCCAAAGCATCGTGCGGGGAAATGGTTTTGCGGCGGCTCAATTCCCATGAGCGCGCATCGTAGCGGAAAGGTTTGCTGGTAAGCGCCCCCACCGGGCACAAATCAATCACATTGCCCGACAATTCGGTTTCCACCGCTTTGCCGATAAACGGCATGATTTCGGAAAACTCGCCGCGATTGGCCATAGCGATTTCCTGCATGCCGGCAATCTCTTCGGTGAAGCGCACACAGCGGGTGCAGTGGATGCAGCGGCTCATTTCGGCAGCCGACACCAAAGGCCCCATGTCTTTGCCGGCCACCGAGCGTTTGTCTTCCTTATAGCGGCTGGCGCTGTTGCCGTAGCCCACGGCCAAATCCTGCAATTGGCATTCGCCGCCCTGATCGCAAATCGGGCAATCGAGCGGGTGGTTGATAAGCAGAAACTCCATCACGCCCTGCTGCGCCTGCTTGGCTTTGGGCGAATGGGTGTGCACCACCATACCGTCGGTAACCGGTGTGGCACACGCCGGCAACGGTTTGGGGGCTTTTTCTACCTCCACCAGGCACATACGGCAGTTGGCGGCGATAGACAATTTTTTGTGGTAGCAGAAATGCGGGATATAAGTGCCGATTTGATGGGCAGCTTCGATCACCGTTACGCCCTGCTCCACGGATAACTGTTTACCGTCAATTTCAATTTGTAACATGGTTATGTTCCAGATTTAGGGATTTTTCCAACCGCCTTTTCAGACGGCCTTCGGGCGGAAAGGATAAATTTCTATCCTCTGCCTGCTTTTTACTGTTTTTTGTCTAACAAAATAATGCTGATGCGGTCGGTCTGACCTTGCAGCCCTTGCGATAAAGCCATTTCTTTTTCCGCACCGCGCCGCAAATAAGCCATGCTGCTGAGCGGATAACGGCGCTCGGTATCGTTTGCCAGCAAAGTAAACTTGCCGCGGTTAATCACACCGGCTCGTGCGCGCACATTGCCATTTAAAATATATTGGCACGATACATAAGCCTCTGCCTGCATGCTTTTTATCACTTTTGTTTGAATGCGGTGCTTTTCAAAACTGGCGGCGAAGGCCTCAGCCAAGCCGGGCAAACGGGTTTCATAATTGTCGCGGATGCAGATTTGCTTCACTTGCGACAAACGGGCTTTATCGCTGTAATTCACGTCGGTTGCCGAACATGCGCCCAGCCAAACAAGTGCGCCCAATATTATCCATCGTTTTTTCTGCATTTCACTTCAATCTCTCTCACGCAGCCAAACGGCCTGCATAACGTTCAGACGGCCTTTAACACCATTTATGTGCTTTGGCCGGTTTGCCGTGCTCGATATAGTGTTCGAATTCGTTGCGGAAATGCTTGGTAAAGCTGCGCACAGGAAACACGGCGGCATCGGCAAGCGCGCAAATAGTGCGGCCGGCCATATTGTTGCCGATCGAATCGAGCAAGTCCAAATCTTCGGCACGGCCTTTGCCCTCGGCAATACGGTGCACGATTCGATAGAGCCAGCCGGTGCCTTCGCGGCAAGGCGTGCATTGGCCGCACGATTCTTCAAAATAGAAATAGCTCAGGCGCTCCAACGCTTTGACCATGCACACATCTTCATCCATCACGATAATGGCACCCGAACCGAGCATAGAGCCGGCTTTGGCGATGGAATCGTAATCCATATTCAGCGACATCATGATGTCGGCCGGCAGCACCGGCGCAGAGGAGCCGCCCGGAATCACCGCTTTGAGCTTTTTACCGTCTTTCATGCCGCCGGCCATTTCCAAAAGCTTGGCAAACGGCGTGCCCAGCGGCACTTCATAGTTGCCCGGACGCTCGACATGGCCGGAAATCGAAAACAGCTTGGTGCCGCCCGCATTTTCAATGCCTTGCTCGGCAAAGGTTTTGCCGCCGTCGCGAATGATAAAGGGCACCGAAGCAAAGGTTTCGGTGTTGTTGATGGTGGTGGGTTTGCCGTAAAGGCCGAACGAAGCGGGGAACGGCGGCTTGAAACGCGGCTGGCCTTTTTTGCCTTCCAACGATTCCAGCAGCGCGGTTTCTTCGCCGCAGATATACGCGCCATAGCCATGCGCACCAAACAGGTCAAAGCTGAAATCGCTACCCATGATGTTGTTGCCGAGAAAACCGGCGGTGCGCGCCTCGGCCAAAGCCAGCTCGAAGCGCTCGTAGCTTTCAAAAATCTCGCCATGGATATAGTTATAGCCCGCCTCTGCACCCATGGCGTAGCCGGCAATAATCATGCCTTCAATCAGCGCGTGCGGATTGAAATCCATAATGTCGCGGTCTTTAAACGTGCCCGGTTCGCCTTCGTCGGTGTTGCACACCACATATTTGGCACCGGGGAAAGAGCGCGGCATAAAGCTCCATTTCAGGCCGGTGGGAAAGCCCGCACCGCCGCGGCCGCGCAGGCCGGATGCTTTCACTTCGGCGATCACATCGTCTTGCGACAATTTTTCGCTCAAGATTTTGCGCAAAGCCTGATAACCGCCGCGCGCCTGATAGGCGTCGAGATGCCAGCAGTCGGGATTGTGGGTATCTACTTGGTCAAAAATGACACCTGATTCATAAATCGCCATCAGTTCAACTCCGCCAATTTCGCTTCAATGGCTTCTTCGGTCATGAAGCTGCACATTTTGTGGTTGTTTACCAGCATCACCGGCGCATCACCGCATGCGCCCATGCATTCGCCTTCCATCAAGGTATACAGGCCGTCTGAAGTGGTTTCGCCAAAGCCGATGCCGAGCTTTTGCTTGAGGTATTCGGCAGCGCTCACCCCGCCGCGCAGGGCGCAGGGCAGGTTGGTGCAGACGGTGAGCTTGTATTTGCCCACAGGGTGCAAGTCATACATATTGTAAAACGTGGCCACTTCATAAGCGGCGGCCGGTGCAATGCCGATATAGTCGGCCACAAACTCGATGGTTTCCGGCGCCAAATAGCCTTTTTCCACTTGCGCAATGCGCAAGGCGGCCATCACGGCAGAGCGGCGTTGGTCGGCCGGATATTTCGCCAGCTCGACGTCGATTTTTTGTAAAGATTGAGCGGATAACATTATCGGTCTACCTCTCCGAACACGATGTCTTGCGTACCGATGATGGCCACCACGTCGGCTAGCATATGGCCGCGTGCCATTTCGTCCATGCCTTGCAGGTGGGCAAAGCCCGGTGCGCGGATTTTCAGGCGGTAAGGCTTGTTGGCGCCGTCTGAAATCATATAAATGCCAAATTCGCCTTTGGGGTGCTCGATGGCGGTGTAGGTTTCGCCCTCGGGCACATGCATGCCTTCGGTAAAGAGCTTGAAGTGGTGAATCAAATCTTCCATGCCCATTTTCATATCGGTGCGCTTGGGCGGGGCAACTTTATGGTTTTCCACAATCACGGGGCCAGGATTGGCCTTGAGCCATTGCACACACTGCTTGATGATTTTATTGGATTCGCGCATTTCATTGATGCGGCACAGATAGCGGTCATAGCAGTCGCCGTTGAGCCCCACCGGAATATCGAAATCCACTTTAGCATAAGCATCGTAAGGCGCTTTTTTGCGGATATCCCATTCAATGCCGGAGCCGCGCAGCATCACGCCGGTAAAGCCGCGCTGCAGGGCGCGCTCGGGCGACACCACGCCGATGCCGACGGTGCGCTGCTTCCAAATGCGGTTGTCGGTGAGCAGGGTTTCGTATTCATCCACACATTTGGGAAAACGCTCGGTAAACGATTCGATAAAGTCGAGCATGCTGCCTTCGCGTGCTTCATTGAGCTTTTGCAGCACTTTGGCATTGCGAAACTTGCTGCTCTCGTATTTCGGCATAAAGTCGGGCAAATCGCGGTAAACGCCGCCGGGGCGGAAATAAGCCGCATGCATGCGCGCGCCGGAAACCGCTTCATACAAATCCATCAATTCTTCGCGCTCGCGGAAGGCATACAGAAACACCGTCATGGCGCCGATATCGAGCGCATGCGAGCCGATGCCCATCAAATGATTGAGAATGCGGGTCACTTCGGCAAACATCACGCGGATATATTGCGCGCGCTCGGGCACTTCGATATTGGCCAGCTTTTCCACCGCCAAGCAGTAAGCCTGCTCGTTGCACATCATGGATACATAATCCAAGCGATCCATATAAGGCAGCGCTTGCAGATAGGTGCGGGTTTCGGCCAGCTTTTCGGTGCCGCGGTGCAAGAGACCGATGTGCGGATCGGCGCGCACGATGGTTTCGCCGTCGAGCTCCAATACCATGCGCAACACGCCGTGCGCCGCCGGATGTTGCGGGCCGAAGTTAATGGTGTAGTTTCTTAATTTATTGGCCACCGTAATGCTCCTCGCGGACGATGCGCGGCGTAACTTCGCGCGGTTCGATGGTTACAGGTTGGTAAATCACACGTTTTTCCGCTTCGTCGTAACGCATTTCCACATAGCCGGAAATGGGGAAATCTTTGCGGAACGGATGGCCGACAAAGCCATAGTCGGTCAGAATACGGCGCAAATCGGGGTGGCCGTTGAACATGATGCCGTAAAGGTCAAACGCCTCGCGCTCATACCAATCGGCGCTGTTATACAGCTCGGTAACAGAATCCACCACCGGAAAATCATCGTCGTCAGCCCATACGCGCACGCGGATGCGCTGGTTGTTTTTCACCGACAAAAGCTGGCTCACCGCCGCAAAGCGCTTGCCCTGCCACGGCTCGTTTTTATAGTCGCTGTAATCGACGCCGCACAAATCTACCAAAAGCTCGAAGTGCAGCTCATCGTGATCGCGCAAGGTGCGCATCACATCCAAATAATCGGCGGCAGCGCACTCAACCGTTACCTCATCCAAAGCCAGCAAAACTTTGCCGGCTTTGGCGCCAAGCACACGCGCGGCGGTTTCATGCAATGTTTTCACATCAGCCATACGTTTCTCCTAGGGTCTGTTCACAATTACTTGTCATAAAGGTAGCCACATCACAATGCATCCCAATAAAACCGTGCTGTGGAAGTTGCGCTTTAGCTTATCG
>NZ_SLXE01000038.1 GCF_004341385.1 Uruburuella suis
CGGCTTGGTATTTGAAGTCTACGGTATATTTGTTCATAAGAAAACTGCACCTTTATGGGTTGGATGGGGGTGTCCAACTTTTGGGGTGCAGTTCAAAAGTTTCAGACGGCCTTGATGTTTAATCATCAGCCGGGCGCCGCGCTACACATCAGTGCGGTCCACCAGCCCTTTGGCGAGCTTGTCGGGCGTGAAGCGCGCCGATTGCGGATAAGGGTAAAAGTCGTCATAAAGCCCTTGCAGTAGCCGCTCTTTTTTGCCCTGCCAGAATTCGGGCGTGAGCAAATCTTTGTGGTGTTGCATAAACACTTGCCGCACATCCGGCTCGCCCAAGAGGAAAGGGCCGAATTCTTCGGGAAACACATCGCCTTTGTGCACCGGATACCACACCTCGCCCGACATTTCATATTCGGGATTCGGCGCGGGCGGAATGGGGCGGAAATTGCAGTCGGTCATGTATTCGATTTCGTCGTAATCGTAGAAAATCACGCGGCCGAAGCGGGTCATGCCGAAATTTTTATAGAGCATGTCGCCGGGGAAAATATTGGCCGAAGCCAGCTCTTTGAGCGCATAGCCGTAATCGATCACCGCCGCCGCTTTTTCGGCAGGCTTGGCTTTTTGCATAAACATATTCAAAGGCTTGAGGCGGTATTCCACATACACATGCTTGATAATCACCCAATCGTCGGTTTCTTCCATTTGGCTGGGCGCGAGCGTGCGCATTTCGTGCAGAAATTCTTCGTCGCAGCGCGCTTTGGGCAAAGCCACGTTTTGAAATTCCAACGTATCGGCCATGCGCCCCACGCGGTCGTGTTTTTTCACCAGCAGGTATTTTTGGCGCACATATTCTTGATCGAAATCTTTATTGGGGCCGAATTTGTCTTTAATCACCTTAAACACATAAGGAAACGAGGGCAGGGTAAACACGCTCATCACCAGCCCTTTCACGCCCGGCGCGAGCATAAAGCGGTCGTGCGAATATTCCAAATGCTGCACAAATTCGCGCCACCAAATGTTTTTGCCCTGCTTATGCAAGCCCACCAATGTGTAGAGATCGCCGGGCGAGCGCATCGGCAGCATGCTGTTGAGAAAGCGCACATAGCCGCTGGGCACGGGCATATCCACCAAAAAATAAGCGCGCGCAAATGAAAACAACACACCGATTTGCTGCGGGTTAAAAAGCGCCGCATCCACCATCAGCCGCCCATCGGCATTGTGCACAATGGCCAGCGCAAACGGGTGGCGGTGGCTGCCGTTGATAATCTGGCCAAACACATAAGCGCTTTTGTTGCGGTAAAAAGGCGCGTTGAGCACTTGCACATGCAGGTTCATTTCCTCGGGCGGCCAATCGCTCTGAAAATGCTGCCGCGCTGCGCGCAGAATATTGCTGATGTCTTTGGCGGCGTGGGCGAAAGGCACCTGCCAGCCGAAATGCTTGAGAATATCGCGCAGGCAGTCGCGCAGGCCTTGTTTGCTGGGGTAAAACGAGCTGAAGGTGGGCGGATCGGAATCGATATATTCCGTGCTGATGGCCGGCTTCACAAAGATAAACTGATTGTTGTAATACTCTTTGGCCAAAAGCTTGGTCGACACCGAATTGAAAAACGTTTCCGCCAATTCGGGCTGCTTGTGGTTGACCAAAAGCGCGATGTATTCGATTTTTGCCGCCGCCCACACTTCGTCACTCAAGGCATTGGCCGCGTGCTCGTGGCGCAGCGCATCCACCGCCTCGCGCACGCGCTGGTCATACATCTGGATGCGCTCGGCCACCAAATCCTGAATGCCGCGCCAATCGCGTGTTTCAAACAAACCTTTGGCACGCGCGGTGACTTCGCGGTAGAGGCGGTAGTGCTTATTAAAGCCGGCGAGCATGGTTTCCGCCACCGCCCGGCCCTGAATGCGGGTGAGTTGTTGCCTCGACATAATATTTTTCCTTTGCAGCGCGGCCGTTTGTTTTCAGACGGCCTGATTATTGTGTGCGTAACCTTATGGCTTTTTGGCAAACTTGGCAAGCAAAAGGCCGTCTGAAAACACTTGAATATTATTCAGACGGCCTTATATATTTGCACATCTAATTTATTATTTTCCCACCACAGGATAACTGCCATGACCGAACAAAACCAACAGCCCCATGCAGAAAGCGCCGCCGAAGCGGCACAAGTGTTTGAAGCGGCCGAAACCGCACCCACTTATGAAGATTTGCAAGCCAAAGTGGAAGAGCTTGAGGGCATGCTCAAAGATGAGCAATTGCGTAGCCTAGCCAACGAGCAAAACCTGCGCCGCCGCCATCAAGAAGAAATCCAGGCCACGCATAAATTTGCCGGCCAAAAATTCGCCGCTGAAATGCTGCCGGTGAAAGACTATTTAGAAATGGCGCTGCTCGACCAAAGCGGCAATTTCGATGCCCTGAAAATGGGCGTGCAAATGACGCTGAACGAATTGGAAAAAGCGTTTGAACACGCCCACATCAAAGCCATCAACCCGCAGCCGGGTGATATGCTCGACCCGCACCAACACCAAGCCATGCAGGCGGTGGAGAGCGAGCAAGCGCCCAACACCGTGGTGAATGTGCTGAAAAAAGGCTACGCCCTGAGCGATCGCGTGTTGCGCCCGGCGATGGTGGCCGTGGCCAAAGGCGGCGAAGAGCAGGCCTGAGGGCATCGCGTGTGGCGCTTTATCCGGCGCACGCTGTTCAGACGGCCTTGATGCTGGTTTGCAGGCCGTCTGAAACATTATTCAAAAGCATGATTTCAAGCTTGTGGATAAGTAAATCAAGCACTTGAATTAAAAATAATTATCCGGCCGAAAAAATTTGCGTGCCGGCACTTGAAAAGCAGCAAACCCGCCTTATTTTTACCCCGACAGGGCGAAGCGCCCGCCGGAATATTCCATTATCTGTTTCTTAAAGGAGCTATACACTATGGCAAAAGTAATCGGTATCGACTTGGGTACCACCAACTCATGCTTGGCTATTTCTGAAAACGGCCAAACCAAAGTCATCGAAAATGCCGAAGGCGCGCGCACCACGCCTTCCGTAATCGCCTATCTCGACGGCGGCGAAATCCTCGTCGGCACCCCGGCCAAACGCCAAGCCGTCACCAATGCCAAAAACACCATTTATGCCGTCAAACGCCTGATTGGCCACAAATTCGACGACAAAGAAGTGCAAAAAGACATCGACTTGATGCCGTTTGACATCATCAAAGCCGGCAACGGCGATGCTTGGGTGAAAGCGCAAGGCAAAGAATTGTCGCCGCCGCAAGTGTCGGCCGAAGTGCTGCGTAAAATGAAGCAGGCCGCCGAAGCTTATTTGGGCGAGCCCGTTACCGAAGCCGTGATTACCGTGCCTGCCTATTTCAACGACAGCCAACGCCAAGCCACCAAAGACGCCGGCCGCATCGCAGGCCTAGATGTAAAACGCATCATCAACGAACCGACCGCAGCCGCGCTGGCTTTCGGCATGGATAAAGGCGACAGCAAAGACCGCAAAATCGCCGTTTACGACTTGGGCGGCGGCACTTTCGATATTTCCATTATCGAAATCGCCAACCTCGACGGCGACAAACAGTTTGAAGTGCTGGCCACCAACGGCGACACTTTCCTCGGCGGCGAAGATTTCGACCAACGCCTGATCGACTACATCATTGATGAGTTCAAAAAAGATCAAGGCATCGATTTGAAAAAAGACGTAATGGCCTTGCAACGCCTCAAAGAAGCGGCTGAAAAAGCCAAAATCGAATTGTCGAGCGCGCAGCAAACCGAAATCAACCTGCCCTACATCACCATGGATGCCACCGGCCCGAAACACTTGGCGATGAAAATCACTCGCGCCAAATTCGAAAGCTTGGTGGAAGATTTGATTGCGCGTTCAATCGAGCCGTGTAAAACCGCTGTGAAAGATGCCGGCCTGAATGTGAACGAAATCGACGATGTGATTTTGGTCGGCGGCCAAAGCCGTATGCCCAAAGTGCAAGAAGCCGTGAAAGCCTTCTTCGGCAAAGAGCCGCGCAAAGATGTGAACCCCGATGAAGCCGTGGCCGTGGGTGCTGCGATTCAGGGCGAAGTGCTGAGCGGCGGCCGCAGCGATGTGTTGCTGCTCGACGTTACCCCCTTGTCGCTCGGCATTGAAACCATGGGCGGTGTGATGACCAAACTGATTCAGAAAAACACCACCATCCCCACCAAAGCTTCGCAAACCTTCTCTACCGCAGAAGACAACCAAAGCGCCGTAACCATCCACGTGCTGCAAGGCGAGCGCGAGCGCGCATCGGCCAACAAATCGCTGGGCAACTTCAATTTGGGCGACATCGCACCCGCACCGCGCGGCATGCCGCAAATCGAAGTGACCTTCGATATTGATGCAAACGGCATTTTGCATGTGTCTGCCAAAGACAAAGGCACCGGCAAAGAATCGAAAATCACCATCCAAGGCTCTTCCGGCCTGAGCGAAGAAGAAATCGAACGCATGGTGAAAGATGCCGAAGCCAATGCCGAGGAAGATAAAAAGCTCACCGAGCTCGTGGCTTCACGCAACCAGGCCGAAGCCTTGGTGCACTCTGTGAAAAAATCGCTGGCCGATTATGGCGACAAACTCGATGCTGATGAAAAAGCCAAAATCGAAGACGCGGTGAAAGCCACCGAAGAAGCGGTGAAAGGCGAAGACAAAGCCGATATCGACGCCAAAGCCGAAGCCTTGGGCGCAGCCAGCCAAAAATTGGGCGAAATGGTGTATGCCCAAGCACAGGCCGAAGCACAAGCCGGCGAAGAAGGCGCGGCTCAAGCCGATGCCGGCGCAGCCAAAGGCAACGATGATGTGGTGGATGCCGAATTCGAAGAAGTGAAAGACAAAAAAGACTGATCTTTTTGAATCACCTGCCAAAAGAGCGCTGAAAAGCGCTCTTTTTTGTGGGCGGCAATAGCGTGTATAGTGGAATGCAAGAAAAAGTGACACAACGGGCTTATTGGGTTGAAAACCCAATAAGCCCGCAGGCCGTCTGAAACCTTGGATTTATCAACCCAAGCTACGCCGTTATGGCGCGTAGTTTTGTATCACTTTTTCCTGCACTCCACTATAGGCACGCACGCCGCCCATAAGCGGCGCCATCGTACACATGCTTACACCACAACATTGACTTTGAACAGGCATGACAAATCAAGGCCGTCTGAAAACCTTTCAGACGGCCTTGATTGATGGTTTGCAGCAATCACATCAGCCTTTGGCAGCGCGCGCCACATCGTCCCATTCTTCCCAAGTTTGGATGCGTTGGGCATACACATCTTTAACCAGCGGCAGCAAATCGCCCAAAATCAGGCGCAGCGGCGGGTTGGGGGCGTCTGCCACTTTTAAAATGGCTTCGGCGCTGGCTTCGGGCTTGCCCAGGCTGTCGGGCGTGAGCATGGCGGCCAATTGGGCGCGCAAGTCATCGTAGGCGGCGATGGCCGGTGCGGTTTTCAGCGATGTGCCGCTCAAAAAGTCGGTGGCGTAGCCGCCCGGCTCGATGATGGTGACATGTATACCGAAAGGCGCCACTTCGGCGGCCAGCGCTTCGGCCATGCCTTCCACGGCGAATTTGGCTGCTTCGTAAATGCCGGAAGTGGGCATGGCCACGAGGCCGGCCACGCTGCTCACGGGCAGAATGTGGCCGCTGCCTTGTGCGCGCATAATCGGAATGGCGGCCTGCATCACGGCCAAGGTGCCGAACACATTGGTTTCGAAAGTGGCGCGGGTGTCGTCGATTTCGGCTTCTTCAATGGCGGCCATGTAGCCGAAGCCGGCGTTGGAAACCACCACATCCAGGCGGCCGAAATGCTGCTGCACTTGCGCCACAGCGGCAAACACGGCATCGCGGTCGGTCACATCCAGCACCAACGGCAGGAAAGCATCGCCGTAGGTTTGTTTCAATTCGTCCAATGCGCTTAATTTGCGAGCGGTGGCGGCCACTTTGTCGCCGCGTGCCAGTGCGGCTTTGGCCCAGATGTGGCCGAAGCCGCGTGATGCGCCGGTGATCAGCCAAACTTTTTGTGTCATGATGCGCTCCTGTTTGCAACTTGATTAATGAAGCTTTTAGTATAATGGCGGGGCAACATTTGGGGAATAAGGCTTTTTTCGAACAAATTCATGCAGAAAGCAAAACAATGCAGAAAACCGGATTATTTGAATTGCAGATTGTGATGACGGTGGCCGAGATGGGCGGCTTTCGTGCTGCGGCGGTGGAACTGGATATGTCGCCATCGGCTCTGAGCCATGCGGTGAACAATCTGGAAGCCAAGCTGGGCGTGCGCCTGTTTAACCGCACCACCCGCAGCGTGGCGCTTTCCAAGGCGGGCGAGCAATTTTTGGCGCGGGTGAAGCCGGCTTTGCAGGAAATCCGTGATGCCATGAGCGAGGCCAACGATTCGAGCGACACGTTAAGCGGCACGCTGCGGCTCAACATCGCCGAGCGGGCGGCCGAAGAGATGTTGCAACCGGTGATTATCGAATATCTGCGCCGCTATCCGCAGATGCACATCGATTTGGTAACCGATGCGCGCCTGATTGATATTGTGGCCGATGGCTTTGATGTGGGCTTCCGCCTAGCCGAAGCGGTGCCGCAGGATATGGTGTCGGTGCGGCTGGGGCCGGATGTGCGCCTGCTGGTGGTGTGTTCGCCCGATTATCTGGCGCGCCAAAATGCGGTGCCGCAAACGCCGCACGATTTGCTGAGCCATGCCTGCATACGCTACCGCTTCACCAGCGGCAAGCTTTACCGTTGGGAATTCGAGCGCGACGGCAAATCGGTGGTGCTGGATGTGGGCGGCCCGCTCACGCTCGACAGCCCGCTTTTGATGGCCGAAGCCGCGCTGCACGGCGTGGGCATTGCTTATGTGTATGAAGGTTATGTGTGCGAGCATCTGCAAAGCGGGCGGCTGGTGCAGCTTTTGCCGGATTGGACGCCGGTGTATGACGGGCTCTGCCTGTATTACCCGCGCCAGCGCCACATCACCGCCGCTTTGCGTGCGTTTATCGATTTGGCTAAAGAGGCGCGTGGGGCGTTTGCTGTTTAGGGTTTGTTTACCATTCATCACGCGGCAATTTTTTGGCTCAAAAGCGTGCCTGCTGCATTTTATACCAATCCAAAAAAATAACCTAACTTCGTTGTCTCGCCTTGCCGTCCTATCTGTACTGTCTGCGGCTCGCCGCCTTGTTAGCTTACTTTTTTGAATTGGTATTATTCGCGGATAAATTGTGTGAGCAGCCTCTAGAATAAAAAATATTTAATATGGATAAAACGAATGGCCGTCTGAAAAGCTTTCAGACGGCCTTGGTTTTTTCATTCGGCTGGCAAGATATGCTGGCAAGATATTAAGAGCTCTCCGCTGGATCGGCATCGGCTTGGCCGCTGTCGGCTGAGTCAAGCAGCGGGCTGATGCAGGAGAGCACGCGGTCTTGCGTTTGATCATTGTCGCGGCCATCGCCGCTCCACCAGCGCAGCACCAGCGTTTCGCTGCTGCCGATGGCGGTGAGGGCGATTTCGGGCTCAAACACAAAAGCGGCGCATTCATTGTGCAGCTTGGCGATGATTTTCGCTTTCAGCGCGCCTGCATCGGCACCGGCGGGCAGGGTGAAGGTGGCGGAGAGGCGGTGGCGGCCATTGAGGGTGTTGACCGTTACCGGTGAGGTAAACAATTGCGCATTGGGAATCACGATGCGCCGCCCGTCGTCGGTGCGCAGGGTGGTGGCGCGGATTTCGATGGTTTCCACCGTGCCCTCGAAGCTGCCGTTGACAATGCGTTCGCCGATTTTAAACGGCTCGTTGAGCAGCAGCAAAATGCCCGAGAGCAGGTTTTGGAAAATATCTTTAAAGGCAAAACCGATGGCCACCGAGCCGATGCCCAGCGCGCTCACCAGCTGGCCGGGGGTGAAGCCGGGAATGGCCACCATCATGGCAATCAGAAAGCCGGTGAAAATAATCAGCGCGCTGCCGATGCGCTGCAACACCAAAAGCAGGTTGAGCCGGTTGGCCAGCCGCGCCGAGAGCAGGCGCACGGCCAGCTTTTTGAAGATTTTGGCGAAGAGCCAAAACACGATAAAGAGCAGCAGCGCGAGCAAAAGATAGGGCACGCGCTGCCAAAAGGCTTCAATCATTTCGTGCACGCTGCCCATCATGCTGGCGTAGTGGCCGAAATCGGATTGGGCGTGCTCGCCGAGCTTGGCGGCGGTGTGGGTGAGGGTGTCGGGCATGGTGTTGGTCGGTTGTTGGGAAAAAAGTCATTTTAATACCAATCCAAAAAAATAACCTTACTGCGTTGTTTCGCCTTGCCGTACTATAGTGGAATGAAAGAAAAACTTATACAGGCGCATGTAGCAAGCCATATGCAGAAGCCGTTTAAACCGCGTGCGTGGCTGCGCCACACACCCTGCACATGATGCTAAATTTCTTATTTTTGTATAAGTTTTTCATTCATGCCACTATATCTGTACTGTCGCAGGCTTCCGCCTTGTAAGCTTACTTTTTTGAATGGGTATCACAGGTGGGGCGGTTGCTTGGCCGGGCGGTGTAAAGAAAGGCCGTCTGAAAGCGGGCGCGCCAAATCGGTGCAGCTTATCCTTTTTCAGACGGCCTTTGGGGTTTGGCTTTGGCGCATCAAGCCAAAATCTTGCCCACAATCTCGGCCACATCTTTCGACAGATTATCCATGCCGGCGATGCGCTCGAGCTGCATTTTCACGAGCGCGCGGCGCTTGGGCTCGAGCTTGTGGCAGAGGTTGAACGCCTGCACCAGCCGCGCGGCCACTTGCGGGTTAAACGCATCAATCTGCATCACTTTTTCGGCGATAAAGGCATAGCCGCTGCCGTTTTCGGCATGAAAATGCGGCACGTTGCGGGTGAAGCTGCCCAAGAGCGCGCGGGCTTTGTTGGGGTTTTCGAGGTTGAATTTGGGGTGGTGCAAGGCGCTTTGCACTTGCTCAAGCGTGTCGGCTCGGTGGCTGGCGCCTATCAGGATGAAATATTTGTCCATCACCAGCGCATCATCGGCGTAGCGCTCGGCGAATTGGTTCAGCAAGTGGTTGCGGCCGCTCTCTTCGAGGTGGTTGACGGTGTTGAGCACGCTCATTTCGTGGGTCATATTGGGGGTGAGCTGCTCGTAGCGGGTGATGTAGTCTTGCAGGCGCGCGCACACGGTTTTTTCGTGGCTGGCGGCCTGCTCGCCCGAATAAGCGGCCATTTCCATCATGCCGTGGCGCTCTTCGCGTATGGTGTAGAGGCGGGTGGCGGCCAAAAGCGCGCGCACGCCGGCGAGCCCGGGGTGGTATTCGTAAGGCGCGGCCAGGCCGCTGGCTTCTTCCTGCGCCAGCGCCCAAGTGCGGATATACACCAGATTCTCAAGGCAGGCTTTGGCGATGGCATCGAGCAGGGCTTCACGCGCTTCGTGGTAATGCAGCGGGTTGATGTTGTCTGCGCCTTCCCACAATTCGGCGGTGGCCGGTGCGCGCAGCAGCATGGCTTTGAAAGCGGGGTCGATTTCCTGCTTGAGCATGTGTTTGAACGCGTGAATCAGGCCGCTGTGTTCAGGCAGGGGCGCGCCGGCTTCGATGGCGGCAAGATTGGCGGATATGGCGCGGCGGTAGAGCGTTTGGCCGGCTTCCCAGCGGGCGAAAGGGTCGCTGTCGTGGGCGAGCAGCAGGCTCAAATCGGCATCGCTATAAGGGTAATTCAGCTGCACGGGCGCGGAAAAGCCGCGCAAAAGCGAGGGCACCACGGCTTCATTCACGCCGTGCAACACAAATTGCTGCTCGGCTTGATTGAGCAGCAACACAGCTTCGGTTTGCACTTCGGCGCTTTCAGACGGCCCAAATGCCACCGCTTCGCCTTGTTGGTTTAACAAACCGATTTTCACCGGTATCAGCATCGGCTGTTTTTCCGCCATATCGGGCGTGGCGGGAATGGTTTGCTTGATGTTGAGGGTGAAGGTGTTGTCCGCCGCGTTCAGACGGCCTGTAATGTCGAGCACGGGCGTGCCGGCTTGGCTATACCACAAGGCAAATTGGCTGAGGTCGGTTTCATTGGCATCGGCCATGGCGGCGCGGAAATCGTCGCAGGTGACGGCGCGGCCGTCGTGGCGTTTGAAATAAAGCTGCATGCCTTTTTGAAAGCCTGCTTCGCCGAGCATGGTGTGATACATGCGCACCACTTCTGCGCCTTTTTCATACACGGTCATGGTGTAGAAATTGTTCATTTCTTCATAAGATGCGGGGCGCACCGGATGCGCCATGGGGCCTGCGTCTTCGGCAAACTGCAATTGGCGCAAGAGGCTCACGTTTTCGATGCGGCGCACGGCACGGCTGGCGCGGTCGCCCGAGAATTCTTGGTCGCGAAACACGGTGAGGCCTTCTTTGAGCGACAATTGAAACCAGTCGCGGCAGGTTACGCGGTTGCCGGTGTAGTTGTGGAAATATTCGTGGCCGATTACCGATTCTATGCCCTCGAAATCGGCATCGGTGGCGGTGCGGCTGTCGGCCAGCACATATTTGGTGTTGAAAATATTCAGGCCTTTGTTTTCCATCGCGCCCATATTAAAGTCGCCCACGGCCACCACCATATAGATATCGAGATCGTATTCGAGGCCGAAGCGGGTTTCGTCCCATTGCATGGCGTTTTTCAGCGATTGCACCGCAAAAGGCACTTTGGCTTTGTCTGCTTCGCTGGTGTAAAACTCAATCGCCACGTTTTTGCCGCTTTGCGTGGTGAAGGTGTCGCGCGTGGCGGCCAAGTTGCCTGCCACCAGCGCAAACAGATAGCTCGGTTTGGCAAAGGGATCGAGCCATTTCACCCAATGGCGGCCGCCTTCCAAATCGCCGCTGTCGACTTTGTTGCCGTTGGAGAGCAGCACCGGATAGCGTTTTTTGTCGGCAATAATGGTGGTGGTGAATTTGCTCATCACATCGGGGCGGTCGGGATAATAGGTGATTTTGCGGAAACCTTCCGGCTCGCATTGGGTGTAGAGATTGCCGCTTGAGCCATAAAGCCCCATCAGTGATTTATTGTCGTAAGGCAGCAGGCGGGTTTCGATTTCGAGCACGAAGCTTTCAGACGGCGTGTGGGGAATCACCAGCGTGTCATCGGCCAAACGATAAGCCGATTCGGGCAAAGGTTCGCCATCGAGCTTGAGCGAGCATAATTCGGCCGAGCCGTTTAGCACCAGCGGCGCGCCGTTTTGCTGCGGCGCAATCAGCAAGCGGGCGTGCACGGTGGTGTGCGGGTCGGCCACGTCAAAGCGCAAATCGGTTTGCAGAATTTTGAAATCGGGGGCTTGGTAATCTTTTAAGTAATGAACGGTTTGAGCCATGATGGGCGTGCTTTCTTGAATCGGTATGGGCTGCAAATGGTTTCAGCCGGCCTGAATTCAATAAGGCCGTCTGAAAAATAACGGTAATCAAAGCGGCATCGTAGCGCATTTTGCGGCGGCTTGAAATGGTTTTCAGACGGCCTTTGATGTGCACGCTTGGCATTTTCACGATTAAAAAATGATGTTTGATTTGAATAGGCATAAAAAGGCCGTCTGAACATTTTTATCACATTCAGACGGCCTTTGCTCTATCGGCTTATTGCGCTTTTTTGTCCGCCCAATCGGGCAGCCATTCGCAGATGTCGCTCCACATGCTCATATCGTGCTCCTTTCGGGCGGATGTGTTTACAGCAAGCCCGGTTGGCCTTGCGCGGGGTCACTGGCGCGGGCGGCTTGGGCATCGGCCACGGTGAGGCCGAGCGCTTTGGCCACGCCCTCGCCATAGGCCGGGTCGCAGGCGTTGCAGTTGCGGATGTGGCGGTATTTGATGAAGTCGGGCGCATCGCCCATGGCAGCGGCGGTGTTGTCAAACAACGCTTGCTTTTGCGCGGCATTCATCAAGTTAAACAGCGCACGCGGTTGGCTGAAATAATCGCTGTCGTCTTCGCGGAAATTCCAGTGCGCGGCATCGCCGTTGATTTTCAGCGGCGGCTCGGCATATTGCGGCTGCTCTTGCCATTGGCCGAAGCTGTTGGGCTCATAGTGCAGGGTGCTGCCGTAGTTGCCGTCAACGCGTGTGGTGCCGTCGCGGTGGTTGCTGTGCACGGGGCAGCGGGCGGCATTAACGGGAATTTGGTGATAATTCACCCCCAAGCGGTAGCGCTGCGCATCGGGATAGTTAAACAGACGCGCTTGCAGCATTTTATCGGGCGACACGCTGATGCCGGGCACCAAATTGCTGGGCGAGAAGGCGGCTTGTTCCACATCGGCATAGAAGTTTTCCGGATTTTTATTAAGCTCGAATTCGCCCACTTCAATCAGCGGGTAATCGCCTTTGGGCCACACTTTGGTGAGGTCGAAGGGGTGGTAAGGCACTTTTTCGGCCTCGGCTTCGGGCATAATTTGCACATACATTTTCCACTTCGGAAATTCGCCGCGCTCGATGGCTTCGTATAAATCGCGCTGGTGGCTTTCGCGGTCTTTGCCGATCAGGGCTTCGGCTTCGGCATTGCTGAGGTTTTCAATGCCTTGCTGGGTGCGGAAGTGGAATTTCACCCAAAAGCGCTCGTTTTCGGCATTGATAAAGCTATAAGTGTGCGAGCCGAAGCCGTGCATGTGGCGGTAGCTTTTCGGAATGCCGCGGTCGCTCATCACGATGGTTACTTGGTGGAAGGCTTCGGGCAGCAGCGTCCAAAAATCCCAGTTGTTGCGCGCGCTGCGCATATTGGTGCGCGGGTCGCGTTTCACCACGCGATTGAGGTCTTCAAATTTGAGCGGGTCGCGCAGGAAAAACACGGGCGTGTTGTTGCCCGCCATATCCCAGTTGCCTTCTTCAGTGTAAAACTTCAGCGCAAAGCCGCGGATGTCGCGCTCGGCATCGGCACCACCGCGCTCAACCGCCACGGCGGTAAAGCGGGCGAACATGTCGGTTTTTTTGCCCACTTTGCTAAAGATGGCGGCGCGGGTGTATTGAGTGATGTCTTTTGTTACCGTGAAAGTGCCGAAAGCGCCTGAGCCTTTGGCATGCATGCGTCGCTCGGGAATCACTTCGCGCACAAAATTGGCCAATTTTTCATTCAGCCACACATCTTGTGCCAGCAAAGGGCCGCGCGGGCCTGCGGTCATGCTGTTTTGGTTGTCGACAACGGGGGCGCCGAAATCGGTGGTGAGATGGCTCACCGGGCATTTTTTCTGCTCGCTCATGGTAAAACTCCTTGGTAGGGTTGTGGGAGATACGGCTTTGACTATACAGAATAATTTAAGCTATTAAAACTATATATTCGATTTAATTTTATTATGAAAACAGTAAACCAATGCAAGTCGGGCAAACACGCGTGCGATTGGTTTTGGGAAAATAGCATATTTGCGCTTGCCGCCGTTTGCGGGGCGGGAAAAGATGTGTAAAGGCCGTCTGAAAGCGTGTATACGCTTTCAGACGGCCTTTTTCAGACGGCCTTTAAAGCCTTTAAATCGGTATTACTTTTTAACAAAGCCTTGTTGCTGCAAAAAAGGCAGGATATCGGGGCGCACTTCGCGGCAGAGTGTGGCGCGGATTTGTGCTTCCCAATCCAAATCCAGATTGCTGCGGCGCTGATAATAATCTTTCACCACGGCATTGTAGTGGGCAAAATCGGCCATGCTCATGGCTTCATATTGGTTTTCCGAAACCATGCAGCCCAAAGGCAGACGCGGGCGCGGCAGCGGGTCTTGATCGGGGTGACCCAGGCACATGCCGAAAAGCGGCATCACATATTCGGGCAAATCGAGCAATTCGGCCACGCGGCGCACATTGTTGCGCAGGCTGCCGATATACACGCCGCCCAGCCCCAGCGATTCGGCGGCCAGAATCATGTTTTGCGCCATAATGCCGGCATCAATGGCACCGATGAGCGCCACTTCGCTCCAGCCCACTTGGGCATCGGGCGCGATTTGCTTGTGTTTGGCAAAGTCCATGCAAAACACCAAAAATTCGGCGCAGGTTTCGATGTAGTGCTGGTCGGAGCCGACCGCGCGCAGGCTTTTGCGGATTTCGGGGTCGGTGATGCGCACGATGTGCACGGCCTGTAAAAAGCTGGAAGAAGAAGCGGCGCGGCCGGCTTCCAAAATGGCGGCGAGCTGCTCGGGCGCGATGGGCGCGCCGGTGAATTTGCGGATGGAGCGGTGGGCGAGCGCCGTTTGCAATACCGGTGCGCTTTGCAGCGGGGTGTGTTGCGGGTTCATAAAGGTTCCTGTGTGGTGTTTCAGACGGCCTGATTGCCGACTGCCATCAGAGGCCGTCTGAAAACATTTCGTTTAATCGGCCAGCTTTAAAGCCAGCTCTGCCAGCCTTTTGCCTTGGGCAAAGGCGATTTGCTGCTCGTCTTTACTCAAATCGGGTTTGCCCTCGCTGCCGGCGACGTGTGAAGCACCATAAGGTGTGCCGCCGCTGTGGGTGTGGCTGAGCGCGGCTTCGCTGAAGGGCACGCCGCTGATGAGCATGCCGTGGTGCAAGAGCGGCAGCATCATGGTGAGCAGGGTGGATTCTTGGCCGCCGTGCTGGCTGGCGGTGCTGGTGAACACCGTGGCGGGCTTGCCGATTAATTCGCCCGAGAGCCATTGGGCGATGGTGCCGTCGAGAAAATATTTCATGGCGGCGGCCATGTTGCCGAAGCGGGTGGGGCTGCCCAAGGCCAGCGCGGCGCAGTTTTTAAAATCGGCGGCGGTGGCATAAGGCGCGCCTTCGGCCGGAATGTCGGCGGCCACGGCTTCGCACACGGCAGACACTTTGGGCACGGTGCGCAACACGGCCTCGCAGCCGGCCACGCTGTTGATGCCGCGGGCGATTTCGCGCGCCAGATTGAGGGTGGCGCCGTGCTGGGTGTAGTAAAGCACAAGAATGGGCAGGCTTTTTTGGCTCATGGTTGGGTTTCCGTTACAATAGGTTGATATCGAAAAAAGGAAGATTATGCTGAATCTGGGCTGGTGGCAAGATTTGTGTCGCACGCGTTTTGCGGGGTTTATGGTGTTTTTGTGGAAACGCTTCGATGAGGTGCGGGTGCCGCAAGTGTCGGCCAGCCTCACCTTTACCACGCTGCTGGCGCTGGTGCCGGTGCTCACGGTGACTTTGGTGGTGGTGTCGGCTTTTCCGATGTTTGACACGCTTTCTGATTCGTTTGTGCGCTTTATCAACCAAACCATCGTGCCGCAGGGCGCGGGGGTGTTGTTCGACTACATCAATCAGTTTAAAGGCAAGGCCAGCAACCTTACCGCTATCGGCATTGTGATGCTGGTGGTGACTTCGCTGCTGTTGATCCGCACCATCGACCAAACCTTTAACCGCATTTGGCGCGTGCAGAGCGAGCGACCGCTGTGGACGCAGTTTTTGGTGTATTGGGCGCTGCTCACTTTCGGCCCCTTGGCCATCGGCCTGAGCCTGACGGCTTGGACATTGATGCTGCAGCAAAGCCGGGTGGATGAAATGTTTCCCTTTCTCACCGGCGTGTTGCGCACCGGCTCGTCGATTTTATTCAGCACGGTGATTTTGTGGCTGCTCTACCGGCTCGTGCCCAACCGCTATGTGCCCGCGCGCCAGGCGCTGGTGGGCGCGGCGGTAACGGCGGTGCTGCTGGAGGCCGCGCGCGCGCTTTTTGCCTGGTATATCGGCACGTTTAACAGCTACACGCTGATTTACGGCGCATTTGCGGCGATACCGGTGTTTTTGCTGTGGCTGAATTTATTGTGGATGCTGGTGCTCACCGGCGCGGTGTTTACCGCTGCGCTGTCGTATTGGCAGGGCGAGGCTTTCCGCCGCCATTTGGGTACACAGGGGCGCTTTGACGATGTGTTGAAAATCCTGCTGCTGCTCGATGATGCGCAGCCGCAAGGCCGTGCGCTGCTGGTGCAGGATTTTCGCAACCACATCAATATGGGCTACGATGAATTGGGCGATTTGCTGGAAAAGCTGGCGCGCCACGGCTATGTGTATCAAGGGCGGCAAGGCTGGGTGTTGAAAACCAATGCCGCCAGCATCGAATTGGATGATTTGTTTAAATTGTTTGTGTACCGCCCCGCGCACATCCAACAAGATTATGTGAACGATGCGGTGGAGCAGATTATGGCGCCGTGCCTCAACGCCATGAACATCACCTTGGCCGATTTCAGCGTGCATGCCAAAAGCAGCCGTGAGGAAGGGGAAGGCCGCGGGGCGGCGGGTGACGGATAATAACGGTTGTTAAAAATAGGCTTGTTGCGCTGTTTCGCTTTGAATGCAGAAAATAAAACGATGCCGTCTGAAAAAAGTTTCAGACGGCATTTATGCGTCATGTGTAGGATTACGCTTTGTTTGGACAAAGCTAATAGTACCTACGTTTGCTGCCGCAGGTACGCACACCGCCCAAAGGCGGCGTAATCGTACGCATGAAACCACGAGCCTGCATAAAATACAAAGGCCGTCTGAAAAAGTTTCAGACGGCCTCGGTGCATATGCCGGTTTATTGTTGCTGTTGCTGCTGCTGGGCAGCGCGTACGGCAGCTTGGTCGGGGTTGATCAAGATTTCAACGCGGCGGTTTTGGGCGCGGCCTTCGGGTGTGGCATTAGACGCAACCGGTTGGCGCGAGCCGTTGCCCACGGTGGTGAGGCGCGAAGTGGCCACGCCGCGCTGGTTGAGGTAGCCCGCCACCGATTGGGCGCGGCGCAGCGAGAGCGGATTGTTGATGGCATCAGAGCCGGTGTTGTCGGTGTTGCCGGCCACGGTTAAGGTGGTGTCGGGATATTGCACCAGCGTTTGCGCAGCTTTGGCCAGCGCATCTTGGGCAGCGGTGCTCAAAGCGGCGCTGTTGGTGGCAAAGGTGATGCTGTCGGGCATTACCAGCTTGATTTGGTTGCCTTCGCGCTGCACGTCCACGCCGGTGTTGGCCAGGCTTTCACGCAGCTTGTGCTCTTGATAATCCATATAGCCGCCGATGCCGGCACCCACCGCGCCGCAAGCCAGGGCAGAATTGCGCGCGCCTTTGCCGCCGTGGGTGAGCGCACCGATAATGCCGCACACAGCCGCGCCGCCCAAGCCATACACGGCGGTTTTGCTGGCCTGCTGCTCGCCGGCGGCATTGGTGACGCAGCCGGTGAGTGCCAAAGAGGCTGCCATCACGGCCAAGGTTACGGGTTTGAACATTTTCATGAAACATCCTTTCAAAGGTGTGGGCAAATCGGGCAAGCTGCCCGATTGTTCATAGTCAACATTTGCGCAATATCGCGCGTGTAACGTTTTTCACTATAGCCGACATTTTTCCCAAATAAAAGTTCGCTTAACCCGAAATTACACAGGCCGTCTGAAAGGGGGTTTCAGACGGCCTGTGGGCAAAAAGATTAGAGCGCAAACTCAGCCCACACCGGCGCATGATCGCTGGGGCGCTCTTGCGCGCGCGCTTCATTATCCACCTGAACATCTTGCAGTACATCGCGCATGGCGGCCGACACCAGAATATGGTCGATGCGCAGACCGAGTTTGCGTTGAAACATGGCGCCGCGATAGTCCCACCAGGTGTACATCACCGCTGCGGGATGGATATGACGCAGGCCGTCGGTGAGACCCAGCGCAAGCAGATTTTGAAACCAGCCGCGCTCTTCGCTGGAACAGTGAATCTGCTCATGCCATTTTTCCGGGTCGTACACATCATTATCGGCCGGCGCAATATTGAAATCGCCCAAAAGCACTAATTTTTCGTGGCGGCTCATTTCATCGCGGATAAAATCGGCCAGCGCGGCAAACCAGCGGCGTTTGTAATCGAATTTTTCACTGCCCAGCGCTTCGCCGTTAACACAATACACATCGACCACACGCACACCGTTTACCGTGGCGGCAATTACCCGCCGTTGCGGGTCATCGGGCAGGCCGGGCAGGCCGGTGTGCACATCGGCCAATTTGTGTTTGCTGATAATGGCCACGCCGTTATAGGTTTTCTGGCCGCTCCAAGCCGTGTGCCAGCCCGAGAGCTGGAAGGCGGCGGCGGGATATTTGTTTTGATCGAGCTTTAATTCCTGCAACACCAACACATCGGGTTGGTGTTGTTGCAGCCAGTCTTGCACTTGCGTCAGGCGCACATTGAGAGAATTGATGTTCCAGGTGGCGATTTTCATGAAGATTCCGTCAAAATAAAAAAGGCCGCAGCATGTTTCAGACGGCCTGAGCGGCTGCAACCATGCGGCAACCCTAATAAAAAAATTTACTTTTCGCTGCTGCAATACAAATCATGCAGCGTGGCGATAATGGCTTCCAACTCTTTCGAGGTAAGCCGGTATTGCAGCACACGGTGATAGCGCGTGAATTCCACCACGCCGGCGCTGCGCAGCTTGGCCAAATGGTTGGACACCGCCGTTTGGTTGATGCCCACGGCTTCCACCAAATCGGTCACGTTTTTCTCGCTCTCCAGCAGCAGGCACAAAATCATCAGCCGGTGCGGATGCGCAATCAATTTCAGCAGCGCCGCGGCTTTTTCGGTGTTTTTCAGCATCTCAGGCAGAGATATAGGGGCATGGATATTCATAAAAAGCATTGTAGATTCTTACGGCGCAAACGGCAATTGCTGTTTATGATATGAGAAGATTGTGCTATGATGAAAATGAAGATTCAGACGGCCTATCCGACTGAAATATAATGAATAATCAACCGGAAAGGAGAGAGGCATGGGCTGCAAAAATGTAGGCACAATCGACCGCATCATCCGCATCGTGATCGGCTTGCTGCTGATTTCGCTGGTGTTTACCGGGCCTGAAACCATGTGGGGCTGGCTGGGCTTGCCCTTGCTTATCAGCGGCTTGTTCGGCTGGTGCGGGGTTTACAGCCTGATGAAGGTAGACACCTGCCGCAAAAGCAAATAACGCAAACTGATTGCAGAGGCCGTCTGAACGCTTGAACTGCCCCCACAATCTTGGACATTTTTAAGCCACTAAATCAATCATTCTTCAAGCGGCGGTTGCAAACTGGGTTCTGTATGCCACAGGACT
>NZ_SLXE01000039.1 GCF_004341385.1 Uruburuella suis
ATGGCAGGTGTATTAGGGTTGTGTGAGAGCTCCCTTTTTACACCTGCTTTCCTTTTTATTCAATGTTATGACAAGTAATTGTGAACAGACCCTAGCGGGCAATGGTGTAAGTGCGTTTGATTTTCTGCTGCAACTGAATCAAACCGTAAATCAAGGCTTCGGCCGTGGGCGGGCAGCCGGGCACATACACATCCACCGGCACAATGCGGTCGCAACCGCGCACCACCGAATATGAATAGTGGTAATAGCCGCCGCCGTTGGCGCAAGAGCCCATCGACAACACCCAGCGCGGTTCGGCCATTTGGTCGTATACGCGGCGCAGGGCGGGTGCCATTTTGTTACACAAGGTGCCGGCCACAATCATCAGATCAGACTGGCGCGGCGAGGGGCGGAAGATAATGCCGAAGCGGTCGAGGTCGTAGCGCGCCGCGCCCGCCTGCATCATTTCCACCGCGCAACAAGCCAAGCCGAACGTTACCGGCCAGAGCGAACCGGTGCGCACATAATTGAGCACTGTGTCTGCGCTGGTGGTGACAAAACCTTTATTCAAAACGCCTTCTATTCCCATTCTAAAGCGCCTTTTTTCCATTCATAAATAAAGCCTATCGTGAGAATCACGATAAACACGAACATCGACCAAAAACCGAATGCGCCCAAATCTTTGAACACCACCGCCCACGGAAACATGAACGCGATTTCCAGATCAAACAAAATAAACAAAATCGCCACCAGATAATAGCGCACGTCGAATTTCATGCGCGCATTTTCGAAAGCCTCAAAGCCGCATTCAAACGGGGCATCTTTCTCTTGGTAATGGCGTTTCGGGCCGAGCAGATTGCCCAGCGTTAAAAACAGAATACCGGCAAACAAGCCGATAAGAATGAATATAAATACCGGAAAATAATTGGCCAACATGTGCATACACCTGAATCGTTAACGTAAATAATGCTGGTAAAACGCTTTTCATTGTAGCTAATTTCGGGGGTGTTTTAAAGTTGCCCTGTAATTTTTTCTTAAATTTCTTTAATATTTTTAGTAACTTATAGATAACGATTCTCATTCAATAGAATGAAATCTCTATTTTATTGCTTTAAATATTTTCCGCCTATTGATTATCATATTTCGATAAATTAAATTGCTATTTAAAATAAACGGCTTTGCCAAATCCGTTTCTTTCAGACGGCCTTCACAATTTCAAAACAACATTTTATTGCGATTTCCCGCCCACTACATTTTATTACGGCCGAATGAGCCGCCGCTTTCAGACGGCCTGATACACACCGGCTAAAATGCCGTGGAAACGGGTTTTGCAGCCAATCGGGCGGCGAAACCCAGCTCAGCCCTTGCCGTTTGATGTCATCAGGCATTCCACCCGAATGCCGTTTCATCTGCAGGGATTTTTATAAAATGCACCCATTTTGCTTCTTGGTTGAAAACGGTTTGCTGGAAAACGGCAGCACTCCGCCATTCAGATTTGTGCCGCGCCTTTTCTTGAATGGTTTCCAGCTGTAAAATTTATTTTTGCAAAATATTGTTCCGAAAAAGCTTTTCACGGCAAAACAAGGCTGGCTGTTTGGCTGTTTTGCTATAGAATGATTTTCCCACCCGCTGATATCAAGGAGTGAACCATGCTAAACCGTTTTTACGAAAGCAGGCAGAGCCTGTTTCTTTTCAGCACTTTGCTTCTGATGGTGTCGTTTGCCTTATCTGCTGTGGCGGTGTTCGGCACCATCAGCCGCGATGTCCATTATCTCGCCTTTCTGCCGCCGGGCTTTATGTTTTTCGTGAGCGCTTTGTTTGGCTTTTTGGTGCTGGCCGACGAAGAAGCCTCTATGGTCAAACGCAAAGCTTTTTTCTCGATTGAGGCGGCCACCGCTTTATTTGCCTTATTGCTGCTGCCGCTTTGTTGGTGGTTTGTGGCGCAGGCCGTCTGAAACTGATTCAAACAAGCCGGCCTGAATAATCATGCCGAGGCCGTCTGAAAGCTTTCAGACGGCCTCGGCATGATTCTGTTATTTCACTCAAAACAACACCCAAACCGCAACCCGATTGCTCCGCTATTTTCGCGCGGTTTTCCGATTCAAATGATACACCGCCACGCCCATCAGCAAGCCCCAAAAAGCACTGCCGATGCCGAATAAAGTCATGCCCGAAGCCGATGCCAGCAGCGTTACCAGCGAAGCTTCGCGCGTGGGTTCATCCTGCCAGGCGCCGAGCAGATTGGCCTGCAATGTGCCGAAAATGGCGATGCCCGCCAGCGCTGCCAGCAATTCGGCCGGCAAGGCGGCAAACAGCGCCACCACCATGCCGCCGGCCGCACCCAGCAGCAAATAAAGCAGCCCCAGCCACACATTGGCCAAATAGCGGCGCTGAGGATCTTTATCCACATCGCTGCCCATGCAGATGGCGGCGCTGATGGCGGCCAAGTTCACCATAAACGCACCAAACGGCGCAAACACCACTGTGGCGGCCGCGCTGCTGTTGATCAGTGGCTTGGCCGGCGTGTGGTAGCCGTAGCTGCGCATAATCGCCATGCCCGGCACATTCTGCGTGGCCAAAGAAGCGATAAACAGCGGCACGCCCACGCTGATAATCGGCCCGATATGAAACACGGGCGACACCCATTCCAAATAAGGCGCATTCCACTGCAAACGGCTCCAATCGAGCAGCCCCGCCGCCGCCGCATAGCCGAATCCCACCAGCAGCATCAGCAAAATGCTGTAGCGCGGCATGCGGATTTTGCTGAGCAGATAAGTGGAGAGCATCAGCAGCACCAACACCGTTTGCCCCTGCATGGCGGTAAACACACGGCTGCCGAAATTAATCAAAATACCGGCCAACATCGCCGCCGCCAGCGAAGCCGGAATCAGGCGCACCAAGCGGTCGAACCAGCCCGCCGCCGACACCAGCAGCATCAGGCCGCCGGCAAAAATAAAGCCCGCCACCGCTTCATTGAGCGAAATGCCGCTCATGCCCGCCATCAAAGCCGCGCCGGGCGTGCACCAAGCCATCATCACCGGCGCTTTATAGCGCACGCTCAAGCCCAAAGTGAGCACGCCGCACACCAGCCCGATAATGGTAAACCACGAAGTAATTTGCGCATCCGTGGCACCAAACGCCTGCGCCGCCTGAAAAATAATCACCGCGCTGCTGCCGTATGACACGAGCAAAGCCGCCACAGCGGCGGCAAAATGAGCGGGAGAAAAAGAAGCGGCAGAGATGTTAAACTTCATTTGTATAAAGCTCGATAAAAGCAAATAGGATTATTTATAACATATTTTAACGTTTTCGTTCAGACGGCCTATACCAATACAAACAATCAAGGCCGTCTGAAAGCCCGAAAACCTTTCAGACGGCCTCAACCGCTAGAGCATCCTGACAATTCGTTTATGAAGGGGATTTTGTTTCTGAGCATGCAGATGCAAGACAAAAAGCGCAGCAAGGAGTCCAACCTTGCTGCGCTTTTCGCCTTGCAAACGCGCTTTTGCCCTCAAAATCTTACGCATGGATGAATTGTGAACAGACCCTAGCCGCCAATCAACCCCGAAGCAATATTAATCAGCAGCGAGAGCACCGCCACATTGTAGAAAAACGCCAACACGCAATGCAGCAGCCCCACACGCCGCACGGCAGAAGAAGCCAGGCTCACATCGGCGGTTTGCCCCGAAGTGCCGATCACGCAGGCGAAGTAAACAAAATCCCAATAATCCGGTTGCGGCTTGCTTTCCGGAAACAGCAAACACGGCGAGCGCCCGTGCATCACATCGCGGTAATACATGCGCGCATAGTGCAGCGCAAACATCACATGCGTAAACAGCCACGACAAAAAAATCGTCGCCACCGTGAGCAACACATGCGCGGCGCGCGCCATGCCTTGCGCTTGCTGGCTGATGCCCAGCTCCAGCGCAATCGCCAGCAGCGACATCGCCGCCGCACCGGCGGTAAGCAGCAAAATCGTGCGGCCGCCCTCGTCTTCCAAATGCGCCCGCGCCAGCAAAGTTTGCTTATCGGCCGCACGCATCAGCGCAAACACCAAGCCCAAATACACCGCCACGCCGACATCAAACGCTGCAATCGCCCGTGTCACCCCCGCCAGCGGCAAAGGCAGCGCCTGTAATATCAGCCACGCCGCCATACCGGCCATCAAGCCCAGCAGCAAACGGCGGCGGTAGCGCCAGATGGAAAAAAACGGGCTTTGCGGCATAGCACTTCCTTTGATTAAAATGTTATTTCAAATAATGAACCCTAAGGGCATATCATTGCGCACAAGCCCAATAAACGCAACGGTAAGCAGACGGCGCGCGGTAAGCATACGTTGGATGAAAAAATGTGATTGCATGCGGAATAAATCAATGTAACGGCAAATGTAGGGATACGACACAGCAGGAGAAAAATGGGCGGGTACGGTTAGGCGGCACGCCGTAACCGCACGCACGAATCGTAGAAAATCAAGCATTTCAACAATAAAGCTGCCTGAAAGCACATTTAGGCAGCTTTATTTTCATGCGTACGATTACGCCGTTTTACGGCTAATCGTACCTACGCAGCTGAATAGCGGCAATAGCTGCTCCATCATATAAAGAGGTTGGCGGGCATTCGCTTTCAAGCCAACGGTTTTGCCAGCTCGCTGTGGTGTGGGGCAGGTGTAGCCGGGCTGTCGGTAACGCTGTGATCCAGGCTGCGCAAAATGCCGCAATCGCGATTGGCTCGGGCGTCGTGGCATTGACGGCGCAGCTGGATTAATTGCTGCTCCAGTGCTTTGAGTTCGGCCACGCGCGCTTGCACATGGGTGATGTGTTCATCGATCAGGCTGTTGATGGTGGTGCAGCTGGCGTTGGGCTCGGCGCGGGCGTGCAGCAGCTCGCGGATTTCTTGGCGCGTCATTTCCAGCGTGCGGCAGCGGCGGATAAACACCAGCCGCTCCAGATGTGCGGCGCCGTATTCGCGGTAGTTGTTGGCCGGATTGCGTGTTGCGGGCGGCAGCAGGCCTTCGTGTTCGTAGTAGCGGATGGTTTCCACCGCGCAGCCGGTTTGTTTGGCCAGTTCGCCGATTTTCATGCCGATTTCCTTTGTGCTTGACCCTGTAGCCGCTACAGGGTATTTAATGGCGATTCTATACCGAAACAGGCAGGCAGGAAAGGAAACGCCATGAGCCGATGCGGCCAACACCCACACCAACATAAGCAAGATGCCGCTGTGAGCTGCGGCCACAATCATGCGCACCAGCACGCCGAAGCAGCGGCAAATGAAAGCGCTTGCTGCGGCAGTCATAATCACACAACAACAACAACCCCGTTCACCCCGCTGGCGGCGGCAACAACGATAGACGGCCATCTTCAGACGGCCATACGCATTATGCAGATGGATTGCCCCACCGAAGAAGCATTAATCCGCAAAAAACTGGGCGACATGACGCAAGTAAAAAGCCTCGAATTCAACCTGATGCAGCGGGTGCTCACGGTGGTGCACACGCCGGAAAGCCTCGAGCAGATATTGGCGGCGTTGCGTGCGCTCGGCTTCGAGCCGGAATTGGCCGATGGCAGCGGCAAACTGGCGCTGGCGGCAGAAAACAAAAAGCCGCTGTGGCCGCTGATTGTGGCCGGGGTGGCGGCGCTGTTGTCGGAAAGTGCCGACTGGCTGGGCTATACGGCGTGGCTCAGCGCCGCGCTGGCGCTGGTGGCGGTGGCTTTGTGCGGCTTGGGCACCTATAAAAAGGGCTGGGTGTCGATAAAAAGCGGCAGCCTGAATATCAATGCGCTGATGAGCATTGCCGTTACCGGCGCCATTGTGATTGGCCATTGGTCGGAAGCGGCGATGGTGATGGTGTTGTTTACGTTGGCCGAATTGATTGAAGCCCGCTCGCTCGACCGCGCCCGCAACGCCATTGCCGGGCTGATGTCGCTGGCACCCGACACCACCACCGTGCAGCAAGCCGATGGCAGTTGGCAGGAAATCGCGGCAGCCAATGTGGCGGTGGGCAGCATGGTGCGGGTGAAACCGGGCGAGCGCATCGGGCTGGACGGCGAAATCGTGCGCGGCAGCTCCACGGTAGACCAAGCGCCGATTACCGGCGAGAGCCTGCCGGTGGAAAAAAGCCGTGGCGATGCCGTGTTTGCCGGCACCATCAATCAGGCCGGCTCGCTGGAATACCGCGTAACCGCCGCCGCCAGCCATTCTACTTTGGCGCGCATCATTCATGCGGTGGAAGCTGCGCAGGGCGTGAAAGCGCCGACACAGCGTTTTGTCGACCGCTTTGCACAAATCTATACCCCTGCCGTGCTGGCCATTGCCGCGCTGATTGCCGTGGTGCCGCCCTTGCTGCTGGGCGAGGCGTGGGGCGAATGGGTGTATAAGGCGCTGGTGTTGCTGGTGATTGCCTGCCCGTGTGCGCTGGTGATTTCCACCCCGGTGAGCATTGTCAGCGGGCTGGCCGCCGCCGCGCGCAAAGGCATTTTGGTGAAGGGCGGCGTGTATCTGGAGCAAGGCCGCAAGCTGAAATGGCTGGCGCTGGACAAAACCGGCACGCTCACCCACGGCAAGCCGGTGCAAACCGATTTTGCCGTGCTGGGCAATAGGCTACCTGAAAACGGCCAAGTGTTGGCAAGCTCGCTGGCCGCCCACTCCGATCACCCTGTTTCGCAAGCAATTGCCCGCGCGGCGGCCGAGCAAGGCATCACCACACAAACGGTGCACGAATTTACCGCACTTGCCGGGCGCGGCGTGCAAGGCGAAATCGATGGTGTCCATTATGTGCTGGGCAACCACCGCTTAATCCACGAGCGCGGCCTATGCAGCGCCGAACTGGAAAACCGTTTGGCTGCGCTCGAGCGCGAGGGCAAAACCGTGGTGTTGCTGGCCGATGAGGTGCAAGTGTTGGCGCTGTTTGCCGTGGCCGACACGGTGAAAGAAAGCAGCCGCGAAGCCATCGCCCAACTGCACCAACTGGGCATCAATACCTTAATGCTCAGCGGCGACAACCCGCACACCGCCGCCGCCATCGCCGCCCAAGTCGGCATCGATCGCGCTTATGGCGACCAGCTGCCGCAAGAAAAACTGGCCGCAGTGGAAAAGCTGGCCGCCGAAGGTGCTGTAGGCATGGTGGGCGACGGCATCAACGATGCGCCCGCCCTAGCGCGTGCGGATATCGGCTTTGCCATGGGCGCCATGGGCACCGACACCGCCATCGAAACCGCCGATGTGGCGCTGATGGACGACGACTTGCGCAAAATCCCCGCCTTTGTGCGCCTATCCCAAGCCACCCATGCCGTGTTGGTGCAAAACATTGTGTTGGCGCTGGCCATCAAAGCCGTCTTCCTCGCCCTTACCATTGCCGGCTTCGGCACCATGTGGATGGCCGTGTTTGCCGATGTCGGCGCCAGCTTATTGGTGGTGGGCAATGGCTTGCGCTTGTTGCGGAAATAGGGGCTGGGTAGGTACGGTTCGCCGCCGCAGCGGCGTAACCATGTGCATGCCGAGCAGGGAAAACACAGTGTTGTAAAAATAAAACCATGCCGTCTGAAATGGCTTGTTCAGACGGCATTAAGATTCTATGCTTTCAGGCAGCCTGAAACAGCCAAAACAGCCACGGAGCAAACCCCTATGAAACCCATATTGTTATTGGCCACCGCCGCCTGCTTGAGCGGCATGGCGGCCAGCCCCAAAGCCGAAGCACAAAACATGCCGTTTCGCAGCAGCCTGCATGATGCGGCTTTAAGGGAGGCTTTGGGCGATTCGGTGCTCAGCCTAGCACAAACAGCCGGCACCGCTGAGGCCGCCTCACCGTGGTCGCAATGGCATGTGCGCCATGTGCGCTTGTCGGCTTTGGAATGGGGCAAAAAAGTGCTGTGGCACGATGCGGCAGGCCAGCGCCCGAGCCAAGGCGCTTATTATCGTGACGGCACGCTCAAACCATTGGCTTGGGCCAAAGAAGCCGACGTTACCGTGGGTGGCGATCAGCAGGGGATGTATGGCATGTATTGGACGGTTTATCTGCGCGATGGCGACAGCCTGATTGCCCACGATTACCGGCCGCTGCTGCAACAATGGCTGCCTGAAGGCACAAAAATCGTGCAAACACGCGGCGAGTGCCCGCGCAATAGCGAAGAAGCCGAGTATATGTCTGCCCAAGTTTATCAACTCACCTTGCCGGGCAAAAAGCCCTTATGGGTGGAAGTGGGCGCCTTTGGCAAGGCCGACTACAGCCCGGCACCCAACCTCACCTTGGACTTTGCCCTTAGCCCGCCGCCGCGTTGGGCATGTTTGGAGCCATTGTAGAGGCCGGTTTTTTCGCTACACCCGTTTGCAAAATAGGGTATAGGTACGGTTAGGCGGTATGCGGCAACCGTACGTGATGTAGTGCGGGAAACATGCAAATTTGTAAAAAACAATGCCGTCTGAAACGGATTTTCAGACGGCATTAAGCTTTTATGTGTACGGTTATGCCACTTACAGCGGCTAACCGTAGTTACGCTTGCTGGCTATTTTCTTTCCATACTATTTTCAAGTTCCTCTAAAGACCAAGATTCGGCAAATAAGCTACGTAATGGCTCCATCTCTAATGGCAATTCCTCTTGAAAAGTTAACCCTAAGAATGTTGCGGCACGAGTTGATCCCACATACAAATATTTTTGATATAAATCAGGATATGTTTTTATCATTTCATCTACATCTAGAAAAAATACTGCTTCAAACTCAAGGCCTTTAATATATTTAATACTACATACCTTGATAGCATTTTCATTTCCCCAAATCTGCCCATTTTTACAAGGAACAGCAGAATGATTTATCTCCGATAAGTATTCATCTAATATTTCAGCCACATTATCAACATCATCATCAGTTTTAGTAAGAATGACAATCGTAGGCATTTTTGCTATCTGTTGATGCTTATTTACTAAAATTTCTATTTCCTCAATCCGTTCAGAAACCCATGATAAAGAGTTTGCAAAGTTTTTACCATTTTCCAGCATTGTAGGTTTCATGCCTTTAAATAATATAGAGTGCTTGGGCAATTCTGCTTTTGACTTATCATCATAATCTTCCATCAAAGTTAATAAATGATGAGAAAACTCATTCAAACTACATGTTTGCCTATATGTAGTATTTATATACTGCAACTCTATTGATGGACTAATCCATTGTAATAATTCTTTATTTTTTATTCCTTTACCTTCCAATCGTTGGTTGAAATCACCACAAGCCACGAAAGCATTTATTTCTGGCCTGCTTAATCTCTGCATACATGCCAACTCCAAGGCAGAAAAATCGGTTGCCTCGTCAACAACCACCTGGTCAACAAAAACATTTTGCTGGATATAGTTAATATCACGGATATGCTCTATATTATTTTTAATATAATTTTGGCTTATTAAATATTTCATTCTTGTGATAAATACAAACAAAAGAAAATCAATTTCGGCATAACTAATTTTATTAATTACAATTCCTTCTGTATAGAATTTATCAAATTGCTTTTGCCGTCTAAATTGCTTATAGTTTTTCACTATGCTTTTATAATACTTCGTATATGAATTTATAAATCTGTTAAGACTATTTTGTATAGTTGCACTCTTGCCTAATAGTTCCAATTGCTCTTGATTGGGCAATTTCTCTCCCAACCATTCAGCGATTTTTCCGACCTTGCTATTCGGATCAATTTTTTGTTTCTGAAATAGCTGTCGCGCATATGATCTTAAAAATTTTTTATATTCTGAATTAATTTCAGTCTCAGATAGAGAAAGTTCCTCTTCATCATCCATATCAAACTCATCATCTACATCTTCATGAGAATTATCATTCGCTTGAATAGATTTTAAGAATATTTTAAAATTTTCTAAAATTCCACTATGGCGGTTACTTAATAAATTCAACTCCTCTTGAGTAATTTTATTGCTGTACTCTTTTTCTATTTTCACAGCGGCCTGAACCTTTTTTTGATATTCAAATAATTTTCGATATTTCTCCTCAATTTTGCTTTCTGAATTAACAATGGATGAAATTTCAACTGTTAGGTTATTTACCAAATTAATATTATATTTCTCTAAAATTTCATGCCCTTTTTTTAGTTCTATTGTTAATTTCCCATCTAAATAAACAACAAATGATTCAATCCATTCTAATGGATTTTCAATTACCGACTGTTGGACAAATTCATTCTGTTTTTCTAGTGTAAAACCGCTTTTAAAATCTGGACGATTTAAAATTTTAAAATCTTGACGAGCAAGGTCACCAGCAAAATCTTTCCACAAGTGAATTTTTTTATATGTAGCAATTCCCTCTGCATTAAAAGCTTCTTTTAAATATCCTTTTAATAAGTCTGATGGCGTAAACATTAACCACTGGTCAAATGAGTTTTTTCCTAATTTGCTTAAAATATTTTGCTCTTCAGGTAGGAAATTCTCTCTTTCATTATAAATTTTTAATCCTAACCGTTTAATTAAGGTCGTTGTTTTCCCCGTTCCAGGTGGTCCAAGCAAAATTATCTGTGCTGAAATTGGTTTACGGAAAATTTCACTCTGCTGTTTGTCTAATATTGCTTGCTCACGCAAAGAAATCGTATCTCGTAAATTTATTTGCAACTGTTTCAACTGCCCATCAACAGTTTGAGAGTATTTCAATACTTCAGCAGCTAACTTTTGAAAATCTTCATCTGTAGATAAATTGAGCAGTTCAGACAACTTATCAATTAAAATGGGCTGGTTTTGATCAGCAATAATATTTACAGAAAATCCATCCCAGTCATCATTTTGCAATTTGGCGGGGGTGTATCGAATTTTTCGACTAATATAATAATCAACTCCATCAAATGTAAACTCATCTTCAAAATTTAGACTACTAATTTTTCCTAATGGAGATTTAATACTTACAATATGGGTTTGATTATTTTTCGTACAGGAAGAAAGCCTCCCTACTATAGCTGGGGCAATATAAAAGGTATGGGCATAATTACCGTCTATATCTTCTGCATCAATGCGGAGAAAAGTAGGGCTTTCTTTCAATAATTTAGCCTCTACAATATTCTGCTTTCTAATTTCTTCTGATTGTTTTTTTGACGAATCAGTCCAATTATTTTGATTGATGACTTCAGAATAGTTTGAACTTTGCAAATCCTGAACATCTAATAATGCTTTTTTCTCAACCTCTTTAATCACTTTTAAAGTAGTTTCTACTGCTTTATTCAAGCTCGGAATGGCTTGTTCCATAAAATTCTCCCTATGTATCTTTAAGTATATAAATTAACCTTTTCCCATTCTTTTTGCAACCGCTTCACCGACACCGGCATCGGCGTTTTCAACTCCTGCGCAAACAGCGACACACGCAGTTCTTCAATCTGCCATCTAAACCCCAGCAGGCCGTCTGAAAGGGGTTGGTTTTGTTTTTGCAAGGCATCTACTTTTTCTTGCCACATCGCCAGCAGTTCCTGCACATCGGCTTCGCGGGCTTGGTCGCGGGCGGGGTTGGGGCTGTATTTTTCCATGCGTTTTTGCATGGCTTGTAAATAAATGGGCAGGCGCGGCCACTGTTGCCACGGTATGGCGTGGGCGAAACCGGGATAAATCAGGGCCTCGAGTTGGCTGCGCAGGGTGTGGGCGAGGGGGTGGCGGCCGATTTTGCTGTTGAGCTCGCTATAGGCTTGCGCGGTGGCGAGCAGGTAGCGATTGAGGGCTTCTTTGACGGCGGGCAGGCGGCTGCGGGCGCGTTTGATTTGTTCTTTAAAGGCTTTTTCGTCGCGCGGCGGGGTGTCTTCGCCCATCAGGGCGCGGTCGAGCACGGCGGCGGTGATGTCTTCGCGCAGGTTGTCTACGCCTAAGTGTTTGAGCAGCATGGCGGTTGGGGTGAAATCGGGCAGGCCTTTGTTCAGGTCTTTCACTTGCTCTTTGAGCTGCAAGGCCATGAGGGCGATGCTGCCTTGGCGGTGGGCGGCTGCGGCGGCTTCGGGGGTGTCGAACAGGCGCAGGGCAATGCTGCCGTTTTTTTGCTGTTGCAGGCCGAGGTAGCCGGTGAGCTGCTGTTTGCCGCGGGCGAACTGGATTTTTTCGGGCAGTTTGCCGATGTCCCAGTTGGTGAGGTTGTCGCGCTCGAAGTCGCTGCTGTTGTCGCGAAAGGTAACGGCGGCGGCTTGGCCGAGCTGGTTTTGCAGCTCGATCAGGTCGCGCGCCATGGCCAGCTCTTGGCCGCCATCGTCAATCACGCGGATGTTGAAATAGCTGTGTTCAGGTAGCCTGAAGGCTTGCCAGGCGGCCATGTCGATTTGCTCGATCAGGCGCATATCGCCGGCGCTTTTGGCGATGGCTTGGGCAAGCTGCGGCTGAATGGGGGCGTTTTGGTCGGGATTATCGGCCAAAAAGCGGGTGATAAAGTCGGGCACGGGCACGCAGATGCGGCGGATTTGTTTGGGCAGGGCTTTGATTAATAGCTGTAATTTTTCGCGTATCATGCCGGGCACCAGCCATTCGAGCGCGGCGGGGTTGAGGCGATTGAGCACGGGCAGCGGGATGGTGAGGGTAACGCCATCCAGCGGGTGGTGCGGCTCGAAGCGGTAGCTGAGCTTGAATTTGCCGTCGGCGTTTTGCCAATGCGGTGGGAATTGCGCTTCGGTAACGTGGGCGGCGGCGTGTTGCATGAGGTCGTCGCGGCTGAGGAAGAGCAGGCGCGGGTTGGCTTGTTCGGCTTGCTTGAGCCAAGTTTGGAAGGTGCGCAAGTCGGCTAGGGGTTGCGGGGTTTGGGGCTTAGGGCGAGGTTGGTTAGGCAAGCCTTTGGCTTGCTGCCCTCTCCCTAGCCCTCCCCCACGGGGGGAGGGAATAGGTAGCTGGGTGTGGTTGTCGGATTCGAGAATCCGACCTACGGCAGGCGTTTCAGGCCGTACACCGTTTTCAGACGGCATATAGTTTTCAGGTAGCCTTTGGTTGTAGAAATCAAACAGGGCTTCTTCGTCTACCAGCACGTCTTGTTTGCGCGATTTGTGTTCCAGCGCGGCGATGTCTTTAATCAGCTTTTTGTTGTGGGCAAAAAAGGCGGCCTGGATATCGGCTTCTTGCGCCACCAAGGCGCCGCGGATAAACAGCTCGCGCGCTTCTGCGGGCGCTACTTTTCCATAGGCCACGGGGCGGCGCGGCAGCACGGTGAGGCCGTAGAAGGTAACGCGTTCGCTGGCCACCACTTCGCCGCGCTTTTGCGACCAATGCGGCTCGAAATAATGGTATTTCACCAAGTGCGGCGCTTCTTGCTCGATCCATTCCGGCTCGATGCCGGCCACGTCGCGGGCGTAGAGGCGGGTGGTTTCGGTGAGCTCGGCGGCCATCACCCATTTGGGTTTGCTTTTAAACAAGGCCGAAGCAGGGAACAGATGAAAATGGCTGCCGCGCGCGCCCAAATAGTCGTGGCCTTCGGGCGATTTAAGGCCGACATTGGCCACCAGGCCGGTAATCAGGGCGCGGTGGATTTGTTCGTAGCCCGCTTCTTTGGCTTGGCGGATGTGGGCGCGGTGCTGTTTTTTATCCAATTGCTGCTGCTTGATTTTGGCGGATAAATCTTGGTCGCCGCTGCGTTCAGACGGCCTGAGCTGTTCCACGGTTTGAGGCCGTCTGAACGCATTTTCTTTGGTTACCAAGCCCAGCTCGATGGCAATTTGCGCCAATTGCTGGTGCAGCTCGCGCCATTCGCGCATGCGCAAGTGAGAGAGGAAATATTGGTGACACCATTGCACCAATTGTTTGTTGCTCAGGCCGCGCTCGCGTTCGCGCTGAAACGAATCCCAAATATTCAGATAGGCCAGAAAATCGGATTGTTTGTCGGTAAAGCGTTCGTGCGCTTTGTTGGCGGCTTCGCGCGCTTCCAGCGGGCGCTCGCGCGGGTCTTGAATCGACAGCGCGGCCACAATCACCAGCATTTCGGCCATGCAAGCGTGTTTTTGCGCCGCCAACAACATGCGGCTCACTTTCGGGTCGACCGGCAGGCACGCCATTTGTTCGCCGATTTTAGTAAGCTCGTTGCGCTCGTTTACCGCGCCCAGCTCCAGCAGCACTTGAAAGCCGTCGTTGATATAGCGGGCATCGGGCGCTTCTAAAAACGGAAACGCGGCCACATCGCCCAATTTCAGCGCCGCCATGCGCAAAATCACCGCCGCCAGATTGCTGCGGATGATTTCGGGGTCGGTAAATTCGGGGCGCTGGGCAAAATCGTCTTCCGCATACAAACGGATGCATACGCCCGCCGCCACACGGCCGCAGCGCCCGGCACGCTGGCGCGCGGCGGCTTGGGAAATGTTTTCCACATGCAGCTGCTCCACCTTGGCGCGGGCGGAATAGCGCTTCACCCGCGCCAAGCCGGTGTCGATGACATAGCGGATGCCGGGCACAGTGAGCGAGGTTTCGGCCACATTGGTGGCCAACACAATGCGCCGTTTGCCGCCGCCGGGGTGGAAAATTTTGTGCTGCTCGGCGTTAGACAAACGCGCAAACAGCGGCAGGATTTCATCATTGCGCCGCAGCGGCGATTTGCGCAGCGCTTCGGCGGCTTCGCGGATTTCGCGCTCGCCCGGCAGAAACACCAAAATATCGCCGTTGCCCAGCCGCGCCAGCTCGTCGGCGGCATCGACAATCGCATCGGGCATGTCGATTTCGGCTTCGTCTTCATCGGTTTCGGCCAGCGGGCGATAGCGGATTTCGACGGGATAAGTGCGGCCGGATACTTCGAGCACGGGGGCGCCTTGAGCGGATGTTTCAGGTAGCGTTGTAGGTTGGATATTGGTATCCGACACGAGATTGATGCCGTCTGAACGGGATTTGTCGGATTCGAGAATACGACCTACGGCATTTTCAGACGGCCTTTTCGCTTGATTAAGGCTGCCTGAAACGATTTTGGCAGGCACACCCGCCGGCGCAAAATGGCGGCTGAAACGCTCGGCATCAATCGTGGCCGAGGTAATAATCACTTTTAAATCGGGGCGGCGCGGCAGCAATTGTTTCAGGTAGCCTAAAAGAAAATCAATGTTCAGGCTGCGCTCGTGCGCTTCGTCGATGATGATGGTGTCGTAGGCGCTCAAAAAGCGGTCGGTTTGGGTTTCGGCCAGCAAAATGCCGTCGGTCATCAGCTTGATATGGGCATCGCGCGAAGTGTGGTCGTTAAAGCGCACTTTATAGCCCACGATGCTGCCGATATCGCTATTCAATTCTTCGGCAATGCGCTCGGCCACCGAACGCGCGGCCAAACGGCGCGGCTGCGTGTGCCCGATTAAGCCCGCCACCCCGCGTCCTAATTCGAGGCAGATTTTCGGCAATTGCGTGGTTTTGCCCGAGCCAGTTTCGCCGCAGATAATCACCACCTGATTTTCCGCAATCGCCCGCTTGATGTCTTCACGCCGCTCGTGCACCGGCAAAGTGTTGTCGTAATGCGGCTGCGGCAGATTGGCCAACCGCTGCAAATAAGCTTGGTGGGATTTTTGGTATTTCTGCTGCACCGCCTCCGCCCCGCCGAAACGCTTGGGATTGCGCAGAGCTTGTTGCAGAAAATGGCGGTCTTTGCTGAGGGTTTGGTTTAAATCGGGGGATGGCATACAGGCATGAAAACAGAGCAGATTTTAAAGAAACATTATAGCAAACTATCTTTGCTACCATGCATTGATGCGTATACAACCGGCTCGCTCCCTCATCAAGTAATCATCTCCACGTTATTTGAAAATCGATGACATAAAAATATTATTAATCATAACCATCTTGATAAATCAGACATTACCGCTCATCCATTAAAAAGACCATCGGCATTTTTATGACAATATTTTCATATGTCATATATATCATGTTTACGGTGCTGCGAAAATCTATCGGCACCCGAGCTTTTTTATTCTGTCCATATGGAGATTAAATATGTCTTATTATTCATGGAGCGGCATCAAAGTGCCCTTTTGGGGCGCTTGGGGTGGCAGCAAAGGCTACAACGTGTGTGTTAGCCGCACTAAAAATGCAGAATGCGGCGTAGACGCCATCGGCACCAAAGGCAACGACAGCATCACCGGCACATGGTTTAACGATAAATTATTTGGCGGCGATGGCAACGACACGCTCAAAGGCTTAGCCGGCAACGACTATCTTGATGGCGGCAAAGGTGCCGACACCATGATCGGCGGTTGGGGCGATGATGTTTATGTGGTGGATGATGAATGCGATGTAGTCAGCGAATGCTTGTGGCAAGGCAACGACACGGTGATTTCATATATTGACTACACCTTGGGTAACCATGTGGAAAATCTGGTGGCGGCCGGCGATAAAGCACTCACCTTAAACGGCAACAATCTCGACAATATCATCAGCGGCAATGCGGCCGACAACGTGATCAACGGTGGTGGTGGCAACGATAAACTCTATGGCGGCGATGGCTGCGACACCTTAAACGGCGGCGAGGGCTGCGATGTACTGTATGGAGAGCATGGCGACGACAAATTGAGCGGTGGCGCAGGTGCCGACAAGCTCTATGGCGGCGAGGGCAATGACTGGCTCGACGGCGGCAGCGGCAATGACGTTTTATATGGCGGCGCAGGCGATGATATTTTGATTGGCGGCGGCGGCCGCGATGCCTTATATGGAGAAGATGGCGACGACAACCTCTACGGCAGCAACGATGCCGACTGCCTCGATGGCGGCAACGGCTGCGATGTGCTTGATGGCGGCTACGGCAACGACTGGTTAAACGGCGGCGCCGGCGGCGACACTTATATCTACGGCAAAAATTACGGCCACGACACCATCGTCGATTGCGGCGACCCCTGCGACACCGACCGCATCGAATTCAAGAGCGACATCTGCCTGACCGATTTGTGCTTCACCGCCAGCCACGGCAACTTAATTATCAGCGCCGGCAAAGGCGACAGCATCACCGTGAAAAACTGGTTTTACGGCGAGCAAAATCAAATTGAAATGCTCAGCTTCAACAGCAACGATATTTCAGTGAGCAACGAACAAATCAATGCCGCATTCAACCACAGCAGCTACGGCGCATCCGTAAGCGGTGCTTCTTTGGCCGCCATGGTGCAGGAGCAGGCCGCCCAAACCGCAGCGGTGATTTAGAGCCGCATCTGCAACGGGTGGCTTTTCCGCGCACCAATACATCAAACGGGCATTTCAATGCCCGTTTTTATTTTAATGGCGTTGTTTTATTAAAAATGTTGACACCACTCAAGATACTTGATATAGTTTCATTCTTCAGACGCGGGGTGGAGCAGCATGGTAGCTCGTCGGGCTCATAACCCGAAGGTCGTAGGTTCGAATCCTGCCCCCGCAACCAATATCAAAACACCGCTTTCTAAGCGGTGTTTTTTTATAGCCATTGTTTTCATACCCAATCAAATCAGTGGCCATGAAAGCAAGCCTGCACAGGCCGTCTGAAACTTTTCAGACGGCCTGTGCAGAATAGATGGCCAAATGCTGCCTGCTCACAAAATCCACAAAAGCAACAATAAATTCGCTATTTTTTATTTTGCTTTTTTGAGTAGGCATTATTACAGGACAGCAAGTAGCAAGTAAAATATGCTTATTAAATTTTATGTGTTTATTTTTTTAAAATATAAATGTTTTATATTTATATTAAAGATTTATTGGCAATTAAATTTCATAAAATCTTTAAATTTCTTGTTTTTCCACAAATCTCCTTCTTGCATCAGCGCACTCAAAATAAATTATTATTGATATAAATAATTGTTCAGGATACGATATAAACAATAACAACCAACAACCATACACACGACTATGCCAAGTGCGATTATTGTAGAAGACGAAGTGTTGGCCTCTGAACGTTTGCGCGTATTGCTGGATGAGTGCAACATCGTTTTATTGAAAACATTCCATCATGCCCAGCCCGCCCTCGATTGGCTCAGCATGCATGAAGCCGACATTGTGTTCGCCGATATCGGCTTGCCCGAAATTACCGGCTTGGAGCTCGTTGAACGCATCAAACGCATCGCAAAGAAACAACCGGAAATCATCTTTACAACCGCCTATGAAGAACATGCTTTGCGCGCATTCGAATTGGCCGCCGCAGATTACCTGCTCAAACCGATTAAATTATCACGTCTGCAAACAGCATTGGCGCGCGTTAACGAAAAAATCAAAGAGCAGGAAGACGATTTCACCCATTTCAAAGTATTCAACCGCGATCGAATGGTGGAAATTCCTTGGCAGCAAGCCCGCTACTTATTGGCTGAGCATAAAACCGTTTTTCTGTTTACCGGTGAAGGCGAGTCTTATGAGCTGCCCAAAACCTTGGTTTATTGGGAAGAGCTGCTCGGCGAAAAAATTATCCGGGTGCACCGCAATGCCTTGGTATTCCGCCACACGCTCGATTGCCTGCTGCGCTTAGATAGCGGCGAAGAAGATGAAGGCAATGCCAGCTGGGGCGCAAAAGTGCTGGATGTGGAAGAACCGCTTACCGTCAGCCGCCGCCAACTTTCTGCCATACGGAAAATTCTGCGCGATGGGCATTAAATTTTTCAATCGATAAACCTCTTCCAATGCCGTCTGAAACCTTTCAGACGGCCTTTTCTCTTCCGGCTCCCGCGTAAACACGGTTAAACCTTAAGCTGTCACCGCACATATATAAAACACGCCGTCTGAACGCTTCTCTGCTCCCTGCTTGCCAATCGCGCCCCCATCGCCCCCAATCGAGCACCACGCAAACAACTACGGCTACCCCACCCACAACAAACAGGCCGTCCGAACCCGATCGTTCAGACGGCCTGCTCCTTCACCTTATCAAATTTCACCTTGTCAAACCACAGCGCAGATACCGGCAGACTGCAAGCCCCCAGCATACGCATGCCCAAGGCCGCCGGCCAAGCGGCAGCCTACTTCTTCACCGCCGGCTGCGCCTTCTTC
>NZ_SLXE01000040.1 GCF_004341385.1 Uruburuella suis
GGGCTTCGGCTGCAAGTTTTCTTCCGTCTTCTTTTTCCATTGGGGAGAAATGGGGATTAATGTTGAAATTTCAATATTTAATTGCCGAATCTATAAGGAGAAAAACATGCCGCACTTATTGATGGAATACACCGATAATCTGGATATCGACGCTAAAAATACGCTGAGGGCACTGAATCAAACTTTGCTGAACAGCGGTGAATTTTCAGCCGGTCACATCAAAAGCCGCGCTTTGTGTCTGCATGATTATTGTGTGGATAAAGGCGAGGAAGGTGATGCATTCGTGCACCTGACTTTATCGCTTTTGAGCGGCCGCAGTATTGCCACCAAAACGGTGCTGGCCGAGGCTTTGCGTGCCACGCTCGAGCCTTTGGCGCATGCGGATGTGCGTTTGCAGATGACGGTGGATGTGCGCGATATGCAGCGCGAATGTTATGCCAAAGCTGTGCGTTTGCCGGAATGATGGGCTGATTAAAAGGCCGTCTGAAAGGTTTTCAGACGGCCTTTTGATTGCTTGCAGACCGGATTCCTGAATCTGGTATTCAATCGTTCGAGCCTAAAAGATATAGTGAAATGTTTAAAAAAGTGACACAACGGGTAGGTTGGGTTGAAAACCCAACAAGCCCACAGGCCGTCTGAAACGTTGGGTTTGCAACCCAACCTACGCCGCTGAATCTGGTATTCAATCATCCGAGCCTAAAAGAGTGTCGGATTCGAGAGTCCGGCCTGCTCAGGTGTTTTCAGGTTAGCGCCTTGTTGGTTTGAATGGGGTAGAGGAAAAAGGCCGTCTGAAAATCTTTCAGACGGCCTTTCAATCGGCTTTATCAGCCAATCATATCACCTGCTTATTCGGCTTGCTCTTTGCGCGGCTCGCGGGCGGGGGCTTCGAGCAGGGCTTTGATGGAGAGGCGCACGCGGCCGCGGTCGTCTACTTCCAGCGCTTTCACGTTGACCGTTTGACCCACTTTCAGGTAATCGCCGACATTGTTGACGCGTTCGTGCGCGATTTGGCTGATGTGCACCAAGCCGTCTTTGCCCGGCATCACCGACACAATTGCGCCGACGTTGTTGTCGAGAATTTTCAACACGGTGCCTTCATACACTTTGCCCACTTCCACTTCGGCGGTGATTTGCTCGATGCGTTTTTTGGCGGCATTGCCGGCTTCTTCGCTGGTGGCGGCGATGGTGATGGTGCCGTCTTCCGCGATGTTGATTTCGGTGCCGGTTTCAGCGGTGAGTGCGCGGATGGTTTCGCCGCCTTTGCCGATTACGTCGCGGATTTTATCTTGGCTGATTTTCATGGTGTAGAGGCGCGGTGCGTGGGCAGAGAGCTCTTGCGGGCCTTCTACCGCAGCTTGCATTTGGCCCAGAATGTGGAAACGCGCTTCTTTGGCCTGCTCCAAGGCAATCTGCATGATTTCTTTGGTGATGCCTTGGATTTTGATGTCCATTTGCAGCGCGGTAACACCATCGGTGGTGCCGGCCACTTTGAAATCCATGTCGCCGAGGTGGTCTTCATCGCCCAGAATATCGGTGAGCACGGCAAATTTGTTGCCTTCTAAAATCAAGCCCATGGCGATGCCGGCCACGTGGGCTTTGAGCGGCACGCCGGCCGACAAGAGGCTCAGGCAGCCGCCGCACACGGAAGCCATTGAAGAAGAGCCGTTGGATTCGGTGATTTCGGAAACCACGCGCATGGTGTAGCTGAAATCTTCCGGCGCGGGCAACACGGCCAAAAGGGCGCGTTTGGCCAGGCGGCCGTGGCCGATTTCGCGGCGTTTGGGCGCGCCCATGCGGCCGACTTCGCCGGTGGAATAGGGCGGGAAATTATAATGCAGCATAAAGCGGTCGGTGTATTCGCCGCTCAAGGCATCGATGATTTGCTCGTCGCGCGAAGTGCCCAAAGTGGCCACGGCCAAGGCTTGGGTTTCGCCGCGGGTGAACAAAGCCGAGCCGTGGGTGCGCGGCAGCACACCGGTTTGGATGTCGATGGGGCGCACGGTGCGGGTGTCGCGGCCGTCGATACGCGGTTGGCCGTCGAGAATCTGGCCGCGCACCACGTCGGCTTCAAGCTGCTTGAAGATGCCTTTGATTTGGTTGGCGGCCAAGGTGTCGGTGTCTTCCGTGATCAGCGCTTCTTTTACTGCCGCCCAGGCTTCATCGAGCTTGGTGGTGCGGGCTTGTTTTTGGCGGATTTTAAACGCTTCGGCAATCGCATCGGCGGCGATTTCGCGGATTTTGGCTTCTAATGCGGCATCGGTTTCGGCCGGCTGCCATGCCCACACTTCGGGGTTGACTTCATCGGCCAATTCATTAATGGCGCCAATCACTGCCTGCAATTGCTCGTGGCCGAACACCACCGCGCCCAGCATCACGCTTTCGGGCAATTGTTGTGCTTCCGATTCCACCATCAGCACGGCTTTTTGGGTGCCGGCCACCACCAAATCCAGCTGTGAAGTTTCCAGCTCGGTTTTGGTCGGGTTGAGCAGGTATTGGCCGTTGGCATAGCCCACGCGTGCGGCGCCGATGGGGCCGGCAAAAGGTACGCCGCTGAGCACCAGCGCGGCAGATGCGCCGATCATGGCGGGAATGTCGGAATCGATTTCGGGATCAACCGATACCACCATCGCTACGATTTGGATGTCGTGATAGAAGCCTTCGGGGAAGAGCGGGCGGATGGGGCGGTCGATCAGGCGGCTGGTGAGGATTTCTTTTTCACTCTGCTTGCCTTCGCGCTTGAAGAAGCCGCCGGGGATTTTGCCGGCTGCATAGGTGCGCTCGAGGTAATCCACGGTGAGCGGGAAAAAATCTTGGCCGGCTTTCACGGTTTTGGCGGCGGTAACGGCCACCAGCACCACGGTGTCGCCCATGGATACTTTTACCGAAGCGGAAGCCTGGCGCGCGATTTCGCCGGTTTCGATGCTGACGGTTTGGTTGCCGTATTGGAAGGTTTTGATATGTTTGTTGAACATGGTTTTCTCTCGGTTGGTGCCGCACCGCTAAAACACTAATGATGCACACGAAGCCATGCGCATGGTTAGGGTTTCAGGCTGGTGCGGCGGGGTAGATATATTTTCAGACGGCCTTTTGTTTGAGGCCGTCTGAAAGCGGATTATAGCAAATAATCTGCGGCTTTTGAGTGGTGATGCCGAAATAAACAGGCCGTCTGAAAAATAGGTTCAGACGGCCTGTTGTCGATAGGATTAGGGTGGCTGCCATTGCCCGCATGGATAATTTTGTTTCTCTCTGCGCTTTATTGCGTAAACCGGCTGCGTTGGCATGCAAAGCGGCGGCATTGTTTTGTTTTCTGCATGAATTTGTTCGGATGCCGCCGTATTATCAGCGTTGTTTCAATCCATTATACTGTGCGCTTCTTTGATTTTGTAGGGAGCAAACAGATGAACAAACCTTATCATCTTACCTGCCATATGGCGGTATCGATAGACGGCAAAGCCAGCGGCGGTTTTTTGGAGAACCCGCGTTTTGCTGCGCACAACGAAGATTATTTCCGACTTTTTCATCAATATAACCAAACCAGCCGCAATTGGATTTGCGGGCGGGTGTCGATGGCGCAGGCGATTACGCAAAACCGTGTGGCCGACACCGCTGCGTTTAAAGGCAAAACTGCCAGCCGTGAAGATTTTGTCGGCACAATTGCCGAGCGCCGTTTTGCCATTGCGCTGGATCCCGACGGCAAGCTGGGCTGGACGCAAAACACCATCGGCGATGAATATCCCGCGCTCAAAGGTGATCACATCATCACCATTTTGAGCGAGCGCGTGGCCGATGAATACCTGCTTTATTTACAATCGCTCGGCATATCCTATATTTTCGCCGGCAAAGAAAAGCCGCTGTCGATGAAAACCGCGCTGGACAAATTGCACCGCCTGTTTGGCCTGGATGATTTTCTGTTGGTTGGCGGCGGCTACATCAACGGCAGCTTTATGCAGGAAGGCCTGATCGACACCATCAGCCTGATTCAAACGCCGCTGGTAGAAAGCCGCGCCGATTCGGTATCGCTGTTTCAATCGGATAAGGGCGGCAATGTGCTGCCGGCCTATCGGGTAACGCAGCATGAGCTGTTTGACGATGGGGCGCTGCGGCTGATTTATCAGAGGGCCGATGAGCAATGAAAACGGTTTGGTTGAACAATACATTTCCATTCATCATTGAAAGATAAGTTTGAAAAAAATGCTATTCATCATTTTGGGCGCTATCGCGCTATTGGCCGCTGCCGTGGCGGCTTATCTGCAACTGCCCGTATTCGGCGCCGCGCCTGAGGGCGAGCGGCTGGCGCGCATTCAGCAATCGCCAAATTATCGCGACGGCAAATTCCAAAACCTTTCCGACACGCCGATACTCACCGGCGACAATTCCGCCCTCAAAAGCACTTGGAATCTATTGTTTAATGCCGATAAAAATGTCAAACCCGCCGCGCCCGTGCCATCGGTGAAAACCGATTTGCACACGCTGCCGCAGGAGCGCAATTGGTATGTGTGGCTGGGGCATTCATCTTATTTGATGCAGATTGACGGCAAACGCTTTTTGATAGACCCGGTGCTGGTGTCGGCCAGCCCCGTGCCTTTTGGCGGCACGCCTTATGCCGGCGCGGATATTTATCAACCTGCCGACATTCCGCCGGTGGATTATGTGATTATCAGCCACGACCATTACGACCATCTCGATTACGGCACCCTGCGCGAGATTCAGCCCAAAATCGGTAAAATCATCAGCGGCCTCGGCGTGGGTGCACATTTGGAGCGCTGGGGTTTTACGCCGCAGCAACTGATTGAGTTGGACTGGCAGGAAGCCGTATCGCTCAGCCCCGAAATCCGCCTAACCGCCTTGCCCGCCCGCCATTCATCGGGGCGCAGCATCAAGCAAAACCAAACCTTGTGGGCATCGTTTATGCTGGAAGCGCCGTCTGAAACCGTGTATATCGGCGGCGACAGCGGCTACGACCCCGTGTTTAAAGAAATAGGTGCGGCGTTTCCCAACATCAGCCTGGCAATTTTGGAAAACGGCCAATACGACAAAGACTGGGCAAATATCCATTTCCTGCCCGAGCATTTGGTGCAGGTGGTGCACGATTTGAATCCAAAGCGCCTGCTGTCGGTGCACAACAGCAAATTCACCTTGGCCAAACACGCTTGGGACGAGCCGATGCGGCTGCTCTCTGCCGCTGCCGAGCGGGAAAACCTGCCGCTGCTCACCCCGAAAATCGGCGAAGTGGTGTATTTGGATGATGAGAACCAAATATTTGAAAAATGGTGGGAAGCTGTGCCTGCACGTTAAGCACCGTTTTAAGAGAACAAGGCCGTCTGAAACGTTTCAGACGGCCTTGGCTTTCAGTGCGTAGGTCGGATTCCTGAATCCGACGCTTGTTCGCAGAACAAGGTTTTCAAGGCTGCGGCAAATGTCGGAGACAAGTATCCAGACTGCAATTTCAGGCGAAATTTTGTTTGCACAAGAGCGGATTTGGGTTTTGTAGAGCCGTTTGAAAAGGCCGTCTGAAACTTTCAGACGGCCTTTTCATTCAGCGCAATACCTTATTCGCCGTAATAGGCTTTGGTGAGGATTTCTTCCATGTCGGCCACCATCGGCAGGCGCGGGTTGGCGGGGGAGCATTGGTCTTCATAAGCCATCATTGCCAGCTCGCGGCGGGCTTCCATAAAGGCTTTTTCATCCAGGCCTTGCTCTTTAAACGACATTTTGATGCCCACTTTGCGCGCCAGCTCGTCGCAGGCTTTGGCAAACGATGCCACGCCTTCGGCCGGGGTGCTGCACGGCAGGCCGAGGGTGCGGGCGATTTCTTGGTATTTCACATCGGCTTTGTAATAGTTGTATTTCGGCCAAGTGGCTGTTTTCTGCGGGCGCGTGCCGTTGTAGCGGATAACGTGCGGCAGGAAAATGGCGTTGGTGCGGCCGTGCGGGGTGTGGAATTTGCCGCCCACTTTGTGCGAGAGCGAGTGGTTCATGCCCAAAAAAGCGTTGGCAAAGGCCATGCCGGCGATGGTGGAAGCGTTGTGCATGCGCTCGCGCGCTTCGGGGTCGGCGGCGCCGTGTTTGTAGGAGCGCTCTAAAAATTCAAACACAAGCTTGATGGCTTGCAGCGCGAGGCCGTCGGTGAAATCGTTGGCGAGCACAGACACATAGGCTTCCACGGCGTGGGTGAGCACATCCAAGCCGGTGTCGGCGGTTACGCTGGCGGGCACGGTCATGGTGAACGAGGGATCCACAATGGCGATGGTGGGCGTGAGCGAATAGTCGGCAATCGGGTATTTTTTGTCGCCGTCGCTGATCACGGTAAACGGGGTCACTTCGGAGCCTGTGCCCGAGGTGGTGGGAATGCCGATGAATTTGGCTTTGCGGCCAAGCTCGGGAAAGCGGAAGGCGCGTTTGCGGATATCCATGAATTTTTGCACCAAGTCTTCAAAATCGACGTTGGGCTGCTCGTAGAAAAGCCACATGGCTTTGGCCGCATCCATGGCTGAGCCGCCGCCCAGTGCGATGATGGTGTCAGGCTGGAAGCTGTGCATCAGGTCGGTGCCTTTATACACGGTTTGCACGCTCGGGTCGGTTTCCACATCGGTAAACAATTGCACGGTAACTTTGTTTTTGCGCAGGTTGAGCTGATGGGTGATTTTGTCGACAAAGCCCAAATCCACCATGGAGCGGTCGGTGACGATCATCACTTTTTCGCAATCTTTCATGTCTTGCAGGTATTGGATGGAATCGCGTTCGAAGTAGATTTTTGAGGGCACTTTAAACCATTGCATATTGTTTCTCCGGCGGCCTACTTTTTTGATGTTTAAAAGATTCACGGCGCTCACGTTGTTGCCGACGGAGTTTTTGCCGTAGGAGCCGCAGCCTAAGGTGAGCGAGGGCAGAAAGGCGTTGTACACATCGCCGATGCCGCCGAAAGTAGAGGGTGAATTCCAAATCACGCGGATGGCTTTCACGCGCTCGCCGAAGGTTTTGGCCAGCGCTTCATCGGCGGTGTGGATAGCGGCGGAGTGGCCGAGGCCGTCGAATTCCACCATTTGTTCGGCCAATTTCAAGCCCTCTTCGGTGGAATCGGCTTTGAGCATGGCCAGCACGGGCGAGAGTTTTTCGCGGGTGAGCGGCTCGTTGGGGCCCACTTCGCTGCATTCGGCCACGAGGATATTGGTTTTCTCGGGCACGCTGAAGCCGGCTTGTTCGGCAATCCAGGCGGCCGGTTTGCCCACCACGGCGGCATTCAATTTGGCGCCGCCGCAGCTTTTGCTGCCGGCTTTTACGCCGAAGATGAATTCTTCGAGCAGCGCTTTTTCTTTTTTGTTGACGAAATACACGCCGTAAGATTTGAATTCGTTTACCAAATCGGCATAAATTTCTTTATCGGCAATCACCGCCTGCTCGCTGGCGCAAATCATGCCGTTGTCGAATGCTTTGGACATCACGATGTCGTGCGCGGCTTGTTTGATGTTGGCGCTTTTCTCCACATAAGCGGGCACGTTGCCGGCGCCCACGCCCAGAGCGGGTTTGCCGCAGGAATAAGCGGCTTCCACCATGGCGTTGCCGCCGGTGGCCAAAATGGTGGCCACGCCGGGGTGTTTCATCAGCGATGAAGTGCCTTCCATAGAGGGCTTTTCAATCCATTGCACGCAATTGGCCGGGGCGCCTGCGGCAATGGCGGCATCGCGCACGATTTGGGCGGCATGCGCCGAGCATTGTTGGGCGGAAGGGTGAAAGGCAAAGATAATCGGATTGCGGGTTTTCAGCGCAATCAAGGCTTTGAAAATGGTGGTGGAAGTGGGGTTGGTGGTGGGAATAATGCCGCACACCACACCCACGGGGTCGGCGATTTCGGTGATACCGGTTACATCGTCTTCGCTGATGATGCCCACGGTTTTCAAATCGCGCAGGCGGCGCACCACGTTTTCGCAGGCAAACAGGTTTTTGGTGGCTTTGTCTTCAAACACGCCGCGGCCGGTTTCTTCCACCGCGTGCATGGCCAGCACGCCGTGTTTGTCGAGCGCGGCAATCGAGGCTTTGGCCACGATATAGTCGATTTGCTCTTGATTGAGCTTGCGGAAATCATCCAGCGCGGTGAGGCCGTTGGCCACCAAAGTATTCACCTCGGCTTGGGCGGGGCTGATGGTGGTGTCGACAGATGCGTTCATAAGAAATGCTCCTGATTTAGAATAATGATAAAAGTAGGATAGAAATTTATGGTGACAGTATAGGTAGGATTGTTACGGAATGATTTGATGCAGGTCATATAAGTAATTAAATTACTTTAAATCGTTTATGCTTGACGGCTTTTTAGCTTGGGTTGATTAATTATCTGATTAATATACATTAATTTTTTGTAATTGTGAAAGCTGAAAAGTATTCAGACGGCCTTTAAAAGACATGTTGTTTTTTATTGAATAAATGGAAGAGGCAATCAAATCAAAACATGATGGCAATATAGATATGCATTGTGCAAAATTTGCTAATAAGTAATCAAATAAAGGCCGTCTGAAACGTTTGGCTGTGGAAAACGTTTCAGACGGCCTTTGGTAAGCCTGCCGCCAACTTACAGCAGCGCTTCGATATCGTCGGCAAGCTCGGCGGGCGACACGCTGGGGGCAAAGCGTTTCACCACTTCGCCGTCGCGGTTGACCAGAAATTTGGTGAAATTCCATTTGATGTCGCTGCCTTCGCGCTTTTCGCCCAGCGAGGCCAATTTGAGTAGGAAATCTTTGAATTTCTGGCCGCCGCTGTCTTCAGGTTGTTGCGCTTTCAGAAAGGTGTAGAGCGGGCTGGCGTGCGCGCCGTTGACATCGATTTTGCCGAAAATTTTAAATTTGGTGCCGAATTTCATCTGGCACACTTGCGCGATTTCTTCGCTGCTTTCCGGCGCTTGTTCGCGAAATTGGTTGCTGGGAAAATCGAGAATTTCCAAGCCTTGCGGCGCATATTGCGCATAAAGACTTTGCAGCTCTTCATATTGCGGGGTGAGGCCGCAGCGGGTGGCGGTGTTGACGATAAGCAGCACTTTGCCTTTGTAGTCGGACAATGCCACTTCGTTGCCTTGGGCATCGGGCAGGGTGAAATCGTAAATAGAAGCCATGGTTTTTCCTTTTGCGTGGTTGTTTATTTATTGCAGAATCGCGCCGATGGTGGCAGGTGTGTTGGCTGCCAGCGTTTCGGGTGCGGTTTTTTGGATGAAATCCAGTTGCTCGAAAGCGGCGATGGCTTGCTGCGTGTCGGCGCGGGCGTGGGCGGCGAAAATTTCCGGATAACGCAGCTTCAGCGTGAGCAGACACACGCCCAGCATCACTTGCGGCCATTCGCGGGCGGCGGCGTGAAAAGCCGGTGCGAGCGGCAGCGCGCGGGCGATGGCTTCGAGGTTGCGTTGCACCAGAAAATGGCCGCGGCTTTCACCGGCTTTTTTCTCGAGCTTGAACGCATTCACGGTGTTGTCGAGCAGCGCCATGGCATAGCCGATGGCGCCGAAACCGGCTTCTGTGGGCGCTTGCGGCTCGAGATATTGGCAAATCAGCAGGCTGTTGTAAATCGCTTCGCCCGCATCGGTGATGAGCACGGGCAGCTGGCTGAACGGATTTTGCGCGGCCAATTCGGGCGGGTTTTGCCAAGGGTCGGTAAAAATAAGCTGCATATCGTGCCGGCCGAGCAGGTAGGCGCGAATCAGGCAAAGCCGGCCGTAAGGGGATGTGTGGCTAACATAAAGCTGCATGGCGGTGCTCCTTTTGTTGAGCTGAGAAGATGTATCATACCAAATCTAAAAAATAGGCCGGCTGCGTTGCCTCACCTTGCCGCATTAGCTGTGCTGTTGCAGGCTTCCGCCCTGTTATCTTGTTTTTTAGGGTTGGTATAACTTGCTTGCCGCTCAGCCAGCATGCTGCTGGCGATAACGATTTCAATGGGCAGGTCGGATTCTTGAATCCGACGCTTGTTCGCAGAACAAGGATTCAGCGCTGCGGCAAGTGTCGGATACAAGTATCTGATTTGCAGTTTTCTTGGCCGTCTGAAAAGTTTCAGACGGCATCAGATAATGATGTCAAGGTGCAGGCAAACCGAAGGCTTGTTTCAGCATGGATTGCAGGGCAATTATTAAGTTTATCAGCCATAGATGGGCGGCGGGCAGAGCTTCGGACGTGCTTGCTTGGCGGCTGTAGCTTGGCGGATTGGGAACCACTATAGCACTTCGCGGCGGCGGGCGCATAAAAAACGCCGCTCGGCGAGAGCGGCGTTTTGTGCATCAAAATGATTATTTGCGCAAGCCCAAACGGGTGATCAGGTTGCGGTAAGTGTCGGCGTCGGTGCGGCGCAGGTAAGAAAGCAGGCGGCGGCGGGCGCTGACCATTTTCAACAGGCCGCGACGGCTGTGGTGATCTTTAGCGTTGGCTTTGAAGTGGGGGGTTAAGTCGTTGATGCGGAAAGTGAGCAGCGCAACTTGCACTTCAGAAGAGCCGGTGTCGCCTTCTTTGCGTTGGAAATCTTTGATGATTTGGGCTTTTTGTTCTACGGTCAATGCCATTTTGGAAACTCCGAAAATAAAGTGAACCTTGCGGTTCGGACAAGTTTGCCAAGCCGGAACCTGTGCAAACTCCTGAATCCGCCTGATGAATCAAGCGAAAGGCGGATTATGCCATAACTTTGGCGGTTTTGCACGTTTGGCGGGAGATTTTTCGGGTGGGTGTGGTAAGGCCGTCTGAAAGGTTGAAAGCTTTACAAAACGCCCTTGCCGTCACTCCTGCCTGCGCGGGTGCGACAAATATCTGGTTTTGCAAAGCTTTCAAGTTTTCAGACGGCCTGCCGGTTTATGCGGCGGTGTTCATCAAACGCACGGCTTTCAAGCGGCCTTTGTCGGCCAAATAATCTGCCAAACCAATAAATCCACCGTTTTCGCTATACACGCGTATCGGTGTGCCGGCAGGTAAATTAACGGCATGAAACTCGGGCTGCTGGCCGAATTTGAGCATTTTCACACTTTCATCATCCAGCGTGATGCGGGGCAGGTGCTGCACCAACACATCGCAGGGCAGTAAAAGCGTATCGCGCGCAGCTTCGTCGAGGGCTTCGAGCGCTTCGAGGCTGTGGGTTTGGCTGATGTTGAAACCAGCGGTTTCGGTGCGGCGCAGGGCGGTGAGATGGGCGAAAGTGCCGATGTGTTTGGCGATGTCTTCGCTTAAGGTGCGGATATAAGTGCCTTTGCTGCAACGCACGTTTATCACGGCTTGCGGCGCATCGAAGGCTTCAACATTAATCGAATAAATGGTGATGTCGCGCGCTTTGCGTTCGATAACGATGCCTTTGCGGGCGTATTCGTAGAGCGGGTGGCCTTCATGTTTGAGCGCGGAAAACATCGGCGGCACTTGGCGGATGGCACCGGTGAGCGCTTGGCAGGCCGTCTGAAACTCGGCCGCTGAAATATCGGCACGGGCGGTGGCGATGATTTCGCCCTCGGCATCGCCCGTGCTGCTGGCTTCACCGAGTTTAAGCGTGGCGGTGTAGGCTTTGTCGGCATCGAGCAGGTATTGGGCAAACTTGGTGGCTTCGCCGAAACACACAGGCAATAAGCCGGTGGCGAGCGGATCGAGCACGCCGGTGTGGCCGGCTTTTTCGGCGCGGTAGAGGCGGCGGGCTTTTTGCAGCGCGGTGTTGCTCGATATGCCTTGCGGTTTGTCGAGCAGCAACACGCCGTTAACGGGGCGTTTGGGGGGGGTGGGATTCATGTGTTCAGACGGTTTTGTGTGGTGTGATAGGTGTGGTGGTAGTGTTGCATGGCTTGGGCGATTTCTTGTCGCGGCAAGGCCGCATCGATAAGCGGGATGATTATTGCTGAATAGCCAAGCCAATAGCCGGGTCGCAGCAAGAGTCGTTTCCACGGTGTTTGCATACGGATAAAATCATTCTCGTCGGTCAGTGTGATGCTAATATTCCAGCAAGCGGTAAGAAAGTGAACCTTAACTGGCTCTAGGCGGATGTGTTGGACATGCGCCCATGGAATCAGGCTGCCAGTAGCGAGTGTTGTGCTGTAATCGTAAAAGCCTTCTGAAGTCAGTATCAGCACGGCGGGGCGTTTGAGCTGGCACAACCAACCAATGCCCATTAGCCCAAAAAATAGGAGACCAAACATTTCAAACGCTAGTGTGAAGGTGTAGGTATGCGGGCGCTTTAAAATGTGCAGAAAGCCGACAGTCATCAGTACAGATAGGATGACCATTAAAGCGGTGCGGTAACGGTTGCGGCGGATGGTTAATGGTGGCATGGAGTATTGGCCGTCTGAAAAGGTTTCAGACGGCTTGTTGTCAATAATGGGTTAAGGCAGCCAGCGAAACTGATACAAACGGGTGGTGGTGCTTGTTTTGCCATTGCCATCGGTTTTGCTTTCCGTTGCTTTCACTTCGCTGGGCTGCAGGGTTTGGGTGTTTATTTGGGCGGTAATGATGGTGCTTTTGCTGATTTTTCCTTTAACTTCCTGCCATTCTGCCTGCGTTGCGGGTGTGGGCGCTTTTTTGAGGTTGTGGTCAAAATTTTCCATAACCGTTTCCAACTCCAGATTTTGAGCGGGCTGAAGGGTGGCGGTGTATTTTAAGGTTAGGTTGTTTTTTGACGCGTTTACAAGCTGATAATTGGTTTTTCTGATTAAAGGCAGGCCGAATGATGTTTCATTATCGGTTTGATTGAGCGGGAATGTTGCAGGGTTTTCTTGCGCCCACAAACAAACCCAGTAACACCAAGGCTCTTGCATGGTTTTGAGTTTGAGGGCTTCGTTGAGCTTTTTATCCAGCTCACTATTTTGGGTTTGATTTGGGTTGTTGTTGCCCAAGTGATTGATAAGGCGGTAATAAGCATCCCATTGCGGAATATCCAGCGGCATTCCTTCTTTGCTGATCACCACATCAGGGGCAAGGGCATAGAGTGTTTCTGTAAGCGTTTTGAGCTCTTTGGCGGGCGGTGTGCCGTTGATGGACATCATTTCGGCATTGCTTGTATGCAGCAAAAAAGTATTGTCCGGTTGCGGCAGCAGCCGAATGCGGTATCGGGTTTTAATGGTTTGGTCAGCCGATTGGATGGTTTCTGTTACTTCGGCCTGATGTTGTTGCCAATTAAATACCAGTGGCGCAGCATAGAGATTCAACGATGCTGCTGCCACAATGCCTGCGCACAAGATTTTTTTCATGTGTTAATCGTCTACCGGTTTTTCGGCGGCCACTTCGTCAATCAATTGCGAAATGCTCATGCCGCGCTCAACCGATTCGTCGTATTCAAAATGCAGCTCTGGCGTGCGGAACACGGTGATGCGTTTGGATAATTCGCTGCGCAAAAAGCCTTTGGCGTGTTCGAGCGCTTCGGCGGTTACTTCGCGGGCTTTGTCGTCGAGCACGGTGTAGTAAACGGTGGCGTGGCTGTAATCGCGGGTCACTTCTACATCGTTGATGGTGATAAAGCCGGCGCGCGGGTCTTTCAGGCCAGTGCGCACCAATTCGGCCAGCTCGCGCATGATTTGTTCTTTCACGCGGTCGACGCGGGCATAGCCGCGGGCGGGTTTTCTCATGGGGGTGTCCTTTTCATTATTAAAGAGGCCGTCTGAAACCGTGTTCAGACGGCCTGAAGATTGCCCGCCATTATAGCTGAAAACGGACGCAAAAAACGGCACCTGAAAAGATGCCGTGGTGAAAGATTCGCTCCGCCATCAAGCCGGATGCATAAAGCTTTCTATTTGCTGCAGGCTGATTTCGGGCGTGGCACCGTGGTAAGAGGCCACCAGCGCGCCCAGTGCGCAGGCAAAGGCGAGTGCTTCTTGCGGCGCGGCGGCATTGAGCAGCTTGTAGGTGAGGCCGGCCAAAAAGCTGTCGCCCGAGCCCACGGTGTCGGCCACTTTCACGCGAAAGCCGCTGTTGTGGTAAATCTGGCCTTCTTGATAATACATGGCGCCGTGGCTGCCGAGGGTAACGCAGATTTTGGCCGCGCCGCTCAAATCGGCCAAAAAGCGGATGTTTTGCTCGAGCGAATGGTATTTGGAGCCGAGCGTGCTGGCGATTTCATGCAGCTCGTCATCGTTGAGCTTCACCAAGTCGGCCAGCTTCATGGTGGCCAAAATGCGCTCAATGTCGTAATGCGGCGGGCGCAGGTTAACATCGAAAATTTTGAATTTGGCCTGCTCGAGCAATTGCGCCAGCGATGCACGCGACACTTCATCGCGGGTGGAGAGGCTGCCGAAAATAAACGCATCCGATTCGGCCACGCGCGCCAAGGCGGCCGGCTCCACTTCGATGCGGTCCCACGCGCAGGGGTAAACGATGTCGTAAGAAGCGCTGCCGCTGCGATCAAGCTTCACCTTTACCAGGCTGGTGGCTTGGGTTTTATCTACCTGCAAAAGGTTGCTGTGAACATTTTTTTCTTCAATCTGGCGCAGCAATTCCGCGCCGTCGGCATCATCGCCGCGGCGGCTGATGATGCTGGCATCCGCACCGAGCGAGCGCAGCCGCACCAACACATTCAGCGGCGCACCGCCGAGCACTTTGCCATCGGGAAAATCATCCCACAACACTTCGCCGAAGCTGGTCACTTTCATAATGTATCTTCCTTGATCAGAGATTTGGACAATTCCTCAAGCGGTACGCCTTTGGTTTCTGGCATCATAAACATGACGAATAAAAGCTGCAACACCATCATCGCGGTAAACACGACAAACACCCATGCCGCGCCTATGCTGTCAAACAAAAACGGAATGGCGGCGGGAATGGCGGCGGCCAGCACCCAGTGGGTGGAGCTGCCGAGCGATTGGCCTTGTGCGCGCAGGTGGCCGGGGAAAATTTCGGAAATAAACACCCAAATCACCGTGCCCTGGCCGATGGCGTGCGCCGCGATAAAGAGGAAGAAAAACAGCGGCACCGCCATGCCTTGCCAGTGCATGAAAAAGGCCAGCGATACCAAGCCCAAAGAAATAATATAGCCAAACGAGCCGATATACATCAATTGGCGGCGGCCGAATTTGTCGATTAGAGCCAAGCCCACAAAAGTGAAAATCAGGTTCACAATGCCGATGCCCACGCTGCTGAGCATGGCGGCGCTTTTTTCCAAACCGGCAATTTCAAAAATGCGCGGAGCGTAATACAGAAAAGCATTGATGCCCGACACTTGGTTGAAAAAGGCAATCAGAAAAGCGAGCAACACCGGCGTGCGGTATTTTTTCAGCCACATGCTTTCTTTTTTGTGCGCGCTATCGGCTTTGGCTGCGGCTGCCAGCTCTTCAAAATCGGCATCGGGATTAATCTGCTTCAACACCGCGCGCGCTTCTTCATAGCGGCCTTTCATCATCAGCCAGCGCGGCGACATCGGCACGGTCAACACCATTAAGGTGTAGATGATGGCCGGCAGCACCTGTATGCCCAGCATCCAGCGCCAAGTGTTGGCGCCCAAATCGAGACTGGTAAACATAAAATTCGACAAATAAGCCATCAAAATGCCGAACACGATATTGAATTGATACATCGCCACCAAGCGGCCGCGTTTGTCGGGCGGCGCTATTTCAGACACATAGGCCGGCGCGGCAATGGTCGAAGCGCCCACACCCAGCCCGCCCAAAAAACGGAAAGCGGCAAACAGCCACGGGTCGGAAACCAGCGCCGAGCCGGCCGCGCCGATGATATAGAGAAAACCGATTAAAATCAGCGTTTTCTTGCGGCCGAGGCGGTCAGTGGGAATGCTGCCGAAAAGCGCACCGATGACCGTACCCCACAATGCCGACGACATCACCACCACGCCGTGAAACAGGCTGGAGCTCTGCCACATTTCCTGCAAAGCCTGATCGGCACCTGAAATGACAACGGTGTCAAAGCCGAACAAAAAACCGGCCAAGGCAACCGTAATCGACCAGAAAAGAAGTTTATGCTGGTTCATGAAGCGTCCTTTAATTATGCTGAGTTGAGGAGTGCCGCTTTCAAACGGCTTGTTTTCAGCAGCAGGCGCAAAGCGCGGCTGCACGGTTTCATCATGAGGTGTGAGAAAGTGCTTCAGACGGCCTTATATTCAGATTTATACCTTGCCGCAAAGGGCTGTAATAAAACTAAACGATTTTGTTAAGCGCATTATTATGAAAACAAAATAAGCTGGCAACTGTTTGTTTGCGAGATGTGGAAGAAATTTGATGCACGGCAAAAAAGCGGCCGCTGTTGGGGGGGGGGCGAGGGTGTTTCTATCTAATTGATGTTTATCGTTTAATTTGATAAACCTTCAAGAAGGGTATGAGGTATATAAATTGGAAAAATAAACTTATGTTTTCAGACGGCCTGAAAAACTTGAAAATCTGATTATGTATATAGAAATTAAAATTCAGGAAAACCTGTGATTCAGCTTTTTTATATTGAGTTGGTGCTGGCTTTCTGCGCGTTTCTGTTTGGTTTGGTTGCAAAATTGAATTATCCTACATGCGCATTTTTGTTGGGTGCGGGATGCACGGCGGCAGCTTGCTAGGGTCTGTTCACAATTACTTGTCATAACATTGAATAAAAAGGAAAGCAGGTGTAAAAAGGGAGCTCTCACACAACCCTAATACACCTGCCA
>NZ_SLXE01000041.1 GCF_004341385.1 Uruburuella suis
AGCGTACGCAATTATCTCCATTCAGACGGCCTCTCCTGCGCTTGATTTTCAGTGTTTGGTGTTTTTGACTGACGAGTTGAAAACACAGTTGCTACATACAGGCTACGCTTGCTAATGATGCAGATGCGACAGCTCCATTCAATTGAAATGCTGCCCCTGTTGATATAGCTGCTCCAACCTGCGCTACACCTGTCTTACCAGAGTTTTGTGCACTTGCAATGATAGCAGCTCCCGTTGCCGCTAAAGAAATAGCTGCAATTGTGGCATCCAACCCATCAAGCGAAGTTTTAGAATCTACTGGTTTTTGAAAAGTTTCTATTATTTTATTAGCATTTTGAAGCGCATCCGCATAATTAATAGCTTTTTGTATTGTGGACACTTTATCTCCCATTATTAAAAATAAAAACAATAAACCAAAAAAGTGAAGCAAGACAAATCAAAAATGTTAAATATGTTATATATAGCATTGAATTTTGAATAATTTCAGCATATTTTTTACCTTCATTTATCCTTCTGTTTAAATATTTAATATTTAATATTTTAAATATTTTTGATAAAAATATATTTAAAAACCCAGTAGCATAAAAAATATATTGATTGATATAAACAAAATCGGTAAAGTTTCCTATATCATTTTTATTCTTAAAAAAATATATACCTATACTAAAATAAATAGAAAATAGTATTATCAATATTATTATTAATAAAAAATTCATAGAATTTAATCCTTTGGATACGCGTAAATTTAACTATTATTATGGCCTGTTACTACATCTAATTATACAAAGCGCTTTATTATTCAGATAAGCCGCGCTCACAGAACGGATGTTCAACCCATTCAAAGTAAACAACTCACTCTCATCTCTGAAATCATCTGAATTCAAATCGCGCACGCGCAACTCAGCAAGTCGCCACCTCGGAAATCATAAATCAAACAATTGAAATTTATAAAATAGATGATTGAATTGTTACTTATTGTTCTCAAGCAACGATTCAGCATACTACCATGCCAATCACATGTTAATCAATGCAAAACTTATCTTAATTTATAAAAACTTAACACTATCCGCTTAAACTTAAATACAAACAAAAGCCTTAGGGTCTATTCACAATTCATCTCGTGGTAATCTTTTGGCTCAAAAACGCGCCTGCCGCGTTGAAAATGCTCGCAAGGTGTCCAACCTTGCTGCGCTTTTCGCCTTGCAAGCGCGCTTTTGCGCTCAAAATCTTACGCACGGATGAAATGTGAACAGACCCTAGACCGTCTGAATATTCAGACGGCCTATGGCTTATTCCAATAATTTAAATTTTATGTTTTCTTTCAGACGGCCTTATTGATAGCCGTTTAATCCGCCTGTTTTTTCAATAATCTTAAAGCATTGGCCACCACAATCAACGAGCTGATGCTCATGCCTAGGGCGGCGATCCAGGGGGTGACGAAGCCGAGCACGGCCAGGGGCACGGCGATGAGGTTGTAGATGCTGGCCCAGATTAGGTTTTGGCGGATAATGCGGCGGGTGCGCTGCGCTTGCTTGAGAATGCGCGGCAGCACGGCCATGTCATCGTTGAGCAGCACCACATCGGCGCCTTCGCGTGCCACATCGGCGCCGCCGGCCACGGCCACCGACACATCGGCGCGGGCGAGCACGGGGGCGTCGTTGATGCCGTCGCCCACCATCAGCACTTTGCGTCCTTGCCGTTGCAGGGTTTCGACATAGGCGAGTTTGTCTTCCGGCGTGGCTTCGGCGCGGTGCGCATCCAGCGCCAGCCCGGCGGCGAGGTTTTGCACGGCGGCGGCTCTGTCGCCGCTGAGCAGGTGCAGGCGCAGGCCTTGCTGCTTGAGCGTGGCGAGCATGGCAGGCACATTGCTTTTGATGGTGTCGTCGAGCAAAAAGGCGGCTTGAAAGCCTTGGCGATTGCCCAGCGCAATCAGGCTGCCGCTGTGCTCGATTTCTTGCAGCGCGCGTGGCAGATGGCCGGCGATTTCGGCCACAAATTCGGGGCGGCCGAGCGCCCAGGTTTGGCTTTGGCCGTTGATGGCAAGCTCGGCGCTCACGCCGTGGCCGATGCGGTTGAGCCGCTGCGCGCTGCGGATATCGAGGCCGCCGCCTTCGGGCAGGCTCATAATGGCGCGGGCAATCGGGTGCTCCGATTGGGCTTCGAGCGCGCGCGCGATTTGGGCGGCTTGGTGCATATCGATATTGCCCAAGGGCAAAATGGTGCGCACGTTCAGACGGCCTTCGGTGAGGGTGCCGGTTTTGTCGAACACCACATCGCTGATTTGCGACAAGCCCTCCAGGCTGTGGCTGCCGCTGATCAACACGCCGTCTGAAGCGAGCATGCCGGTGGATGCGGCCAGCGCGGTGGGCGTGGCCAGCGATAAGGCGCAGGGGCAGGTGATTACCAGCAGCGCCACGGTAATCCACAAGGCGGTTTGCACATCGGCATAAAGCCACCAGCCGATAAACACGGGCACGGCCATTAAAAGCAGGCCAAGCACAAACGATGAGGCATATTTATCGGCCAATTCGGCCAGGCGCGGCTTTTGCGCCAGCGAGCGGTCGAGCAGCTTCACAATATGGGATAAGCGGGTGTGGCCGCCCACTTGCTCGGCCTGAATCACCAAAGGGCCGGAGCTGTTGAGCGTGCCGGCGGTTACGCTGCTGCCCGCGGCTTTGAACACAGGCAGGCTCTCGCCGGTGAGCATGGCTTCGTTTACCTCGCTCTCACCGGCGAGCACGCGGCCATCGGCGGGAATCACTTCGCCCGGGCGCACAGCCAGAATATCGCCGGCGCTAAGCTGCACCACGGCGGCCTCTTCGCTCGCTTCGCTGGCGGGATAATCTGGCAGACGGTGGCAAAATGCGGGCACCAGCTTCACCAGCCGCTCGGCCGCGTCGCCCGCTTTGCGCCGCGCAATCTGCTCCATATAGCGCCCGGCCAGCAGGAAAAACACAAACATCGCCAGCGATTCGAAATACATGCCCTGCCCCGCATTATTCAAAAGCGCATAAAGGCCGGCGATAAAAGTGAGAATCAGCGCAATGGCCACGGGCGTGTCCATGCCCACGCGGCGGTTTTTCAAATCGCGCCAAGTGCCTTTGTAAAACGGCACGGCCGAATAAAACATCACCGGCAGCACCATCAGCAAAGCGCCCCAATGCAGCAGCGCCAGATATTGCGGCTCGATATCGTTGTAAAGATAAGTGGGAATGGCAAACATCATGGTCTGCATCATGCCAAGCCCGGCCACGGCCAGCCGGATCAGCGATTGCTTGCGCTCTTTTTGCGCCTGCTGTTCGAATTTCTGCGCATCATAAGGCGCGGCGGTGTAGCCCGTGTTTTGCACGCGCAGCAAAATATCGGAAAGCGCCACGCGATCATTGTCCCAAGCCACGCGCATGCGGTGGGTACTGTAGTTCAAATCCACGCGCAACACGCCATCAAGCCGCAGCAATTGCTGCTCGATCAGCCACACGCAGGCGGCGCAGGTGATGCCGCCGAGCATCAACACCGCTTCGCGCTCGCTGCCGGATAAAGTTTCCACAAAATCGGCCTGCATTTGCGGCAAATCGTAAAGTTTGAGCTGCTCGAGAATTTCCGGCGGCGGCAAGGCGGCTTTTTCGGCCTCGGCGGTGCGCTGCCTGTAATAATGCCCCAGCCCCGCATCGATAATGCTTTGCGCCACCGCCTGGCAGCCGGCGCAACAGGCCGGCTCTTCGCGCTTTTCATAGCGTATGTTCAGGTGGATATTTTCGGGCACGTCCAGCCCGCAATGGAAACATTTTTTTTCATTCATGGTGGGCGGATTTTACGCGCAATTTGAGCGGATGGTGAAACAAATAAGCGCGCGCGGCGCATTTTCGGGTGATAGCGATTCAAGTCGATATAAAGCCCATCGTTGCATAATGCCAAGGCCGTCTGAAAGCGTTTCAAACGGCCTGGCACCCTTTCGCGTGCGCACCTGCCTGTTGAATGTTTTAGCGGTGAATTATAGGCATAATACCAATCTAAAAAAATAACCTAACTTCTTTGTCTCGCCTTGCCGTACTATAGTGGAATGCAAGAAAAAGTGATACAAAACTGCGCACTATAACAGGTAGGTTGGGTTGTCAAACCCAACGTTTCAGACGGCCTGTGGGCTTGTTGGGTTTTCAACCCAACCTACCCGTTGTGTCACTTTTTCCTGCATTCCACTATATCTGTACTGTCTGCGGTTCGCCGCCTTGTTAGCTTACTTTTTTGAATGGGTATAAGAAAGGCCGTCTGAAAATATTTTCAGACGGCCTGCAAACCATCACACTTAAAACTTAATTGCCGTTTTGTGCCAGCTCCGTTTCGCTCAAGGGTTTGATGTGCCAGATTTTATCGGCATATTGCTGAATGGAGCGGTCGGATGAGAAATAGCCCATATTGGCGATATTAATCAGCGCGGCGCGGCGCCATTTGGCGGTGTCGCGATAATATTCGTCTGCTTTGTTTTGCGCTTCAACATAGCTGCGGAAATCGGCCATCAATTGATAATAATCGCCGTGTGCCTGTGCCACATCGCTGTAGCGGCCGGGTTCATCAGGCGAAAACACGCCGGTGGTGACTTGTTTTACCACTTGGCGCAGGTCGCGATCGGCTTCCAGATAGCTGATGGGGTCGTAGCCTTCGCGGCGCAGTGCTTCCACTTGCTCCACGGTGTTGCCGAAGATAAAGATGTTGTCGTCGCCCACTTTTTCGCGGATTTCCACGTTGGCGCCGTCGAGCGTGCCGATGGTGAGCGCGCCGCCGAGGGCGAATTTCATGTTGCCGGTGCCAGAGGCTTCGGTGCCGGCCAGCGAAATCTGCTCCGACAAATCGGCCGCCGGCGTGATGATTTGCGCCAGGCTCACGCTGTAGTTGGGGATAAACACCACTTTAATCAGATCGTGAATGCGTTTGTCGTTGTTGATCACAGCGGCCACATCATTAATCAGACGGATGATTTTTTTGGCCATGTAATAAGCCGAAGCGGCTTTGCCGGCAAAAATAAACACGCGCGGCTGCCAATCTTTTTCAGGATGCGCCAAAATGCGGTTGTAGCGGTCGATGATGTGCATCACGTTCATGGCTTGGCGCTTGTATTCGTGGATGCGCTTGATTTGCACATCAAACAAGGCTTCGGGGTTGACCTTGATGCCGAGCTCGCGCTCGATATAGTCGGCCAGGCGGCGTTTGTTGGCATTTTTCACTTCGGCAAATTCGGCCTGCACTTTCGGGTCGTCCACCAAATCGTTGAGCTCGGCTAATTTTTCCAAATGCAAGCGCCATTGCGGCGTGCCCAGGTGTTTGTCGAGAAAGCCGGCCAAGGGGCGGTTGGCCACGGCAATCCAGCGGCGCGGGGTAACGCCGTTGGTCACGTTGGTGAAGCGCTCGGGGAAAAGCTCGGCAAAATCGGCAAAAATTGAGGTGGTCATCAAATCGGAGTGGATTTTGGCCACGCCGTTGACTTTGTGCGAAGCCACCACGGCCAGCCAGGCCATGCGCACACGGCGCTCATAGCCCTCATCGATAATCGACACGCGACGGATAAATTCTTCATCATATTCACCCAGCTCGCGTACGCTATCGAGGAAATATTCGTTGATTTCGAAAATCAAATCCAAATGGCGCGGCAGTAGGCGACCCATTAAATCAACCGACCAGCTTTCCAAGGCTTCGCTCATCAGGGTGTGGTTGGTATAGGAGAAGATTTTGCAACACATCGCCCAAGCGTCTTGCCACGCGATGCCTTCTTCATCAATCAGAATGCGCATCAGCTCGGGAATGGCCAGCACCGGATGGGTGTCGTTGAGGTGGATGGCCACTTCGTCGGCCAGCGTTTCGATGCTGTCGAAGCGGCATTTGTGGCGGGCGATGATGTCTTGCACTGAGGCCGACACCAAGAAATATTCCTGCTTGAGCCGCAATTCGCGGCCGCTTTCGGTGGAATCGTTGGGATAGAGCACGCGCGAAATGTTTTCATCGCTGGTTTGGTTACGCATGGCGGAAAAATAATCGCCTTTGTTGAAATCGGCCAAATCAAACAGCGAGCCGGCATGTGCGGTCCACAAGCGCAAGGGGTTGGCCACATCGCCACCATAGCCGGGAATGATTTCATCATAGCCCAGCGCAGTGATTTTTTCAGACGGCTTCCAGTATTTGATGGGGCCGATGCTACGCAATTGGCCGCCAAAAGCCACCGGATAATGCTTGTTGGGGCGGGCAAATTGCCAGGCCATGCCTTTATCGAGCCACAAATCGGGCTTTTCCACTTGCTGGCCGTCAACGATTTCCTGCTTGAACATGCCGTATTGATAGCGGATGCCGTAGCCCATGGCCGGAATGCGCAAAGTGGCCAGCGAATCGAGGAAACACGCGGCCAAGCGGCCGAGGCCGCCGTTGCCCAAGCCCGGGTCTTCTTCTTTTTCGCTCACTTCGTCAAAATCGATGCCCAGCTGGCGGAAAGCCTCGATAAACACATCGTAAACGCCTTCGTTAATCAGCGAATTGGTAAAGGCGCGACCCAGCAGAAATTCCATCGATAAATAATACACCATGCGTTTTTGGTGCTCGATGTGGCTGCGGCGGGTTTGCAGAAAGCTCTCAGTTACCAAATCGCGGGCGGCAAACATGGCGGCATTGAGCCAATCTTCGGGTCTGGCATCGCGCGGGTCGACGCCCAAAATAAAAATCAGTTTGTAAACAATAGATTTGCGCACAAGCTCGGCATCGGGCTTGGGCACGCGGTATTCATATTCAGGTAACTTGACCATGGTTTTGTTCTCCACACAAGGTTGGCGGTTTGGTTTTAAGAATTCGGCATAATTTTCATAATTTTAAGGCCGTCTGAAAGCGGCGGCCTTATCTTTTTAGCTTATTGCTTTATTTATAGGCAATTAAGGGCAGATTTGTTGTAAAACTACCACCCGATATAATTGCACAACAATAAAATATCAAAATATGCACTTAAATTAGCGTTTCAAGTGGGCGTAACACGCATCATAAGCTTCCGCTGCTTTCTGCCAACTGAAATCTTGCAACATGGCCTCTTTGCGTATGGCCGGCCAGGCGCGCGGCTTGTGCCACAGCGCCAGTGCTTCTTCGAGCGCCGCGCCCAAAGCGGCGGCAGAAGCTTCTTCAAACACAAAGCCGGTGGCGGTTTTGGCTTTGAGGCTGTCGGCATCGCAGCCCACCACCGTGTCGGCCAACCCGCCGGTGTGGCGCACCAGCGGCAACGTGCCGTATTTTAAGCCGTAGAGCTGGGTGAGGCCGCAAGGCTCGAAGCGGCTGGGGATAATAATCACATCGCCGCCGCCAATCAGCCGGTGCGCCAAGGTTTCGTCGTAGCCGATATGGATGCCCACTTGCTGCGGATAAGCCTCGGCCAGCGCATAAAATGCCTGCTCCAGCTCAGGCGCGCCGCTGCCCAGCAATGCAAATTGCAGCTGCGGATGTGCGGCGAGCTTTTCGCTTAAAGCTTCCACCAGCAAATCGGCGCCTTTTTGCGGCGTGAGCCGCGACACCATCACGGCGAGCAAGGCTTGATCGTCTTCTGCCAAGCCGAAATGCTGTTGCAGCGCCAATTTATCGGCTTTTTTGCCCTGCATGGCTTTCAAATGGTAGTTTTTCACCAGCGCGGCATCGGTTTTCGGGCTCCACACGGCATCGTCCACGCCGTTCAAAATGCCGCTCAAACGGCCTTGTGCCAAGCGGGTTTGCAGCAGGCCTTGCAGGCCGCAGGCCGCAGGCTCGCAGGTGATTTCCGCCGCATAAGTGGGGCTGACGGTGGTGATGTGGTCGGCATAATACAGGCCGGCTTTCAAAAACGAGATTTGGTTGTGGAATTCCAGCCCGTCCACATGATACATCGCCCAAGGCAAATCCAGCTCGGCCAAGTGCTTGGACATAAACATGCCCTGATAGGCGATATTGTGAATGGTAAACACGCTTTGCACATCCACGCCCCAAGCGGCCAGATAAGCAGGCGCCAGGCCGGTTTGCCAATCGTGGGCGTGCAGCACATCGGCCTTGCCCCATGTTTCGTCCATGCCGCCGGCCAGCGCCGCGGCCGCCCAGCCGAGCAGGCCGAAGCGGATGACGTTGTCGCTGTAATCGAAATAGTTTTGGTCGTGATAAGGGTTGCCGCCGCGGTCATACAGATGCGGCGCGTCCACCAGATAAAGCCCCACGCCCTGATAATCGGCATAGCGCACCACCACATAGCCGCCGAAGGTGTCGCGTGCGGCCACTTCGGTGGTGTCGGGCAAGGCTTCGCGCACTTGGCGGTAATAAGGCAGCACCACGCGCACATCATCGCCGCGCTGCTGTTGGGCAAAGGGAAGCGCGCCCAGCACATCGGCCAGGCCGCCGGTTTTGATGAGCGGATAAAGCTCTGAGCTTGCGTGTAGAATTTTCATGGTTGATCTCCTGTTGTGAAACCGCAGCCAAACTGTTTTGCAGTCGGTTTGAAGCCGGATGCTGCTTGCACGGATGATGAGTATGCCGTGCCGCCATTATAGGGTATAGGCTTGATGTTTCACTTTGATTATGAAGGTAAATTTTTATTTTCAGATTTAAGGCCGTCTGAAAGGCGGCGGTGCGGGCATGGTGGCCGCCCGCCGCTTCTTTATGCTTATGCTTATGCTTCGGCTTCGCGCGCTTTGAGCAGCGCTTTGAGCATGGCCGGCGTCACCAGCACCACTTCGCCGCTGGAGCTCACGCGGAAACGGCGGGCGTCTTCTTCAGCATTGATGCCGATTTGCATGCCGTCGGGAATCACGCATTCACGCTCGATAATGCAGTTTTTCAGATGGCAGTTTTTGCCGATGCGCACGCCGGGCAGCACCACCACCGAATCGAGTATGCTGTTTTCCTGCACGCTCACCCGCTCAAACAACACCGACGAGCGGATATCGGCATCGGTGATGATGCAGCCGCCGCTCACCAATGAGTTGTCGAGCCCGCTGCGCTCTTTGTTTTTATAGAAAAATTTGGTCGGCATGGCCTGTGTGGGCAGGCCGCGCACCGGCCAGGAGCGGTCGAAAAGATTGAGCTGCGGGTGCTCGGTAACCAAATCCATATGAGTGCGCCAATAGCTGTCGAGCGTGCCCACATCGCGCCAGTAAATGCTGCCCTCGGCATTGCGCCCCATGCAGGAGCGTTCAAACGGGTGAGCGTAAAGCACTTCTTCTTTCAGCGCGCGCGGCAGAATGTCTTTGCCGAAATCGTGGTTGGTGCCCACTTTGGTTACTTCTTCGGCCAGCGTTTGGTAAAGGTAATCGGCGTCAAACACATAAATGCCCATCGAAGCGAGCGAATAATCGGGCTTTTCGCGCATGCTCGGCGGGTTGCTCGGCTTTTCCACGAATTCTTGCACTTGCAGCGCTTCGTTTACCGCCATGATGCCGAATTGGTCGGCTTCGCTGCGCTTCACTTCGATGCAGCCCACGGTGCATTTGGCGCCGCTGGCCACGTGATCGCTCAGCATGCGCATATAGTCCATTTTATAGATGTGGTCGCCCGCCAGAATCAGCACATATTTGGGTTTGTAGTGCTCTTGCATGATGGGCACATTTTGCCACACGGCATCGGCCGTGCCGCGATACCACATCACTTCGTCAATCTGCTGGCGCGCCGGCAGCATGTCGACAAACTGGCCGCGGTCGCGCGGCAGGAAAGACCAGGCATGCTGCAGGTGGCGCAAGAGCGAATGGGCTTCGTATTGCGTGAGCACGCCGATTTTTTTCAGGTTGGAATTGAGGCAGTTGGACAAGGTGAAGTCGATAATGCGCCAATTACCACCGAAATACACGGCCGGCTTGGAGCGGCGGTCGGTCATTTCGTGCAAACGCGTGCCCCGCCCGCCCGCCAATATCAACACCAGCGTGTTATCGGCAATATCCATTGTGTGCAGCGTGCGGCCACCATCGTTGCTTGTTGTGTTTTCGTTGGTATTCATCTCTAATCCTTTAGCGGTTTTTGTTGGTGAAAAAGCCAGATGCCCATGTGCCCCACTTGGCAGCGGCCATCAGCGTATCGGTGGTGTTGCGACGGTGCGCAACGGCACAACCATTCCCCTTTGGGTAAATCAAATATCTGGCTGCCGCGTTTGGCGTTCACCAACAGCAGCCATTGCTCATCAAGCAGCACTTGCAAAGCTTTGCTGCTGCCATCATGCCAATCGCGCTCGCGCATTTCCCGGCCGCCGCTGTTGAGCCAGCGCACGCGCCCGTCCCACCAGCTGTTGTTATTGAGCAGGGGTATTTCGCGGCGCAGCGCGGCAAGTGTTTGCACATATTCTTTCAGACGGCCATTTTGCTGCGTCCAGTCCAACCAAGTGATTTCGTTGTCTTGGCAATAACCGTTGTTGTTGCCCTGTTGGCTGTTGCCCAGCTCGTCGCCGGCCAGCAGCATGGGTGTGCCGTTGGCGAAAAAAAGCGTGGCCAGCAGGGCTTTGGCGCTGTATTCGCGCAAAGCGGCGATTTCGGCATTGCCGGTTTCGCCTTCTTCGCCGTGGTTGTCGCTGAAATTTTCGTGGTGGCCGTCACGGTTGCCCTCGCCGTTGGCTTCGTTGTGTTTTTCGTTGTAGCTCACCAAATCATGCAGGGTGAAGCCGTCGTGTGCGGTGAGAAAGTTGATGCCGTCTGAAGGCTTTTTGCCGCGATGGCGAAACACATCGGCAGAGCCTGCCAAGCGTTCGGCAAACACGCCCAAGCGCCCGCTTTGGCGCAGCCAAAAAGCGCGGATATCGTCGCGGAAGCGGTCGTTCCACTCGGCAAACGGCGTGGGGAATGCGCCCAGCTGATAGCCGCCCTGCCCAATGTCCCACGGTTCGGCAATCAGCTTGCAACCGGCGAGCAGCGGGTCTTGATAGGCCGTCTGAAAAAAATGTGCGTCAGTGTGAAATTCGGGCTCGCGCCCCAATACGCTGGCCAAATCGAAGCGGAAACCATCGATATGAAAGCTTTGCCGCCAATGGCGCAGGCAATCCATCACCCAGCGCGCCACATCGCGCTGCGCCACGTTGAGGGTGTTGCCGGTGCCGGTCCAGTTTTGGTATTGGCCGTGCGCATCAAGCCAATACCAAGCCGGCGCGTCGATGCCGCGCTGGCACAGCATCAGGCCGGTGGGCATGTCTTGCTCGGCGGTGTGGTTAAACACCACGTCCAAAATCACTTCGATGCCGGCCTGATGCAGCGCTTTCACGGCGGCGCGCAGCTCATCGGCGGCCTGCTCGGGCGCGGCGGCATAGCGCGGCTCCACGGCGAAATGGGCATAAGTGTTGTAGCCCCAATAATTCACGAGGCCGTTTTGCTGCAAATGATATTCATCGGAATGCAGCGGCAAGGGCAGCAGCTCGATGGCGGTGATGCCGAGGCTTTTCAGATGGCCGATCACCCGCTTGTCGGCCAACGCGCGATAAGTGCCGGCCTCGGTCAAATCGGGAAACTTTTTGGTAAGCCCTTTCACATGCGCTTCGTAAATCACGGTGTGCGCCCACGGCGTGTTTGGGTGAGCATCGTTGCCCCAATCGAATTCAGACGGCCGCTCCACCACGCTTTTGGCAGCCACGGCGGCATTGTCGCGGGTATTGTTAAAAGCAAAATGCGCCAACGATTCGGCATCGTTATAACGCGGCCTGCCCGCCACGCGCGTGGCATAAGGGTCGAGCAATAATTTTTGCGGGTTGAAATACACGCCGGCCGCCGCATCGCTGTGGCCGTGCACCCGAAAGCCGTAATGCTGCCCCGCGCCGATGCCGGCCACGAAGCCGTGGTGGATGTCGCCGCTGCGCGCGGGCAGGGTCAGGCGCGTTTCGGTGTCGCCGTCAAAGAGGCACAATTCCACTTTTCGCGCCCGCGAAGAGAAAAGCGCAAAATTTACGCCACCCTCATCCACGCAGGCTCCCAGCGGATAAGGCTGCCCGCACTCAATCTTCGGTGCGTTCATGATGGTTTTCCCGATAAAGATACACGGTGGCCAATGGCGGAATGGTGAGCACCAACGATTGCGGTTTGCCGTGCGATGCGGTGCTTTCGCTGTGGATTTCAGCACCCGGCGCTACGCCGCTGCCTTGATAATCGAGGCCGTCTGAATTCAAAATCACGCGGTAAGTGCCGCCCTCATTTACGCCGAAGCGGTAATGTTCGCGCACCACCGGCGTGAAGTTGCTGATCACAATCACAGAATTGCCTGCCCGATCGCGCCGCTCAAACACAAACACCGAGCTGTTACCATCGTCCACCACCAGCCATTCGAAGCCTTCCGGCCATTGGTCGAGCTGATAGAGCGGCGCGTGGTCGCGATAGGTGTGGTTGAGATCGCGCACAAAGTTCTGCACACCTTTGTGCCAGCCGCCATATTCGGGCTCGAGCAAAAACCAATCGAGCGGTTGGTCGTAATTCCACTCGCGCCCTTGCGCAAACTCGCAGCCCATAAACATTAATTTTTTGCCGGGGAAGCCATACATAAAGCCGTAATAGGCGCGCAAATTGGCGAATTTCTGCCAGCAATCGCCCGGCATGCGGTCGAGCAGCGATTTTTTGCCGTGCACCACTTCATCGTGCGAGAGCGGCAGAATAAAGTTTTCGCTGTATTGATACATCATGGCAAACGTCATCAGATGGTGATGGTATTTGCGGTTTACCGGATCTTCCTGCATATAGCGCAAGGTGTCGTTCATCCAGCCCATATTCCATTTATATTGGAAATTCAGCCCTTCGGCGCGGGTTACGTTGGCAAATGAGGTGGATTCTTCGGCGATTTCCGAAGCGCCGGGCGCTTCTTGCTGCAACATGGTGTTGGTGTCGTGCAAAAAGCCGATGGCTTCCAAATTTTCGCGGCCGCCGTATTGGTTGGGTATCCATTGGCCGTCGTTGCGCGAATAATCGCGGTAAATCATCGAAGCCACGGCATCCACGCGCAAGCCGTCAAAGCCGAAGCGCTCTATCCAATAAAGCGCATTGCCTTGCAGGAAATTTTTCACTTCGGTGCGGCCGAAGTTGTAGATTAATGTGTTCCAATCTTGATGATAGCCTTCGCGCGGGTCGGCATGCTCGTAAAGCGGCGTGCCGTCGAATTGCGCTAGGCCGTGCTCATCGGTGGGAAAATGCCCCACCACCCAGTCGAGTATCACGCTGATGCCTGCTGCATGAGCGGCCTGAATCAGATGCTGCAATTGCTGCGGCGAACCGAAGCGGCTGGTGGGCGCGTAAAGGCCGGTGGCCTGATAGCCCCATGAGCCGTCAAACGGGTATTCCGACAAAGGCAATAATTCGATATGGGTAAAACCCATCTCTTTCACATAATCCACCAATTCGTGCGCCAGCTCTTCATAAGTGAGCCAAAAGCCGTTTTCCAGATTGCGCCGCCACGAGCCCAGATGCACTTCATAAATGCTGATGGGCTGGTCAATCGCGTTGGCGCGGGTGCGGTGCGCCGGTGCGGGCACTTTTTCGGGCAGGCCGCGCACCACCGAAGCAGTGGTGGGGCGCAATTCCGAGGCAAAAGCATAGGGATCGGATTTTTGACGCACATGGCCGCCGGCATCGCGGATTTCAAATTTATACAAAGCATTAAACGCCACATCAGGCACAAAAATTTCCCACACGCCGATATCGGCATGATGGCGCATCACATGGCGGCGGCCGTCCCAATTATTGAATTCACCAATCACCGACACGCGCTGCGCATTCGGCGCCCACACGCTGAAATGCACACCTTTGGCGCCTTCGTGTTCCACTAAATGCGCGCCCAGCGTTTCATAAGGCCGCAAATGCGTGCCCTCGCCCAGCAGCCACGAATCCAGCGATTGCAGGCAAGAGGGGAAACGGTAAGCATCGTTCACGATTGAAGCCGTCTGAACGCCCGAATAACGCACCTTAAACGCATAATCGGGCGCACCCTCGGGCAGCACCGCCGCGAAAAAACCGCGCGCATCGACTTGCTGCATCGGCACAATCAATTTGCCGCCTTCGCGCGCCACCACGTCCACCTCTGCCGCATCGGGCATCAGGCAGCGCACCACTTCGCCTACGCCGGCCATATCATGGCGGCCAAGGTAGGCAAACACATTGCCGTGCGTGACGTCAAACAGGCTGTTGACGGTGTTGCGCTCTTGTTGATCGAGCGGCGGATAAGCTTGGGTTGGGGTATTTTTTTTCATGCGTATCTCTTTTATCATGGCCAGCGCTGCTGCCAGCGCCGGTTGTTGGTCGAAATCTTCTATGGCCGATGGCAGGCGGCAAGCCCAGTTGGGATAGCCCTCTGCCACGCCGGGCACGTTGAAATTATCAAAAACCGGCAACAGATTTTCAATCTGCACCGCATAAAGCCTGCCCGCACCTTGCGCACCGAATCGGTGGATGGCCGAGCGCAAGGCGTCTGTCAACACAGCCGGCAGCGCTTCATCAGCCGCCAAGCAGCCGGCTTTTTTCAAAGCGGCAAACCAATCGGCTTTATCGCGTGCGCGCTGCGCACAGGCCGTCTGAAAAGCATCTTCATCGGGCAGCGTGCCCAATTCGTGCATAATCACTAAATCGCGCCCTGCCCAATAGCCCGCCAAGGGCGCCAAATCATGGGTGCTGGTTACCGTAAGCGCTTGCGGCGGGTGCGCATCCGGCGGCGCCACACCCTCACCGTTGCGGCTGAAATAAAGCACCGTGTAGGACAAAATCCGATAGCGGTTCAGCAAATCGCGCATGCCCTCGGGCACAATGCCCAAATCCTCACCAATCACCACGCAGCGGTTGCGGCGGCTCTCCAACGCCAAAATCGCCATCAACACCGCTTGCGGATAATGCACATAAGCGCCCCAAGCCGCACTTTGATCGCCCATCACCCACCAAAGCCGGCTCATCGACATCACATGATCGATGCGCAACACGCCATAAAGGCGCATGTTTTCGCGCAACACGCGGATAAATTCCCGATAACCGGTGTGCTGCAACGCCGCCGGATGCAAAGGCGGCAATTGCCAGTTTTGCCCCACCGGGCTGAAGGCATCGGGCGGTGCACCCACCGACACATCGCTGCAATACACACGCCGGTTCAACCAAATATCCGCGCCGCCGCGCGCCACGCCCACCGATAAATCGCCGTAAAGCCCCAGCTGCACGCCGTGTTGCTGCGCCGCTTCATTCACCGTTTGCAGCTGCCCGGCGCAAAGCCATTGCAGCCACATATAAAAACGCACCTCATCAGCATGCTGCGCGGCAAATTCGCGCACCGCTTCGCTCTCGGGCTGTTGGTATTCCGGCGGCCAGCCCGGCCAACCCAACACATGCGGGTCGGCAAAATGCTGCGCCAGCGCTTCAAACACGCCCCAGCCATCAAGCGCTGCGCCTTTTTCTTCCACAAACCCGGCAAACTCGGCACGCTCTTGCTGCCGCGCGGGCGATTTATCTTGATTAAATGCAACAAAGGCCGTCTGAAGCGCTGATTTTTTCAGCGCCCACACGGCCTTATAATCCACGGTTTCTGCGGCACGCACCGCGGCAAGCTGCTGCTGCACATCTTCGCCCGCCAGCCACTGCTGCGCCGCCTGCGAGCCCTGAAAAGCCGCCACTTGTGCCACATCCAAATACATCGGATTGAGCCAAACCCGCGATGAGGGGCTGTAGGGGCTGGCATAATCGGGGCGACTGCCAAACAGCGCATGCAGCGGATTGATACCGATAAAATCCAAGCCGCGCTTGCCTGCAAAAGCCATCAGCGCCGCCAAATCGCCAAAATCGCCCACGCCCCAGTTGGCAGCCGAACGCAAGCTGTAGAGCTGCACCGTCATGCCGTTGAAGCGGTGGCCGGCGGCCAAATCAGGCGGCTCATAAGCACTATCGGGCGCCGCAATCAAGAAGCAACGGAACACACGGCCATTTTGCTGCTGCACACCTATTTCATAATAGCCCTCGGTCAAAGCCGGCAGCGCAAGCGAGAGGCCGTCTGAAAGCATGTGCCATACCACATCTTGGCGCACGCCCGCTTCATCGGCCAACCAAACCGCTTGCGGCGCATCCACGCCCGCCAACACCAGCGTGCCTACCGAGCCGGCAGCGGCCACTTCCACCGCATCAAAATCACCTTCGGCATGCTCCTCATCAGCCAGCCGTGCCAGCAATGTTGCCAACACCCCCGGCTTGGCCGGGTAATAGCGCCCGTCCACATCGTGGTAGCCCGATGCAATGCCCGCAGCCCATGCTTTTTGCTCCAGCAACCCATCATCATGCATGACCGGTTCCCTGCCTTTCAACGCTTTTTTAAAGTGTGCGCTTATGGTTTAACAGTTACGATTAAATTGGATAAGAATGCAATGTGAATGTAATACAAAATGTTCACTTTGTCTTTGACTTAATGCATCTATAGATTCGGCAATTAAATATTGAAATTTCAACATTAATCCCCATTTCTCCCCAATGGAAAAAGAAGACGGAAGAAAACTTGCAGCCGAAGCC
>NZ_SLXE01000042.1 GCF_004341385.1 Uruburuella suis
AACTACCGTCCGCAATTCTACTTCCGCACCACCGACGTAACCGGCGCGGTAACCTTGGAAGAGGGCGTAGAAATGGTAATGCCGGGTGAAAACGTGGCCATCACAGTAGAGCTGATTGCCCCGATCGCCATGGAAGAAGGCCTGCGTTTCGCGATTCGCGAAGGCGGCCGCACCGTAGGCGCCGGCGTGGTTTCTTCTGTAATCGCTTAAAGTTTAGAGGCCAGTAGCTCAATTGGTAGAGTATCGGTCTCCAAAACCGAGGGTTGGGGGTTCGAGACCCTCCTGGCCTGCCAAATAAAAACTAACCGGCTTGGTGCCGGTTAGTTTTTTACTGTATTGAGAGATATAAAATGACTAACCATACCCCTCATGAAAAAGACCTGAAGCCCAAGGCGCTGGCCCGGGTGGAAGCGCAACATGAGGCGCAAAAAACCAAAGCGGCCGATGTTGTGAAGCTGCTGATTGCTGCTGCGTTGGTGGTTGGCGGCATTTGGGCGTTTTATGCTTTACCCGGTCAGCCTGTGTATGTCCGTGCGGCTTTGCCGGTAGTAGGCGTGGCTTTGGCTGTGTTGATTGTGTTTTACTGGTGCGATTTCGGCCGTCGTTTGGTTCGATATGTTCGCGACTCTGTTGCCGAGTTTAAGAAAGTAGTTTGGCCGCCACGCAAGGATGCTATGCGCATGACCATGTTTGTGGTGGCTTTCGTGGCTGTGTTGGCGCTGTTTATTTATGCGGCAGATAGCCTGATTTCATGGTTGTTTTATGATGTATTGTTGAAGAGGGGATAAAAATGTCCAAACGTTGGTATGTTGTGCAGGCTTATTCCGGCTTTGAAAAAAACGTTCAGAAAACCTTGAAAGAGCGTATTGCTCGAGAAGGTATGGATAATTATTTCGGTCAGGTTTTGGTGCCTGTCGAGGAAGTGGTTGATATTAAAAACGGCCGCAAAACCATCAGCGAACGCAAATTCTTTCCCGGTTATGTGTTGGTTGAAATGGAAATGACAGATGATTCTTGGCATTTGGTGAAAAGCACGCCGCGCGTGTCCGGGTTTATCGGTGGTAAAGCCAACCGCCCGCAGCCGATTTCTCAGCGTGAAGTGGATGCCATTTTGCAACAAGTGAAGTCCGGTGTTGAGAAACCCAAACCGAAAGTGGAATTTGAAGTCGGCCAGCAAGTGCGTGTGAATGAAGGCCCGTTTGCCGACTTTAACGGTGTGGTGGATGAGGTTAATTACGAGCGCAACAAGCTGCGCGTGTCTGTGCAGATTTTCGGTCGCGAAACACCGGTTGAGTTGGAGTTTAGCCAAGTCGAAAAGGTTTAAAGCAACACTTTTGCAAGAGAGTGTTTGTTTTGCTTGAAAAAAAATCAAGGCGGCTTTATAATTATCGGCTTGTTTTCTGGGGAGCGAATATTCGCGTTATACCCGTTATTTAGGAGCTACAAGTGGCAAAAAAAATCGTCGGCTATATTAAGCTGCAGATCCCTGCAGGTAAAGCCAATCCTTCTCCTCCCGTAGGCCCGGCTTTGGGTCAGCGCGGTTTGAATATCATGGAATTCTGTAAAGCATTTAATGCTGCAACCCAAGGCATGGAGCCGGGTTTGCCGATTCCGGTGGTGATCACTGCATTTGCAGACAAATCATTCACTTTTGTGATGAAAACCCCGCCTGCATCTATTTTATTGAAAAAAGCGGCCGGTCTGCAAAAAGGCAGCGCCAATCCGCTGACCAATAAAGTGGGTACCGTTACCCGTGCACAGCTGGAAGAAATCGCCAAAACCAAACAGCCGGATTTGACCGGTGCGGATTTGGATGCGTGTGTGCGCATTATCGCGGGCAGCGCCCGTTCAATGGGCCTGGATGTGGAGGGCGTATAATGGCTAAAGTATCTAAACGCTTGAAAACCTTGCGTGCTTCTGTTGAAGCCAATAAATTGTATGCAATTGATGAAGCCATCACTTTGGTAAAAGGTGCTGCCACCGCCAAATTCGATGAATCGGTTGATGTTTCTTTCAATCTGGGTGTGGATCCGCGTAAATCAGACCAAGTGATTCGTGGCTCTGTTGTATTGCCCAAAGGCACCGGTAAAACCACCCGCGTAGCGGTGTTTACCCAGGGTGCCAATGCGGATGCCGCTAAAGAAGCTGGCGCGGATATCGTGGGCTTTGAAGATTTGGCTGCCGAAGTGAAAGCCGGTAATCTGAATTTTGATGTGGTGATTGCTTCTCCGGATGCTATGCGCATTGTGGGTCAATTAGGCACTATTTTGGGTCCGCGCGGCCTGATGCCGAACCCGAAAGTGGGCACGGTTACACCGAACGTGGCTGAAGCCGTGAAAAACGCTAAGGCAGGTCAAGTGCAATACCGCACCGATAAAGCCGGTATCGTGCATGCCACCATCGGCCGTGCTTCTTTTGCCGAAGCTGATCTGCGTGAAAACTTTGATGCGCTGCTGGATGCGGTGGTGAAAGCCAAGCCGGCTGCCGCTAAAGGCCAGTACCTGAAAAAAGTAGCTGTTTCCAGCACCATGGGTTTGGGTGTGCGTGTGGATACTTCCAGCGTAAACAGCTAATCGTATTCTTCAGGCGGCCTTCACTTGGAGAGGCCGTCTGTTGTGGGCTACTTGAATTTTAAGTAGATGTCCAAGACCGTAGGGATCTTTACGATTTAATTGCTTGCACCCTACGCAGACGGTAGTCCTGAATCAAACAAGTCACTTGTGAAATGTCAATTTAGGTTGCCGCGCTGGTGGAATGCCGTTATCGGTATTTCTTTTGTTAAACAGTGGGAGGTAGACCTTGAGTCTCAATATTGAAACCAAGAAAGCAGCCGTAGAAGAGATTGTTGGCGCGATTGCCAATGCTCAAACTATGGTGATTGCTGAGTATCGCGGTATCAGTGTTGCCAACATGACTGAGCTGCGTGCCAATGCGCGTAAAGAAGGCGTATATTTGCGCGTTCTGAAAAACACATTGGCCCGTCGCGCAGTAGAAGGCACTTCGTTCGCTGCATTGGCAGACCAAATGACAGGTCCGCTGGTATATGCTGCGTCTGAAGATCCGGTTGCTGCAGCAAAGGTATTGCATCAATTCTCGAAAAAAGATGACAAAATTGTTTTAAAAGCAGGTTCTTACAACGGCGATTTGCTGAGTCAGGCTCAAGTGGCCGAGCTGGCATCTATCCCGAGTCAAGAAGAATTGCTGGCGAAACTGCTTGGTGTTATGCAGGCGCCTGTTTCAGGCTTTGCACGTGCGCTGGCTGCTTTGGCGGCCAAGCAAGCAGAAACCGAAGCAGCTTGATAATTTTGCATTAATCATTTTAGATACTTATTAATCCCAATATTTAGGAGTTTGAATAGCATGGCTATTACTAAAGAAGACATTTTGGAAGCGGTTAGCAATCTGACTGTTATGGAACTGAACGACTTGGTTAAAGCGTTTGAAGAAAAATTCGGCGTATCTGCCGCTGCTTTGGCTGTTTCCGGTGGCGCTGCTGCCGGTGGCGCTGCTGCCGCTGAAGAGAAAACCGAATTCGACGTGATTCTGACTGCTGCCGGCGACCAAAAAGTTGGCGTGATCAAAGTGGTTCGCGCGATTACCGGTTTGGGCTTGAAAGAAGCCAAAGACATGGTTGACGGTGCACCTAAAGCAGTTAAAGAAGGTGTTTCTAAAGCTGAAGCTGAAGACATCCAAAAACAACTGGAAGAAGCAGGCGCTAAAGTCGAAATCAAATAATTTGATTTTCGTAAGAGGCTGGCAGTTTACTGCCAGCCTTATTTCGCTTTTAAAAAAGAGAAACGTGGTTTTTTACCTTTATTTACCAAAATGATAATCTGTTGATGTAAATAAATGTAAGCAATCGTTTAATACTAAAGTCTCCCACGCTATGGAGTTTCACATGAGTTATTCGTTTACCGAGAAAAAACGCATCCGCAAAAGCTTTGCCAAGCGCGCCAATGTGCTGGATGTGCCGTTTTTGCTGGCCACCCAGCTGGATTCTTACGCTAAATTTCTGCAATTGGACCGCCCGTTTGATCAGCGCAGCGAAGATGGTTTGCAGGCCGCTTTTAATTCTATTTTCCCGATTGTCAGCCACAACGGTTATGCACAATTGGAGTTTGTGCATTATGTATTGGGCGAACCGCTGTTTGATATTCCTGAGTGCCAACTGCGCGGCATTACTTATGCCGCCCCTTTGCGTGCGCGCATCCGTTTGAAAATTTTCGATAAAGAATCATCCAAGCCCAATGTGGTCAAAGAGATTCGTGAAAACGAAGTGTATATGGGTGAAATCCCGTTGATGACGCCGAGCGGCTCGTTTGTGATCAACGGCACCGAGCGCGTGATTGTGTCGCAATTGCACCGCTCGCCCGGTGTGTTTTTCGAGCACGATAAAGGCAAAACCCATTCTTCGGGCAAATTGCTGTTTTCTGCCCGCATCATTCCTTACCGCGGCTCATGGCTGGATTTTGAGTTTGATCCGAAAGACTTGCTCTATTTCCGTATCGACCGCCGCCGCAAAATGCCGGTAACGATTCTGCTTAAAGCGTTGGGTTATAACGATGAGCAGATTTTGAATACCTTTTACGACAAAGAAACCTTTTATTTGTCGAAAGACGGTGTGCAAACCGATTTGATTGCAGGCCGTCTGAAAGGCGAAACTGCCAAACTGGATATCGTGGATAAAGACGGTAATGTTTTGGTGGGCAAAGGCAAGCGCATCACGGCTAAAAATATCCGCGACATCAGCAATGCCGGCTTAACCCGCTTGGATGTTGATGCTGAAAGTCTGTTGGGCAAAGTGTTGGCTGCTGATGTGATTGTGCCGGACACCGGCGAAGTGTTGGCCGTGGCCAATGAAGAAATCACCGAAGAGCTGCTGGCCAAATTCGATATTCACGGCGTGCAAGAAGTGCACACGCTGTATATCAATGAGCTGGACCAAGGCGGCTATATTTCCAACACCTTGCGCACCGATGAAACTGCTGATCAGCAAGCTGCCCGCGTGGCGATTTACCGCATGATGCGCCCGGGCGAGCCGCCCACCGAGGATGCGGTGGAAATGCTGTTCAACCGCTTGTTCTTCAATGAAGACAGCTATGATTTGTCGCGCGTAGGCCGTATGAAATTCAACACCCGCACCTACGAACAAAAATTAAGCGAAGCGCAAGCGGCTTCTTGGTATGGCCGCTTGCTGAATGAAACCTTTGCCGGTGCAGCCGATAAAGGTGGCTTTGTGCTGAGCGTAGAAGATATCGTGGCATCGATTGCCACTTTGGTGGAGTTGCGCAACGGCCACGGCGAAGTGGACGACATCGACCATTTGGGCAACCGCCGTGTGCGCTCGGTGGGCGAACTCACTGAAAACCAGTTCCGCAGCGGCTTGGCGCGTGTCGAGCGCGCGGTGAAAGAGCGTTTGAATCAAGCAGAATCTGAAAACCTGATGCCGCATGATTTGATTAATGCCAAACCGGTTTCCGCCGCCATTAAAGAATTTTTCGGCTCCAGCCAGCTGAGCCAATTTATGGATCAAACCAATCCGCTTTCCGAAATCACCCACAAACGCCGCGTATCGGCCTTGGGTCCGGGCGGTTTGACGCGTGAGCGTGCCGGTTTTGAGGTGCGCGACGTGCACCCCACCCATTATGGCCGCGTGTGCCCGATTGAAACACCGGAAGGCCCGAACATCGGCTTGATCAATTCCTTGTCGGTGTATGCGCGCACCAATGAATACGGTTTCTTGGAAACGCCTTACCGCCGTGTAACAGATGGCAAGGTGAGCAATGAAATCGATTATTTGTCTGCCATTGAAGAAGGCCGCTATGTGATTGCCCAGGCCAATGCCGCGTTGGATGAAAACGGCATGCTCACCGGCGACTTGGTAACTTGTCGTGAAAAAGGCGAAACCATTATGGCCACGCCCGACCGCGTGCAATATATGGACGTGGCCACCGGCCAGGTGGTATCTGTGGCCGCTTCGCTGATTCCGTTTTTGGAGCATGACGATGCCAACCGCGCCTTGATGGGTGCCAACATGCAACGTCAGGCAGTGCCCTGCCTGCGCCCGGAAAAACCGATGGTCGGCACCGGCATCGAGCGTGCCGTGGCGGTTGACTCTTCCACCGCCATTGTGGCTCGTCGCGGCGGTATTGTGGAATATGTGGATGCCAACCGTATTGTGGTGCGCGTGCATGATGACGAAGCCACAGCCGGCGAAGTGGGCGTGGATATTTACAATCTGGTGAAATTCACCCGTTCCAACCAATCCACCAATATCAACCAACGCCCGGTGGTCAAAGCCGGCGATGTATTGCAGCGCGGCGATGTGGTGGCCGATGGCGCCTCTACCGATTTGGGCGAGCTGGCTTTGGGTCAAAATATGACCATCGCCTTTATGCCGTGGAACGGTTACAACTACGAAGACTCGATTTTGCTGTCGGAAAAAGTGGCGGCGGACGACCGCTACACTTCCATCCACATCGAAGAATTAAATGTGGTGGCGCGCGACACCAAGCTGGGTGCGGAAGACATCACCCGCGATATTCCCAACCTCTCTGAGCGCATGCAAAACCGCTTGGATGAATCGGGTATTGTGTATATCGGTGCGGAAGTGGAAGCCGGCGATGTGTTGGTGGGCAAAGTTACTCCGAAAGGCGAAACCCAGCTCACGCCGGAAGAAAAACTTTTGCGTGCAATTTTCGGCGAAAAAGCATCCGATGTGAAAGACACCTCGTTGCGCATGCCCACCGGCATGAGCGGCACGGTGATTGATGTGCAGGTGTTTACCCGTGAAGGCATCCAGCGCGATAAGCGCGCCCAAGCCATTATCGATTCCGAGCTGAAACGCTACCGCCAAGATTTGAGCGATCAGCTGCGCATTTTCGACAACGATGCCTTCAGCCGTATCGAGCGCATGATTGTCGGCCAAGCCGCCAACGGCGGCCCGATGAAGCTGGCCAAAGGCACGGCCATTACGGCGGAATATCTGGCCGGCTTGCCAAGCAAACACGATTGGTTCGACATCCGCATGAGCGATGAATCGCTGGCCAAACAAATGGAGCTGATTAAAGTCAGCTTGCAGCAAAAGCGCGAAGAGTCGGATGCCTTGTATGAAGTGAAGAAGAAAAAACTGACTCAGGGCGACGAGTTGCAACCGGGCGTGCAAAAAATGGTGAAAGTGTTTATCGCCATCAAACGCCGCTTACAAGCCGGCGATAAAATGGCCGGCCGCCACGGTAACAAAGGTGTGGTATCGCGCATTTTGCCGGTGGAAGACATGCCTTATATGGCAGACGGTCGCCCGGTAGACATCGTACTCAACCCCTTGGGCGTGCCCTCGCGGATGAACATCGGCCAGATTCTCGAAGTGCATCTGGGCTGGGCGGCAAAAGGCATCGGCGAGCGTATCGGCCGCATGCTGGATGAGCAGCGTAAAGTCGGCGAAGTCCGCGCCTTCCTCAACACCATGTATAACGGTGATTTGGGCGGCCCCGATAAGCATCGTGAAGATTTGAGCCAATTGAGCGACGACGAAATCCTAACCTTGGCCGACAATCTGCGCAAAGGTGCCACTTTTGCATCGCCCGTGTTTGACGGCGCGCATGAAAGTGAAATCAAAGCGTATTTGGATTTGGCCTATCCGAGTGAAGATCCGGAAGTGCAAAAACTGGGCTTTAACCCGACCAAAACCCAGATTACCCTTTATGACGGCCGCTCGGGCGAAGCGTTTGACCGCCCGGTAACCGTTGGTGTGATGCACTACCTCAAGCTGCACCACTTGGTGGACGAAAAAATGCACGCCCGCTCAACCGGGCCCTACTCGCTGGTGACCCAACAGCCCTTGGGTGGTAAAGCCCAATTCGGCGGCCAGCGTTTCGGTGAGATGGAGGTGTGGGCGCTGGAAGCTTACGGTGCTGCTTACACGCTGCAAGAAATGCTGACCGTGAAGTCGGATGATGTCACTGGCCGTACCAAGATGTATGAAAACATCGTTAAGGGTGAACACAAAATCGACGCCGGCATGCCCGAATCGTTCAACGTGCTGGTGAAAGAGATTCGTTCGCTGGGCTTGGATATCGATCTGGAACGTTACTAAATATCGGAACCGGTTTTCAGACGGCCTTATTAAAGAGCAGGTCGTCTGAAAGAAAAATGCTTTAATTGAAAGCCTGCAATCAACAGGCCGTCTGAAAACCACCGTTCCACAAGGAGCAAAAATGAATTTGTTAAACTTATTTAATCCGTTGCAGGCCGCCGGCATGGAAGAGGAATTTGATGCCATCAAAATCGGCATTGCCTCTCCTGAAACCATTCGTTCATGGTCTTACGGTGAAGTGAAAAAACCGGAAACCATCAACTACCGTACATTCAAACCGGAGCGCGACGGCTTGTTTTGCGCCAAAATTTTCGGTCCGGTAAAAGATTACGAATGCTTGTGCGGCAAATACAAACGCCTGAAGTTCAAGGGTGTAACCTGTGAAAAATGCGGCGTAGAAGTGACTTTGTCGAAAGTGCGCCGCGAGCGCATGGGCCACATCGAGCTGGCCGCGCCGGTGGCACACATTTGGTTTTTGAAATCGCTGCCCTCACGCTTGGGTATGGTGCTGGATATGACTTTGCGTGACATCGAGCGCGTGCTGTATTTCGAAGCTTTTGTGGTTACCGACCCCGGCATGACCTCGCTGCAACGCCGCCAATTGCTCACTGAAGACGACTATTACGCTAAGCTGGACGAATTCGGTGATGACTTCGATGCCAAAATGGGCGCCGAAGGCATTCGCGATTTGCTGCGCGGCTTGGATATCGCCGGTGAAATCGAAGTGTTGCGCCAAGAGCTGGAGTCAACCGGTTCCGACACCAAAATCAAAAAAATCGCCAAGCGCCTGAAAGTGTTGGAAGCGTTCCAACGCTCGGGCATGAAGCTGGAATGGATGATTATGGATGTGCTGCCGGTGCTGCCGCCGGATTTGCGTCCCTTGGTGCCGCTGGACGGCGGCCGTTTCGCCACTTCCGATTTGAACGATTTGTACCGCCGCGTGATCAACCGCAACAACCGCTTGAAACGCCTGCTGGAATTGCACGCGCCCGACATCATCGTGCGCAACGAAAAACGCATGCTGCAAGAAGCGGTGGATTCGCTGCTCGATAACGGCCGTCGCGGTAAAGCCATGACCGGCGCCAACAAGCGCCCGCTCAAATCGTTGGCCGATATGATTAAAGGTAAAGGCGGCCGCTTCCGTCAAAACCTGTTGGGTAAACGTGTCGATTATTCGGGTCGTTCCGTGATTACCGTAGGCCCTTACCTGCGTCTGCATCAATGCGGCTTGCCGAAAAAAATGGCACTGGAACTGTTCAAACCGTTTATTTTCCACAAACTGGAAGTGCAAGGCTTGGCCACCACTGTGAAAGCAGCGAAAAAACTGGTGGAGCAAGAAGTACCGGAAGTGTGGGATATTCTCGAAGAAGTAATCCGCGAGCATCCGATTATGCTCAACCGTGCGCCGACGCTGCACCGTTTGGGCATTCAGGCATTTGAGCCGATTTTGATCGAAGGCAAAGCCATTCAGCTGCACCCGCTGGTTTGTGCGGCATTCAATGCCGACTTTGACGGCGACCAAATGGCCGTTCACGTGCCTTTGAGCCTGGAAGCGCAAATGGAAGCGCGCACCTTGATGCTGGCTTCCAACAACGTATTGTCGCCCGCCAACGGCGAGCCGATTATCGTGCCTTCGCAAGATATCGTGTTGGGTCTGTATTACATGACCCGCGACAAAATCAACGGCAAAGGCGAAGGCAGCCTGTTTGCCGATGTGAAAGAAGTGCACCGCGCCTACCACACCAAACAAGTGGAGCTGGGCACCAAAATCACCGTGCGTTTGCGTGAATGGGTGAAAAACGAGCAGGGTGAATTCGAGCCGGTCATCAATCGCTACGAAACCACCGTCGGCCGCGCGCTGCTGAGCGAAATCCTGCCCAAAGGCCTGCCGTTTGAATACATTAACAAAGCGCTGAAGAAAAAAGAAATTTCGCGCCTGATTAATGCTTCATTCCGCTTGTGCGGCCTGCGTGACACGGTGATTTTCGCCGACCATCTGATGTATACCGGTTTCGGCTTTGCAGCTAAAGGCGGCATCTCGATTTGCGTCGACGATATGGAAGTGCCGAAGGAAAAAACCAAATTGTTGGCCGAGGCCAATGCCGAGGTGAAAGAAATCGAAGACCAATACCGCCAAGGTTTGGTGACCAACGGCGAGCGCTACAACAAAGTGGTGGATATTTGGGGTCGCGCGGGTGACCGCATCGCCAAAGCGATGATGGACAATCTGTCGAAGCAGAAAGTGCTCGACCGCGATGGCAACGAAGTGGAGCAAGAGTCGTTCAACTCTATCTATATGATGGCCGATTCGGGCGCCCGTGGCTCGGCAGCGCAGATCAAGCAGCTTTCCGGTATGCGCGGCCTGATGGCCAAGCCGGATGGCTCGATTATCGAAACGCCGATTACGTCCAACTTCCGCGAAGGCTTAACCGTATTGCAATACTTTATTGCCACCCACGGTGCGCGTAAAGGTTTGGCCGATACCGCCTTGAAAACCGCCAACTCAGGTTACCTGACCCGCCGTTTGGTAGACGTGACCCAAGATTTGGTGGTGGTGGAAAACGATTGCGGCACCACCGACGGCTTTGTGATGAAAGCCGTAGTGCAGGGCGGTGACGTGATTGAAGCGCTGCGCGACCGTATTCTCGGCCGTGTAACCGCTTCGGATGTGGTTGATCCTTCCAGCGGCGAAACGCTGGTGGAAGCCGGCACTTTGCTGAACGAGCAATTGGTCGACTTGATTGACCATTCCGGTGTGGATGAAGTCAAAGTGCGCACCCCGATTACCTGTAAAACCCGCTACGGCTTGTGCGCCCATTGCTATGGCCGCGACTTGGCGCGCGGCAAGCTGGTGAATTCCGGTGAGGCAGTCGGCGTGATCGCCGCACAATCCATTGGTGAGCCGGGCACGCAGCTGACCATGCGTACTTTCCACATCGGTGGTGCGGCTTCTCGAGCCGCCGCCGCCAGCCAAGTGGAAGCCAAGTCCAACGGCACGGCACGCTTCAGCAGCCAAATGCGTTATGTGGCCAACAACAAAGGCGAGTTGGTGGTGATCGGCCGCTCTTGCGAAGTGGTGATTCACGACGACATCGGCCGCGAGCGCGAACGTCATAAAGTGCCTTACGGTGCCATCTTGCTGGTGCAAGACGGCGAAGCGGTGAAAGCCGGCCAAACCTTGGCGACATGGGATCCGCATACCCGCCCGATGATTACCGAGCATGCCGGTTCGGTGCGCTTCGAAAACATCGAAGAAGGTGTAACCGTGGCGAAGCAAACCGATGAAGTAACCGGTTTGTCCACCTTGGTGGTGATTGACGGCAAACGCCGCGCCTCCAGCACCAGCAAACTCTTGCGCCCGACCGTGAAATTGTTGGATGAAAACGGCCTTGATGTGTGCATTCCCGGCACCAACACAGCCGTGTCGATGGCATTTCCGGTAGGCGCGGTGATTACCGTGCGCGAAGGCCAGGAAATCGGCAAAGGCGATGTGTTGGCGCGTATTCCGCAAGCCTCTTCGAAAACCCGCGATATTACCGGTGGTCTGCCGCGCGTGGCCGAATTGTTTGAAGCCCGCATTCCGAAAGATGCCGGTATGCTGGCCGAAGTGACCGGCACCGTGTCGTTCGGTAAGGAAACCAAAGGCAAACAGCGCCTGGTGATCACCGATGTAGACGGCGTGGCTTATGAAACGCTGATTTCGAAAGAGAAGCAGATTCTGGTGCATGACGGCCAGGTAGTGAACCGCGGCGAGAGCATTGTCGATGGTGCTGTAGATCCGCACGATATCTTGCGTCTGCAAGGCATTGAAGCGCTGGCACGCTATATTGTGCAAGAAGTGCAGGAAGTTTACCGCCTGCAAGGTGTGAAAATTTCCGATAAGCACATCGAAGTGATCATCCGCCAAATGCTGCGTCGCGTAAACATTGCCGATTCAGGCGAAACCGGCTTCATTACCGGCGAGCAGGTTGAGCGTGGCGATGTGATGCTGGCCAACGAAAAAGCACGCGAAGAGGGCAAAGAGCCGGCACGGTACGAAAACGTGTTGCTCGGCATCACCAAAGCCTCTTTGTCGACCGATAGCTTTATTTCGGCAGCTTCGTTCCAGGAAACCACGCGCGTGCTCACCGAAGCGGCTATTATGGGCAAGCAAGACGAATTGCGCGGCCTGAAGGAAAACGTAATCGTCGGCCGCCTGATTCCCGCCGGCACCGGCCTGACCTATCACCGCAGCCGTCGCCAGCAATGGCAGGAGCATCACGAAGCTGAGTTGACCGAGCAGGTGGAAGAAGCAGAATAATCTTCTTGCCGGCCGGATTCGGTCCCGATAACAGCCATTTGAGCACAACCGCTGTTTGCCCATGCAAACAGCGGTTTTTATTTTCAGGCGGCCTGTTGCCAAAGCGTCATCCAAAAGCAACATAAAGCGGCTAAAATCTTGAACGTTAAACAGCTTTTCAGACGGCCTGTTGACTTGATATTTGCAATCGGGCTATAATCCCGCTCTTGCTGGCATCTTGCCGGTAATGTATTTAACTCAATAGGAACGAGAAAATATGCCTACTATTAACCAATTGGTACGCAAAGGCCGTCAAAAGCCCGTGTACGTAAACAAAGTGCCTGCACTGGAAGCCTGCCCGCAAAAACGCGGCGTGTGCACCCGTGTATACACCACCACCCCTAAAAAACCGAACTCTGCATTGCGTAAAGTGTGCAAAGTGCGTCTGACCAACGGTTTTGAAGTGATTTCATACATCGGCGGTGAAGGCCACAACTTGCAAGAGCACAGCGTGGTGCTGATTCGCGGCGGTCGTGTAAAAGACTTGCCGGGTGTGCGTTACCACACCGTTCGCGGCTCTTTGGATACCGCGGGTGTGAAAGACCGTAAACAAGCCCGTTCTAAATACGGCGCGAAACGTCCTAAATAATGCAGGACGCAACACAAGTAATTTAAGGCACGTAGGCCGTCTGAATTAAAAAGCGGCCGAGTAAGTGAGCGTTTCGATAAATGCTCATGGGCATGCCCCAACTGAATAGTAAAAGGAAATTAAAATGCCAAGACGTAGAGAAGTCCCCAAGCGCGACGTATTGCCGGATCCGAAATTCGGCAGCGTAGAATTGACCAAATTCATGAATGTATTGATGATTGACGGTAAAAAATCGGTTGCAGAACGCATCGTTTACGGTGCATTGGCGCAAATTGAAAAGAAAACCGGCCAAACTGCCATCGAAGTGTTCAATACTGCCATTGCCAACGCCAAACCGGTTGTTGAAGTAAAAAGCCGCCGTGTCGGTGGTGCCAACTACCAAGTTCCTGTTGAAGTTCGTCCTTCACGCCGCTTGGCTTTGGCGATGCGCTGGGTGCGCGATGCTGCCCGCAAACGTGGTGAAAAATCCATGGATTTGCGTTTGGCGGGTGAGTTGATTGATGCGGCCGAAGGCCGTGGCGGCGCGATGAAAAAACGCGAAGAAGTGCACCGCATGGCCGAAGCCAACAAAGCATTCTCGCACTTCCGCTTCTAATCCCGATTTAGAAAGGCGACCAAAATGGCTCGTAAAACCCCCATTGACCGGTATCGCAATATCGGTATTTCTGCCCATATTGATGCAGGTAAAACCACTACCACCGAACGCATTCTGTTCTACACCGGCATGACCCACAAGCTGGGCGAAGTGCATGACGGTGCAGCCACCACCGACTGGATGGAACAAGAGCAAGAGCGCGGCATCACCATTACTTCGGCTGCCGTTTCCACTTTCTGGAAAGGCATGGCCGGCCAGTTTAAAGAGCATCACTTCAATGTGATCGACACCCCGGGACACGTTGACTTCACCGTAGAAGTTGAGCGTTCTATGCGCGTGTTGGATGGCGCGGTGATGGTGTACTGTGCCGTAGGCGGCGTGCAGCCCCAGTCTGAAACCGTATGGCGTCAGGCCAATAAATATAAAGTGCCGCGCTTGGCCTTTATCAATAAGATGGACCGTCAAGGTGCCAACTTTTTCCGCGCGGTTGAGCAAATGAAAACCCGCTTGCGTGCCAACCCGGTGCCGGTTGTGGTGCCGATTGGTGCCGAAGAAGGCTTCCAAGGCGTGGTTGATCTGCTGAAAATGCAAGCCATTATTTGGGATGAAGCCACTCAAGGCCTGACCTTTGAATATGGTGAAATTCCGGCTGATTTGGTTGACATCGCTGAAGAATGGCGCGGCAACATGATTGAAGCCGCTGCTGAAGCCACCGAAGAGCTGATGGATAAATACTTGGGCGGCGAAGAGCTGACCGAAGAAGAAATCGTAGCCGCTTTACGTCAACGCACCTTGGCCGGTGAAATCCAGCCGGTATTGTGTGGTTCGGCCTTTAAAAATAAAGGCGTGCAACGTATGTTGGATGCTGTGGTTGAGTTTTTGCCGGCTCCGACCGACATTCCGCCGGTGGCGGGCGAAACCCCCAAAGGTGCGCACGAAACCCGCGAAGCCAGCGATGAAGCTAAGTTTTCGGCTTTGGCGTTCAAACTGATGAACGACAAATACGTAGGCCAGCTGACCTTTATCCGTGTTTACTCAGGCGTGCTGAAATCAGGCGACAGCGTAACCAACTCGGTTAAAGGCACACGTGAGCGTATCGGTCGTTTGGTGCAGATGACTGCCGATGACCGTACTGAAATCGAAGAAGTGCGCGCCGGCGATATCGCCGCTGCCATTGGCTTGAAAGATGTCACCACCGGTGAAACCCTGTGTGCCGAAGATGCCCCGATTATTCTGGAGCGCATGGAATTCCCCGAGCCGGTAATCCACGTTGCCGTAGAGCCGAAAACCAAAGCCGACCAAGAAAAAATGGGTATTGCGCTGAACCGCTTGGCTAAGGAAGACCCGTCTTTCCGCGTGCGCACAGATGAAGAGTCCGGCCAAACCATTATTTCCGGTATGGGCGAATTGCACTTGGAAATCATCGTTGACCGCATGAAACGCGAATTCGGCGTGGAAGCCAACGTGGGTGCACCGCAAGTGGCTTACCGTGAAACCATCCGCAAGGAAGTGGAGTCTGAAGCCAAGCACGTGAAACAATCCGGCGGTAAAGGCCAATATGGTCACGTTGTGATCAAAATGGAGCCGATGGAGCCGGGCGGCGCAGGTTACGAATTTGTCGATGAAATCAAAGGTGGTGTGATTCCGCGTGAATTCATCCCCTCTTGCGACAAAGGTATCCGCGACACGCTGTCCAACGGTATCGTGGCCGGCTACCCCGTGGTAGACGTGCGCGTTCGCCTGACTTTCGGTTCTTACCATGATGTCGATTCATCGCAAATCGCGTTTGAATTGGCCGCTTCCATGGCTTTCAAAGAAGGCATGAAAAAAGCCTCTCCGGTATTGCTGGAGCCGATGATGGCTGTTGAAGTGGAAACGCCTGAAGACTACATGGGCGATGTGATGGGCGACTTGAACCGTCGTCGCGGTATTGTATTGGGCATGGATGATGACGGTATCGGCGGCAAGAAAATCCGCGCCGAAGTGCCGTTGGCTGAAATGTTCGGCTACTCTACCGACTTGCGTTCCGCCACCCAAGGCCGTGCCACTTACTCAATGGAGTTCAAGAAATATTCAGAAGCTCCGGCGCATGTGGCCGCACAAGTAACAGAAGCCCGCAAAGGCTAAGCTGTAAAACAGGCCGTCTGAAAGCTTTCAGACGGCCACCCCTTACTTTTGATCTTTAATCGTTCTTTATATAAAGGAATTAGCTCATGGCTAAAGAGAAATTCGCGCGGAACAAACCGCACGTAAACGTTGGCACCATCGGTCACGTTGACCATGGTAAAACCACATTGACCGCAGCAT
>NZ_SLXE01000043.1:0-1313 GCF_004341385.1 Uruburuella suis
TTTTATCAACTCTCCCCTCCATTTCCTGCCAGTCAAAACAATGCAGAGAACAATATCGTACTAAGGCCGTCTGAAAAGGGGTTCAGACGGCCTTTTTGTATTCGCTTTGCGTTCGGCTTATAATTGCTTTTTCTGCGACTGTTAACCAAAGGCCGAATAATGAATTTCCCGCCCCGCTTTGTTTATGCCACCCGTATGCGCCGTATGCGCAAAGATGATTTTTCACGCCGGCTGATGCGCGAGCACACGCTGACGGCGGATGATTTGATTTATCCGGTGTTTGTGCTGGAGGGGCAGAATCAGGAAGAAAACGTGCCCTCTATGCCCGGGGTGAAGCGCCAAAGCCTGGATAAGTTATTGTTTACTGCGGAAGAAGCGGTGAAACTGGGCATTCCGATGCTGGCTTTATTTCCGGTGATCACCCGCAACAAAACCGAAACCGCCGAAGAGGCTTACAACCCCGAAGGCTTGGTGCCGACAGCCATCCGCCGGCTGCGCGAAAACTTTCCCGAGCTCGGCATTATGACAGATGTGGCGCTGGACCCTTACACCACGCACGGGCAAGATGGTTTGATTGACTCAAACGGCTATGTGCTGAACGATGAAACTGTTGACGTGCTGATTCAACAAGCATTAACGCATGCGGATGCGGGCGCGCAAGTGGTGGCACCTTCAGACATGATGGACGGGCGCATCGGTGCCATTCGCGAAGCGCTGGAAGAAGACGGCCACATCCACACCCGCATCATGGCATATTCGGCCAAATATGCCTCGGCTTTTTACGGCCCGTTTCGCGATGCCGTCGGCAGCTCGGCCAATTTGGGCAAGGCCGACAAATACACTTATCAGATGGATCCTGCCAACAGCGACGAAGCTTTGCAGGAAGTGGCGCTGGACTTACAAGAAGGCGCAGACATGGTGATGGTGAAGCCCGGACTGCCTTATTTGGATGTAATCCGCCGCGTGAAAGATGAATTCGGTGTGCCCACTTATGCTTATCAGGTTTCCGGCGAATACGCGATGCTGCAAGCGGCCATTCAAAACGGCTGGCTCGATGGCAGCAAAGTGATACTCGAGAGCCTGCTCGCCTTCAAACGCGCCGGTGCCGATGGCATTTTGACTTATTATGCACTGGAAGCGGCCAAACAATTACGCAAATAGTTTCAGACGGCCACAAAAGTTTCAGACGGCCACAAATGTTTCAGACGGCTATAAATGTTTCAGACGGCTATAAATGTTTCAGACGGCTATAAATGTTTCAGACGGCTATAAATGTTTCAGACGGCTATAAATGTTTCAGACGGCTATAAATG
>NZ_SLXE01000043.1:1406-15911 GCF_004341385.1 Uruburuella suis
CTTGTTTCAGACGGCCATAAATGTTTCAGACGGCCATAAATGTTTCAGACGGCCATAAATGTTTCAGACGGCCATAAATGTTTCAGACGGCCATAAATGTTTCAGACGGCCATAAAAAATTTCCGCCCCTTGGGCGGAAATTTTTTATGGCGCAAAGCTCAACAACGCAATATTTATTGCACCACTTGCGCAGCGCTGGCTGCACCGGGTTGTGCGGCAGCGGCAGCGGCAGGTTTTTCAACTTGAATTGCCGGCTTCATCTGCGCTTCCGGCTGATTGGCTGCGGCCGCATTGGGCATCACCACGCCTTTATCGGCCGACACAGCGGGCGGTGCGGCATGGCCTTGGGCATTGCCGCCCACCGGCATCACGGCACTATCGGCTTTGGCCGGTTGCTGCACTTGCTCGACCGCCACCACCGCATCGGCATTGCCGCCTTGCGGCAACAGCTGCCAAGCGGCCACCGCCACCGCCAGCACGCTGGCGGCTACGGCAAAGCCGCGGAATGCGCGGTTTGAGGCATGCTCGGCGCGCATAGGTTTGGCTGTGCGGCGACTTTTATTTTCCGCAGCCACATCCGCCAAAGAGGCGGTGAAAGCTTCTTTGGAAACCGGCTTGATGTCTTTGCCCACCACCGGTTTGGCGTGTTGCAAATAATCGCGGATTAAATGATATTCGTACCATTTTTGTTGAGCATCTGCATCTTCCAGCAAGCGGGCGAGCGCCTCTTCAGAGAGGTCGTCATCCATCGCCGCAGACACATACTCAAAATCTTGGTCTTGATTTTTATCTGTTGACATTCCTTACCACCTTTGGTCTTCGGATGTGTCCAGCAAGGGACGCAAATCTTTTGCAATCACTTCGCGCGCCCTGAAAATGCGGGAGCGCACCGTGCCGATCGGACAATCCATAATCTGAGCAATTTCTTCGTAAGACAAGCCTTCCATTTCACGCAAGGTAATTGCTTTGCGCAAATCTTCGGGCAGTTTGGCCACGGCAGCCTCCACCGTTTGCAAAATCTCCCGATTGAGCATTTCTGCTTCGGGGGTGTGATTATCGGCAAGCTGGTCGGCCAGATCCAGAATATCCCCTTCTTCGTTGGCAACATCTGCGCTCATAAAAGGACGCTTGCCCGAAGTGGCCAAGAAATTTTTGGCCGTGTTGATACCGATGCGGTAAAGCCAAGTGTAAAACGCGCTTTCGCCGCGAAAATTCGGCAAGGCGCGATAGGCTTTGATCAGCGCTTCCTGCGCCACATCGTTCACTTCATGTTCGTCTTTGATAAAACGGGACAACAGACGTGTCAGGCGCCGCTGGTATTTCGAAACCAGCAATTCAAACGCTTTGTGTTCACCTTTTTGTGCACGTTCTACCAGCGCCTGATCGATTTCACGATCGTTCATGTATAACCTTTAATAACCCTGAGCAGGCAGCATGCATTTTATCAATATGACGCCGCTGCTTTATTTTGGTTCCAGTATAAAGCGATTAATTTTTTCACAAACCGGCAGCTTCCCGCCGGCGACGCCATAATGAACATTTACCCACACATTGGCAATAGCCACGCAGCGGTTTTCACCATCGGTTACAATCGGCCAATAAGGCCGCACAAACGGCAACACGCCGCATTCTTGTAAAATTTTGCGAACACTTTTCCGACCAACGGTCAAATTAATCACCTCATCGGTAGTAGCCGGGCGCACTGTGCCAAATTGTGCCAACACTTCTTCACTCAACCCAAACGAATGCGTGCTCAAGGTAAAGCCGTTATTCGTTAAGATATTGTTCAGACGGCCTGACAAAGGGCGCCCGGGCTTGAGCCAGGCGCAATCTTGCTGCCAATCATCTTGAAAGGCAAACAGCCGATTGCGGTAAGCCAGCGCGCGCCCGTGCGGCAAACGCCACTCTGCAGAGGCCGTCTGAATCTTTTCCAACACCTGCTCAAAATCCGCCACCGCAGCATATCGGGGCGTGCCCAGCGAATGCAGCCGGGCAAACCGCAACAATTGTTGGCGGCGGCGCAATGTGCTCAATTGCCGCCAACTTGCCAAATCGAAATCACCGCCCTGATGAATTTCAGCCCAATCCGCCGCTACAACTTCATTTAGCAAAGCCTGCTCTTCTTGCAGCAGCGCCACGCTGCTGATCAGATGCCGGTCGAGCTGCGGCAGCCGCTGCCGCCATGCAGGCAAGGCTTGCTGCCGCAGCCAGTTGCGTAGCAATGCCGTGTCGGCATTGCTTGAGTCTTCAACATAAGCCAGCGCATTTGCCTGGGCATAATCCGCCAATTGCGCCCGCGTATGCGCCAGCAGCGGCCGCCAGATTTGCGTGTGCGCATCGAGCGGCCGCCACATCGGCATGGCCGATAGCGCACGCAAACCGCCGCCGCGCAAAGCAGCCAGCATAAAAGTTTCCACTTGGTCGTCTTGATGATGCGCCAGCGCCAACACATTTGCGCCGCCACGGGCAAACGCCGCATAGCGCTCGCGCCGCGCTGCCGCTTCCATCCCCAAGCCAGCGGCTTCTATATGAACGTGTTCAAGCCGCAGTGGCACATCCAGCGAGCGGCATAAATTCACACAAAATGCCGCCCATTCATCCGCCGCCGCATTCAAACCATGATGCACATGCACCGCCCGCAACAAAAAGCCGAAGCGCGGCCGCAAACCTGCCAACACATGCAGCAACACCACCGAATCGAGGCCGCCGCTCAGCCCGACCTCGATGACGCAACCGGCACCGATTTGTGGCGGCCACACATCAGCCAAATGGCCGGCCAAGTTATGTACAGAGCCTGGCGCTTGGGATGGAATCGGTTGGGAAACAGTCATTTTTTCAGACGGCCTTGAGTTGTTTGATAGGGAAGATAAGCAGAATTTTGCTTGGGCAGGTTTGCGCAACGCATATTCTATAATATAGAAAGCCAAAAGATAAAAGTCCGGCTTGCCTTGCTTGCAAAACCCATAGTCCGGCTGCTTGATTTAGGTTCAATAAATTGATTTTCAATCATATATTGCAATATAACAGCTTCGTGCTTTGCAGAGCGATGAAACTTTTTGCCACATCCGAAGCTGCACATTTCACCGCCGCCTATCATACCAATTCAAAAAAGTAAGCTAACAAGGCGGCGAGCCGCAGACAGTACAGATAGTACGGCAAGGCGAGACAACGAAGTTAGGTTATTTTTTTGGATTGGTATCAGACACGCAAATAAAAAAGCAGGCCTTTCAGCCTGCTTTTCGCGATGAGCGCATTATTTTTCAACAAACTGGCCATAAGCCATAATGCGGTCGAAGCGGCGGGTGAGCAAATCGGCCATCGGCATATCCTGCACGGTGCGCAACTGCTCGGTGAGCACTTCTTTCACACGGCGGGTGATTTCGGCATGGTCGCGGTGCGCGCCGCCCAGCGGCTCTTCGATAATGCGGTCGATCAGCTTCAATTCGGCCAAACGCTTGGCGGTGATGCCCAAAGCTTGCGCCGCATCGGGCGCTTTTTCGGCGGTTTTCCACAAAATTGAGGCGCAGCCCTCAGGCGAAATCACCGAATAAGTGGAATATTGCAGCATGTTTACATAATCGCCCACGGCAATTGCCAGCGCGCCGCCGGAGCCGCCCTCGCCGATAATGGTGCACAACACCGGCACACGCAGGCGCGTGAGCTCGTAAAGATTGCGGCCGATGGCCTCAGACTGGCCACGCTCTTCTGCACCGATACCCGGATAAGCACCGGGCGTGTCGACAAAAGTCATAATCGGCAGGCTGAATTTTTCAGCCGTCTGCATCAGGCGCAAGGCCTTGCGGTAGCCTTCGGGGCGCGGCATGCCGAAATTGCGGCGGATTTTTTCTTTGGTGTCGCGCCCTTTTTGATGGCCGATCACCATCACGCTTTGGCCGTTAAACCGTGCCAAACCGCCTACAATGGCATAATCATCGGCAAAATGACGGTCGCCGTGCAGCTCTTCAAAATCGGTGAAAATGGCTTGGATGTAGTCCAATGTGTAGGGGCGCTGAGGGTGACGCGACACTTGCGACACCTGCACAGGCGTGAGCTTGCTGAAAATCGATTTGGTCAAATCGGTGCTTTTCTTTTGCAAACGGGTGATTTCATCCGAAATATCCACGGCGGATTCACCCTGCACAAAGCGCAGCTCGTCAATTTTTTTGGTCAGCTCGGCAATCGGCTGCTCAAAGTCGAGAAAAACAGGTTTCATAGATAAGGGTCTCTTAACACTTAATTGATTGAGCGTTGCGCGTAATCATACGCGAAGATGATGGTTTTGACAGCATTTGTCACAAGGTTTTCCATCGCAGAGCGGGCTTTTCAGACGGCATCGGCCGGCATTTTTCAGCGTTAGCCATCTTGGCAGGCCGTCTGAAAGCCATTTTCACCGGCGCACACAGCCCCTAGTGCATTCATACTAAACATACATAATATGCTAAACTGAATCGAATTCCAATCTTTATCCCGCATTGTATGAAATCTTCCGAAACCGATAGCGCCATGCGGCTCGACAAATGGCTGTGGGCTACCCGTTTTTTCAAAACCCGCGCGCTGGCGCAAAAACACATCGAGCTTGGTCGTGTGCTGGTAAACGGTGCCAAAGTGAAAAATAGCAAAAACATCAGCGCCGGCGACACCCTCGATCTCACCCTCAATTCCCTGCCCTACAAAATCAACGTGCTCGCGCTCAACCACCAGCGCCGCCCCGCGCCCGAAGCCCGCAAGCTTTATGAAGAAGACATGCAAACCGCCCAATTGCGCGAGCAGCAAAAATTGCTTGATCAAGCCAGCCGCATCAGCGCCGCTTATCCCGACGGGCGGCCGACCAAGCGCGACCGCCGCCAGATCGACAAGGTAAAGCGCGGCGACTGGTGATGCGGTTCAATAATCTGATTGCCTTATAAAGCTTGGATAACACCAAGGCCGTCTGAAAAACGCGACACCCGCCCGGGCAAAAAAGCCGCCGCCGCGCAAAACTGCCCGAGCGCGGCAACGGGCTGCCGTATAATAGGCCGACTTTACCTTATTGAAATGCAAAGGACACCGCCATGCGCTGGCAAGGACGCAAACAAAGCTCGAATGTAGAAGACCGCCGCGGCCAAGGCAGCCGAATCGGCGGCAAAAGCACCGGCATCATCGGCATCATTATTTTGCTGGTCGGCGCTTATTACGGTGTGGATTTATCCGGCGTGGTCGGCTCACCCGCCGCCGGCACTCAGGTGACCCAACCATCCACGCTCAACAGCCAGCAAGAAGCCCAGCTCAACGAATTGGCGCGCGTGGTGCTGGCCGACACGGAAACTACCTGGAGCCAATATTTCGCCAACAACAATGCGCGCTACACCCCGCCCACCATGGTGCTCTACACCGCCGGCACCCAAACCGCCTGCGGCACCGGCCAAGCCGCTATGGGGCCTTTTTACTGCCCGCAAGACCGCAAGGTTTATTTGGATTTGTCTTTTTATGAAGACATGCGCAAGCAGCTGGGCGCTTCGGGCGATGCGGCTTTTGCCTATGTGATTGCCCACGAAGTCGGCCACCATGTGCAAAATCTGCTCGGCATTTTGCCGCAAGTCAACCAAGCGCAACAAGGCGCCAGCGCCAAGCAGGCCAATGCGCTTTCGGTGAAACTCGAATTGCAGGCCGATTGCTTTGCCGGCATTTGGGCCAACCACGCTCAAGCGCAAAATCTGTTTGAAGCGGGCGATTTGGAAGAAGCGTTCGGTGCCGCCCAAGCTGTGGGCGACGACCGCCTGCAAAAACGCGCACAAGGCTATGCCGTGCCCGACAGCTTCACCCACGGCTCATCGGCCGAGCGCCTGGCCTGGTTTCAACGCGGCCTGCAAAACGGCGACATCAACCGCTGCAACACTTTTTCATCGTAAACGCTCTTTCATCGTTGCACATCAAACAGGCCGTCTGAAAGCGTTCAGACGGCCTGTTTGATGTGCATAAACATTAAGCATTTTCTACAACATCTCTTTATCTGCCAATTTTCAAAAATAACCTTGCAAAGTCAAAATATATAGTGGAATGCATAAAAAAGTGACACAACGGGCTTGTTGGGTTGAAAACCCAACAAGCCCGTTGGCCGTCTGAAACCTTGGGTTTGACAACCCAATCTATCCGTTATGGTGCGCAGTTTTGTATCACTTTTTCTTGCATTTCACTATAGTGAAATCAAAACAAAACCTACACTGGCCGGCGTAGAGTGTGCGGTTCGGCCACGCAAGCAGAAACCGTTCAAACCGCGTGCGTGACTGCGCCACATACCCTACGCACAGTTTGAGATCTATGTTTTTTGTGCCCGTTTTCTTTGATTTCACTATATTTGCCATTCACCTCATCACCTCTATACGCAGTTATCGCCGCCTGCATCGGCAGCAATACAACAAACATCAATATTGCAACGATAGATTATTGCAACAATAGATTCACTCCTGATTTCAAATGAATTCAATGCATTAAAAGCACGCACTCAAAATTCAGCACGCGTAATATGAAATTTTATAACTTTCTAAATGATAATAATTAAAATTTAATATAAAATATAGATAATCGATATTAATTCAATCAGGATACACCATGGTGCCCCGTTTCACCCCGTTTGCTCTGGCGCTTGCCGGCCTTAGCGCCACTTACGCTTATGCCGACAACACCCACACCAGCGAGTTGGATACAGTAGAAGTGCACGCCAAACGCCTGAATATGGAAACCGGCTACAAAGCCGAACGCAGCAACATCACCGGTGTAAACACATCGATTCTCGACACCCCCTACAGCATCGACGTGGTTACGCAGCAGCAATTGGAAGACAAGCAGCCCTTCACCCTGGAAGAAGCCGTTACCGGCATCAGCGGCCTGCATCAGGGCAACAACTTGGCAGGCACCCTCGATGCCATTGTGAAGCGTGGCTACGGCGGCAACCGCGATCATTCCATTATGCGCAACGGCTTTGAAATGACCCAGGCGCGCAACTACACCGCCACGGCCGAGCGCGTGGAAGTGCTCAAAGGCCCCGCCTCCATGCTCTACGGCATGCAGGATCCCGGCGGCGTTATCAATATCATTTCCAAAAAGCCCAACCACCAAGCTCAGGAAAACAGCATCAGCGCTGCTTACGGCAGCTATGCCAACCGCCAAATCGGCTTCGACAACACAGGCCCTATCGGCAGCAACGGGCTGGCTTACCGTTTTATCGCCGACTACACCGCCAAAAATTCATGGCGCAACTTCGGCAAATACGAGCAAAGCATTATTGCGCCTTCTCTCTCTTGGCAAAACGACAACACCAAAGTGTTGGCCGCCTACGAATATCAAAATTACCGCGTGCCGTTTGACCGCGGCACTTATCTGGATTTGAACGACAACAACAAAGGCTACGCCAGCTATGGCAAGCCGATGGATATTCCCGCCAAACGGCGTTTGGATGAAGATTTCAACGTTTCAAACGGCCATTCCCACTTATTCCAGCTCACCGGCGAGCACAAGCTCAATTCCGACTGGACGCTCAAAGCCGGCTACAGCTACAACATCAACCACTACAGCGACTGGCAGGCGCGCATCATCAGCTATGATGCCGCCACCCGCACCGTTACCCGCCGCGTGGATGGCACGCGCCCTTCCGATTTCTATGCCCACAATCTGCATGCAGAGGCGCTGGGCGTTGTAGAACAAGGTGAAAACATCACCCACAAGCTGCGCTTCGGCGCACAAAGCATGCTGAGCGAATTGTGGCTGGGCGATATGTATCGCAGCCGCAATATCCGCGGTTTCTCAGTCGACAATCCGCAATATGTCGGCTCCGACCTGATTGAAAGCTCGGGCAGCGCAGTGGAGAGCGCCCAAAGCGATCAAATGGAGCGCCTGAAAACATTTGCCCTGATTGCGCAAGACAATATGTATATCGGCGATAAATGGGTACTTTCCGGCGGCCTGCGCGGCCAATATTACCGCAGCATTTCCGGCAAAGGCCGCAACAGCAGCCTGTTTCGCAACTATAGCGAAGGTTTCAAAGTGCTGCCGCAGCTGGGCGCCGTGTATTTACTCACCCCGCGCTGGTCGCTTTATGGCAACTATGCCACCTCGCTCACGCCCAATGTAAGCCGCGGCACCGATTTTCAAGGTAAGGAAATTGCCCCGGAAGAAGGCCGCCAGTTTGAAATCGGCACCAAATACAACGGCGAGCATTTGAGCACCAGCCTGGCCTTGTTTCATATTAAAAAGAAAAACGTGGCCGGCAGCATCACCAACGAAAACGGCGAAAGTGAAACCCGCATCATCGGTAAAAACCGCTCGCAAGGACTCGAAATCGATGTAAACGGCAAGCTTACCGACAAACTCGGCGTGTCGGCCAACTATGCCTACACCGACACCAAAATCCTGCAAGACGACACCCGCCCCGCCACCATCGGCCAGCGCTTCGACAGCGTGCCCAAACACGAAGCCGGCCTCACCCTCACTTACGACTTCGGCCATGCCGCAGGCGGCAGCTGGCGAGGTGGCGCCGGCGCGCACTACATCGGCTCGTGGGGCGTGGGCAACACCAAAGGCGGCTGGTTCACCCTGCCCTCAGCCACCATTTACAACGCCTTTGTTTCCTACGATGCCAAGCTGGGCAAGCACCCGCTCAATCTGCGCATCACCGGCAAAAATCTCGGCAACAAACTTTACTACCTTTCCAGCACCGGCTCCAATTCCACCATGCCCTTCCTTTCCATAGGCGAGCCGCGCACGGTGTTGTTCAGCGCCAAACTGGGTTTTTAAACGCAGAAAGCAGCCTTTTCAGACGGCCTGATCGGTTCTGGCCGTCTGAAACCCAATCCCGCAATCCCGGCCGCACCGAATTGCCAAACAAGCGGCCGCCCTTTTATCTTATTTTCCAAACTGAAAGTAAACCCTTTTCACCCTTATCCACAGGCCGTCTGAAAGCCTTTTCAATCTTTCAGACGGCCTCAAGCATCTCATTATGGAAAAATGGCAAGCCGAGCTCTACGGCACACCTTTATGGCTATTGCAAACTTTTATCGGCGTGGTTATCGTGTGCGCACTGCTGATTTTCGCACTGCGGCGCACTATTTTCGGCCGCCAGTTTTGGCGCGTGCTCCAGCCTTGTTTGAGCCGCGCCAACATCGCCAAAATCGTGATGATGGTGGCGCTTTTATTGCTGCTGCTTCTGCTCGAAGTGCGTTTCAGCGTGCTCAACACTTTTTTCTACAACGGCCTCTACAGCGCCCTGCAAGACAAAAACCTCAACGCTTTCTGGTTTTTCGCCTCGCTCAATGCCCTTTTGCTCGGCGTGCGTATTGTGAACGAAATCATTGATGAGTGGCTGGGGCAGGTGTTGCAAATCCGCTGGCTCGAGCGGCTCAACCACGCGCTCACCGAGCGTTGGCTGGCAAATAAAAACTACTACCGCCTGCAAATGCGCCGCCAGCGCCCCGACAATATCGATCAGCGTATCCAGCAAGATGCGCAAGACTTTATCGCCACCACGGTAGAATTTGTGCGCGGCATGATTAATTCCGTAGTGTCGGCGATTGAATTTTCGATTGTGTTGTGGGGCTTGTCGGGTGTGCTCGCGCTGTTTGGCTTTGAAATTCCGCGCGGCATGGTGTTTTTCGTGTTTATTTTTGTGATTTTGGCCACTTTTGTGGCCATGTGGATAGGCAAGCCGCTGATAAAACTAAACTTCAACAACGAACGCCTCAACGGCAACTACCGCTATTCGCTGATCCGCGTGCGCGATCACGCCGAGAGCATCGCCTTTTACGACGGCGAAAAAGTGGAACGCCAAAACCTGCGCACGCATTTCCGCCGCATCATCGACAACCGCTGGCGCATCGTTTACCGCTCGCTCGGCCTCAACGGTTTCAATTCCGGCATCACTCAAGGCGTGCAGCTTTTGCCGCTGATGTTGCAGGCACCGCGCTTTTTTGCCGGCCAAGTCACCATAGGCGACATGCACCAAACCGTGCAGGCATTCAACCGCCTGCAACGGGCATTATCGTTTTTCCGCAACTTTTACGAGCAATTCACCGCCTATCAAGCAAGGCTCGAGCGCTTGAGCGGCTTTATGGAAAACCTCACCGAATACCCCGCTTTCAAGCAGCCGCAAGTGAGCGAAGTTTCAGACGGCCTTATCCTCAATGATGTGGCGCTCTACCGCAACAACGGCGAAGTGCTGCTCGAACACATCAATATCGATGCGCAGCGCGGCGATGCCCTGCTGATTCAAGGCCCCAGCGGCTGCGGCAAAACCTCGCTTCTGCGCGCGCTGGCCGGCTTATGGCCTTTCGGCAGCAGCGGCTGCATTCAGCGCCCCGCCCACGAACACATCTTATTTGTGCCACAGCGCCCCTATGTACCGCAGGGCAGCCTGCGCGAAGCCGTGTGCTACCCCGATATCAGCAGCCGCCACCCCGATTTGATCGGCGCCCTGCTCGATTGCCGCCTCGGCCATTTAGTCGACAAACTCGATGAGCACGACGATTGGCAGCAACGCCTCTCGCCGGGCGAATTGCAACGCATCGCCTTTGTGCGCATTTTGCTCACCCAAGCGCAAGTGGTGCTGCTCGACGAAGCCACCTCCGCACTTGACGAACCCACCGAAGCGGCGCTTTATCAACTCATCAAAACACGCCTGCCCCAAAGCATTATCGTGAGCATCGGCCACCGCAACACCCTGGCCGCCTTCCACAACCGCAGCCTGCAAGTCAGCCCCGCCGCTTGCGGATAAACGCAGCCATCCGCACAACAAGCCATGCCGTCTGAAAGCGTTCAGACAGCATTTTTCGAGCCGTAGTGCGTAGGTCGGATGCTCGAATCCGACACTTGTTTGCAGAACAAGATTTTCAAAGCGGCGATACGATAAATGTCGGATACAAGTTTCCGACCTACAACGATACAAACCGTAAGACAGGCCGTCTGAAAACTTTCAGACGGCGTTTCACATATTTCTTCACGCTTATACCCATTCGAAAAAATAAGATAACAAGGCGGCGAGCCGAAGACATACAGCTAGGCGAGCCAACGCAGTTAGGTTATTTTTTCGAATGGGTATTATTGACTCGATTGGCGGCCAAATATAGTTAAATGCAAGAAAAAGTGACACGAAACTGCATGCTGCAACAGCATAGATTGAGTTGATAAACCCAGGGTTTCAGACGGCCTTTTTTCAAACAACTGCTGCACCCAGATTAATCACCCTATCAGCCGAGTCGATGGTTTCTTTCCTGTGCGCCACCATGATTTTAGTAATATTTAAAGCTTTTAAATTTTCATTTATCGCTTTTTCATTTTTAAAAACTTTACCTATCAAAATAAGAGAACACAAACTGCCCAAAAAAACAACACTCAAAGTCAATGCCATAAACTTCCTTTATCATTCAAAGCCAAATATCAAAACTAAATATAAATTCAAAAAACTGATATTAAACTAATTAAAATATATTTCTAAATTAAAAAATAAACAATATATTTATATTATCTATAAATTAAATATATTACACCTGTAAATATTAAAGATGCTAAAGCCATTAAACTATATAACAATTTGATATTTATATTATATTTATCCACATATATTTTATCTAAATTAAAAAATTTAGCCACAAAAAAAGAAACCAAAAATCACCTACAAAAATAATTACAAAATTAAATGCCATGACTTCTCCAACCATTTGCAACAAAAATTAATATCAAAAATATTAAAAATGCCTTTGCATAAATATAAAGTTTCTTTTGTGAAAGGCCATTTTTAAGCATTTCATCACACCAAAAATACGCAGTGATAATTGCTGCTGAAATAAAAAAATATTTGCATACATTAAGAATAATATTCACATTTTCCTCTCCTTATTATTCAAACCAATCCACTCCTCAACTCCAAAAACCCTATTTTCTCTAAATAATTTCAATGATATACAACATTTCCAATTGTAAAATCAATGCCCGAATTTTATTCTGTTATGCCGAGTCGCGTTTGAGCAACAGCGTTTTCAAACCGGTTTTTTCCTATTTGGCAAGCAGCCCGAATACTTTGATGTCGTCCTCATCTATGTTAATTTTGGCGCGATTGGCAATGATATAACCCTTTGTCAGCGCTATTCGACAGTTTGAATATTTTCGTGTCCGTAAATTAATTTACATATCAGAAACTCAAAATTTCTAAAATATATAATTCATAATTGAAGGAATCATGTATTTACTTTAGTAAGCCTTAAATAGCCTGTGTTATTAAATCACATCCGGGTTAGTTATCTTTTTTCCAATGTATATAAAAAAGAAACCCTGAAGTAGAAAAGAAAATACTCCATTCCGAATCAGTTAGAGAAAGAAATTTTTCTATACCAAATATTTTAAAGACCAATAGCATAAAAAGCTGGCATAAAAATATGATAATTAAAAATACTTTCCAGTTTTTAATCATATTATCCAAATTAATTTTCATTAATCTTCCAAAAAATTATAAGAATAATCAGATATTAAATTATCTCTACTATTTCAATAACCTGTTCCATCCTGAGCTGTTAGTCCGTGCTCAATTTCAAAAATAGGACGTCCATTATATGGTGGGCTATTTATAGCATCATCAGTAAATTTCGTTACATAAGCCCCTGCCGCCGCCGCTGTTCCATAAGAAACTTGATTATTGCCGCCTATCCTAGCTACAGCAATAGCTGTTACACCGCCCAACAATTTCCCATATGTCATTTCACCACTTCCAATGGCTTCGCCAATAACTTGAGCAATCGTATCCTTCCCCGCCCCTCCACTTACCAACATTAATTGATTTATCTGCAATTCTTTCATTTTTAATTCCTTTCATTTTAGAGATTTTTTCTTTACTATAAAAAATGCATACCCAAACGCAAGAAAATCCAATCCGGTGATAATAGTTGAACGATTAATATCATCCATGCTTTGGGGTAATAAAAACACTGCTATTAATCTGAATAAAAAAGCAAATAAAATGCCGATTACTAAAAAAATCAAAAAATGCTTCATTTTAAATTTCGAGATATTTTTTTCTTGCTCGTTCAAATCTAACTCCTTATAAACCTCCTTCTGACATTTAAAGACTTGATTATTTATGTTTGTCTCCCTCCTATAATTCAATGGCTAAGTTTTAAAAAATTATTAATTTATAAATAACAAAATAACTACTGGGAAATATGAAAATATAAAAACTATTTTATTGAAAAATTTATTATCGATTAGATCTTTCATTATGCATTTATCAATCAATCCAAATATATTGAACACAACAACAATTAATACAAGTATTTTTAAAATTATTATGACAATTTATTTATTCATTTTTGATTATTTATTATCATTTTAAAAAATAAACTATATTTATTAATATATTTTTAAATTCCATATAAATAATAAAATATTAAACTTGAATAATACAAAGTGACTATGTCAAGATTTTTATACATTTAAAATTTCAATCACATCCAACATCCCCAACTGCATCACCAAAGCCTTGATTTTGACTTGCTGTTCGGCATCGCAACCTACGGTCAATAAATCCAATCCCGTTTTATCTCGGCTGCCAAGTGTTTCCAAAACCTTGATGCCTTCTTCATCCACATTGATTTTGGTGCCATTGGCAATCACATAGCCTTTTTCCAAAGTGGAAATATCCACCGCATTCAAGCGCAACAGCGCATCATCCGGCAGGCCGTCTGAATGGGGATTGCCGAAACACTCCATCATAAAAGGCGAATCCACGCGCTGATCGCCCAAAAATGCCTGCATAAAGCTTTCATAAGATTCAGGGCTTGCAATCAGCCCGGCCACCTGCTGCGCCATATCCTGAATATTGCCTTTATCGGCTTCCCAGCCGCGGAAACTTTGGCGCAGGCTGGCGATTTCGGGCACTTTTTTCATCAGCCATTCCATATAGTTGTAGCCGTTGGGTGGGAAGGTGCCGATGGCCAGATGAAAGGTTTCGCAGCCCATCGGCATGGGATTGTGCCACCAGCCGCGCGGGATATAGAGCACATCGCCGGCTTCAAGCACCACTTCCATATCGATAGCTTGCGGCGGCTTGATGTGCGGCATATCTTTGGCCTGCTGCATATAGAGCGGCATATCGAAATTGGGCGCGGAAAGTGTCCAATGTTTTTTTCCCACCAATTGCACCGCAAACACATCACGGGTGTCCCAATGATTGCCATAAGAAGAATCGCTGCCAAAGGCCAGATAGCCGCTCACAATGGTTTGCGCCCGCGCAAATTGCGCCACCTGCTTGGCAAGATTATCGGCAAACGGCTCGTTGTTGATGCGGTTGTAGATAATGGTGGTGCCGTTGCGCAAATAATCGTAAATCGCCGATTTAATAAAGCGATAGCGTGTTTTACCCACATCTTGGTAAGCTTCCACATATTGCTCTTTGGGGCATAAGGGACAAAAAAGGTGCTAAAAATTGCTGAAAGTCTTACGCTATAAGGATTTCAAGGATTCAAAGGTTTTGAATACAAAAAATGCCCT
>NZ_SLXE01000044.1 GCF_004341385.1 Uruburuella suis
GATCGTTTGAAAAGGCATTATGAAAGCGTAGTTGCTTTAGCTTGTATTATGCTATGGCTGCCTTTATGACAAGTAATTGTCAGGACGCCCTAGGGCGTCCAAACAGCAATCATTTCCTGCCCAATGCGTTTTCAGACGGCCTCCCGCACAAGTAAAGCACTTACTCGAAATAATTTCTGCCATCACCAAAAGATTTACGCTATATTGTGAACCACCTGCGCAAAGCACCGGCGCGGGCCGGCAATATGAACAAGCCACCGCTATACACACAATAAATAAAGACTTGTCATCAGGAGAGACATCATGGAGAAAATCTGGCTGCAAAGCTATCAAGAAGGCGTGCGTGCCGAAGTGGACGTGCGCCAATTCAGCTCAATTGTCGACGTGTTCCGCCAAAGCACCGAGCGCTATGCCGACCGCACTGCTTTTATCAATATGGATAAAAGCATGACTTTTGGCGAGCTGGCTGAATTATCGGGGCATTTCGCCTCATTTTTGCAGCACCACCTCAAGCTGCCGCGCGGCGAACGCGTGGCGATTATGATGCCCAACCTGCTGCAATATCCAGTGGCGCTCTTCGGCGCGCTGCAAGCCGGCATGGTAGTGGTCAACGTCAACCCGCTCTACACCCCGCGCGAGCTGGAGCACCAGCTCAACGACAGCGGCACCACCACCATTATCGTGCTGGAAAATTTCGCCAACACGCTCGAATTGGTGCTGCCCAAAACAAAAGTGCAAAATATCGTGGTGGCCAGCATCGGCGATTTGCTCGGCGGCCTCAAAGGCTGGATCACCAATTTAGTGGTGCGCAAAGTGAAAAAAATGGTGCCCGATTATCACCTGCCCGGCGCCGTTGCCTTCAATCAGGCCATCGCCATCGGCCGCGCCAAGCCGTTTATCCCGGTCGACATCACGTTGGAAGACACCGCCTTTTTGCAATACACCGGCGGCACCACCGGCGTGGCCAAAGGCGCCGAGCTCACCCACGGCAATATTTGCGCCAATATCATACAAGCCAAAGAATGGATCGGCCAATCGCTCGATTGCGGCAAAGAAACCGCCATCAGCGCCCTGCCGCTCTACCACATCTTCGCGCTCACGGTAAACACCATGTTTTTCATGGAAATGGGCGCCACCAACCTGCTCATCACCAACCCGCGCGATTTGCCTGCGCTGATTAAAGACATCAAAAAACACAACATCACCGTGTTTGTGGGCGTGAACACCTTGTTTAACGCCTTGGTGAATCGCGACGATTTCAAAAGCCTTGATTTCTCGCGCTGGAAGCTCGCCTTGGGCGGCGGCATGGCAGTGCAAAAAGCCGTGGCCGACAAATGGAAAGCCGTTACCGGCATACCGATTGTGGAAGCCTACGGCCTCACCGAAGCCAGCCCCGGCGTAACCATCAACCCGATCAACATCACCGCCTACACCGGCAGCATCGGCCTGCCGATTCCAGGCACCGAGATTGAAATCCGCGACGATGCAGGCAAAGAAGTGGCCGTGGGGCAGCCCGGCGAATTGTGGATTAAAGGCCCGCAGGTGATGAAAGGCTATTGGCAACGCCCCGATGAAACCGCCAAAGCGCTGGATTCGCGCGGCTTTTTAGCCAGCGGCGACGTGGCCGTGATCGATGAAAAAGGCTGGATTAAGCTGGTGGACCGCAAAAAAGACATGATTGTGGTGTCGGGCTTTAATGTGTATCCCAACGAAATCGAAGACGTCATCGCCCATCACCCCAAAGTGCTCGAAGTGGCCTGTATCGGCATCAACAGCGAAAAAACCGGCGAAGCGCTGAAGCTTTTCGTGGTGAAAAAAGATCCTTCGCTCACCGAAGAAGAGCTGGTCAGCTTCGCCCGGCAAGAGCTCACGGGCTACAAAGTGCCGAAAAACATCGAGTTTCGCGATGAGCTGCCCAAATCGAATGTGGGCAAAATCCTGCGCCGCGAACTGCGTGATGAGGCGCAAAAAGCATTGTAATCTCAGCGTTTGCATTGACATTGGCATTTAACAACGCAGGCCGTCTGAAACCTTTCAGATGGCCTGAATCTTTTCTCGAACTTGCTTTGATTTATACCCATTCAAAAAAATAATATGCAAACAGGCAGCCTGTAGGTCGGATTCTCGAATCCGACACTTGTTCGCAGAACAAGGCACGCACATCGCTTTGGCCGTTGGCCAAACGTCGGATTCAAGAATTCGACCTACGCGGATGATGCTGCCGAATTGCTTTTATTTTGTAAGGTTATTTTTTAGAATTGGTATTATATGCATTGCTTCAGGTTTGATAGCAAAAATCCTTTGCAAAACACCCTTTCCGTCGCACCTGCTCAGGCAGGAGCCCGGCCTGCACGAGTGCGACAAATATCTGATTTTGCAAAGATCTCAGCAATTAAAACAATGCGCAGCCTAAACACAGACGCCAAAGCAGCGCCCGCCCAAACGCAGCAAGCATGATATGCTTGTTATCTTTGTTTTATTTTCCGGCAATTCTGCCAAAGGCCGTCTGAAATGCTGATTTTCCTGATATTGCTTGCCGGGGCGCTGATTGCGGCCGACCTTTATGTGTTGTTGCGTGCCCGCGCCCGCAGCCATGCCGATGCGGCACACACGCCGACTGCCGATTTCGGGCTGATTTTAGGCACGGCCAAATATGTGGGCAGCGGCGGCCTCAACCGCTATTACCAATACCGCATTGATGCGGCGGTGGCGCTGTGGCAGGCGGGCAAGGTGCGGCAATTTGTGGTCAGCGGCAGCGGGCTCGATAACACGCCCAGCGAAACCGTGTGCATGCAGGCCGATTTGGTGGCCGCCGGCATTCCCGAAACCGCCGTGTGGCAAGACCCGGCCGGCCTGCGCACGCTCGACAGCATTTTGCGCTACCGCCAAAGCTTTCCCCAACACAGCGTGTGCATTATTTCTCAGCCTTTCCACAACCAGCGCGCGCTGATGCAGGCGCAAGCCTGCGGCCTGAATGCCGTGGCCTACAATGCCCGCATTATCGGCGTGCACGCCGGCTGGAAAGTGCATCTGCGCGAGCGCTTCGCCCGCCTGCGCATGTGGTATGACTTGCTGCGCCGCGCCCGGCCCGCCCACAGCACCGCCCAAGTGCCGATACGGCAATACCCTACCCGACACGGCATGTAAAACGCTTTTTGCACAGCCCGGCGGCCTTGCAGATTTGGTATGGCAGGATTTGGTATTACAATAGCGTTTTGCTTTTCAGACGGCCTTTATGCAAGTGCGCAAAATCATCCACATCGATATGGACGCTTTCTACGCTTCGGTAGAATTGCGCGAACAGCCGCAGCTCAAAGGCTTGCCGGTGGTGGTGGCGTGGGACGGGCCGCGCTCGGTGATTTGCGCCGCTTCATATGAAGCACGCCAATTCGGGCTGCGCTCGGCCATGTCGGTGGCCGCGGCCAAGCGCCGCTGCCCGCAGGCGGTGTATATCGCGCCGCATTTCGATTTATATCGCGAAGTGTCGCAGCAGATTCACGCCGTTTTTGCGCAATACACCGACCTTATCGAGCCGCTTTCGCTCGATGAAGCTTATCTGGACGTGACCCGCAATTTCCACAACCTGCCCTACGCCAGCGAAGTGGCGCGCGCCATCCGCGCCGATATTTTGACGCAAACCGGCCTCACCGCTTCGGCCGGCATTGCACCCAATAAATTTCTGGCCAAAATCGCTTCCGATTGGCGCAAGCCCAACGGCCAATTTGTGTTGGCGCCGCAAAAAATCGAAGCCTTTCTCCACACGCTGCCTTTGGGCAAAATTCCCGGCGTGGGCAAAGTCACGCTGCAAAAGATGAACGCGCTGGGCATGCACACCGCCGGCGATTTGCGCGGCTTTGAGCGCGGTGCGCTGCTCAACCATTTCGGCCGCTACGGCTACCGCCTGTATGACTTGGCACGCGGCATCGATGAGCGGCCGGTGAAGCCCAGCCGCGAGCGTTTGCAGATTTCCACCGAAATCACCCTGCCCGAAGATTTGCCGCTGGCGCAAATCGCCCGCCACCTGCCGCATTTGGCCGAAGATTTGTGGCGGCAGACGGTGCGCAAAAACGTGCAGGCGCGCACGGTAACGCTCAAGCTCAAAACCACCGATTTCCGCACCATCACCCGCTCGCTCACTTATTCTTCGGCGCTGCCCGATGCCGCCGCGCTGGCGCAGGCTGCCGCCGCGTTGATGAAAAAAGTGCCGCCCTCCGCCGATGATGCCTACCGCCTGATCGGCATCGGCGTGGGGCATCTGCTGCCCAGCGGCCAGCAGCAATCGCTGTGGCAGGAAGCCGCTGAAAAGGCCGTCTGAAAGCAGCATTTCATCTGCCGCCAAAACGGTTTACAATCAAAGCGTTTTTCACTTTTGGGCGTTTGAATATGCAGCGGGCTTTTATTCTCAGCGATTGCGACTACCCTGAATGCCAAGCCAAGCCGCATGCGCTGCTCACGGCCAATCCCACCCGCGGCCATCACTTTATCGCGCAAACCGAGCAGCGCCAGCATGCCTTCAATCCGCAAGTTAATCCGCAAAATCAAAATGTGTATTGCTGGCCGCTCCCGCTGCTGCACAAGCCTTATCGCGGCAAAGTGTTGAGCGTCAACATCGAGGGCAATCTGGAAGCACCTGACCTCTACACACTCACCCATTTGGAAGGCAGCGAGGGCAAGCAATACAATCTGGAAAACTGGTTCAACCGCCACGAAAGCGGCCACGAAGAATCCTGCAACAGCTTGCGCGTGCTGCCCTCGGGGCGGCAAAAAGTGCCGCGTGCCATGTGGCGCGTGTTGCAGCTCAAGCTTTTGGATGTGCTGCGCAATCCCTACAATCGCAGCAGCCTGTTTGTGCACCATCTGCATCAGGTATTGAGCCGCCACCTGCCGCAAATCAGCGGCGAATTCACCGCGCTGATTGCTGCGCGCGCCGATGAAGATGTGGCGCCTATCCTGCAAACATTCGGCTTTACTTTCGACGAATACACCGCTTGGCTGGCCAATCTCTACGGCATGCTCAGCGAGGGCGTGCACCATCCCTCGCTGTTTGAACGCCTGTTTGCCTCGCTGTTTGCCTGCCCCGGGCTGCGCCTCGAGCTTTACCGCTACGATGATGCCGCGCATTGCGCTTTTTTTGCCGACAGCGGCTATTGCCTGCAAGCTTCCGCTATCGAGCTGAGCATAGGCTTCAGCGTGAGCGCCGATATGTTTGCCATTGTGCACATCAGCCGCGGGCATTGGCAGCACTTCGCGATCGCCACCGATGCCCTGCCGCCGCAGCTGAACGCAGAAATCAACGTGCACGACAACAACCACATCCAGCGCATCACTTACAACCACCTGTGCGTGCGCCAGGCGCATGAAGCGGTGTATGGCAAAAGCGCGCTGCGCAGCGCTTATTTTTAGCCCGCCATCAAAAAGGCCGTCTGAAACTTTTTTCAGACGGCCTGATTCATCTCACCGCATGATGCTACACGCGCTGCACCCGCCCGTTATCCATATGCCAAATCTCATCGGCCAAGGCTTCGGCATCGGCCATATCGTGGGTGATTAAAATCATCGGCACGCCGCTTTGGCGCTGCAAAGCGGCCAATTCTGTGCGGGTGTGGCGGCGCAAATCGGTATCGAGTGCAGAAAAAGGCTCGTCCAGCAGCAAGATTTTGGGCGCGGTAATCAGCGCGCGCGCCAGCGCCGTGCGCTGTTTTTGGCCGCCCGAAATCTGCCCCGGGCGCTGATGCGCCACATGCGCCAGCTGCAAAGTGTCCAGCCATTGCTGCACCGTTTTATGCGGCTTTTTACCCGGATTGCGCCAACCGGTTTGCAGACCGAAGCCGATATTCTGCGCCACACTCAAATGTGGAAACAGCGCATAATCCTGAAACATCAGCCCTGCACGGCGCGATTGCACCGGCAAATCGGTGTGCGCATCAAACCAGGTTTCGCCGCCGATGCGGATATGGCCGCCATCGGGCTTGAGCAGGCCGCACAAAAGCTGCATGGTGAGGCTTTTGCCCGAGCCAGAAGCGCCCACCAGCGCCAGCCGCTCCGATTGGCTCGCCAGCTGCACATCCAGCGAAAATTGCGGCAGCTTTTTATGGATGGCAATATCAAACAACACCTTTATCTCCCGTCCCGCGCACGCGCCAACCGACCAACCGCCAGCAAAATCACAATGCACACCATCGAAATCAGCAGCACCAATTGATTGGCCAGCGCATCTTCGCCCGCCTGCACCGCTTCATACACGGCAATCGACAAGGTTTGCGTTTTGCCCGGCAGGCTGCCGGCCACCATCAGCGTGGCACCGAATTCGCCCAGCGCGCGGGCAAAAGCCAGCAGCACACCGGCCAAAATGCCGCGCCAGGCCAAAGGCAGGCTCACGCGGAAAAACACCGAACGCTCGCACAAACCCAACACGCGCGCAGCCTGCTCCAATTGCGGATTCACCCCTTCAAACGCCGCACGGGCGGGCTTGAACACCAGCGGAAAAGTCACCACCATTGCCGCAATCACCGCGCCCTGCCAGGTAAATATCAGATTGATGCCGAACGTGTTTTGCAGCCAGCCGCCAATCGGGCCGTTGCGCCCGAGCAGCACCAAGAGATAATAGCCCAGCACCGTAGGCGGCATCACCATCGGCAGCGTGAGCACCGTATCGAGCACATCGCGCCCGGCAAAGCGCCAACGCGCCAGCACAAAGCCGGCTGCCGTGCCCAACACGATATTGAGCAGCGTGGCCAATCCCGCCACTTTGAGTGAGAGCCACAGAGCCACACCAACCGTTGCATCCATTATTTATTCTTCTTAACTTCCGAATTAACTTCCGAAAAAAGGCCGTCTGAATGTTTCAGACGGCATGTTATACCAATCCAAATCAGCATAACCATCCAACATAAAAACTGCTTAAAACCTTTCAGACGGCCTTTACACAACTGGCATTGTGTTTGACAAGGTGAAAGAACCCAATTGGTTTAGCGGCTTCAGCACTCAAACCAGATTGCGGCATTCTTGCGCCGGATTGCCGAAAGCCACCACATCGGCCGCAATATTTTTTACCACCACGCTGCCCGCACCCACGATGCTGTTTGCACCGATGCTCAAACCCTGAATCACGCAGCTGCCGATGCCCACCTGCACCCGCTCACCCACCGTTACATTGCCTGCCAGTGCCACACGCGGGCAGATATGCGCATAAGCGCCGATGATGCAATCGTGCTCCACCACCGCAGCCGTATTGATAATGGCGCCCTCATTCACGCAGGCGCCTGCATTAATCACAGCCAGCGGCATCACCACTACGCCATTTCCTAATATAACATCAGGTGAAATTACGGCGCTGGGGTGCACCAAGCTTACCAAACGAAAGCCCGCCGCTGCCACTTTACGACCCAAGCGTTCACGCACGGCATTGTCGCCCACGGCCACGATGATGTCGCCTTTGGGCAAATGCTCATCAAATTTACGCCCATGGGCATCATCTAAAAAGCTGATATTTTGATAACCCACACTTCTTGCGATATCGGCAACCACCTGCCCATGGCCGCCGCCACCGTAAATATACAGATTTGGTGATTTCATGATTTTTCTCTCTTATCCGGCACCCAAAACACAAAAGTTTTATAATTATGCCATTAGTAGGCAGCCATTTTAAGTGACAAATCCACCAAATATCCCTACGCACAAATTAAAAGCAATTATCGTCAAACAAAATCAACGCACCGCCGCAAACCCATACCGCTTCAACACCGCCTGCCCGGCCGCAGAGCGCACATATTGCACAAAGCGTATCGCCTCGGTCTGCTCTTGGCTGCTTTTCACCACCGCAATCGGGTAGGAAACCGGCGTGGTGGTGGGCACGGTGCGCAACACTTTCACCTTATCGCGCATCAGCGCGGCATCGGTGTTATACACAAAGCCCGCATCTACTTCGCCGCGCGCCACATAATCGAGCGATTGGCGCACATGCTGGGTGTTGATGATTTTCGGTTGCAGCGCCGCCCACAAGCCGGCTTTTTCCAGCGCCGCTTTGGTGTAGCGCCCCACCGGCACGCTGGCCGGATTGCTCACAGCAATACGCTTGATGGCGGGCGCGTTTAAATCCGACAATTGATTGATGCGCAGTGTGCTGGCAGCGGGCGCAGCAATCACCAGCGAATTACGGGCAAAAGTGTGGCGCGCCTTGCTATCAATCAAGCCTTCTTGCGCGGCTTTATCCATGGTTTCTTCATCGGCAAAGGCCAACACATCCACCGGCGCGCCTTTGAGCGCTTGTTGCAGCAATGCGCCCGAGCCAGCGGTGTTGAGGTTGATTTTGGCTTGCGGATGCTGTTTTTCATATTGCACGGTAATATCTTTAAATGCATTGCTCAGGCTGGCCGCGGCCGACACGGTGATTTCGGCAGCGAAAGCCGCGGGCGTAAGCAGCAGCGCGGCCAGTGCAAAATTCAGGCGGATGTTCATGGTTTTCCTTTGATTGTGTATGAGCTGTGGGTTTTTAACATTGGCAGCGATGCGTTGTTATACTCATTTATAACTACTACTTTAGAACTAGGGTCTGTTCACAATTCATCTCATGGCAATCTTTTGGCTCAAAAACGCGCCTGCTACGTTGAAAATGCTCGCAAGGTGTCCAACCTTGCTGCGCTTTTCGCCTTGCAAGCGCGCTTTTGCGCTCAAAATCTTACGCACGGATGAAATGTGAACAGACCCTAAAAGGCCGTCTGAAACATTTTTCAGACGGCCTTGCTGCAACCCCTATAGCTTTTATACCAATTCAAAAAAAGTAAGCTAACAAGGCGGCGAGCCGAAGACAGTACACCTATTGATTCGGCAATTAAATATTGAACATTTTCAGATGCCGGCAAACAAGCCTTTGGCTTGTTGCCCTCTCCCTAGCCCTCTCCCACGGGAGAGGGAACAGGTTTCTGCTGCGGGTAAGAGGATGTGAATATTCAATAATTAATTGCCGTATCTATAGTACGGCTAGGCGAGCCAACGAAGTTAGGTTATTTTTTTGGATTGGTATTAATCCGGCTCTTTGCCCAAAATCATCGAGCCTATACCTTTATCGGTGAAAATTTCCAACAGCAGCGCATTGAGCACGCGCCCGTCGATAATGTGCACCGCTTTCACGCCATTGGTGGCCGCTTCAATGGCCGAGCTGATTTTCGGCAACATGCCGCCGTAAAGCGTGCCATCCGCCACCAAGTCGTCGATGCGCCGCGGCGTGAGATTGGTGAGCAGATTGCCTTCTTTATCCATCACACCGGTGATATTGGTCATCATCACCAGCTTTTCGGCATTCAATTCTTCGGCCAGCTTGCCCGCCACCAAATCGGCATTGATGTTGAACGCTTCACCCTGGCGGCCCACGCCGATGGGCGCCACCACCGGAATATAGCCGCGCTCGACCATGCCTTTAATCAGCGAGCAATCGATGCTCTCCACCACGCCCACTTGGCCGATGTCCACCCCGTTGCGCTCGGGCGTGTTGATAAAGAGCTTTTTGGCCTTGATAAAATGGCTGTCGCGGCCGGTGATGCCCACGGCCTTGCCGCCGTTTTGATTCAGCAGCGACACAATATCTTTGTTCACATGGCCGCCGAGCACCATTTCCACAATGTCCATGGTTTCGCCGTCGGTCACACGCATGCCCTGCACAAACGTGCCCTCTTTGCCCACTTTATTGAGCATATCGTTGATTTGCGGGCCGCCGCCGTGCACAATCACCGGATTGATGCCCACCAGCTTGAGCAACACCACATCTTTGGCAAAGCCTTCTTTCAAATGCGGCTCGGTCATGGCATTGCCGCCGTATTTAATCACGATGGTAGAGCCGGAAAAGCGGCGGATATAAGGCAGCGCCTCGGCCAGAATGCTGGCTTTCACGCCGGGCGGAATGTGTTCGGCTTCAATCATGGCATTTCTCCAAACGGGTTTGCAGGGTTTCATGCCCATCCGAAAAAGCAAGCTTGCCGCGTTGTTCCGCCTTGTAAGCTTACTTTTTTAATGGGTTTCAGACGGCCTATTATAGCGGAAGAGCCGCCTGCAAATACAAGAGGCAATATTAATCATTCATCATCAATCAAGCAATAAACACAATACAAACAAAAGGCCGTCTGAAATCATTTTTCAGACGGCCTTTCATTATTCTGCTGCTTTACTTCACCAGATTTTTCAACACCAGCGAAGCCAAGTCATCCAAGCCGAAGCCGTCGGCATCCTGCACTTTACCCTCGGGCGTGGCGCTGTCGACCAGATTGGGCAGATATTGCGCCAGCAAATCGCTGGCTTGCTGGCCGTTTAAGCCGAATTTGGCCGCCACTTGCTCGATGGCATTGCCGCCCAGCGCCTGCTGCAAATCGCTGCCGCTCACGCTTTGGTTGCTGCTTTGGGTGGAAATCCAGCTATTGAGCGCATCGCCCAAGCCGCCTTGTTGCAGCTTGGCCATCAAATTGCCGATGCCGCCGTTTTGCTGCACCAATTCCATCAACATACCCAGCGCGGCATTTTGCCGGCCGCCGTCGCCGTTTTGATTGCCGATGGCCGACATTGCCGCATTGAGTAAAGAATCCATCAAAGCCATGATTGTGTCCGATATAAAAGGTTGGAAAGGGTTTTAGTGTAGCAGAGCGCTTTATGGATATATAGAAATTTTAATTTAACAAAATCAAGGCCATCTGAAAGATTTTTCTTTTCAGACGGCCTTTTTATAGAGCCTGTTTATCATTTATCTGCAAGCAAGAGCTTGAGCCGACATTAGCGCAAGAGCGGGATGAAATGTGAACAAACCTTAATCTTCGTTCGCCGCTTCGCGGCCATTGAAATATTCCGCCGCACCACCTTCAAAAAAGCCCTGCAATATCGCTTGCGCGGCCACTTGGTCGAGCACGGCTTTTTGTTTGCGCCCAAACACCTGCGCTTCGGCCAGCAGGCTTTCGGCATAAAGCGACGACAAACGCTCGTCCACCCAATACACCGGCAAATCAAAGCGTCCATGCAGGCGGCGGCCGAATTTGCGGCACAAGCGCGTGAGCTCGTGCTCGCTGCCGTCGGTGTGTGCCGGCAGCCCCACCACCAACTGCCGCGGCTGCCATTCTGCGACCAACTTGGCAATGACGGCGAATTTGGCTTCGTTGCCCTCGCCCGTTACCGTGGCGAGCGGATGCGCCGTGCCCACTTCAGCATCGCCCTCGGCCACGCCGATGCGCGCTTCGCCGAAATCAAACGCCAGCGTGGTGCCGATGGGCGCTTTATGCATGGCCGGCGCCGCTCATCAGGCCGGCCTGCTCGATGCCGAGCTTGGCCAGCGCCGCCTGATAGCGCTCGGCATAAGGCAGGTCAAACAAAATATGCGTATCCGCCGGTACGGTGAGCCACGAATTGCCCGCCAGCTCGCGCTCAAGCTGGCCTTTGCTCCAGCTCGAATAGCCTATGCTCACCACCGCTTTATCCACCGCGCCGGGTTTGCTCAGGTTTTCGATGATATCGCGCGAAGTGGTCATCGCCACATCATCGTTCACCAACAGGCTGCTCTGCCACGAGCCCACAGGCGTGTGCACCACAAAGCCGCGGTCAATCTGCACCGGCCCGCCCATCATCACCCATTCGTTTTGAAAACGCTCGGGCATTTCGCTCTCTGAGGCGCTGAACACCAAATCCATCGTCACCGGCGAAGGCTTGTTGATAATCACGCCCAGCGCGCCCTCGTCGTTGTGCTCGCAAAGATACACCACACTGCCTTCGAAAAACGGGTCGCCCATCGAGGGCATGGCAATCAGAAAATGATCTGCTAAATTCATATCGGAACTTCTCATAAGGTTTCTCTCTCGATATGGGGCTTGCCTGCTGTTTTGCAAGGCCGTCTGAAACATTGCACCAATATGCGCGGCACGCTTTCAGACGGCCCGGCAAACCAGTATAATCACCCCGTTTGCGCCCAACCCGATTGAAACACACCATGTCGTTTAAACCCTTGCTGCTCGCCGCCCTGCTCGGCCTCTCCGCGCCCCTCTTGGCCGCGCCCGAACCTGCTCCGGCCGTCGATGCCGGCGATTTGAGCGATATCCGCCAAGCCATCAGCGCCGCCCAAGCCGATTTGCAGGCCAAGCAGGCTGCCCAAAAAAGCGCCGAGCAAACCCTGGCGCAAACCCGCGCCGCGCTGGCCAAAGCGCAACAAGCCTTAAGCGAAGTCAACCGGCAGCAGCGCGATGCTTGGCAAAAGCTGCAAACCCTGCAAAACGAATTAGGCCGTCTGAAAACCGAAGTGGCCGGTACCAAAGCGCAAGTGGCGCGCCTTTTGAGCGGCCATTATAAAAACCGCCAGCCCAACGCCGTGATGTTGTTTCTGAAAAACGCCGAGCCCGGCCAAAAAGAGCGCTATCTGCAATACACCCGCTACATCAACCAAGCCAACGAACGCGTGATTGCTAGGCTTGTGCAGCAGCAAGCCGAATTGGGCGCACAAGAAAGCGCCATCAATGCCGAAGTGGCCCGCCTCAACACCCTCAAAGCGCAAAAGCAGGCCGCGCTGGGCAAGCTCGGGCGCGAAAATTCCACCGCCCAAACCGAAAGCCGCGCCCTATCCGCCCAAATCGACAACCAAGCCAAACGCATCGCCAAATTGCGTGCCGATGAGCAGCGCCTCAACGCCCTTTTGGCCGACATAGCCAAACGCAACGCCGAAAAACGCAAACAAGAAGCCGCCGCACGCCAAAAAGCCGCCCAAGCGCGCATTGCCGCCGCCAACAAAGCCCGCGCCGAGCAAGCGGCCAAAAAACAAAGTAAGCAAACCGCCGCCAAACCCGCCACCCAAACGGCCGACAAGAAACCCGTCAATAAAACCACCACGCCGCGCTCCACCCTCACCGCCGAAGACCGCGCCTTGCAAGCCCCTGCCGAAATGCAGGTCAGCCGCAGCGGCTTCAGCGCCATGCAGGGTCGCCTGCGCCGCCCCGTGGGCGGCAGCATCAGCGGCCGCTTCGGCCAGCCCCGCCCCAGCGGCGGCAGCTGGCGCGGCGTGTTTTTCACCACCGCACCGGCACCCGTGCAGAGCATTGCCGCCGGCAGCGTGGCCTATGCAGGCCCGCTCGAAGGCTACGGCAATATGGTGGTGATCGATCATGGCGACGGCTATGTGAGCGTGTATTCCGGCTTGTCGGGCGTGTCTGTGGCGGGCGGCAGCAGCGTGTCGACCGGCAGCAACATCGGCCGCAGCGGCAGCCTGCCCTCGGGCGAGCAAGGGCTTTATCTGGAAATCCGCTACCGCAGCCAGCCGATGAACCCGCTCTCCTGGATACGTTAAACCGCATTATTTATCATATCAGTTAGCGTATTTTTACCCCCGCACAGTTGCCCGCAAGAAGCAAATCACATAAAGTGCCACATTATCCCGCAGGCCGTCTGAAAGCCTGCCGCAAGCAGAAAAGAGAAAGCAAAACCCATGGCAAAATCCACTTTGAAAAAAGTCGCCCTCTACACCCTCGGCGCGTTCAGCGGCGTGATACTCAGCCTGAGCGTGCAAAGCCTGGCCGCCGATAAAGACAAAACCAACGAAGCGCTGCCGGTGCAATCCATCCGCACCATGGCCGAAGTTTACGGCCAGATTAAAGCCAATTACTACCAAGACAAAAAAGACGACGAGCTGATCGAAGGCGCCATGAAAGGCATGGTGGCCGGCCTCGACCCGCATTCCGAATACATGACGCTTAAAGACTATGCCGACCTGAAAGAATCCACCAGCGGCGAATTCGGCGGCTTGGGCATGGAAGTGGGCGCAGAAGACGGCTTTATCAAAGTGGTGGCACCGATTGAAGACACCCCGGCCGAGCGCGCCGGCGTGAAAAGCGGCGACTTGATTGTGAAAATCGACGGCGCATCCACCCGCGGTATGAACGTGAGCGAAGCAGTAAAAAAAATGCGCGGCAAACCCGGCACCACCATCACCCTCACCCTTTCGCGTAAAGATGCCAACCAACCGATTGTGGTTAAAATCACCCGCGCCATCATCAAAGTGAAGAGTGTGCGCCATCACCTGCTCGAGCCGGGCTACGGCTATATCCGCATCAGCCAATTCCAAGAGCGCACCGTGGCCGCGCTGAATGAAGCCGCCCAAGCGCTGGAAAAAGAAAACAAAGCCCCGCTCAAAGGCTTGGTAATCGATTTGCGTGATGACCCGGGTGGCTTGCTCAACGGCGCTGTGGGCGTATCTGCCGCCTTTTTGCCCGCTGATGCGCCGGTGGTGAGCACCAAAGGGCGAAACGGCCGCGACGGCATGAGCCTGCGCGCCACTCCTGAAGACTATATGCTCGCCAGCGGCCGCGATCCATTGGCCAACCTGCCGCCGGAATTAAAAACCATCCCCATCACCGTGCTGATCAATTCCGGCTCCGCATCGGCCTCTGAAATCGTGGCCGGCGCCCTGCAAGACCACAAGCGCGCCGTGATTGTGGGCACGCAAAGCTTCGGCAAAGGCTCGGTGCAAACCGTGCTGCCGCTCTCCAACGGCAGCGCCGTGAAGCTCACCACCGCACTTTACTACACCCCCAACGACCGCTCGATTCAGGCGCAAGGCATTGTGCCCGATGTGGAAGTGAAAGATAAAGCCCGCACCTTCGAGAGCCGCGAAGCCGATTTGCTCGGCCACATCGGCAACCCCATCGGCGGCGATGAAGTGCGCGGCGAAGTGCCCACCTTCATCCCCGACGATCCCGCCGCCAAATCACCGGCCGCAAAAGGCGACGATAAAGAAGACCTCTCCAGCCGCCGCATCCCCAATCCGGCCAAAGACGACCAATTGCGCAAAGCTTTGGATTTGTTGAAATCACCGGCCGAATGGCAAAAATCGCTGGGCTTGGCCGCCAAAAAACCGGCACCCAAAAAGAAAAACGGCGAAGCCGACAACTAGGGCGTCCTGACAATTACTTGTCATAAAAATAATCAGATAAAAGAAAGGCAGATAAGTTAAAATTTTTGTCGCCAAGCAAAACATACT
>NZ_SLXE01000045.1 GCF_004341385.1 Uruburuella suis
GGCTTCGGCTGCAAGTTTTCTTCCGTCTTCTTTTTCCATTGGGGAGAAATGGGGATTAATGTTGAAATTTCAATATTTAATTGCCGAATCTATAACAAGGCGGCGAGCCGCAGACAGTACAGATAGTACGGCAAGGCGAGACAACGAAGTTAGGTTATTTTTTTGGATTGGTATTAATTATCAAGCCATCGCAACCACAAATGAATAGGCCGTCTGAAAGCTTTCAGACGGCCTATTCATTTATTCCGGCATGCAAAGTGATTACACTTCGCGGCCGCCCACGGTTAAGCCTTCATCAATGCGCATGGTGGGCTGACCCACGCCCACGGGCACACTTTGGCCGTCTTTGCCGCACACGCCCACGCCGGCATCGAGCGTGCTGTTGTTGCCAATCATGCTCACGTGTTTCAGCACTTCGGGGCCGTTGCCGATAATGGTGGCGCCTTTCACCGGATATTGCAGCTTGCCGTTTTCCACCCACCAGGCTTCCGATGCGCTGAACACGAATTTTCCGCTGGTGATGTCCACTTGGCCGCCGCCGAAATTCACCGCATAAAGCCCTTTATCGATAGAAGCGATGATTTCTTCGGGCTCGTGGCTGCCGCTTTCCATAAAGGTGTTGGTCATGCGCGGCATGGGCACGGAAGAATAGCTCTCGCGCCGGCCGTTGCCGGTGGGCGCCACGCCCATTAAGCGCGCGTTGGTTTCGTCTTGCAGATAGCCGGTTAAAATGCCGTCTTCAATCAACACGGTGCGGCCGGTTGCGTTGCCTTCGTCATCAATATTGAGCGAGCCGCGCCTGTCGGCAATGTCGCCTTGGTCCACCACGGTGACACCTTTGGCGGCCACGCGCTCGCCGATGCGGCCGGCAAAAGCGCTGGTTTGTTTGCGGTTGAAATCGCCCTCCAAACCGTGCCCCACGGCTTCGTGCAAAAGCACGCCCGGCCAGCCGCTGCCCAACACCACCGTCATCGCGCCGGCGGGGGCGGGGCGGGCTTCGAGATTAATCAGCGCCTGCTGCACGGCGGTTTGCACATATTCGCCCACCAGCTTTTCATCGAAATAAGCCAAATCGAAGCGCCCGCCGCCGCCGGCGCTGCCCTGCTCGCGCCGCTCGCCCTGCTTGGCAATCACGGTGACGCTCAGACGCACCAGCGGGCGGATATCGGCGCTGTGTTTGCCATCGAGGCGGGCGACATACACCAAATCGTATTCACAGGTGAGCCCGGCCATCACTTGCACAATGCGCGGATCGGCGGCTTTGGCCAGCGCTTCCACCTTATTGAGCAGCGCCACTTTGGCGGCGGAATCAAGGCTGGCAATCGGATTGGCCACGACGTGCACCTGTTTGCCGCGCCGCACTGAGGGCACGCGCACTTCGGCCTGCCGCCCCGCCGCACCAATCACGCGCACGGCCTCGGCGGCACGGCCGATGGCTTCGGCATTGAGACTGTCGGCATAGGCAAACGCGGTTTTCTCGCCCGCCACTGCACGCACGCCCACGCCTTGATCGATTTGGAAGCTGCCCGATTTCACCATGCCCTCTTCGAGATGCCAGCTCTCAAAAGCAGTGCGCTGGCAATAAATATCGGCATAATCCACTTGGCGGCTGCCAATCAGGCTCAGGCTTTGCGCCAGCATCTCGGCAGATAAACCATTGGCGGTGAGCAAATCGTGTTGCACGGTTTGATAAATATTCGGCATGGAAAGCACAATAATGTTGAAATAATCGTGTGCCGATTATACGGCATTCACCTGCAAGGGTGTGTTTTGATTGGCAATGGCTATGAATGCCATCAAGCAGCGATGCCGTCTGAAAATAATTTTTTTGATTTTCAAAATGTTATATTTTAATCAAACTTTCTTCTTTAATTAGTATTGATAATTATTATTATTTTTGTATAATCAACTCAACCGACATTCATCCTTGCCGGCCATTAAACACTTTAATCTTTTTTCTGTTAAGCCAACCCGGAGTGCGCGTATCGAGCAGATTGTTCCCTTTACATCAAATACTCAAAACCGAAACACAAACCCGCTGCCTGAAACAGCGGGTTTGTGCTTTTGCGTTTGTGTTTTTGCCCAACACTCGAATGGGTATCAGGTCGTCTGAAAAATTAATTGATGTCCAACCGCTCCATGCGGTAGCGCATCGAACGAAAGCTGATGCCGAGCAATTTGGCCGCTTGGGTGCGGTTGTAGCGCGTTTGTTGCAGCGCCTGCTCGATAATCCGCCGCTCGATTTCATCGAGATAATCCTGAATCTGCGTTTGCCCCGGGATAAAATCCGCCACTGCCGCCGCGCCGGCCGAAAGCGATATTTGCGGCTGCGGATCGGCCAGCGCATCAAATGAGGCGCCCGCCCGCCCGGGCGATTCTTGCTGCGCTTGATGCGCATTGTGGATTTGCAGGTCTTCCAACTGGATAATCTGCCCCACCGTGAGCGCCACGGCGCGCTCGAGAATATTTTCCAGCTCGCGGAAATTGCCCGGGTAGCTATAATGCAGCAGCGCATCTTGCGCCTTAGGGCTGAGCCGGTAGCTGCTGTTGCCGATACGGTGTTTGTTGAGCAGCCGCATAATCAGGCCGCCCAAATCTTCACGCATTTCGCGCAACGGCGGCATGTGCAGCGACACCACGTTGAGGCGGTAATACAAATCCTGGCGAAAAGCGCCCGAAGCCACCAGCGCCTCAAGGTTTTTATGGGTGGCGCAAACAATGCGCACATCGATTTGGGTTTCGTGGGCATCACCGATGCGGCGCACCGCTTTTTCCTGAATCGCACGCAAAAGCTTCACCTGCATGGCCAGCGGCAGATCCGCCACTTCATCCAGAAAAAGCGTGCCGCCGTCGGCATGCTGGAAAAAGCCCAGTCTGTCGGCATCGGCGCCGGTGAAGCTGCCTTTTTTATAGCCGAAAAATTCGCTCTCCATCAGATTTTCAGGAATGGCGCCGCAGTTTACTGCGATAAAGGCGCCGCCTGCGCGCTCTGATAATTCGTGTATGCTGCGGGCGGCCTGCTCTTTACCGCTGCCCGATTCGCCGGCGATATACACCGGCACATTGCTGTGCGCCAGGCGGCGGATCAAATGGCGCGCTTCTTCCATTTGCGGCGACATGCCTAAAAGGCGCGGCATATCCGGGTCGCCGCCGACTTCATCGGCATAGGCAGGTATGGCTGCCGATTCTCCGCTGCTGAAGCGCTCTTTGAGCGAGCGCAAACCGGCCGGCACGCTCATGGGGGTGTCGATGCCGCCGGCCACGCCTCGGCGCGGTGCAGCAGGGGCTGTCGCAGCGGCGGCCCGCAACGGCGCAGATGCAGCCTCTGAAATCGGGCGTGCCGGCGTGGGTCGCACAGGTGCGGGGTCAGGCACAGGCGCCGCAACGGCAGGTTTGGCGGCTTCTTCTGCTTCCGGCTCGTTCACTTTCACCGCCGATTTCACCAATGAGCGCAGCTGCGAGAGGGTGATGGGTTTTTGCAGATAATCGAATGCGCCGGCTTTGAGCGCTTCCACCGCATGATCGGCATTGCCGAATGCGGTAATCACCGCCACCGGTGTGTCGAGCATCAATTCGTCAATATATTGCACCACTTCGAGGCCTGAGCCGTCGGGCATGCGCATATCGGTGAGCACCAATGAATAATCGTTGTCGTCGAGCTTGGCTTTGGCATCGGTCACGCCCACGGCGGTTTCTACCGACAAACCCATTTTCATCAGCGTCATTTCCATCAAATCGCGGATGTCTGCTTCATCGTCCACCACCAACACCGGGTCTTGCAGGCTATGCTTGCTCATTGTTTTCCTTCGGTAAAATCAACTCGAATCCGTTCATTTCAGGATGGTAGTGCAGCTGCCCCAAGTTGGCATGCGCCAATTCGCGCGCCACATAAAGGCCGAGCCCCGTGCCTTGTTTTTCTGTGGTGTAAAAAGGCTCGAACAAATGATTGCGCACATCGGGCGACACGCCCTGGCCGTCGTCGGCCACCACAATGGAAATATGCATGCGCCCGCTGGGCTTGATCAGCACGGTGATGGCGTTTTCGCTTTTGCGGCTGTGCCGCCAGGCGTTGTTGCACAAATTCCACATAATTTGCTGCACATGCATCGGATCGGCCAACACGCTCAGGTTGCTGCCATCCATATTCATGCGCATGCAGCCGATGGCATCGGGATTATTGAGGGTGAATTCCTGCTTGAATTTCAACCAAAACTGCATCAGATTAATCGGCTCGCGGCTGATGCTGTCGCGCTTATTGAGCAGCGACACATCTTCGAGCATTTTGTCGATGCGTTGGATATTGCTGTCGATAATGCCGTGCAACTTGGTTTTGGTGGGATCGGCATCGCCATCCAGCAACAAATCGTTGGCATGGCGGATGGCCGACATCGGGTTGCGGATTTCGTGCGCCAAATTGGCGGTGAGCTGGCCCAGCGAAGCGAGCTTAGTGGCCAGCGCTTCGGCCGCCACTTCGCGCAAAGAGCGCACAAACAGCATCAGAAGCTCAGTTTGCTCCTGAATCAGCGGCACGGCGCGCACATGCATGGCATGTTGGAAAATATGGATATCGGTTTCAAAAGCTTTATCGGGCTGATGCCGCCAACGCCCCACCAAATCGCCGAACACATTTTCCTGTTTGTCCACAGCCAAGCCGGGAAAATAGGTTTTGGCTTGGCGGTTGAACAGCCACACGCGCTGAGCCGCATCAATCACGATTACCGCTTCCTGCACGCGGTTGAGCACCAACCGGTTGAGCCCGCTCACGCGCCGGTAGGCCAGCTGGTGCTTACTTGCCGATTCGGTGGCCGCTTGCAGATAAGAAGCCAGAAAAGCCGTGAGCGCGGCCACTAAATAGCATGCGCCGATCAATAAGGCCGCGGTGATGATGCTGTGGTGCGCTACATCAAACGGCATAAAGCTGATGTGGCCGAGCAAAAACATGGTCAACACAATCAGCATGGCCGCATAGCTGGCATAAAGCATGGGGTAGCGGCCGTGGCTGAGCAGGCAGGATGTGGCCACAAAAGGCAGCACCAAAATGCCGAAGCCCGAATCGATGCCGCCGGCCATATAGGTGAGTATCATCATCATGGTGATGTCGGCCACGGCATTGGCATTAGGCAAATCCAGCGTTTGCCGCTGCCATTCGGGCTTGAGCACCGTCACCAAAATCAGCACGCCATACACGGCCGCCCAGCTGTAAAATTCGGCCGGCGGAAAAATCGCCAAAGGCCCGTCGCTGTCGGCATAATTGCCGGCAATCTGAATCACCAGCAAAGAAAATAAAATGGCAATCCGGGCGATGTTGATCAGCCCCGGAATCCGTTCGCTCTGTGTTTCCCAATCCCGCTTTGAAAATAAACCAACTGTGCTCATCAAGCGTAACTCCCTAGTATGTGTGCGCCTGCATCAGCATGATGCCCAACCCCAACCACAGTTTATCTGCACTACTTTGCCCGGCCACATTGCTTTTTCGCGTTATGGCCGTGTTTTTATCTTATTTTTCGGATGCAATATGACATATAACATCGTACATGTTTTTTAACTATTCCGCATCCGTGCCGCCAATGGCTTTCAGACGGCCTGATATCTCCAGCAAGCGCCCTTTGCGGCCGCGCTTGTTTTCAATATCCTGAATACGCAGACGCTCGCATCGAGCCGCGCCGCGCTTGCCCACGCTCTCCACCATAAATTCAGGCGTGCTCACCACGGCGATGTGCGCCAATTTTTCATCTTCACCCAAATTCATCAGCTGCAAGCCGCGCCCTTTGGCCATCACTTTGAGCTCGCCCAATGCAAATGCCAGCAAGCGGTTGGCGCTGGAAGCCAACACCACTTTACAATCGGGGTTGATCAACGACACCGTAAACACCGCTTGCGGCGGCAGCACTTTTTCGCCGGCTTCCAGCGAAATCATCACTTTGCCGGCCTTCACGCGCCCCACCATATCGGCCAGTTTGGCAATAAAGCCGTAGCCGCCGCTGTTGCTCAATAAATAATGCTGCTCGGGCAGGCCGCTGATCATGGCCGCCACTTCGGCGCCGTTTTGCAGCTCGACCAGCGAGCCCACCGGCACGCCGTCGCCGCGCCCGCCGGGGATTTCGGCGGCATCCAAGGTGTAGGTGCGGCCGAGCGAATCGAGCACCACCACCGGCCACACGCTGCGCCCTTCGAGCACCTGCTTCAAGCCGTCGCCTTCTTTAAATGCGGTTTGGCTCAAATCGAGGCCATGGCCGATGCGGCTGCGTATCCAACCTTTTTTCGACAAAATCAGCGTAATCGGCTCATCGGCGGTGGTGTGCGTGAGCGTGGCGCGGCTGGCTTCCTGCACCAAGGTGCGGCGCGCATCGCCAAACTGCTTCAAATCGGCCTGCATCTCTTTAATAACAAGCTTGCGTTTTTCGCCTTCATCGCCCAACAAAAGATTCAGACGGCCTTCTTCTTCGCGCAATTCGTTTAATTCTTTTTCCAGCTTGAAGCCCTCGAGGCGGGCAAGCTGACGCAGGCGGATTTCGAGAATGTCTTCCGCTTGGATTTCGGTGAGGTCGAAAGCCGCCATCAATTCGGGCTTGGGCTCGTCGGCCTCGCGAATCACACGAATCACTTCATCAATGTGCAAAAAAGCAATCATGCGGCCGTCGAGAATATGAATGCGTTTTTCCACCTGGCCAAGGCGGAATTTCAGACGGCGCGTGACCGTAATCACGCGGAAATCGAGCCATTCCTGCAAAATGGTTTTCAGATTTTTCTGCGCCGGGCGGTTGTCCAGCCCCATCATCACCAAATTCATCGACACATTGCCCTCAAGGCTGGTTTGCGCCATCAAAGTGTTTATGAAGTTTTCCGGCTCGATGCGGCTCGATTTCGGCTCAAACACAAGCCGCACGGGCGATTGGCTGTCGCTCTCATCGCGCACTTTTTCGATTAAGTCAAGCATCAGCTTTTTGGTGTTGAGCTGATCTTGGTTGAGCTGCTTTTTACCCGCTTTGGGCTTGGGATTGGTTTGCTCTTCGATTTCGGCCAGAATTTTCTGCGCGCTGGTATTGGGCGGCAATTCACCCACCACCACACGCCACTGGCCGCGCGCCAGTTTTTCGATTTCATAGCGCGCCCTCACACGCACGCTGCCTTTGCCGCATTCGTAAATATGCTGCAAATCGGCAGCCGGCGTGATGATTTGACCGCCGCCGGCAAAATCGGGCGCCGGCACATAAGCCATCAAATCGGCAATCGTCATGGCCGGTTTTTTCAGCAACGCTATCGCCGCCTGGGTGACTTCGGTGAGATTGTGCGACGGAATTTCGGTGGCCATGCCCACGGCAATGCCCGATGCGCCGTTGAGCAACACCATCGGCAGCCGCGCCGGCAAGTGCAGCGGCTCTTCGAATGCGCCATCGTAATTGGGCACGAAATCTACCGTGCCCATATTGATTTCAGACAACAGCAATTCGGCAATCGGCGTGAGCCGCGCTTCGGTGTAGCGCATCGCTGCGGCGCCATCGCCATCGCGCGAGCCGAAGTTGCCGATGCCGTCGATCAGCGGATAGCGCAAGGTAAAATCCTGCGCCATACGCACCATCGCATCGTAAGCGGAAGCATCGCCGTGCGGGTGGTATTTGCCGAGAATCTCGCCCACCACGCGCGCCGACTTCACCGGCTTGGCACCGGGCGTGAGGCCCATGTCTTTCATGGCATATAAAATGCGCCGCTGCACCGGCTTTTGGCCGTCTGAAACATCAGGCAGCGCGCGCCCTTTTACCACGCTCATGGCGTATTCGAGATAGGCGCGCTCGGCATATTGGCCGAGCAGCAGATAATCGTCGCCGGTGGCGGCGGGCAAATGGGCAGCTTCGTTCATTACCACTCTGGAAATCACATAATATTGGGATGCTATTGTAAAGCAATTTGGCTGATTTGGCTTGGGCAGCGTCACCAAACCCTGCCGCACCGCACGCCTGCTTTACCCGCCGCCGCAAAGGCCGTCTGAACAATATCGCAAAGCCGTGAAACATCATGGCGCGAAGCCCGCCTGCCGCCTTTTTTCCACAAGCCGCAGCGGGTTTTTCTGCAACAAAAAGCCCGGCTGCAAAGCAACCGGGCTTGATTTTTCCGCAAACTATTTGGTTAGCGGCGGGTTTCTACCTGCACCAGCGGCATATCCGGCGCGGCATCTGCCGCCGCTTTGGGCAAATCGGCGCGGCGCAATGCCGGCTCTGCTTCAGGCTGCGGTGCAGCGGCAGCGGCGGCCAACGCTTCCACGCGGGTTTGCACCAGCACCAAACCACCCAAATCGAAGCCTGCAAAATCAGCACGCACCGCCACCGCGGCTTCCGGCTGCGCCACGGCAACCGGTGCTACCGGCACGGCATCTTCATCCACAGCAGCCACCGGCGCTTGCTCAAACAGCTGCGCCACCGCCTGCTTCACTTGGGCGGCTGCATCACTGACCATCACTTGCTCATCTGCCGCAACAGGCGCTGCTTGGGCGGGTGCTTCATCAGCTTCAATCGCAAACAGCAAAGGCGTGGCGGCATCAATCTGCACGGTTTCCTGCACCGCTTCGGGCTGAGCCACGGCAGCGGCAGGCACAGACACGGCCACCGGCGCTTCAACCGCTTCACCAAACACATGCGCCACGGCATTGCGCACCTTGTCACCGGCCTCGTCAATCATCAGATATTGTTCGATTTTGGCGGCAGAGGGAATATTGCGTTTTTTACCGTTGTTGCGACGCTCGCGCTGATTGCGGTTGCGCTCCTGGCTGTTGCGCTCGTTGCTGCGGCTGCGCTTGTTGTCGGCCTGCGTATCGCTATCGGCTGCCTGCGCTTCCACGGCAACCGGCGCGGCAACAGCTTCTTCTGCCACAGCCGCCAAGCTTACCACTTCGGCTTGAGCAACGGCCTCGGCTTCGTGGCGGCGCTCGTTTTGATTGCGGTTGCGCTCGTTGTTGCGGCGGCGGTTTTGCGCGGGTTCGCGCGGCTCGCTGTCGCGCGGTGTGGCAGCGGCTTCGGCCGGCACAGGATTGCGGCGCTCTTGCTCTGCCGGCTGGTTATTGGCGCGATTGTTGCGCTCGCGGTTGGCATTGTCGCCCTGATTGCGGCGATTGCGGTTGTTGCGGTTGTCGTTATTGCGCGCTTCGCCGTTGCGCTCGGCGCTTGCTTCTTTGGCTCTGGGCGCTTTGTTTTCGGCTTTTTCCACCTCGCCATCGGTGCGTTTATTATGGCTATTGCTGTTGCGGCGCGGCGCTTGGCGGCGGTTGGCATTGCGGCGGTTTTGCTGGTTTTGCTGGCCGCTGCGCTCGGCTTTTTTCGGCTCGGCCTCGGGCGCGGATTCCGCAGCAAAGAGCTTGCCGAACCATGCTTTGATGCCGTCCCACCAGCCGGCCGGCTGCTCGGGCGCTACAATCGGCGCAGGTTGGGTGTGCTTCACGCCTTTCACCGCCGGCTCGGGGCGGGCGGCCTTGGCTTTTTCGCTGCCGAAGGGCACGTTGTCGTCTTTTTCCGGCTCGATTACGCGCTGATAGCTCGGCGCAGCATCTTCATCCACATCATCGGTGCGCACGCGGCTGATTTCGTAATGCGGGTTTTCGAGATGGGTGTTGGGAATCAGAAACACCGACACATCCAGGCGCTCTTCAAGGCCGAACAATTCGGCGCGTTTTTCGTTGAGCAGGAAGGTGGCCACATCCACCGGCACTTGCGCGTGCACTTCGCCGGTGTTGTCTTTCATCGCTTCTTCCTGAATGATGCGCAACACATGCAGCGCAGTTGATTCAATGCCGCGAATCACGCCGGTGCCGGCGCAGCGCGGGCAGGCCACATGGCTGCTTTCACCCAACGCGGGTTTGAGGCGCTGGCGGCTCAATTCGAGCAGGCCGAAGCGGGAAAGCTTGCCCATTTGCACGCGGGCGCGGTCTTTTTTGAGCGCATCGCGCAAAGTGTTTTCCACATCGCGCTGGTGCTTGGGGTTTTCCATATCGATAAAGTCGATCACCACCAAGCCGCCCAAGTCGCGCAAACGCATTTGGCGCGCCACTTCTTCAGCCGCTTCCATATTGGTTTTGAAGGCGGTGTCTTCAATATCGGCACCGCGCGTGGCACGGGCGGAGTTGACATCCACCGACACCAGCGCTTCGGTGTGGTCGATTACAATCGCGCCGCCCGAGGGCAGGCTCACGCTGCGCGAAAACGCGCTCTCGATTTGGTGCTCGATTTGGAAACGGGAAAACAGCGGCGTGTGGTCGTCATAAAGCTTCAGACGGCCTACGTTATTAGGCATCACATAGCTCATAAACTCGGATACCTGCTCATACACCTCTTGATTATCCACCAGAATTTCGCCGATATCGGGGCGGAAATAATCGCGCACGGCGCGAATCAGAAGCGAGCTTTCCATAAACAAAAGGTAAGGCTCGTGATGCGCATTGCCGGCTTCTTCGATGGCTTGCCACAATTGCAGCAGATAGTTGAAATCCCATTGCAGCTCTTCCACGCTGCGGCCGATGCCGGCGGTGCGGGCAATCAGGCTCATGCCGCGCGGCACTTCCAATTCGGCCATCGCGGCTTTGAGCTCTTGGCGCTCTTCGCCCTCGATGCGGCGCGACACGCCGCCGCCGCGCGGATTGTTGGGCATCAGCACCAAATAGCGGCCGGCCAGGCTGATAAAGGTGGTGAGCGCCGCGCCTTTGTTGCCGCGCTCGTCTTTTTCCACCTGCACAATCACTTCCATGCCCTCTTTGAGCACGTCTTGAATGCGGGCGCGACCGCCGTCGTAATCTTGGAAATAAGCGCGCGACACTTCCTTAAACGGCAAAAAGCCGTGCCGGTCGGTGCCGTAATCTACGAAACACGCTTCCAGCGACGGCTCGATACGGGTAATCACGCCTTTATAGATATTGCCTTTGCGCTGCTCTTTGCCCAGCGTTTCGATATCGAGATCTAAAAGGCTTTGCCCGTCGACAATCGCCACGCGCAGCTCTTCGGCCTGCGTGGCGTTAAATAACATTCGTTTCATGTAAACAACCTCGTTATTGCACTCACGAGGCGTGTAATCAGTTTTCGACACTCATTAAGCCGCCAATGGTCAGGCCGCGCGGATAATGCGGCGTGTGGGGCATCTTTACGGATTCAAGAAGGTTGGAAATAAAGAGCGGGCATGCAGCATGGCGCGAAACACAGGCAACGGCGGCATTTTCCCGCTTGATGTTGCCCGATATGGATTCACGCCATGCTGAACGCCTGAGCGGCCGCGCTGCCCGAGGCGCGCGCGGCCGCCCGAAAATCGGAGCCGTGTCTTCTTATCATCGTTCGGCGGCATTCCTGCCCGAGCGCTGCGCCTGCGGCGTCTTACAGCCGGACAAACACCTGCCGAAAAGGTCAAACTTAACTACCTCTCTGCCCGCCGGCTTCAGCAGGGCAAAGGAATTGCTTTATGGAGTGCGTTTTTAATATAAAATATTTCTATTCACAATTTGCGCCTGAGCCGGATTCGCTCCGCCTGCGCGCACGGTTTTCTGCCGGCCGCCATCGTTTTCAGACGGCCTCAAGGCTGAATTGATATACTGCGCCTTTACACGGAAAACCGTTTTCGGATTATAGAGAAAATGCCGACAATTAGCAAAGACTTGGTCAATCATTTGAATATCACCGAAGCCGATGCCGGCCAGCGGCTCGACAACTATCTCATCAAGGTTTTGAAAGGCGTGCCCAAAAGCCATATCCAGCGCATCATCCGCGCCGGCGAAGTGCGGCTCAACAAAAAGCGCTGCAAAGGCACCGACCGCTTGGCCGAGGGCGATGTGCTGCGCATTCCGCCGATACGCATTGCCGAAAAGCAAAGGCCGTCTGAAAGCAGCGCTGCGCCCGCGCGCGAATTTGAGATTGTGTATGAAGACGATGCCATGCTGGTAATCAACAAGCCGGCCGGCGTGGCGGTGCACGGCGGCAGCGGCATCAGCTTCGGCGTGATCGAGCAAATCCGCCGCGCCCGCCCCGAAGCGCGTTATCTCGAATTGGTGCACCGCCTCGATAAAGACACCAGCGGCTTATTAATGATTGCAAAAAAACGCAGCGCGCTGGTGAAGCTGCACGAAGCCATCCGCAACGACCACCCGAAAAAAATCTATCTGGCGCTGGGCGTGGGCAAATTCGCGCAAGATAAAGTCCATGTGAAGCTGCCGCTCTATAAATACACCGGCGCGCAAGGCGAAAAAATGGTGCGCGTGAGCGAAGAGGGCCAATCGGCGCACACTATTTTCCGTGTGTTGCAGCGCTTTTCCGGCCCGCTACTGCACCAAATCGGCCTTTCCGATTTAACTTATATTGAAGCCACGCTCAAAACCGGCCGCACCCACCAAATCCGCGTGCACATGCAATCGCAGGCCTGCCCGATTGCCGGCGACGAGCGCTACGGCGATTATCAGGCCAACAAGCGCCTGCAAAAAATCGGCTTGAAACGCATGTTCTTACACGCCGCCGAATTGCATTTAAGCCATCCGCTCACCGATGAGCCGTTGAAATTGGTTGCACCGTTGCCGCAGGAATTGGCGCAGATGATGGCCATGTTGGAAAACAGCCAATCAAAACCTACTGAACTGCAAACGGATTCCCTACTGAAAAAAATAATACATTAGCATTGCCCTAATTGCATGATTAACGTAAACTCACGTATGATTACCAAATCATACATCTCAAACAATTATCTTTGGAAAACATGATGAATTTTAAAAATTTGGCTTTGGTCGCATCTACTCTTTCATTAGGGCGTCCTGACAATTACTTGTCATAAAAATAATCAGATAAAAGAAAGGCAGATAAGTTAAAATTTTTGTCGCCAAACAAAACATACTTATCT
>NZ_SLXE01000046.1 GCF_004341385.1 Uruburuella suis
CGATCGTTTGAAAAGGCATTATGAAAGCGTAGTTGCTTTAGCTTGTATTATGCTATGGCTGCCTTTATGACAAGTAATTGTCAGGACGCCCTAGCCCTCTCCCACGGGAGAGGGAACAGGTTTCTGCTGCGGGCAAGAGGATGTGAATATTCAATAATTAGTTGCCGTATCTATAAGGCCGTCTGAAACGAAATGGGTTTCAGACGGCCTTGATTTTTTATGGCAAGGTTTGTTTATTTCAGGCAGGCATTCAGCCATAAACGGCGCTGGTCGGGTGTGAGCAGCTGAAAAAAGCGGTGCTGGATTTTTAATTCGTCTACGGCAAAATCCATACTGGGTGCGTAGCGCTCGCCCACATAGCCGCGCGCAAACGATTCGTTGAAATCATCGGCCGCCAAAATGCGCATCAGGTTGCGTTGGCGGTTGCGATTGATGCGGTCGTTTTTGCGGTTGGCTTGGTCGAGCGCTTTTTTATGCTCGGTGCGGATGCTGCGCAGCTGATTGCGCTGCTCGGGGCTGAGCGAGAGCTGGCGGATGTCGCAATTGGGCTGGAAATCGTCAAGCTGCACCGCCATTTGCGCGGCTTGTGCCTGAGCAACGCCGCCCAGCAAAATGCCGGCAAGGGCCAGCGCCATCAGCGCCGGGGGGGGCAAGAGATTAAACACATTGTTTCCCTGAGGTTTCATGGGTCAGAAATGTAGCCGATACACGTGTGAAACACGGTATAATGGCGGTAAACTTGCGTAAAAACGGCATTATCGTTTAAAAAATGCTTTTTTGTCTAATTAAATTGCCGCTTTGTTATCAATGCCCTAGCTTGTTCGGGCAAAGCAGGCGGCCGTCTGAAAACGGAGAAAATAAAAAAGATGAGCACATTATTTCGCATTGCACCCAGCATTTTATCGGCCGATTTTGCCCGCTTGGGCGAGGAAGTGAGCCGGGTGGTGGAGGCGGGTGCCGACTTGATTCATTTTGATGTGATGGATAATCATTATGTGCCCAACCTCACTTTCGGCCCGATGGTGTGTGCGGCGCTCAAGCCTTATGCCGCGGTGCCGGTGGATGTGCATTTGATGGTGGAGCCGGTGGATGATTTGATTCAGTCGTTTGCCAAGGCCGGTGCCGACATCATCACTTTCCACCCCGAAGCCAGCCGCCATGTCGACCGCAGCCTGAGTTTGATTAAAGATTTGGGCTGCCAGGCAGGCTTGGTGCTCAATCCGGCCACGCCGGTTTATGTATTGGAAAACGTGCTCGACAGGCTGGATATGGTGTTGTTGATGTCGGTGAACCCCGGCTTCGGCGGCCAAAGCTTTATTCCGCAAACGCTGGTGAAAATCCGCCAGGTTCGCGATTTGCTCGATATGTATGAGGGCGAGAGCGGCCGCCATGTGGCGCTGGAAGTGGATGGCGGCATTAAGGTGGACAATATTGCGGCGGTGGCGGCAGCCGGTGCCGACACTTTTGTGGCCGGCTCCGCCATTTTCGGCCAGCCCGATTATGAAGCGGTGATTCGGCAGATGCGTGCCGAGCTGGCGGCGATTTGAGCAGGCTTTAGATAAAATGCACCGGCAAGCCGAATAAGTCGTCATCATGCAGTAAAACAGGCCGTCTGAAAATATTTTCAGACGGCCGCGAAATTTATCGCTCGGATATTTGTATCCGACCTGCGCATGATTTAAACAGTATTATAGAAAAAATAACCCGCTGATTAATCAGCGGGTTTTGCATTTTGGCGGAGGCTGTGAGATTCGAACTCACGGAGGGCTATCAACCCTCGACGGTTTTCAAGACCGTTGCATTAAACCGCTCTGCCAAACCTCCAAATGTAAAACTGTTTCAAGGCTGGCGGAAGCGGTGAGATTCGAACTCACGGAGGGCTCACACCCTCGACGGTTTTCAAGACCGTTGCATTAAACCGCTCTGCCACGCTTCCGTTGCTTGAAGTCGGGCATATTATCTCAGTTTGCCCGTTTTGCCAAGCATTTTGGTGCCTGATGGGATTAGCTTTTTGTTTTTATTGCAATCGTTTTATGTGGCGGTTTGCGCGCGCAGAAACACCCATTCGTTTTCAGACGAAGCGGCGGCATTGAAGGCATAGCCTGCGTAGTCGAAATGCTTGAGTGCTTCTGGCTCGGCAATCTGATGCTCGGCGGCATAGCGCACCATCAGGCCGCGGGCTTTTTTGGCGTAGAAGCTGATGATTTTGTATTGGCCGTTTTTTTCGTCTTTAAATATCGGCGTGATCACGCGGGCATTAAGGCGGCGGGCATCAACGGCTTTGAAATATTCATGTGAGGCCAGATTGATCAACGTGTTGCCGCCGTTTGCGGCCAAAGTTTGATTGAGCGTGTCGGCAATGATGCTGCCCCAAAAAGCATAAAGGTTTTTGCCGCGCGAATTGGCAAACGGCGTGCCCATTTCCAGGCGGTAGGGCTGCATCAAATCGAGCGGGCGCAGCAAGCCGTAGAGGCCGGAGAGCAGGCGCAGGTGTTGTTGCAGATAATCGATGGCGGCTTCGGGCAGGCTCTCGGCATCGAGCCCTTCATACACATCGCCGTTAAACAAATATACCGCCTGTTTGGCATTTTCGAGCGTGAAAGGCGTGTGCCAAGCGGCGTTGCGCTCGGCATTGAGCAAGGCGATTTTATCGGAAACATGCATCAGCGCGGCCAAATCCTGCGGCGCCAGCGGCCGCAATTGAGCCATCAGCTTTTCGGCTTCGCCTAAAAGAGCGGGCTGGGTGTGTTGCGCGGTGGGCGCGGGGGTGCGTTCGTTGAGGTTTTTGGCGGGCGATAAAACAAACAACATGGCAGGCTTTCTGTGCAAGGGTTTCAGACGGCCTCACTTTAGTGGCTGAAGGCGGCTTTGGCAAGCGTGTGCAAGAGAATGTATGCGCCCGATTGTGTGCGTTTATGACGGGCTTCGGGCTATATGTTCTGAAAAATGGTTTGCTGTGCCATTTTTAGCAGAGCTTTGGGCATTTAAGCGGAATGAAAAAGAAAAATCCCTTGATAATCAAGGGATTTTTCTTTTAAAAAACTGGCGGAGAGGAAGGGATTCGAACCCTCGATACGCTATAAACGTATACACGCTTTCCAGGCGTGCGACTTCAACCACTCATCCACCTCTCCGGATGGCATGTTTCGCGGTGGATTGCGAAAGCGCGGATTATACGGCGGTTTGCGCCCGCGTGCAAGCTTGAATGCGTGTTTGTGCGTGGGCGGGCATTGCTTATTTTTATTTGGCATCGGTGTTTGCGTGGAAAGGCCGTCTGAATGCGGTTTGGTGGGTGATGAGTAAGCATTTTTTGCAGAAAGTGTCGATGCTTTGCAGCAGAGGTTGATAAAAACAGGCCGTCTGAAATGTTTCTTTCAGACGGCCTGTGTGTCATTAAGCAACTGTTTACAATTCTCCCAGCGCCTGCGTGGCCTGCTCGTCGGCGTGGTAGCTGGAGCGCACCATCGCGCCGATGGCGGCGTTGGTAAAGCCCATTTGGTAGGCTTCTGTTTCGAAGATTTTGAATTGATCGGGGGTAACGTAGCGCAGCACCGGCAGATGGTCGTCTGAAGGTTGCAAATATTGGCCGACGGTGATCATTTCGATGTTGTGCGCGCGCATGTCGTGCATGATTTCGCGCACTTCGTCATCGGTTTCGCCCAAGCCGACCATAATGCCGGATTTGGTGGGAATGTGGGGCATCATGGCTTTATAGCGGCGCAAAAGCTCGAGCGAGTGCTGGTAATCGGAGCCGGGGCGGGCTTTTTTATACAGGCGCGGATGGGTTTCGAGGTTGTGGTTCATCACGTCGGGCGGGGTTTGGGCGAGGATTTCCAGCGCGATATCGAGGCGGCCGCGAAAATCGGGCACGAGAATTTCGATTTTGGTTTGCGGGCTTTTTTCGCGAATGGCGCGGATGCAGTCGGCAAAGTGCTGGGCGCCGCCGTCGCGCAAGTCGTCGCGGTCCACCGAGGTGATCACCACATAGCGCAGCTTCATGGCGGCCACGGATTCGGCGAGGTTTTTCGGCTCGTCGGCGTCAAGCGGGTTGGGGCGGCCGTGGCCGACGTCGCAAAAGGGGCAGCGGCGGGTGCAGATGTCGCCCATAATCATAAAGGTGGCGGTGCCTTTGCTGAAGCATTCGCCGATATTGGGGCAGCTGGCTTCTTCGCACACGGTGTGCATTTTTTGGTCGCGCAGAATATTTTTGATTTCAAAAAATTTCTTGCCTGTGGGCAGCTTGGCGCGTATCCATTCGGGCTTTTTGATTTTTTCGTCGAGCGGCACCACTTTGATGGGGATGCGCGCGGTTTTGTCGGCACCTTTGAGTTTGATGCCTTGCTTGGGGTCGATTTTGATTTCGCTCATGATAGAGAGTCTTTCAATGCGAGTTGTGTGTTCAGATGGCCTGTGAGTTTGGCGGCCACTTCTGCCAAGCCGGGGCAGGGGCTCAGCAAATCGGCCATTTGGGTCATTTCCATGCCGGCATAGCCACAGGGGTTGATATGGGTGAACGGGCTTAAATCCATATCGATATTGAGCGCAAGGCCGTGATATACCGCGCCGTTTTTGATGCGCAGCCCCAGCGAGGCGATTTTTTTAGCGCCCACATACACGCCCGGGCGCTCAGGATCGGCGGCGGCGGCAATGCCGTATTCGGCCAGGGTGGCGATAATGCTGTTTTCAAGCGCGCTCACAATGTGGCGCACGCTGGTTTGGCGGCGCTTGAAATCGATTAGGGTATACACCACGAGCTGGCCGGGGCCGTGATAGGTGATTTGGCCGCCGCGGTCGATCTGCACCACGGGAATATCATCGCGTATGAGCAGGTGCTCGGGTTTGCCGGCGAGGCCTTGGGTGAACACGGGTGGATGCTCCACCACCCACAATTCATCTTCGGTGGCTTCGTTGCGCGTGTCGTTAAATGCTTTCATGGCTTCAAACACGGGCGCGTAATCGGCCAAGCCCAGTTGCACGGTTTTCATGTTTAGAGCACCATTTTAACCATGGGGTGCGCCGTGAGCGCGTGGTAAATCTTGTCGAGCTGCTCTTGGCTCTCCACATTTACCTGAGCGGTGGCGCCCAAATAATTGCCTTTGCTGCTGGGGCGGGTGCTGATTTGGTGCGGCTCGGTGTCGGGCGCGTGCTCGCGGATCACATCTAAAATCGTGTTTTCAAATTCGGGATGGTGCGCACCCATAATTTTCACCGGAAAGGTGCAGGGAAACTCGATGAGCGTGGTTTTTTCTTCTGACATGGCGGCTCCTTGGCGTGGAAGAATAGAGCGGAATAAATAAAAAAGTTTTGCATCACTTTAAATCTTTATTTCGCGATAGAGGCCGTCTGAAACCGTTTCAGACGGCCTGCTTTTAAATAGATAGCGGATGGCGCTCATTTTAGCGCAATCCGTTGGCTGAATCCATAAATGCCGCCGCGCTGTGTTTTTTCAAGCCGGCGGTGCCAAAAAACGGCTGTGGGCACGGCGGCAAAATGCAGCTGCAGCTTGGCTGAAGAAGCGCTGTGTATCGATTCTGCCGACGAATGCGGGGCAAGCCTTGAAAAAACATATTCCGGCACAACTTTGCGCATAACCCGATTGAATACTGGAAAACAGGGATTGAAAATGAAAACAGATAAGCATTTTGAGGAATATAGCGCACTGGCCACTTTGCCGCTGCGCGATGTGGTGGTGTATCCGCACATGGTGCTGCCCTTGTTTGTGGGGCGGCCCAAATCGATTGCCGCGCTTGATTTGGCCATGGATAACGATGAGCCGGTGTTTTTGCTGGCGCAGCGCAATCCCAATGATGAAGAGCCCAATGCAAAAGATTTGCACGAAATGGGCACGGTTGCCCATGTGTTGCAGGTGTTGAAGCTGCCCGACGGCACGGTAAAAGTGCTGGTGGAAGGTGTGCGCCGTGCCCGCGCGCTCACGGTGGAAGACACCGGCGAATTATTTTTGGCGCATGTCGAAGCCATCAACGATACCGATGGCGACAGCGCCGACATCGAAGCTTTGCGCCGCACGCTGCTGTCGCAATTCGATCAGTTTGCCAAGCTCAACAAGAAAATTCCGGGCGAAGTGCTCAACACCATTCACGGCATCGACAACAACGGCCGCCTGGTAGACACCATTGCCGCACATTTGCAATTAAAGCTGGATCAGCGACAAGAAATTCTCGACACCGTGAGCATTGCCGCGCGCATGGAATATCTGCTTGGTCAGCTTGAAGCCGAGCTCGACATCATGCAGGTGGAAAAGCGTATCCGCGGCCGCGTGAAGCGCCAAATGGAAAAATCGCAGCGTGAGTATTATCTCAACGAGCAGGTGAAAGCGATTCAAAAAGAGCTGGGCGAAGAAGACGAGCGCGGCGAATTGGATGCGCTGGAAAAGCAGATTAAAGAAGCCGGCATGAGCAAAGAAGCCGAAGAAAAAAGCCTGGCCGAATTGAAAAAGCTCAAAATGATGCCGCCGATGTCGGCCGAATCCACCGTGGTGCGCAACTATATCGACACCTTGCTGGAATTGCCGTGGAAGAAAAAATCACGCGTGAGCAAAGATATTGCCAAAGCCGATTTGGTGCTGGATGCCGATCATTACGGCTTGGAAAAAGTGAAAGAGCGCATTCTCGAATACTTAGCCGTGCAAAAACGGGTGGATAAGCTCAAAGGCCCGATTTTGTGCCTAGTGGGGCCGCCGGGCGTGGGTAAAACCTCGCTGGGCGAATCCATCGCTAAAGCCACCGGCCGCCAATATGTGCGCATGGCTTTGGGCGGCGTGCGCGACGAGAGCGAAATCCGCGGCCACCGCCGCACCTATATCGGCTCGATGCCCGGCAAAATCCTGCAAAACATGGCCAAGGCCGGCGTGAAAAACCCCTTGTTTTTGCTCGATGAAATCGACAAACTCGGCAACGATTTCCGCGGCGACCCCGCCAGCGCGCTGCTGGAAGTGCTCGACCCCGAGCAAAACAGCAAATTCGTCGATCATTATGCCGAGGTGGATTACGACTTGAGCGATGTGATGTTTATCGCCACATCCAACAGCCTCAATATTCCGCCCGCCTTGCTCGACCGCATGGAAATCATCCGCCTGGCCGGCTACACGGAAGACGAAAAAATCAACATCGCCATGCAATATCTGCTGCCCAAGCAAATCAAACGCAACGGTGTGAAAGGCGGCGAAGTGGAGATTGAAGAGAGCGCGGTGCGCGACATTATCCGCTACTACACCCGCGAAGCCGGTGTGCGCTCGCTCGACCGCGAAATCGCCAAAATCTACCGCAAAGTGGTGATGCAGATTGCCTTGGCTGAAGACAAACGTGCCCATGAAGACAAAGGCCGTCTGAAACGAGAACCTGTGGTGGTGAATGCCGCCAATCTGCACGACTATCTGGGCGTGCGCCGCTTCGACTACGGCGTGGCCGAAGAAGAAAACCGCATCGGCCAAGTAACCGGGCTGGCGTGGACGGAAGTGGGCGGCGAATTGCTCACCATCGAAGCGGTGGCGCTCAAAGGCAAAGGCAATATCGTGCGCACCGGCAAATTGGGCGATGTGATGCAGGAGTCGATTTCAGCCGCTTGGAGTGTGGTGCGCTCGCGTGCCGAAGCGCTGGGCATTGCGCCTGATTTTTACGAGAAAAACGACATCCACGTGCATGTGCCCGAAGGTGCCACGCCGAAAGACGGTCCCAGCGCCGGCATTGCGATGACGCTGGCGATGGTGTCGGCCTTAACGCACATACCCGTGCGCGCCGATGTGGCGATGACCGGCGAAATCACCCTGCGCGGCGAAGTGCTGCCTATCGGCGGCCTGAAAGAGAAGCTGCTGGCGGCGCTGCGCGGCGGCATTAAACATGTGCTGATTCCGAAAGACAACGTTAAAGATTTGGAAGAAATTCCGCAAAACGTTAAAGAAGGTTTGGAAATCCATGCCGTAAAATGGATAGACGAAGTGCTCGCTTTCGGTTTGGAGCGCGAGCCTGAGCCTTGGAAAGAAGTGGATTCAGGTAGCAGCGATGTGGCATTGGCAGCTTCAGGCCATAAGTCAAGTGTAAAAGCAACCAAACATTAAAAGCATTGTAATGTGTTGTAAAAGGTGCAGAAGAATGGGCGCAAACCCCAGAGCAGCTCAAGATTGTGCACCTTTTTGCTTGACACGGCGATTTTAGACTTGCTATAAAGGCGCAGATGTATCAAATTTGTATCCACACGCCCGTATCCACGGGGCTTTCATTATTTTTCCGAACGATAGAAAGGGACTTATTGTGAACAAGTCTGAATTGATTGAAGCCATTGCCCAAGAAGCCGACATCTCTAAAGCTGCCGCTACCAAAGCTTTGGACGGCTTGATGAATGCTGTGACCAAAGCTTTGAAAGAAGGCGACACCGTAACGCTGGTCGGTTTCGGCACTTTCTACGTTGGTGAGCGTGCAGAGCGTCAAGGCCGCAATCCGCAAACCGGTGCGCCGCTGACCATTGCTGCTGCTAAAACACCGAAATTCCGCGCCGGTAAAGCGCTGAAAGACGCGCTGTAAACCTTGCACCGTCAGGTGATTCAGTTGGATAAAAAAGCAGGCCGAAAGGCCTGCTTTTTGCATGGACGCATTTTGCTGTGTTGCGGTGATATCCATCCTAAAAAAGTTTACTGCTTTGCCCTGTAGTTGGGGGCAGGGTTTCATGCGTACGATTGCGCCGCCTTTGGGCAGCGTGCGTATCTGCTATTTGGGGCAGCTTCGAAGAAATACGCGCGGTGTTTGTGCTTGTTTTGAGGATAAGCTTAAAAAAGGCCGTCTGAAAATCTTTCAGACGGCCTTGGCAATTTGCAGCTTGATAAACTTTATGCGCCGTAAACCGGGTTTTTCGTGCACAACGCAGTAGCGGCTTCGGCCGTGCGCGCCAGCGTGGCTTCGTCTGCCGGGTTTTCCAGCACGTCGGCCACGAGGTTGGCCAGCGCGCGGGCATCGGCTTCATCAAAGCCGCGGGTGGTCATAGCGGCGGTGCCGATGCGGATGCCTGAGGTGACAAACGGTTTTTCCGGGTCGTTCGGGATAGCGTTTTTATTCACGGTGATGTGCGCTTTGCCCAAGGCTTCTTCGGCGGCTTTGCCGGTGATGTTTTTGCTGCGCAGATCCACGAGGAACACATGGCTCTCGGTGCGGCCGGAAATGATGCGCAGGCCGCGCTTAACCAGCTCTTCGGCCATGGCCGCGGCATTGATTTTCACCTGCTTGGCGTAATCTTTGAAAGCCGGCTCCAGCGCTTCTTTAAACGACACGGCTTTGGCGGCAATCACATGCATCAAGGGGCCGCCTTGCAGGCTGGGGAAAATGGCGGAATTGAGCGCTTTTTCGTGGGTGTTGTCGCGGCACAAAATCACGCCGCCGCGCGGGCCGCGCAGGGTTTTGTGGGTGGTAGTGGTCACGAAATCGGCAAAAGGCACGGGGTTGGGGTATTCACCGCCGGCAATCAGACCGGCATAGTGCGCCATGTCTACAAAAAGATACGCGCCTACTTTGTCGGCGATTTCGCGGAATTTCGCCCAGTCGATTTCCAGCGCATAAGCCGATGCGCCGGCCACGATCATTTTGGGTTTGTGCTCCTGCGCCAAACGCTCCACTTCGGCATAATCGAGCACTTCGTTTTCATCCAGGCCGTAGGTAACGGCGTTGTAGAGCTTGCCGGAAATATTCACAGAAGCGCCGTGGGTGAGGTGGCCGCCGTGGGCGAGACTCATGCCCAAAATGGTGTCGCCCGGCTTCAACACGCTGGCATACACGGCCTGGTTGGCTTGCGAGCCGGAATGCGGCTGCACATTGGCATATTCGGCGCCGAAAAGTTTTTTCACGCGGTCGATGGCCAGCTGCTCGGCCACATCGACATGCTCGCAGCCGCCGTAATAGCGTTTGCTCGGATAGCCTTCGGCATATTTGTTGGTGAGCTGGCTGCCCTGGGCTTCCATCACGGCGCAGCTGACGTAGTTTTCAGAGGCAATCAGCTCAACGTGGTCTTGCTGGCGCTCAACTTCGGCGGCCATGGCTGCGGCCAGCTCGGGGTCGTATTTTTCGATGGTAACGCTTTTTGAAAACATGCTCGTATCCTTTAAGCAGGGTGGGGTAGGGTTTGCTTTCAGACGGCCTTGAAAGAAGCATCAGGCCGTCTGAAAGCGGGGTAAAGCGGCTGGGCGCTATTGTAACCGAATTTCATCTGCGAGGCTTATGAAAACGGTGATATTGTCAACAAAATTTGATTCATACAGGCCGCTTGCAATGGATTTTCAAGGAAACCATTCGTCTTGCTTCAGATAGCGGTCGATAGACTCGATAAGCTTTTCCAAATCATATTCGGCTTGTGCAGCGCGCAAATCGCGGGCGATTTCGCTGATGGCAACGGCATCGAGCTTCTGGCGGGCAATGGCGCGCGCCGCTTCGGTAAACACCAGCACTTTATCGGCGGCTTCGGGCGCGATTTCATCGGCGGCAAGCAGGTAAAGCTGCTCGCTGTACAAATAAAAAGCGAGGCTCTCGGCCGGATCGGCCTGCCATTGGGCATCGTTGAGCGGCCACCACGGTTCGCGTCCTTCAAGCTGCACAAAGCGAGCGCCAATGCCGAATAAATGCCGATAAGTGCGCTTCATTTCAGACGGCCTGATAGGTGAAACTTATTCAAATTTAATCAACCAGCCTTGCTGTTGCAGCAAGGGGATGTTTTTCGGGGCGTAGGTGTTGCTGTAGTAGCGGGCGAATTTTTCGCGATAGGGCAGCTTTTCGCGCGCCTCGCCGAATGCGCTCATGGTTTGCTCGTATTGCGCCAAATCTTCGATAAGGGTTTGCTCTGCCGGATAATGGTTTTCGGCATACACGCTGCTTTCGGGCAGGCGCGGCTTGAGCGCCATTTCAATGTCGGGTGTGCCGATGCAGAGGCCGAAAATCGGGAAGGTGTTGGCCGGCAGGCCGAGCAGCTCGATTAATTGCGGCGCAATCAGGCGGATGCCGCCGGTGAAGCAGGTGGCATAGCCAAGGCTTTCGGCGGCCACCAAGGCATTTTGCGCCGCCAATGAAGTGTCGGTTACGGCGGTGATCAGGCTGTCGGGCTCGCCGGCGGCGTTAAAGCTGCCCTGAAAGGCTTGACTGGCGAGGCCGGCGCGGTGCAGATCGGCAATGAAGAGCAGATAAGTGCTGCAGGTGCCGATTTGCGGGTTGCCCGGTTGCAGCGCCACGATTTGGGCGCGCAAAGCGGGGTCGGTGATGTTGATGATGCTGTAGTGTTGGCCGTTCATCCACGAGGGAGCTTGGCGGGCGCAATCGATAATGGTTTGCACATCTGATTCGGGCAGGCTGAGGCCGGCTTTGAAATGGCGGTAGGTGCGGTGCTGGCGTATGGTTTCGATGGCGTTTTGCATGGCGGTTTCCGGTGAAAAGAAGGCTTAGATTGTAAGCGCTCGCCTTTCGCAGGGCAAGCTTGGCCGTGGCTTTGCTTTGCGTCAAGAATTGTTAAGAAATTAGGTGAAAATGCTTGGAAAAGCTGGCTAAAAAGGCTGATTTTGTTATAATGAAACCGAAGTTAAGAGAGAGCATAAAATGCTTGGTTTTCAATCTGCATTATGTAAAAAAGAGGAAGAGCTATGTTTCCGGAATACCGTGAATTGATTTCAAAATTAAAACAACAAGATGCACACTTTGCCCGTTTGTTTGACGAGCACAACGCGTTGGACGACAAAATCACCGGCTTGGTAAATAACCCGGTAACCAGCGGTTTGGATGAAATCGAAGAGCTGAAAAAAGAAAAGCTGCAATTGAAAGACCGCTTGTATGAAATTCTGCAAAAAGCAGAAGCAGAAGGCAAATAGTTTTTAATCAAGATATGAGCATAGGCCGTCTGAATCTTTCAGACGGCCTTTTTGTTTGGCTGGACGCAATTAATAAAAAAGTTTTAAGGCTTCTCGTTGCTGTATTGCCATTGCCCCAAAGCCAGCTGTTGCTCAAATAAATTCAGACGGCCGATGGCCACGCGCACCAAGCGCAGGCAGGGATAACCTGCTTTGGCCGTCATGCGGCGCACTTGGCGGTTTTTGCCCTCGCCAAGTGTGATTTCAAGCCAGAAATCGGGCACGCTTTTGCGCACGCGTATGGGTGGTTGGCGCGGCCATAAGGCAGCGGTTTCGGCAGCATCGAGCACGCGCACGCGGGCAGGGCGGGCGATAAAGTCGCCCAAATCCATTTTTTGGCGCAGCAGGTTTAGCTTGGCTTCGTCGGGGCTGCCTTCGAGCTGCGCCCAATAGGTTTTTTCCTTGCCGAATTTAGGCTCGGCAATCTGCGCCTGCAAGCGGCCGTTGTTGGTGAGCAGCAGCAGGCCTTCGCTGTCGGTGTCGAGCCGGCCGGCGGGATAAAAGCCGGGTGCATCGATATAGTCTTTCAGGCTCGCATGCTTTTCATGCGCCGAAAATTGGCAAATCACACCGTAGGGTTTGTTAAAAACAATTAAATCATTCATTTATTATTTCACTCAATGGCATGGCGGCTTATTCTACCTTCAATTCTACCTTTACATGCGGCAATCTTTTGGCTCAAAAATGCGCCTGCTGTGTTAAAAATGCGCGCAAGGTGGCCAAGCTTGCTGCGCTTTTCGCCTTGTAGGCACGCTTTTGCCCTCAAAAGCTTACGCGCGGATGATTTGCGAACAAACCCTAGGGTCTGTTCACAATTACTTGTCATAACATTGAATAAAAAGGAAAGCAGGTGTAAAAAGGGAGCTCTCACACAACCCTAATACACCTGC
>NZ_SLXE01000047.1 GCF_004341385.1 Uruburuella suis
GCTTCGGCTGCAAGTTTTCTTCCGTCTTCTTTTTCCATTGGGGAGAAATGGGGATTAATGTTGAAATTTCAATATTTAATTGCCGAATCTATAGTTTTGTATCACTTTTTCCTGCATTCCACTATATCTGTCGCACCCGCGCAGGCGGGTGCCTAGGGTCTGTTCACATTTCATCCGTGCGTAAGATTTTGAGCGCAAAAGCGCGTTTGCAAGGCGAAAAGCGCAGCAAGGTTGAATATCTGGCGAGCATTTTCAACGCAGCAGGCGCATTTTTGAGCCAGTATTGCCGCGTGATGAAATGTAAACAAACCCTAGGGTCTGTTCACAATTCTGAAAAATAAATTCTCTATAGAATCAAATGTTTATTGTTTTCGCTTTGATAATGCCTGCCTGCCCGACAACTGAAGCTGTGTTTCAGGCTGGGCGCCTGCCTGCGCAGGCGCAACAAAAAGGGTGTTTTGCGCAGGGCTCATTTTGTTTCAGACGGCCTGAAATTTAGGCAAAAGCAGAGGCTTTTTTAAAATGCCGCTCAGCCTTCAAAAATCTTTCCGGTCCGTCATTGCGGCTCAGGCCGTCTGAAAGATATAGAAGCCGCATCTTTCAGACGGCCTTTATTTATCAGGCATTCAGCAAATCTTCATCCAGCGTTAAATCTTCGTTTTTATTCACCGCCACTTTGCGCTTCAAAATGTTTTCGGCGATTTGCTGCGCTTCGCCGAGCGAATGCATTTGATAAGTGCCGCATTGATATTCGTTGAGCTCGGGAATCTGGCTTTGGTTTTGCACATCGAGCACATCCTGCATGGCGGCGAGCCAGGCATCGGCCACTTGCTGCTCATCGGGTGTGCCGATCAGGCTCATGTAAAAGCCGGTGCGGCAGCCCATCGGCGAAATATCGATGATTTCCACATAATCGCCGTTGAGGTGGTCGCGCATAAAGCCGGCAAAAAGGTGTTCTAAGGTGTGAATGCCTTTTTCGGGCAGAATTTCGTGATTGGGCACGCAAAAGCGCAAATCGTAAACGGTGATTTCATCGCCTTTGGGCGTGGTCATGGTTTTGGCCACGCGCACGGCGGGGGCGTGCATACGGGTGTGGTCTACTTTGAAGCTGTCCAATAAGGGCATGGCGGTTCCTGTGCATGTGTGTTGCAAACGGCCTTTATCATAACATTTTTTGCATGATAAAAGGCCGTCTGAACGCATGGTGTTCAGACGGCCTTTTGCCGGATTCAGTATCAGCGGCTCTCGGTGCGGCGCAGCGGGCGGTAGGCTTCATCGGCTTGAGCCTGTGCGGCGGCGGGCATCACCCATTGGGTGCGGTCGTCATTTTTTGCGGCGCGTTTGATGTTGTCGTGTTGCACCGTTTGCAAGCCGGCAATTTCGCCGTGGTCTTGTGCGTGCCATTGCGGCTGGTGGCTGCCTTTGGCGGCGGCCAAACCGGCAGACAAAGCAATGATGGCGGCGAAAGTGGTGATTGCGGTGTTTTTCATGAGGGTTTCCTTTTTCAATGATTTCAGTTGGTTTTGGGTATCAGGCATTGTTTGCCAATCGATGTGCGTATTGTATGGATTTTATTTTGATTGATAAATATGAATTTTATTGAACAACTATTTCCTAATAGGAAAATATAAAACATCAATATGGCCGTCTGAACGCATTGCTTCCAGACGGCCTTCAGCTTGATTCAAGCGATGGGTATCAACGACTTTCGGTGCGGCGCAGCGGAACGTAAGTGTTGTCGCTTTCGGTTTGTGTTTGGGCTGCGGGCGCGACCAATTTCACGCTGTCGTCGCTTTTTTCGGCACGCTCGGCATTATCTTTCGGCACAGCCTGCAAGCCGGGGATTTCGCCGTGGTCTTGCGTGTGCCAGCTCGGTTCATGGGCACCTTTAGCGGCCACAAGGCCGGCAGACAAAGCCGCAACGGCGGCAAAAGTGGTGATTACGGTTTTTTTCATGATGATTTCCTTTTCCAAATAATTTCAGCCTGATTGCGAAATCAATCCATTGTTTGCCAATGGATATGCATAGTGTATGAACTCCATTTGCGCAGATAAATGCACCTGATTTTAAAGGTGTGAAATTTTTCTTTAAGAGAAGCCATCAAAGGTAAAACAGGCCGTCTGAATAAATTTAGAAAGAACTTAATTGCCTAATAAAGCTCTAATTTAAGGCTATGCCAGATAATATAGCTGAAAATAAAGGATAAAATGCCACAGCGCTTCCGCGCCTTTTAGCACTTTATCCTTTATTTCATTATCACTATTCATGTTCGGCCTTCACCGCCATCATGCATTCAGACGGCCTCAAACCTCTGCAAAATACTGTTTATGCCATTTATGCCATTTATGCCATGCTGCCGACAATATTCAACCGCCGGTGAGCGCCATCACGCGGATGATTTTGTGCGGGTTTTCTACAAATTCGTGCTTTTCCGGCTTCATCATCATGGCGCCGCGAATCGCCGCTTCCAGCTCGGCATCGCTGCAGCCGTCGCGCAGCAAATCGCGCAGCGGCACTTTGTCTTCCTGCCCCAAGCACAAGTGAATATTGCCGGTGGCCGACAAGCGCACGCGGTTGCAGCTGGCGCAAAAATGCTGGCTCATCGGCGTGATCAGGCCGAGGGTGAAATCGCCGCTACCGCTTTGCCAATAGCGCGCGGGGCCGCCGCCGATTTTGCCTTCATAAGGTGTGAGGCCGAATTTCTGCTGCAAATCGGCGAGCACGGGTTGCAGGCTCACTTTGGCATGCGCCTGGCCGGTGGCGCCCATCGGCATGGCTTCGATCAAATTCAGGATAAAACCGTTTTCGATGCAGAAAGCCACCATGTCGTCCAAATCAATATCGTTGATGCCAGAGAGCGGCACCATATTGATTTTGATGCGCTCAAAGCCGGCGGCCTTGGCGGTTTTGATGCCTTCGAGCACTTGCGGCAGGCAATCGGTGCCGGTGATGTCTTTCACGCAATCGCCGCGCAGCGAATCGAGGCTGATATTGAGCCGGCGCACACCGGCGGCGCGCAATTGGTGTGCCTGCTTGCCCAATTGGGTGCCGTTGGTGGTGAGCGAAATATCTTCCACACCCGGTTGGCGGTTGATTTCGGCCGCCAAATCGGCCAAACCTTTACGCAGCAGCGGCTCGCCGCCGGTGAGCCGGAAGCGCTTGGTGCCCAGCCGCGCAAAAGCCGAAGCCACCCGCGCCAGCTCTTCGATGCTGAGCCATTCTTTGGGCACGGAAAAGCCTTTGAAGCCTTTGGGCAGGCAATAGGTGCAGCGCAAATCGCAACGGTCGGTCACGGAAATGCGCAGATAATCTACGGTGCGGCCAAATGCGTCGGTTAACATGGCAGTGCTCGCTTTAACGTGGTGTGGTGTAGGATATTATTTTTCAACGATTTTATTGTATGCCGCAGCGTGTTTTTTGTAGATGCTGCATTGTGCTTAGCGGCTAGTTATTTCGGCGGATAGGCCGGCTGCTTGAAATGATTATAAACGATAATGCCGCATAAAAAATCAAGAGGCCGTCTGAAAGCTTTCAGACGGCCTCTCTGATGATATTGAATCTTACTGCATTTCCGAGCGCTTGAAATGGCGCGGCCGAAAGCCCAGCGCCACCAGCGAGCCGAAATAAAGCACCACGCCCAGCGCCACCAGCGCCATCAGTTGTGCCGCCTTATGCAGGCCGTGCGCGCCCACCCATTGCAGCGGCAGATAAGCCTGTGCCGCCCACAAGCCGCCGCCCATCACCAAAAGCGCCAGCACAAGCTTGGCGATAAAGGTTTTCCAGCCTGCGCCCGGCTGATAAAGCCCTTTTGCCCGCAGCAGCACATAAAGCAGGCCCGCATTCAGGCACGCGCCCAAGCCGATGGCCAGCGCCAGCCCCACATGCTGCAAGGGGCCGACAAACACCAAGTTCATCAACTGCGTGCACACCAGCGTGAAAATGGCCACTTTCACCGGCGTTTTGATGTTTTGGCGCGCATAAAAGCCCGGTGCCAGCACCTTGATCATAATGAGGCCGATCAAGCCGAACGAATAAGCAATCAGCGCGTTTTGCGTCATCACGGCATCATTGAGGGTGAATTCTTTATACATAAACAAAGTGGCCACCAGCGGAAACGAGAGCACCGCCAGCCCCACCGCCGCCGGCATCGCCAACAGCATACACAGGCGCAAGCCCCAATCCAGCAGGGCAGAAAATTCCTGCGTGTTGTTGCCGGCCACATGCTTCGACAGCGTGGGCAGCAGAATCGTGCCCAAGGCCACGCCGAGCACGCCGGTGGGCAATTCCATCAAGCGGTCGGCATAATACATCCACGACACGCTGCCCGATTGCAGAAATGATGCAAAAATCGTGTTGATCACCAGCGAAATCTGCGCCACGCTCACGCCCAAAATCGCCGGCGCCATCTGCTTCATCACCCGATTCACCGCCGCATCTTTGATATTGAGCTTCGGCCATTTCAAAAAACCGAGCTTGGCCAGCCACGGCAGCTGAAAGCCCAATTGCAGCAAGCCGCCCACAAACACCGCCCACGCCAGCGCCATCACCGGCGGCTCGAAATAAGGCGCCAGCCACAGCGCAAACACGATAAACGAAATATTCAAAAACGTGGGCGTGAAAGCCGGAATGCTGAATTTGTGGTAAGTGTTCAGAATCGAGCCCACAAACGATGAAAGCGAAATCAGCAAAATATAAGGAAAAGTCACCCGCAGCAAATCCACCGACAGCGCGAATTTATCCGCATCTTTGGCAAAGCCCGGCGCCGACACATAAATCACCCACGGCGCGGCCAAAATGCCGATGGCGGTGACAATCACCAAAATAAACGACAGCAAACCGGCCACATGCTGCACAAAAGCGCGCGTGGCTTCTTCCGATTTCGTTTGCTTGTATTCCGCCAAAATCGGCACAAAAGCCTGCGCAAACGCCCCCTCGGCAAACACCCGCCGCAACAGATTGGGCAGCTTGAAGGCCACAAAAAAAGCATCCGTGGCCATGCCCGCGCCGAATGCGCGCGCAATAATCGTGTCGCGCACAAAGCCGAGTATGCGCGACACCATGGTTAAGCTGCCGACTTTGGCCAGCGCGCCGAGTAGGTTCATAGCTGTTTTCTTTTTAAAAGCGGTAACTATTCAAGCAGGCCGTCTGAAAGCTTTCAGACGGCCTTTGGTCTTATTAAAACTTAAAACGTAAACCCCGTTTCCAATTCATCATCGCCCACCAAATCCACCAGCAGCGCATAAAGCGGTGCCAAATCGTTGTAGCGGCGGGCGGCGCGGCGCAGGTAGTTGAGAAAGCGCGGAATTTCGGGGCGGTATTTGTCTTTGCCGTCGCGGTAGTAGAGCCGTGCGAAAATGCCGGCTACTTTCAAGTGGCGCTGCACGCCCATCCATTCAAACTCACGGTAGAATGCATCGAAATCGGCGCTCACGGGCAGGCCGGCGGCGCGGGCTTTTTCCCAATAGCGTATCACCAAATCGAGCACGAATTCTTCTTCCCACTCGATAAAGGCATCGCGCAAGAGCGACACCAAGTCATACGAAATCGGGCCGTAGAGCGCATCTTGAAAATCGAGCACGCCGGGGCGGCCTTGCGTGAGCATCAGGTTGCGCACGATAAAATCGCGGTGCACATACACTTGCGGCTGCGCGAGCAAGGGCGGCAAGAGCGTGTCTACCGTTTGCTGCCACCATTGGCGCTGCTTGAAATTGAGCGTTTTACCCAGCTCCTTGGCCACAAACCAATCGGGGAACAGGTTGATTTCGCGCAGCATCACTTCGCGGCTATATTCGGGCAATTCGCCGGCGCGGCTGGCTTTTTGCAGCACCACCAATTCGTCAATCGCTTCGAGCAGCAGGGCTTTGTGCGCGATTTCGCGCTCATCGTGCTCTATGGCGGCCAGAAACGTGGTGTTGCCCAAATCGGAAAGCGCCATAAAGCCCAATGCTTCATCGGCCGCCAGAACTTGCGGCACGTTTACCATGTCGAAAAGCTTTTGCACCTTCAAATAAGGTGCAATGCTCATTTTATCGGGCGGCGCATCCATGCAGATAATGCTCTGGCCGTCTGAAAACGTGGCGCGGAAATAGCGGCGGAAATCGGCATCGGCGGCGGCAAAGGTTAATTCTAAGCTTTGGTCGGGGAATATGCCTTGCAGCCATTTTTTTAATTCGGTTTGTCGTTGCATGGTGGTTTTCAGGTTAAAATAAACGCTATTTTAACATAGCGGCTGCTTGGGTTTGATAAATCTCATGGCAGGCATGCCGACTGGCAAACCGACTCTAAGGTGATATTTTGGCTCGTTCATTCTCATTCAAACCGCTGGTGTGGGCGCTCGCTGCGGCTTTTGGCGCGGCCGGCGCGCAAGCTGCCGATGATTTGTCGCTCGGCCGCACCTGCCTGAGCTGCTCGCCCGAAAAGCTCGGCGAAGAAGCCGCCGCCCATGCCGCGCCCGAAATCCGCAGAAGCGGTGAAGCGCCACTGCCGGCCGACTACACCCGCATCAGCGCCGATGAAGTGGCGGGGCAAACCAACGTTACCGTGCGCGCCGAGGGCGATGTGATTGTGGAGCGCAACGATCAGGTGCTCAATGCCAAATGGGTGGATTATAACCAAAGCAGCGATGTGGTTACCGCCGGCGAGGGCTTCACGCTCTATCAAAACGGCACCACCATCAGCGGCAGCAAAATCGAATACAACCTCACCGAAGGCAGCGGCAGCAGCACCGACACACGGCTGGATGCCGAGCACGACGGCCGCCGCTTCCAAAGCGTGAGCGAGCGCGCCCAAATGCAGGGCAACGGCCGATACACCTTAACCAACACCCTGTTCAACACCTGCCAACCGGGCGATGCGAGCTGGTATATCAAAGCCAAAAGCATCGAGGCCGACCAAAACACCGGCATCGGCGTGGCCCAAAATGCCACGTTGGTGTTTGGCGGCGTGCCCGTGCTCTACACCCCGTGGGCCGATTTTCCGCTCAACGGCAACCGCAAAAGCGGCCTGCTGGTGCCTGCGCTGAAAATCAGCTCCGACGGCGTGGAAGTGGAAACGCCTTATTATCTGAACCTAGCGCCCAATTACGATGCCACCATCACTCCCGGCATCATCACCGGCCGCGGTGTGCAGCTGGGCGCCCAATTCCGCTATCTGCAGCCCACTTATGCCGGCCGCATTCAGGGCAAATGGATGCCCGACGACCGCCGCAGTGAGCACAACAACCGCGCACACCTAATCTGGCAGCACCAGCAGCAATTCACCCCCACGCTTAGCGGCGGCATAGATTACAACCAAGTATCCGACAACGATTATTACCGCGATTTCTACGGCCGCGACGACATCGCCAGCAACGTCAACCTCAACCGCCAAGCCTGGCTCAACCACAACACCCGCTTGTGGGGCGGCACGCTCGACAGCTACGCCACGGTGCAGAAATATCAAACCTTGGCCAATTCGGATGGTTATAAAACCGAGCCTTACGCCCTCATGCCGCGCTTTTCCACCCGCTGGCAAAAGCCGCTGGGCAACGCCCAAATCAACGTGTTCGGCCAATACACCCGCTTCGAGCACGATGAAAAACAATCGGGCAGCCGCTTTGTGGTTTACCCGAGCGTGAAATGGGATTTCCACAACCAATGGGGCTATATCCGCCCCAAAATCGGCGTGCACACCTCTTATTACGATCTCGACAGCTTCGATGGCGCATCGGGGCGCACCACCAGCCGCACCCTGCCGATTTTCAATATCGACAGCGGCATGACCTTCGAGCGGCGCACCCGCTTATTTAGCAACAACTATATCCAAACGCTGGAGCCGCGCCTTTTTTACAACTATATTCCCACTAAATCGCAAAACGACCTGCCCAATTTCGACAGCTCGGAAAACAGCTTCAGCTATGACCAGCTTTTCCGGGAAAACCTCTATTCGGGCAACGACCGCATCAATTCGGCCAACAGCATTTCCACCGCCGTGCAAACCCGCATCCTCAACCCCGAAACCGGCGCCGAATTGCTCCGCGCCGGCATGGGGCAGAAGCTTTACATTAAAAACGACAACGTATTGCTCGACGGCAGCGTGAGCCGCTACCAGCGCAACCGCTCCGACTGGATAGGCTTTGTTCACGGCAACGTGAGCCAGAGCGTGAGCATCGACACCGATATCCACTACAATCAAAACCAAAGCCGGGTGGAAAACTTTGCCGCCGGCATACGCTACAACCCCGAAGCCGGAAAAGTGCTGAGCGCGCGCTACAAATACGGCCGCAACGAAAAAATCTACCTGCAAAGCGATGGCGACTATTTTTACGACAAGCTCAGCCAAGTCGATCTGGCCGCCCAATGGCCGCTGAAAAACAACCTTTATGCCGTGGCCCGCTACAACTACGCGCTCAACGTCAGCCGCCCGCTCGATATGCTCGTCGGCCTCGAATACAAAAGCGGCTGCGGCTGCTGGAGCGCCAGCGTGGTGGCGCAACATTACGTCACCGGGCTCAACAGCAGCAAAAACGCCGTGCTCTTCAGCCTGCAACTCAAAGATTTGAGCAATATCGGCAACAACCCATTCGAACAATTGCGCTTGGCCATTCCGGGCTATAGCAAAACCAACGAGGTAATTCAAAAATGAACCTGAAACCCCTGATGCTCGCCGCCTTTTTTGCCGCAGCACTGCCCGCCGCCCAAGCCGCCGATGTGAAAATGGTCGACGGCATTGCCGCCGTGGCCAACAACGATGTGATCACCTATCGCGACCTCAACCAAGCCGTGGCGCGCGCCCGTCAAAGCCTGCCCAAAGGCAGCAACGTGAGCGATGCCGAATTGCGCCGTCAGGTGTTGGGGCAGCTCATCAACCAATCGCTGGTGGTGCAGGCAGGCCAGCGCAACAATGTGGGTGCCACCGATGCCGAAATCGATGAAGCGCTCGCGCACAATGCCCAAAGCAACAAAACCACCGTTGCCGCGCTTTATGCGCAAGCCGCCAAACAAGGCATCAGCCGCAACGCCTTGCGCCGCAATATCGCCCAAAGCATCATCAGCCAAAAAGTGCAGCAGCAAGCCGTGATGCAGCATGCACGCGTGAGCGATGAAGAAGTGGATGCCTTTATCAACCGCGCCGCCCAGCAAGGCGTTACCCTGCCCGAAGGCGAGCCGGTGCGCCAATACCGCGCCCGCCACATTCTGCTGCGCGCCGACAGCGATAATGCCGCGGCTGCCGCCGAGAGCAGCATCCGCAAAATCTATAGCCAGGCACGCAGCGGCACCGATTTTGCCACCTTGGCACGCGAATACTCGCAAGACGGCAGCGCCGCGGCCGGCGGCGATTTGGGCTGGTTTGCCGATGGCCAGATGGTGCCGCAGTTTGAAGATGCTGTGCACCGCCTGCGCCCCGGCCAGGTGAGCGCACCGGTGCGCAGCCAATTCGGCTGGCATGTAATCAAGCTGGAAGAAGTGCGCGATGCCGGCACGCCCGAAGAGCGCCAGCGCAATGCCGTGCGCCAATATCTTGCCGAGCAAAAAGCCCAGCAAGCCAGCACCGATTTGCTGCGCCAATTGCATGAAAGCGCTTTTATCGACATCCGCACGCCGTCTTAAAGCATGATGCCGAGAGGCCGTCTGAAAAGTTTCAGACGGCCTCTTGTATGCGTGAAAGAAGAATAATACCCATTCAAAAAAATAATATACAAACGGGCAGTCTGTAGGTCGGATTCTCGAATCCGACACTTGTTCGCAGAACAAGCATCAGGGCCGCGGCAAATGCCGGGTTCGAGAATCCGGCCTGCAACCCAATCGTCCAAACAACCTGCAATCTGCCCCCGCCCCCTCAGAGAGCAGCTTAGAGTCTGCCGTGTTTGATGCGGGAGCGAGAATCGCAAGCGGCACGTTTGCCAAGCGGTGATGTGAAACAACTTGTTTAGCCATCAATGATTGATGACAAATCATGTCCACATTTGTTTTGGCCGCCAAATATCGGGCTAAAAAAAGTCCGAGCGGCGATGTATATAGTGGAATGCATGAAAAAGTGATACGGCAGGTAGGTTGGGTTGTAAACCCAACAAATCCACAAGCCGTCTGAAACGTTGGGTTTATCAACCCAACCTACGCCGTTGCAAAATGTAGTTTTGTGTCACTTTTTCTTGCATTTCACTATATTTTCAATATTTCATCAACAGAAAACCAACGGATAAACCATGAAAGCCATGATATTGGCCGCCGGCCGCGGCGAGCGCATGCGCCCGCTCACCGATACCTGTCCCAAACCCCTTCTCCAAGCCGGCGGCGAGCCGCTGATCGGCTGGCATCTTCGCCGCCTCAAAGCAGCCGGCTTCACCGAAATCGTAATCAACCATGCCTGGCTGGGTGCGAAAATCGAAGCGGCGCTGGGCAGCGGCGCGGCCTATGGCGTGCACATTGCCTATTCGCCCGAAGGGGAAAAAGGGCTGGAAACCGCCGGCGGCATTGCCACCGCGCTGCCGCTGCTGGGCGATGCGCCTTTTTTGGTGGTGAACGGCGATGTGCTCACCGATATTGATTTTAAAGCCGCTTTTGCCGCCGCCGAAGCCTTGCAAGCCGGCAATCTGCTGGCTCATTTGTGGCTGGTCGACAATCCGCCGCACAACAGCAGCGGCGATTTCGCCCTGCAAGATAATGGCAAAGTGGCTTCCGACACAGCCGCAGGCTACGCGCTCACCTTCAGCGGTATGGGCGTGTATCAGCCCGCGCTGTTCCGCCACACGCCGCGGCATCAGCCCGCCAAACTTGCGCCGCTGCTGCGCGAAGCCATGAATGAAAGCCGCGTGTCGGGCAGCCGCCACGCGGGGCTGTGGCTAGATGTGGGCACGGTCGAGCGCCTGGCCGAAGCCGATGCGCTGGTGCAAAGCGGGCGCATTTCTGCGTATTAAGCACAACAAATAACCGCCATCTTAATAGATGCACGCTTTGCCGCATGGTGCGCCATCCGTTGCTTGATGCCGTCTGAACGTTTTCAGACGGCATCAAATTTTTGGCTATATTGCCGCACCGATGAAAAACAGCTCAAACTCGTTATCAATTTCAAAACCATATTGAAATGTCTAAAAAAAGCTTGAATGCCACACAAGCTTATACTTTTGTCTAAAAATCTGCATGATTACTGTTGTGAAATACATAAATTCTGTATCATTCGACAACTTGTCAATCTGAAAAATCTATTTTTATGAATACCCCGGTTTCTTCCATTTCCGAACCGCGCTCCACTTGGCGCAGCAAATTGCAGGCCATCGGCCCCGGCGTGTTGATGGCTTCGGCCGCTGTCGGCGGCTCCCACATTATCGCATCCACGCAGGCCGGCGCGATTTACGGCTGGCAGCTGGCCATGATTGTGGTGTTGGTGAATCTGTTTAAATATCCGTTTTTCCGCTGCGGCGCGCAATACACGCTCGAAACAGGCAAAAGCCTGCTGGAGGGCTATCAAAGCAAAAGCCCGGCTTATCTGTGGGCCTTTTTTGTGCTCAATCTTTTTGCCACGGTGGTGAATATTGCCGGTGTGGCGCTAATCACGGCGGCGATATTGAGCTTTATGCTGCCGGGCATCGGCATCAATATTTTGGCCGGCGGCGTGCTGGCGGTAACGCTTTTGGTGTTGCTGGCGGGAAAATACAGCGCCTTGGACGGAGTGTCTAAATTAATCATGATTGCGCTCACGGCTTCTACCGTGGCGGCGGTGGCGATTGCAGCGGCCAACGGCGGCGCGCCGCGCGCGCCCGATTTTATCGAGGCTTCGCCGTGGAATATGGCGGCGCTGGGTTTTATCATCGCGCTGATGGGCTGGATGCCCGCGCCGATTGAATTCTCGGCCATCAACTCGCTGTGGGTGGCGGTGAAGCGCAAGCTGGACCATGTGTCGTATCAAGACGGTTTGTTTGATTTCAACGTCGGCTACATCGGCTCGGCCTTGTTGGCGCTGGTGTTTTTGGCGCTGGGGGCGCTGGTGCAATACGGCACCGGCACCGAGGTGAAGCTGGCCGGCCCCGCCTATATCGCCCAACTCATCGATATGTATGCCCGCACCATTGGTGATTGGTCGCGCTGGCTGGTGGCCTTTATCGCTTTTTTCTGCATGTTCGGCACCACGCTCACAGCGGTGGACGGCTATTCGCGCGCCAACACCGAAGCCTTCCGCCTGATTAAAGGTGAAACGAGCTACAGCACCCGCGCGCTCTATATCTGGACCGTGCTCGGCTGCGCCGCCGGCATGGTGGTGATTCTGTTTTTCAAAGGCGCGCTCGCACCGATGCTGAAATTTGCCATGATCACCGCTTTTCTCACCACGCCGGTGTTTGCCTGGCTCAACTTGATGCTGGTGCGCGGCGGCGCACACCGCATCAGCGGCGGCATGCTGGCTTTTTCCTGGCTGGGCTTGATTTACCTGGCCGGCTTTGCCGTGCTTTTCCTGCTGCAATTGGTGGGCGTGTTCGGTTGAGATAAGCCGGATAAAATGCATCGTGAAATGAATGGTGAACAGACCCTAGGGTCTGTTCACCATTCATCCGCGAGTAAGATTTTGAGCGCAAAAGCGTGGCTGCAAGGCGAAAAGCACAGCAAGGTTGAACACCTTGCGAGCATTTTCAACGCAGCA
>NZ_SLXE01000048.1 GCF_004341385.1 Uruburuella suis
GGCTTGGTATTTGAAGTCTACGGTATATTTGTTCATAAGAAAACTGCACCTTTATGGGTTGGATGGGGGTGTCCAACTTTTGGGGTGCAGTTCAATTTTCAGACGGCCTTAAAAAAGGTTAAGCCCGTATTCGCGCCACAAAGCCATCAGCCACAGCAGCGCCAAAAGCACCAGCGCCAAGGTTTGCGCTGCCGAGCCGGCATCTTTGGCGCGCTTGGCCAATTCATGTTGCGCGGTGGAGGTGTGGTCCACAGCGGCTTCGATGGCGGTGTTGACCAATTCGACAATCAGCGAAATAAACGAGGCAGTGATCAGCATCATGCGCGAGGCGGGGCCGAAATCGAGCACAAAGGCGAGCACCAGCAAAGCGCCGTTGAGCCACACCAATTGGCGGAAGGCGCTTTCGTAGCGGTAGGCCGAGCAAAAGCCGTCTTTGGAATAGCCGGCAGCGTTGAAAATGCGGCGCACGCCTTTTTTGCCCTTCACTTGCTGAGCGTAAGATTCTCGGGTCATGATGATGTGCTTCCTATGATGGCCATAATCCATAAAATTGCCAGCGCGGCGAGCATGATGTATTGCGCGGCCGAGCCGACATCTTTGGCGCCTTTTGCCAAGGCGTGCTGCTCTTGCGAAGTGTGGTCCACCGCCGCTTCGATGCCGGTGTTGAGCAATTCCACCACAATCGAAACAAACGAAGCCAGCACCAAAATCATGCTCACGGCCAAACCGAAGCCGGCAAAGCATAAAATCAGCATCAAAGCACCGTGCAGCCACAAAAGCTGGCGGAAGCCCGGCTCGGCACAGGCAAAGCGCACGCCGTGGCAGGAATAGCCCAGCGCGTTGGCGATGCGGCGCCAGCCGCGTTTGCCTTTCATTTTTTCGGCATAAGTTTTGGGCGTGTACATATTCAGACGGCCTTTATGCTTCAGCCCAAGCGGCCACGGCATCGGCAAAATGCGCAGCCACATCAAAGCCTTTTTGCTTCATGATTTCCTGAAAGCCGGTGGGGCTGGTCACGTTTACCTCGGTGAGGTGCTCGCCGATGATATCGAGCCCGGCGAGCAAAATGCCGCGCCGCACCAATTCGGGCGCGAGCGTTTCGGCGATTTCGCGATCGCGCGCGCTCAATTCCTGCGCCACGCCGCGGCCGCCGGCGGCTAGGTTGCCGCGCGTTTCACCGTTTTGCGGAATGCGTGCCAGGGCAAACGGCACCACTTCACCGCCAATCACCAACACGCGCTTGTCGCCGTGCACGATTTCGGGAATATAGCGCTGCGCCATGATGGTGCGTGTGTCGAGCTGCATCAGGGTTTCGAGTATGCTGCCGATATTGGGGTCGGCCTCGGTAAGGCGGAAAATGCCCATGCCGCCCATGCCGTCGAGCGGCTTCACGATGATGTCGCCGTGTTCGGCCAAAAAGGCGCGCACATCGGCGCTGCGGGTGCTCACCAGCGTGGGCGCGGTGAAGCGGCTGAAATTCAGAATCGCTAATTTTTCGTTGAAATCGCGCATGGCCTGGCCGCTGTTGAACACTTTTGCGCCCTGCTCTGCCGCCAGCGTGAGCAGCTGGGTGGCATAAAGATATTGCATGTCAAACGGCGGGTCGGTGCGCATAATCACGGCATCGTAGTGATGCAGGGCTTTTTGCGCTTTGGCACTTTCGGCAAACCAATGGTGGTCGTCATCGCTTTGGGCGCCGATAAATTCAAACGCGGCCGCTGCGGCCACCACTTCGCCGCCGGCCACCGATAATTCGCTGCTGAGCGTGTGTGAAAGCTGCCAGCCGCGCGCGGCCATTTCGCGCATCATGGCATAAGTGGTGTCTTTATAGGTTTTGAATGTCGCCATTGGGTCGGCGATAAACAGGATATTCATGGTGTGTCCTGGTTGGGTAAGGGGCTTATCATACAGGGCTTTAAGGCCGTCTGAAAGCGGGGCGGCAGAAAAGGAAACTCATGCATCCGGCCGGCAAACAACTGCTTTTAAAGTGGGCAAAACACAGCAAACAGGCCGTCTGAACGTTGCGCGTTCAGACGGCCTGCTTTCAGCTCAAATCCACTTCGATATTGTCGATCAGGCGGGTTTTGCCCAAACGTGCGGCGGCGAGTATCACCACTTGTTTGTCGCCGGCATGCGCCACTTCGAGGCTGCCGGCGTGGCGCACTTCGATGTAGTCCACCACCCAGCCCGATTGCACCAAGGCCGCCGTGGCGGCGTTTTCCAGCCCGGCATAATCAAGGTTGCCCGCTTTGATGGCTTCGGCCATGATGCACAGCTCGCGGTAAAGGTGCGGCGCTTCGGCGCGCTCGGTTTCGCTCAGATATTGGTTGCGGCTGGATAATGCCAGGCCGTCGGGCGCGCGGCCGGTGTCTACCGGCACGATTTCGATGTTGACATTCAAGTCTTCCACAAAGCCTTGAATCACCGCCAATTGTTGGTAATCTTTTTTGCCGAAGCAGGCCAGTTGCGGCTCGACGATATTGAAAAGTTTGCTCACCACCGTGGCCACGCCGCGAAAATGGCCGGGGCGGAATTTGCCGCACAATTCGTTTTGCAGATTGGGCGGCTCCACGTTGTAGCGCTGCGCCACGTGCGGATAGAGCGCTTTTTCATCGGGCGCAAATACCACCGCCACGCCCTCGCCTTTGAGTTTGTCGGCATCTTGCTGCAAGGTGCGCGGATATTGGTCGAAATCTTCGCCTTGGCCGAATTGCAGCCGGTTGACGAAAATGCTCACCACCACGTTGTCGGCGCGTTTTTTGGCTTCGCGCACCAGCGCCAGATGGCCCTCGTGCAGATTGCCCATGGTGGGCACAAAGGCCACGGTGCCGGCGCTTTTGCGCCATTGGCGTAATTCTTGGATGGTATGGATGATTTGCATTTTGAAAACTTTCTTTACACCATTGTCGATTCAACGGCTGTTTAAATCTGAAATAGCGGATTGATTGTGCTGACGATAACGCCAAGCTATTTCTTCTGCTTCAATGACGCCCAAACTACCGCCATTTCGCAAGCCGGTCAGTTGTGCCACATTCTTTTTCATTAATAAAAATTCAGGCGGCATCAAACGCTCAGCAGGGAATTTCTCGATTTTCTCCAAACATATTTCTTCATACAGCATCAAAACTGCCATGAAACGGCTTTGAGGGATGAGATAAAGGCGCCAACGCCACATCAAATCGTTACCAACAGTAAATGCGGCAACCACCGCCTCATAATCCGCCACAGGATAAAGCTTCGGTTGTTTACGATGCGGGCCTGTGTGTTCGGTATAAGAAAACGCTTTTTCCTGCGGCAGCCATTCAAACTGAAACCAGCTTTTCAGGCTGAAAACCATATAATAAAACGGCAACCCCGACACGCTGCCCAGAAGTATCCATTTCCAAAGCGGCCAACTTGCCAGCTTTGCGCTTGCAGCCAGCTTCATCATGCCGCTATTTCCTCTGCGGCCTAGCATCATCCGCCCGACAAACGTCAGCATCAAAAACCACGCACCCAAGGCCATTTTAAAGCGGGCGCGTCGGCTTTGGGTGCTACGCAGTATAAAGAAAGCAGTCATTTATTTATGCTTGAAATGTATGCTCTGCTGCCGGGAAAGTTTGCGCTTTCACCGCATCCACATAAGCTTTCACCGCCGCCTGTATGCTGGTTTGCCCCTGCATAAAGTTTTTCACAAATTTGGCGGTTTTGCCGGGAAACACGCCCAGCATGTCGTGCATCACCAGCACTTGGCCGTCGCAATCCACGCCGGCGCCGATGCCGATGGTGGGGCAGCGCAGGCTTTCGGTCACGCGACGGCCCATTTCGGCGGGCACGCATTCCATCAGCACAATCGCCGCGCCAGCTTCATCGTGCGCTTTTGCATCGTTCATCAGTGCCGCCGCTTTGTCGCCCTTGCCTTGCACGCGGTAGCCGCCGAAAGCGTGCACCGATTGCGGCGTGAGGCCGATGTGGGCGCACACGGGAATGCCGCGCAATTGCAGAAATTCAGTGGTTTCCGCCATCCACACGCCGCCCTCGAGTTTCACCATATGCGCGCCGGCGGCCATCAATTCGGCGGCAGCGGCAAAAGCCTGCTCTTTGCTTTGCTGATAAGCGCCGAAAGGCAGATCAGCCACAATCATGGCCTCTTTGCTGCCGCGTGCCACGGCGGATGTGTGGTAGCACATATCCTGCAGGCGCACCGGCAAGGTGGAAGCTTGCCCCTGCACGGCCATGCCGAGCGAATCGCCCACCAGCAACACATCCACGCCGGCCGCTTCCATCAGGCTGGCAAAGCTGGCTTCGTAGCAGGTGAGCATGGCGATTTTTTCGCCTTCGGTTTTCATTTTTTGCAGGGTGTTGACGGTAATCATGGTGTTCCTTATGTGTTCAGACGGCCAAACGGCAAACGCTTTGAATATGGCGCGGATTTGGGGTATTTCAATATTTCATACCAATCCAAAAAAATAACCTAACTTCGTTGTCTCGCCTTGCCGTACTAGTTGTACTGTCTGCGGCTCGCCGCCTTGTTAGCTTACTTTTTTGAATTGGTATCAGACGGCCTAAAGGCCGTCTGAATGCTCACACTTCATTCAAATTCAAATAATGGCGGCTGCCCTGCATATTGCTCATGGCGCGCAGCAGCATTTCAAAGTGATCGTCGTTGCCGGCAAAATCCATTTCATCGGCATTAGCAATCAGAAGCGGCGCGTTTTGGTAAAGGTGGAAAAAGCGCCGGTATTCATCGTGGATTTGTTGCAGATAGCCGGCGGGAAACAAATTCAACATGCCGCCGTTGCGCTTTTGCAGACGCTTTTGCGCCAATTCGTCGGAGGTTTGCAGATACACCACCAAATCGGGCACGGGATATTCGGGCATCACTTTGCGCTTCATTTCCCAAAACAGTGTTTGCTCGTTGCCCGGGTCGCCGCCTTTGAGCACGGTGGGCACGAAAATCTGGTCTTTTTCCAGCAAAAAATCCGCCACAATGCGGCCGTTTTTTTCTTCTTCGGTGTTGATCACCTCCACCGCTTCGGCGCGGCGCATCAGAAAATAAAGCTCGGTGGCCAGGCCGTGGTTGGCGGCATTGAGGTAAAACTGCTCCAGAAAAGGGTTGCGCTCGGGGCTTTCGGTGAGATAAAGCGCATTGAAATAGCCGGCCAAGCGCTGGCTCACTTCCGATTTGCCGCTGCCGATGGAGCCTTCTACAACAATATAACGATAATCCATGCCGGTTTCCTGTGTGACTGAAATTAAATGGGTGGAGAAAAAAGATCGATGCCGCTGCCGCCCAAGCGCTCAGCCAGCCCGGCGGCTGTGCCGTAGCTGCCAAGCGCATAATCGGGGGCGATTTCGGCCAAAGGCAGCATCACAAAGCTGCGCTCGTGCGCCCGCGGGTGCGGCAGCGTGAGCGCATCGCTGCTGTGGCGGCAATGGGCATAATCAATAATATCGAGATCGAGCGTACGCGGGGCATTGCGAAAGCTGCGTTCGCGCCCGAAAGCCGCTTCGATATCGTGCAGCGCGGCCAGTAAAGCTTGTGCCGAAAGCGTGGTGTCGATCAGGCACACGGCGTTGATGAAATCGGGCTGTTCGGCATAGCCCACCGGCGCGGTGCGGTAGAGCGAAGATATGCGCTGCACGGCAATTTGCGGATGCGTATCAATAGCTTGAAGTGCGGCCTGCACTTTTTCAGCCGGATTGTCCAGATTGCTGCCCAGCGCAATCACGGCGGTTTGCGGTGTATTCATGTTTCAGACGGCTTTTTAAAAAGGTTTGTAGCGTGCCAAATAAATCATCACCAGCACGCACACCATGCACAGCGCATAGCCTGCATTGGCTCTGCCCGAACGCGGCGCGGATTTAATGGCCACAATGCCGATGCCGATATACACCAACAGCAGCAACAGCTTCACGCCCAGCCAATCGGCATTGCCAAACGGGCTGAAATGGGTGATTTTCATCAGCCACAAGCCGGTGAAAAGCAACAAAGTGTCGTTAAAATGCGGCAACACCTTTAATATGCCCGCCAGCGGCTTTTCGGGGCGGGCAAAGCGCAGCCAGAAGCGCAGGTTGAATAAAATGATGGTGATGGCCACAAAAGTGATGTGGCTGTGTTTGACCAACAGATATTGCATGGTTTGGCTTTCCTTGTGTTTCTTTTCAGACGGCCTGTATTGTAACAAACATTCTTTATGCGTGAATCTTTTCCAGCACCAACAAATAAGGCGGCTGATTGCGCCGGTTGGCAAAGGCATAGCGCAGCACCGTGTATTGCTGCTGCGGCAGCGCCTGCGCCCAAGCTTCCACCGCTTCGGCTTCCTGCCGCCCCGCTTCGTGGCCGGGATAAAGCACCGCCAGAAGCAAACCGCCTGTTTGCAATAAATCCAGCGCAGCTTGAAGTGCAGCCAAGCTGGTGGCGGCTTTGGTGGTGCAGCTTTTTTCGCCGCCGGGCAGCCAGCCGAAATTAAACAGCGCGGCATGCAAAGGTTCGGCAATATATTGAGCCAAATGTTCGTGGCCGTCTGAAACCAATTGCACCCGGTTTGCCAAGCCCGCTGCTTTCAGACGGCCTTCTGTATTGGCCAGCGCCTGCGGCTGAATATCAAACGCCCACACTTTGCCCTTTTCACCCACGCATTCGGCCAAGAGCAAAGTGTCGTGCCCATTGCCCGCCGTGCCGTCGAGCGCGCGGCTGCCGTTGCTTAAAGCGGCGCGCAAAAGCTTGTGGGCAAAAGGGATGATGTTGTCGATTTGGTTCATGTATAGTGAAATGAATGAAAAACTGATACAGGCGCATATAACAAACCATGTACACAGAAGCCGTTTAAACCGCGTGCGTGGCTGCGCCACATACCTTACACACGCTTTGAGATTTCTTATTTTTGTATCCGTTTTTCTTTGATTTCACTATATTTTATTTCACTATTAAGAGGAATAAATAATCAAGCAGGCAGGCCGTCTGAAAGGTAAACGGTTTACAAACCCAGCTCGCGCAAAAAGCGGATATCGTCGGCCCAGCCCGATTTCACTTTCACCCACACTTTTAAAAACACTTTGGTGTCAAACAGCTTTTCCATATCCAGCCTGGCTTCGGTGGAGATTTTTTTCAGGCGCTCGCCGCCTTTGCCGATGAGGATGGCTTTTTGGCTGTCTTTATCCACCAACACGGCAATATAAATGCGGTAAAGCCCGCTTTCTTCCTCTTCAAACTGCTCCACTTCCACATTCATGGCATAAGGCAGCTCTTCGCCCAGATAGCGAAACAATTTTTCGCGCACGATTTCCATCGCCAGAAAGCGGCTCGATTTGTCGGTAACCATGTCTTCGGGATACATCGGAATGCTCTCGGGCAGAAAAGGCTTGAGTGTTTCCAAAAGATTGGCAATGCGCAAGCCGTGCTTGGCACTCACCACTTCCACGCCGGCAAAATCGAATTCGGCGCGCACTTCGGCGATAAAGGCATCGAGCGCGGTTTTGTCTTTGGCTTTGTCTTTATCGATTTTATTCACCACCAGCAACACCGGCGTGTGCTTGGGCAATTGCTTGAGCACCACGCGGTCGGCATCGGTGAAGCGCATCGCTTCCACCACAAACACAATCACGTCCACACCGCTGATGGCTTCGGTTACATTCAAATTCAGGCGGTCGTTGAGCGCGTTGCGGTGGTTGGTTTGAAAACCGGGCGTGTCGACAAACACGAATTGCGCCGTGTCATCGGTATAAATACCGGTTATTTTGTGCCGCGTGGTTTGCGCTTTCTTGCTGGTGATGCTGATTTTTTGGCCGATTAAATGGTTCATCAGCGTGGATTTGCCCACATTGGGACGGCCGACAATGGCCACAAAGCCACAGCGGTAGCCATTGGCATCGGGAAGTTGGAATTCATTGCTCATAGATTGCTCCTGTGTTTCAGACGGCCTTGATTGATAATAAACACCAAGGCCGTCTGAAATTATTTTTTGGCTTTTTTCAGCGGGCGGTTTAGCGCCAGCCACGCCAACGCTTCTTTGGCGGTTTGCTGCTCGGCGGCTTTGCGACTGCCTGCTTCGGCGCTGCAGATAAAGCCCAGCTCGCCCAAATCGCACGACACTTCAAAGCGCGCATCGTCGCCCTCGCCGGTTTGCTTTTCAATGCGGTATTTCGGCAAGGCCAGGCGGCGCGCCTGCAAGGCTTCTTGCAGCAGGGTTTTGGCATCTTTGCCCTGGTTTTTGAAATCCACCGTTTTCACCCGCGCGGCAAACAGGCGGCGCACCACTTGCTCGGCGGTGTTGAAATCGGCATCAAAGCTCACGGCGGCAAACACGGCTTCCAGCGCATCGGCCAAAATCGATGGGCGGTTGAAGCCGCCGCTTTTCAATTCGCCGGGGCCTAAAAAAAGCGCGTCGCCCATATTCATTTCGAGCGCGATTTCCGCCAGCACCGCTTCATTCACCAAGTTGGCACGCAGGCGCGAAAGCTCGCCTTCGCTCAATTTGGGAAAAGCGTCAAACAGCATTTTGGCCACGGCATAATCCAACACGGCATCGCCGATAAATTCAAAACGCTCGTTGTTGTCGCCGGAAAAGCTGCGGTGGGTGAGCGCGCGCACGAGCAGGCGCTGGTCGGCAAATGTATGGCCGATTGCGCGCTCTATTTGCACGAGCGCACGCATTTTTGCGGGATTGGTTTTCATGGCTGCTCCATCGGCAGCCCCAATTCTTTTCCGTGCTCGCGCCTGTGTTGGGGCGGCAAACGCTGAAAAGGGTTAAGGCTGGGTTAAACAATGCGCGCATTGTACCGTATTCACGCCGCTTCACCTACTTTTGCACGCACAGCGGTGCAGATGCCTATGGCGAAACAACTGGTTTCATATCGTGCAGCAAGTTTGTCGCTTGCGAAACGGTGTGAAACCAGTTGCTTGGCTGTGTTTGCCGGCAATCGGCAAAACATGCCGCCTTTAATCCGGCACAATGCCGCGCGCCTTGAGCAAGGCGCTTTTAAAATCTTCTTCATAATCTTTCTGCAAACCCGGAATCGGCGCCAGCTTGTCTTGCGTGCTCATTTTCAGCTGGTAAATAATCACTTCGTCGCCAAGATCGGCCAGCGGCGCTTCGGAGCCGGCTTCGGCGGCGATTTTTTGCAAAGTTTGCGTCAGGCTCAGCGTGGGTTCTTTGAGCCAATAAGGTTTGAGCAGCTCGAGCAATTCGTTTACGCGGTGGTTGTGCATGATTTTTCCTTTACCTGGATAATACCAATTCAAAAAAGTAAGCTAACAAGGCGGCGAGCCGAAGACAGTACAGATGGTACGGCAAGGCGAGACAACGAAGTTAGGTTATTTTTTCGAATTGGTATAAAGCCTGAATAGATGGCAAATATTGTCCACCATCCGGCCGGGGCAGACAAGCAGAAAAAGGCCGTCTGAACTTTTTTCAGACGGCCGCCTGATTAAAAAAAGGCCGTCTGAAACAGACGGTCTAAAGGTAGGCTACTACGCCTCACAAAATCGACAGCCACACAATCAGTTTCACCAACGAAGGCCCTGCCAGCACCATAAAGAGACCGGCCAAAATCATGGTGAGGCTGGCAATCACGCCCTCGTCGCTGTGGCGTTGGCCGGCGCGAAAGGTGCCAAAGCCGTGCGCGGCATTACCGAAAGCCGCACCGTTGGCCAAATGAAAGCGGAATTTGCCCCAAGCCAGCACAATATCGCCGAAAATCATGCCCACCAAGCCCGTCATCACAGTAAACAGCGACACCAGCGTGGCCGAGCCGTGAATCTGGTCGGCCAGCACAATCGCAAACGGTGTGGAAATCGAGCGCGCCATCAGGCTGTTGGTTACTTCTTCATTAAAATGAAACAGATGCGCCAACACAAAGGCGCTGCCCACGCCCACCACCATGCCCACCACCACCGCCGCGCCCAAAATCACCATCTGGCGGCGAATCACGGCGCGGTATTGGTAAATCGGAATCGCAAAAGCCACCGTGGCCGGCCCCAAAAGCGCCACAATCCAATGGGTGTAGGTTTGGTATTGTTCATAAGAAATGCCCAACGCCAGCATCAGCGCAATGGTGAGCACCGGCACGGTGAGCGCGGGCGAGCGCCACACCACTTGCTTGCGCGCATAGGCTTTTTTGGCCAGCCAATAAGCGGCCACCGTCCACACCAAGCAGGCCAAAGCAATTGCGTTCATCTTGTTATCCTATCTCGGTATTTCTGCTCAAGCGTGGCGGCGTTTGAACAAACGGCGGCGCCATTTATAGCAATAGCTCAAGGTCAACGCTGTGCTGAGCATCACCAGCACGGTGCCGACAAAAATGCACACCAGCAATTGCCAGCCCGAAGCGATAAACAAATCTTTGTATTTCACCACCGCCACGATAATCGGCAAAAAGAAAAACACCAATTCGCCCAACACGAATTTTGCGCCCTCTTCCACCGCTTCCATCTTCACCGCCCCGCTGCCGAGCAAAGCCAACATGATAAACAGCCCCACAATGCCGGGCGACACCGGCAGCGCCACCACGCGGCACACCAACACGCCGGCCAGCCACACCGCCATAATCAGCGAGAGCTGGCGCGCCAGGCGCACCCATTTGTGATGATATAAATAACTTACCGCACCCATGCGCATATTCAAGCCGGCCAACATAAATATTCCTTTAAATTCATCTATGACTTGATTATAGCCGTCTGAAAACGGCATAATATGAATAATTAAACAAATCATTATGCCGAATCGGAATAACCATGCCGGATTTCAAAAGCCTGCAATGCTTCACCGAGCTGGTGCAAAGCAAAAGCTTTTCCACCACCGCCGACAAACTCTGCCTCACCCAGCCCAGCGTGAGCAAAATCATCGCTGCGCTCGAAGCCGAATTCGGCGTGCCCTTGCTGGAAAAACACAGCGGCCGGCGCAAACGCAGCCTCGAGCCCACCGAAATCGGCCGCATCGTTTACCGCCACGCCCTCAGCCTGCTGGAGCAGCGGCGCGCCCTCTATCAGGAAATCGACGACTACCGTCAAGTGAAAACCGGCACTTTGCGCATCGGCATTTCGCTGCTCGGCAGCAATCTGCTCACCGGCGCACTTTTCCACTATCACCAGCGCTGGCCGCAAATCGAATTGGCCTTTCTCGAAGAAGGCGCCCACACCATCGAAAAAGCGCTGCTCGATAACGCGCTGGATGTCGGCGTGTTGCTCGAGCCGGTGGGCGATGCTTTCGAACACATCAACTTGTGCGACTATCCGCTGATGGTGGTGGTGCGCCGCGACAGCCCCGCCGCCAAAAAAAGCGCGCTGCCGCTGCGCGCGCTCAGGCACGAATCATTTGTGCTGTTTACCCAAAGCTTCGCCCTGAGCAACATCATCGACCAAGCCTGTCGCGGGCAAGGCTTCGAGCCCAATGTGGTGTGCCGCACCAGCCAATGGGATTTAATCATTAATATGGTGGCGCAAAACATGGGGCTCGCGCTTTTGCCCGCCTATTATGCCGACCGCCTCAACCCCGCCACCCACGCCGCCGTGCCGCTGATTGAGCCGGAAATCCATTGGCGGCTGGCGATGGCCTGGAAAAAACACCAACCGCCCACACCCGCGCTCAAAGCCTGGATCGGCGTGGTGCAGGAAAGCTTCGGGCAGGCGCTGTGAGAAAAATTAGGCCGTCTGAATACGTAGGTACGATTAGCGCAGCATAATCGTACGCATGCGAACTTGCTTGCCGTAAAAAAAGTCATACAGTACGCATGCAAACTTGCGTGCTGTAGCAAAAAGTTATGCAGGATAAGCTCATGCCTACGCATGAAAACCTGTGTGCCGTAGCTCATGCGTACGATTACGCCGCTTTGGCGGCTAATCGTACCTACGATATTCAGACGGCCTGTTTGATTCGATACCCCTAGGGTCTGTTCACAATTACTTGTCATAACATTGAATAAAAAGGAAAGCAGGTGTAAAAAGGGAGCTCTCACACAACCCTAATACACCTGC
>NZ_SLXE01000049.1 GCF_004341385.1 Uruburuella suis
AGTCCTGTGGCATACAGAACCCAGTTTGCAACCGCCGCTTGAAGAATGATTGATTTAGTGGCTTAAAAATGTCCAAGATTGTGGGGGCAGTTCAAATTAAAGTTAAGGCCGTCTGAAAGCACACTATAGTGTTTAACCTGCATCAAGGTTTCAGACGGCCTTTCGATGTATAAGCGATTTGTAATAAACAATCATTTGAAAGGAATAAATAATGAAGAAACTGATGGCCGCACTCTTACTTGCTGGTGCCTGTCAAACCGCTTTTGCCGCCGGCATCGATATCGATAATGCCTGGGCGCGCACCACTGTGCCGGGCATGAGCATGGGCGGTGTGTTTATGGAAATCGAAAACGAAGGCAAAGCCGACGATGTGCTGCTCGGCGGCAGCACGCCCGTGGCCGAGCGCGTGGAAATCCACAACCACATCAACGACAACGGCGTGATGCGCATGCGCGAAGTGGTCGGCGGCCTGCCGTTGCCCAAAAATCAGGAAATCGTATTGCAGCCGGGCAGCTACCACATCATGCTGATGGGGCTCAAAGCGCCGCTGAAAGAGGGCGATAAATTCCCGCTCACCTTGCGTTTTAAAAACGCCAAATCCAAAACCATCACCGTAGAAACGAAAACGCCGGCGCAAAGCAGCATGCCGATGCACAATATGCCGCATTAAGTTTTACCGTTGCGCAGGCCGTCTGAACTTTCAGACGGCCTGTTTTGATGCCGGCAGGCGCATATATCGTTTGGCCGCAAAGGTGATTTATCAGGCAAAACACGCTACAATGCGCTTTTATTTTTTACCGCACCTTATTAAAGACAACCATGTTTGCCTCTATCGAAAAATACAACGGCCCGGCCAAAGTGCTGCTGGGCTTAATCGCGCTGACTTTTGTCGGCTTCGGCGTGAGCACCGTGGCCGCGCCCGGCTCCGATTATATTGCCAAAGTGGGCGATGAAAAAATCAGCGACCATGCGCTCAATGTTGCGCTGCAAAATGCCCAAGCCGCAGGCGACAACAGCGGGCGCGATGTGATTTTCAATTCGCTGCTGCAACGCGCTTATCTGATTCAGGGCGCAAAAATGATGGGCATCAGCGTGTCGAACGAGCAAATCAAGCAGATTATTGTCGATGATCCCGGCTTTCACGATGCCTCCGGCAAATTCAGCCAGGCGATGTTCAGCCAATATCTGAGCCAGCGCAACATGAACGAAGATCAATTTGTTGAAGAAATCCGCCAGCAATTTGCCTTGCAAAACCTGATGAACCTGGTGCAAAACGGCACCTTGGTGAGCGATGCGCAAGCCGCGCAGCTGGTCAATCTGATGCAGTCGGAGCGCACCATACGCAGCTTCACCTTCAGCCCGCAAGCCTTTGCCGCGCAAGTGAAAATCACCGATGCCGCGCTCAAAAGCTATTATGATGCGCATCAGGCAGACTACACCATTCCCGAAGCCGTTAAAATCGAATATGTGGCGCTGAGCAGCCAAGATCTGGCCGCCAAGCAAAGCGTGAGCGAAGAAGAGCTGCAAAAAGCCTTTGAGCAGGAAAACGCCGCCGCCGCGCCCAAGCGCGAAGTGGCGCATATTTTCTTCCCCGTGCCGCAAGATGCCTCAGCTGCCGTCGATGCAGCCGCCAAAGCCGAAGCGGAAAAAGTGTTGGCACAAGTGAAGGCCAAGCCCGCCGATTTTGCCGCGTTGGCCAAGCAATATTCCAAAGATCCGGCCTCTGCCGATAAAGGCGGCAATCTGGGCTATGTCGCCAAAGACGGCGGCTTGGGCGAAGCGTTTGAAAACAGCGCTTTCAGCCTGCAAAAAGGCCAAATCAGCGACGTGGTGAAAACCGATTACGGTTATCACATCATCACCGTGCTCAACACGCAGGATGCGCCCGTGTTTGCGCAGGAAAAAACCCGTCTTGAAGCCGAAATCAAGCAGCGCAAAGCCGCCCAAGCTTTTAATCTGGCCAAAGAAAAGCTGGCCGAAGAAGCTTTCAACCATCCCGAAAGCCTCGCTGCTGTGGCTAAAGCCGCCGGCCTCAAGCTCGAAGCGCCCGATGAATGGCTCACCCGTGAAAACGGCAAGGCCGCCGGCATGCCCGATGATTTGATCAACACCATTTTCAGCGATGAAGTGTTGAAGAAAAAGCACAATTCCGAGCCGATAAACGTGGGCGAAAACACCGTGTGGGTGGTGCGTGCCAAAGAAGTGCGCCCGGCGGAGGTGGAAACTTTCGAAAAAGCCAAAGAGCATGTGCGCACAGCCTATCTGCAAAGCGAAGCCGGCAAGCTGGCCGAAGCCAAAGCTAAGCAAACGCTGGTGGATTTGCAATCCGGTGAAAGCCCCGCGCTGGCTTGGTCGCCGGTGTCGCAGCTGAGCGCCGAGCAGGCGCGCCAATCTATGCCGCCCGAAGCCTACAGCCAGCTGATGAAAGCGCGGCCGGCCGGCGGCAAACCTGCCTATGTGTTGCTCGAAGGTCTGCCGGCACCGGTGCTGATGGAAGTGCAGGCCATCAAACCGCCGGCCAATCTGGCCGAGCAATTGCCGCAAGCGCGCCAGTTGCTGCTGCAAAATCAAGCCAACACCACTTTCGACGGCTTGCTGGCTTATCTGCAAAAAAACATCAAACAAAAGCAGGGCGCGCAAAAAGTGGATAACGGCGGGCAGTAAAGTTTGTTTGGTCAATAAAAGGCCGTCTGAAAAAAGTTTCAGACGGCCTTTTGTCTGCCTGCGGCAAAATACCGCCAAAACCATCAGGCCGCGCCGGCTGTTTTAATTTTTTATCGGTTTTACGGCAGAAAAGCGATGGCGAACATTAGCCCAAAGCCCGTTTTTAGGCTAGAATATGCAGCTATTTGCTTTGAGTTTATCCAGGCCGTCTGAAAACATTCAAACAGCCTTGCCCACTTCCTTTCGGACACCCCACAACAAGATGAAAAATATCCGCAATTTCTCCATTATCGCCCATATCGACCACGGCAAATCCACGCTGGCCGATCGCTTTATCCAATATTGCGGCGGCCTCGATCTGCGTGAAATGAGCACACAGGTGCTCGATTCGATGGACATCGAAAAAGAGCGCGGCATCACCATCAAGGCGCAAACTGCGGCTTTGAACTATAAGGCGCGCGATGGCGAAGTGTATCAGCTCAATCTGATCGACACCCCCGGCCACGTCGATTTTTCTTATGAAGTGTCGCGCTCGCTTTCCGCTTGCGAAGGGGCGCTTTTGGTGGTGGATGCCTCGCAAGGCGTGGAAGCGCAAACCGTGGCCAACTGCTACACCGCCATCGATTTGGGCGTGGAAGTGGTGCCGGTGCTCAATAAAATCGACTTGCCCGCCGCCGACCCCGACCGCGTGGCGCAAGAAATCGAAGACATTATCGGCATCGATGCCGTGGGCGCGGTAACCTGCTCGGCCAAAAGCGGCCTGGGTGTGGAAGATGTGCTGGAAGAAATCGTGAAAAAAGTGCCGCCGCCGCAAGGCGACGAAGAAGCGCCTTTGCAGGCAATGATTATCGACTCGTGGTTTGACAACTATGTCGGTGTGGTGATGCTGATCCGCGTTAAAAACGGCACCCTCAAGCTGAAAGACAAAGCGCGCTTTATGAGCACCCGTGCGGAAACGCAGGTGGAGCAGCTGGGCGTGTTCACCCCCAAATCGGTGCCTAAAGCCGAATTAAAAGCCGGCGAAGTGGGCTTTTTGATTACCGGCGTGAAAGAGCTGGGCTCGGCCAAAGTGGGCGACACCATTACCCACACCGCCAAGCCTGCCGCCGAGCCGCTACCGGGCTTCCAAGAGGTGCAATCGCAAGTGTTTGCGGGGCTGTATCCGGTGGAAAGCCACGATTACGAAGCCTTGCGCGATGCGCTGGAAAAGCTGCAATTAAACGATGCTTCGCTGAAATTCGAGCCGGAAGTGTCGCAGGCTTTGGGTTTTGGTTTCCGCTGCGGCTTTTTGGGCTTGCTGCACCTTGAAATCGTGCAAGAGCGGCTCGAGCGCGAATTCGATATGGATTTAATCACCACCGCGCCCACGGTGGTGTATGAAGTGTTGCTCAAAAGCGGTGAAAAAATCGAGGTGGAAAACCCCTCCAAGCTGCCCGAGATCGGCAGCATCGAAACCATTTTCGAGCCGATTATCACCGCCACCATCCTCACGCCGCAAGAATATGTGGGCAATGTGATGACGCTGTGCAACCAAAAGCGCGGCGTGCAGGTAAACATGCAATACCTCGGCCGCCAAGTGATGCTCACTTATGATTTGCCGATGAACGAAGTGGTGATGGATTTCTTCGACAAGCTCAAATCCACTTCGCGCGGCTATGCTTCGCTCGATTATGAGTTCAAAGAATTCCAGCCCGCCGATCTGATTAAGCTCGATATTATGGTTAACGGCGAAAAAGTGGATGCCTTAAGCCTGATTGTGCACCGCCAAAGCGCCGTGCACCGCGGCCGCGAGCTGGCTTCGAAAATGCGCGAGCTGATTCCGCGCCAAATGTTCGATATTGCCGTGCAGGCTTCCATCGGCAGCCAGATTATCGCGCGCGAAAATGTGAAAGCCTTGCGCAAAAACGTGTTGGCCAAGTGTTACGGCGGCGACATCACCCGCAAGAAAAAGCTGTTGGAAAAACAAAAAGCCGGCAAACGCCGCATGAAACAAGTGGGCAATGTGGAAATTCCGCAAAGCGCTTTCTTGGCGATTTTGCAAGTGGGGGATAAATAATGAGCAATACCTTGATTTTGGCAGCCATCGGCGCCCTGATTGCCGGCGTGGTGATGTTTTTGCGCAGCAGCAAAGAGCGCGAAGCCAATGGTGAATGGAGCGGCGGCCTGCAATGGGGCTATCTTTTGATGATGGTGGGCGTGTTCGGCCTGCTCTCGGCCGCCATGAGCTTTACCGCCGTGCTGCTGATTTTCGTGCTCTTCACCGGCGCGGTGTGGCTGCTGCACAAACGCCGTCTGAAAAACCAGGCACACACCGACGGCAACCATTTCACCGATTATATGAGTGGCTTTTTTCCGATTATTCTGATTGTGTTTGTGTTGCGCACGTTTGTGGCCGAGCCTTTCCAGATTCCTTCCAGCTCGATGCGCCCGAATTTGGTGGTGGGCGATTTTATTTTGGTAAACAAATTTTCATACGGCATCCGCATGCCGATTATCAACAACGTGCTCGTGGCCACCGGCGAAGTGGGGCGTGGCGATGTGGTGGTGTTCAACTATCCGGAAAACACCAAAATCAATTACGTCAAACGCGCCATCGGCGTGCCGGGCGATTTGATTGAATATAAAAACAAGGTGTTGAGCATCAACGGCAAAGTGGTGGAAGACCATCCCGTCGGCCCCTTGAGCTACACGGAAAACACCCGCCAATACGGCCAAATCACCATCGCCACCGAAGCGTATCGTGAAACCATCAACGGCCACAGTTTCGACATTTTGAAAATGCCGGAGCAGCCGAGCTTTCTGCCGCAAGGCGTGCGCGCCGAATTTCCGTTTCGCAGCAATTGTGAATATGCGGAAGACGGCTCTTGGTTTCGTTGCAGCGTGCCCGAAGGCCATTATTTCATGATGGGCGACAACCGCGATAACAGTGAAGACAGCCGCTATTGGGGCTTTGTCAGCGACCAACTGATTGTGGGCAAGGCATTTTTCATTTGGATGAACTTCGGCGATATGAGCCGCGTGGGCATGAAAGTGCGTTGATCGTTGCTTAAAAAGTTTATTTTGCATCAATAGGCAAGCAGGCCGTCTGAATGTTTCAGACGGCCTGCTTTGTGTTGTTTGTACAGCTGATTCAAACCGGCATTTTCAATACTTTTCAGACGGCCTTTTGCAAGGCCGTCTGAACATTTTCGCTCTCGAGCCGACTGACTTCGGGCAAACGGGATGTTTTGGGTGTCGTGATGTTGTGCGGCAAAAGAAAAAGGCCGTCTGAAATATTTTCAGACGGCCTGATGCGTGTGTGTGTTTAGAGCGTGTTTGCAGGTTTGCGGTTTATTCGCCCGGGCATTCGCGGCATTCTGCTGCTGCTTTATCGCCGAGCTTGAGCTTGCTATTGGCATCGCGCAAAGCCGTGCGCAAGCCTTCTTCGATTACCGGGTGGTAGAAAGGCATGTCGAGCATTTGGGGGATGGTCATTTTCAGCTGATGCGCCCAAGCCAGCAAATGTGCCAGATGCTCGGCGGCGGGGCCGATGATTTCTGCGCCGATAAACAAGCCCGTGCCTTGTTCGGCATACACGCGCATCTTGCCTTGGTTGACCAGCATCACGCGGCTGCGGCCCTGATTGTGGAACGACACTTCGCCGATGGCCACGCATTCCATGTTTTTATAACGTGCTTCCACTTGGGCAAAACGCATGCCGATGGTGGCGATTTGCGGGCTGGTAAACACCACGCCGATGGTGCTGCGGCGCAAACCCTTGCTGATATTCGGATAAGCGCCTGCATTTTCGCCGGCGATTTTGCCCTGATCGCTCGCTTCGTGCAGCAGCGGCAGCTGGTTGGATGCATCGCCTGCGATAAAGATATGTGCAATGCTGGTTTGCATGGTGAGGCGGTCGGCTTTGGGCACGCCGCGCTCATCAAGCTCGATGCTCAGGTTTTCCAGGCCGAGTTTGTCCACATTGGGGCGGCGGCCCACGGCGGCGAGCATATATTCGGCGGTGAACACGCCACTTTCGCTGCCTTCCTGCCAATGCACTTCGACATTGCCCTCGGCATCAAGCTTCACTTCGCTTTGGGCATCCAGATTCATGGTGAGCTCTTCGCCAAACACTTTCTTGGCTTCTTCCAGCACCACCGGATCGGAAATACCGCCCAAAAAGCCGCCCAAGCCGAAAATGTGCACTTTAACACCCAAGCGGTGCAAGGCTTGGCCGATTTCCAAACCAATCACGCCCGGGCCGAACACGGCCACGCTTTTGGGCAGAGTGTCCCATGAAAACACATCGTCATTGATGATGAGCTTGTCGCCCAAGCCCTGCCATTGCGGCAGAATCACCGGGCGTGAGCCTGTGGCAATCACAATACGCTCGGCGCTGATTTGGGTGTGGTCGTCGATTTGCACGGTGTGTTCATCGATGAATTTGGCCTCGCCCATAATGCGTTTGTCGGCCGGCCATTCTTCCACATCGCTTAGCACAAAGCCGACAAAGCGGTCGCGTTCGGATTTCACGCGATGCATCACTTCTTCGCCGTTTACCGTTACGCTGCTTTTATCCAGGTGCACACCGAAAGGGTCGGTGTGCAGCGCGTGATAGCGGGCTTCGGCCGCTGCAATCAAAAGCTTGGAAGGCATGCAGCCCACGCGGGCACAGGTGGTGCCGAACACATGGCTCTCAATCAGGTAAACATTATCGGTGTGTTGTCGCGCGGCGCGGAATGCGCCCATGCCGGCGGTGCCGCCGCCAATCACTACCACATCGGCCTGGATTTTTTTCATGGGTTTTCCTTTCGTGCCAAGCCGTTTCAGACGGCCTGTTTGTGTTTGCTATGGCTGCATTAGCCAATGGCAATGTTAAAAAGTATTTACTAAAAAGAGTTATTCAGGCAGCGCCCATCATGCGATAAGTACTGTCTGAATAACCCTTTGAGGCTGCTCAGGCGGGCGACATGAAGCGCCGCCCGCATCTGGTTTTATCTGCTAATCGGAAAGATTAGTGTTGAGCCAAATAAGCTGCCAGCTCTTCGCTGCCGCCGATGTATTTGCCGCCGATAAACACTTGCGGGGCGGTTACTTTGCCGGTGATGGCGCGCACAGATACCACGCTGGCATCTTTACCCAACACGATTTCTTCGTAAGCCAAGCCTTTTTCATCCAAAGATTTTTTGGCTTTGGCGCAGAATTGGCAGCCGGGTTTGGTGAAAATGGCGATGGATTCTTGCGGTTTCCATTCGGGCGCGACATATTTCAGCATGGTGTCGGCATCGGAAACTTCAAAGGGGTCGCCTTCTTTTTCCGGCTCGATAAACATTTTTTCTACCACGCCGTCGTTGACCAGCATAGAGTAGCGCCATGAGCGTTTGCCGAAGCCCAAGTCGTTTTTGTCGACCAGCATGCCCATGCCTTCGGTGAATTCGCAGTTGCCATCGGGAATCATGGTGATGTTGTCAGACTCTTCATCGGCAGCCCAAGCGTTCATCACGAAAGTGTCGTTTACAGAAACGCACAAGATGTCGTCGATGCCGTTTTCTTTAAATGCTTTGGCCAGCTCGTTGTAGCGGGGCAGGTGGCTGGAAGAGCAGGTGGGGGTGAATGCGCCCGGCAATGAGAACACAACCACTTTTTTGCCTTTGAAAAGCTCATCGGTGGTGATGTCTTTCCAAGAATCGCCCACGCGGGTGTGGAAAGTGCAGCTCGGTACGGGTTTGCCGGTATGATCTACTAAAGCCATTTATTTGCTCCTAATGAAGGTGGTGGAAAGAATATCAAAACGAATGCAGCCATTATAGCGGGTGTTGCCGGTGCGGATAATTTGTAGTTCAAATAATCGCCATTATGAAAAGCTATGAAGGGCGGCAGGCGCTGTTGGCAGCATACTGATTTATATGAGGCGGCTCTATGAAAACAACAGCCGCTTTACGGAAATTTACTTTTCAGACGGCATGCGCCGATGCGCGTGGTTTGCGGCTTTCGGCCGGTAAACCACACCTGCGGATGAAGATAGTAAGTTTGCCTTTTCTTCGCTGTTAACATCAAACCGCCCGGCATTTGGCGCAGGCGGTTTGATTGGAATAATATTTGCGGTATGCCGACGGGCATGGCAAAAGCCGTGCTCAGCGGCCTGATACGGCCTGCACCGGTTTGGCGCGGTGCTCGGGTTTGGGATGGTGGGCATTGAAAGCGCGCTTGGCGGCTTGGAAAATGCTTTGTCGTCTGCGGTGTTGCATGAATGCTCCTTGTGCGGTTTGCCCGCCGGTTAATCTGAATAATACCCATTCGAAAAAATAACCTAACTGCGTTGTCTCGCCTTGCCGTACTAGGTGTACTGTCTTCGGCTCGCCGCCTTGTTATCTTATTTTTTCGAATGGGTATAATGCAGGCATTGTAGAGAGCATGTGTGACGGTTTGATGAAGCAGAAAGTTGCGTAGGCGCAGCGGATTTAACCTGTGTTTACGGCCACAACCACGCCCACACACGGCGGCCTTCGCCTTGCAGCACCATTACCGTGCGGCAGGCGGCCGCGGTGGACATGCTTTCCAAGCCGATGCCTTTGGCCGCCAGCGCGGCGGTGATTTTGGGGTGCAGAAACACATGTTTTTCGCCGGTGCCCACAATAATCACTTCGGGCAAGATGCCGCCCTCGGCCGGCAGAAAATCTTCGGCGCACAAATCGGCCGCTGCAGCCTGAGCGCATGCCGTGATGCCGTGCGCGCCCAGCACCACGGCATGCGCATAGCTTTGGCCGTCGATTTCGATGCAGCCGGGCTGATAAGCGGTGATGTTAAAGCTGCCCTCGGGGCGGGTTTCTTCGATAAGCATGATGTTTTCCGTAAAATCGGGTGCAAAAACAAGCGAATTCGGGTAGCATTAAGCCCTTTGAATTCAGGGCGGCTGCGGCTTTGGGCTCGCGCTTATACTAACACATACGGCTTAAGGAGACACAATGAAGCCTGTCAATATCGGTATTTTAGGGTTGGGAACAGTCGGCAAGGGCGCGGTGGATGTTTTGCAGAATAACGCTGCCGAAATCAGCCGCCGCCTGGGGCGCGATGTAAACGTATTTATGGTGTCGACCCGAAATGCCGAGAAAGGCTGCCGCATCTGCCCGCCGCAAACCCTGATCACGGAAGACCCTTTCGAAGTGGTGCAACACCCCGAAGTGGATATTGTGGTGGAGCTTTTCGGCGGCACCGATATTGCCAAAAAGCTCGTGCTTACCGCCATCGAGCATGGCAAACATGTGGTTACGGCCAATAAAAAGCTTTTGGCCGAATACGGCAATGAAATTTTTGCGCTGGCCGAGCAGAAGAATGTGATGGTGCAGTTTGAAGCGGCTGTGGCCGGCGGCATACCGATTATCAAGGCTTTGCGCGAAGGCTTGGCGGCCAACAATATCCAGTCGATTGCCGGTATCATCAACGGCACCAGCAATTTCATTCTCACCGAAATGCGCGAAAAAGGCAGCGCTTTTGCCGATGTGTTGAAGCAGGCGCAAGCTTTGGGCTATGCCGAAGCCGACCCCACTTTCGATATCGAAGGGCATGATGCCGGCCACAAAATCACCATCATGAGCGCGCTGGCTTTCGGCACGCCGGTGAATTTCGATGCCTGCTATCTGGAAGGCATCAGCAAGCTCGACAGCCGCGACATCAAATATGCCGAAGAGCTGGGCTACCGCATCAAACTTTTGGGCATCACCCGCAAAAGCGCCAAGGGCATCGAATTGCGCGTGCACCCGACGCTGATTCCCGAGAGCCGCCTGATTGCCAATGTAAACGGCGTGATGAATGCCGTGCGAGTGGATGCCGACATGGTGGGCGAAACTCTTTATTACGGTGCCGGTGCCGGCGCTTTGCCGACTGCCAGCGCGGTGGTGGCCGACATCATCGACATCAGCCGCCTGATCACGGCCGACACCGGCAACCGCGTGCCGCATCTGGCTTTCCAGCCCAGCCAGGTGAAGCCGCAAAATATGCTGCCTATGGATGAAATCAGCAGCAGCTATTATTTGCGCGTGGAAGCCGACGACAAACCCGGCGTGCTCGGCCAGATTGCCAATCTGCTGGCCAAAGAAGGCGTGTCGATTGAAGCTTTGATTCAAAAAGGCGTGATCGACAAAACCATTGCCGAAATCGTGATTCTGACCCACAGTACGGTGGAAAAACACATCAAAGCCGCCATCGCCGCCATCGAAGCGCTCGAGAGCGTGGCGCGTCCGGTGGTGATGATCCGCATGGAGAGCATGCATGGCCGCAACGGATAAACCCGGGCAAACGCCCGAAGAGCAGCGCCGCCGCGCCAAGGCCAAAATCCGCACCATCCGCATTTGGTTTTGGGTGGTGATGGCGCTTTTTGCCGGCTTTTTCTTTTTGTCGCAATGCGCGCTGAGCAAGCCCAAAGCCAAGCAGGCGATTATCGAATCGTGCATTAAAAACGTGCCGTTTTCTGAAAAATGGCAGGGCGATTTAAGTGCGCGCGGTTTAGGCGGCCAATCAGAGCAAGTGATTGAAGATTATTGCGTGTGCATGTGGGAAAAGCCGCTGGATAAGCTCACCGAAAAGCAGATTCAATCAATGAGCAAAATCAGCGCGCAAGAGCAGCTGGATTTGCTCGGCGGCAGCGCCGCATTTGAAGCGCGCGACCGCCAATGCATTGCAGATTTGCAAGCGCCTTGAAGCTGGGTGATCTGGTTAAAAAGGCCGTCTGATACCATTTAAAATAAATAATCTATAATAAAGCCCATTCACAAGCCACCAGCGAACAGAGTCTGTCTTTTTCTGCAACCAACGCATTCCACGCAATGCAGCCAGCCTCTACAATCTGATCATAGCCCTTATAACAACGGTTGGATAAGGAGGTTTGCTTCAGTTGCCGCCATACCCGCTCTATGGGGTTCAGTTCCGGTGAATATGGCGGTAGTTTCAATATGGATACGTTTTTCAGCTCATTAAAATCTTGATGCCAGCCCGCACCGTCCATCACCACCACGGCATGCCGGCCTTCGGGGGTTTCTTTCGATATTTGCTGTAAATGCAGCAG
>NZ_SLXE01000050.1 GCF_004341385.1 Uruburuella suis
TATGCAGAAGCCGTTTAAACCGCGTGCGTGGCTGCGCCACACACCCTACACATGATGCTAAATTTCTTATTTTTGTATAAGTTTTTCATGCATTCCACTATATAAGGCCGTCTGAAAATTCAGACGGCTTTGAAGTTTTAATTAAAAAAAATCAACCTAAGCTGGACAAGACGCGTGCGTGCCTTAGGGCACACACCCTACACGCAGGCTACGCTTGCTTTTTATATATAAATTAATATTGCAATCATCAGTAGAATAAAAATTAATAAAAATGTATTTATTCTTAAGAGGAATAAATTGCGTTTATCAGAGATTTTTTTCAACCCCAGAATAATTGGCCATATTGAAAAAGTAATTTGATTTAACTTACTTATGAAATCAATAACACTAAAAATAAAACCTTCATTTTTAAATAATTCATATGATATTTTTATTTGTATTAAATATAGAATAACATAAACTATAAAAAGATAAATAATTATATCGTCCAAAATATACCTCAATTAATTTTTAATTTATTTGCTGTTTTGTAAATTGATGCTCTTTTGATAACCAATATTGGCACCAACAAAAGCAGCTGCTCCAATTCCTATTTTCCCTGTATTTATTAACGATTCTCCTTTTTCTAATCTTGCTCCAGTACAAATCCCTCCTGTTGCAGCAATAGTAACGGTGCTGCATATTTCTGCAAAAAATCCATCTTCTCGTTGCTTATTAGAAGTAGATACTCCAACGAACCCTTCTACCCCCGCACCAGCAGTACCAGCGATAGTTAAGGTAATACTTTTATCTTGGTTGAGAGTAGCACTAATGTTTAATCCTAACCCAAGTGCAGCCGTTATTTCAGCGGTTATTGCGCTATTTACTTTATAGGCTTCCAGTAAAGCAAATAATTGTGACTGCTCTGTCTGGCTACTGGACTTATTGATAGTAATGCGATTAATTTCCTGATTGGCCTGCATTTGTAAGTTACGCAAAGCAGTTTCAGATAGCCCTAAATCACCTAATGAAAAATTATTCTCCACCACATTCTGTGCCATTTGGCTGCCAGAAACCACATCTGCCACATTTCCCGCAGTCGCGCCCACCGCTGCACCAAACAGGGCGCTGAGGGTGCTGATGTTGTTTTTTTCATCGGCATTTAATTCTTGGGCAGTTTTGCCATACAGTGTTTGCGCCAGGGTGGGGGCGAGCATTTCTGCGCCGCCGGCGGCCAAGCCTGCTGCAAGTGCGTTGTTGCCCGCCGCTGTGCCGGTGAGGATGCCGTTAAGCGTATGCAGCGCCAGATGTTCTTTGCTGCCTTCTTCAGGGCGGTTGCCGCCGTCGATTTTATTCAGCTCGGCGTTTTGTTTGAAATGTTGGCCGATATGGTAAGAAACGGTGGGGTTGGCTGCGGCGGCAGCGATGCCGAGGGCGCTGTCGGTCGGGGCGGCCAAGCCTGCGGCTACTGCGCTCAGGCCGGTGCTGAGTTTCTGCCAGTTTCCTGCTTGGCGTTGGTATTCCGCTTCGCTGAGTTGTCCGTTATCGCGCTGTTGTTTCAGGCTGTCCATTTTTTTGTTGATTGTATCTTTGGCCGATTGCACATTGCGACTGAAATTCTGCGTTACTTCCCGCTGCACATCCAATTCTTTCTGCACCTTATCCTGCTCAAAGCGGTTGTTCAGACGGCCTGAGTGTGCTGCTGCGTTATCGGTGGTGATGTCGGTGCGGACGGCGGCAAGGGTTTGGGCAACGCTGTTTCCCGTCAACTGCTGCTGCGCAGCCGCATCGCCAATCACGATATTCTGCGTGTTGATGCCGCTTTTGGTTACGCTGCTTTGGCTGTCGCGCTCAAAGCCGAAGCCGATGGCTTGGCTGCTTTGGGCGGATGCGGCGCCGGTGGTGGTGAGGCTGCTTTGGGGTGCGGCATGGCTGCCGAGGCCCAAGTCGGCATTGAAGCCGCCGGCGGCGCCGATGCCGAAGCTGGTGCCGCTGTAGCGGCTGTGGTTTTGGATATCGCTGTGGGCGAGGGTGGCCGTCTGAAAGCGGTTGCGGTGTTCGGCTTCGGCTTTTTCGGTGGAGGTGATAAGGCCACCTTTGAGATCGGTGTGTTGCTGCACATTCACCCGATAGCCGCCATCGCCGGCGAAGAGGCCGCTTTGTTCGGCCACCGAAGCATGGTCGGCGCGGATTTGGCTGTGGCTGAAATCGCCGCTGCCGGACACGCCGTAGCCCACGGTGATTTGGGCGCTGCCCTGATATTGGCGGCCTTGGTGATCGGCGCGGTTTTGCAGGCTTTCGATGTGGAGGCTTTGCGCATCGAGCTCGATGCTGCTGCCGAACACCTGCGCGCCTTTGAGGGTGGTGCTGCCGCCGCTTTGCAGGGTGGTGGCGCTTTGGCTGCTGCCGATATGGCTGCCGAGGTGGGCGGCTTCGTTGCTGTTGCCGTAGCCTTTGCCGTAGTTGCCGCCGGCGGTGATGCCGAAAGAGACGCCGTTGCTGAAATCGAGCGCCACGCCGGCATTGAAGCCGGCTTGGCGGTTGTTGCGCTGCTCCTTGTGGCTTTGCCCGGCGGCGCTGATGTGGATTTGGTTTTCTGCGGCAAGGCGGGTGCCGCTTTGGCCGGCGATATCGGCGCCGCTGATGCGGATATCGCTGCCGCTGCCGGCGCCGACGGCAAAGAGCGACACCGCACCTTGTGCACCGATGTTGGCGGCATGGGCGGTTTGGCCGCTGATGCTTTGGGCGGCGCTGTTGCGCTGTTCGCCATAAGTGATGCTCACGCTCACGCCGCCGGCGTTGCCTGATTTTGCTGCCCCTTGGGCGCTTTGTGCGGCCTGATAAGCCTGCCAGCCGGCATTGGCGGCGGCCATGGCATTGGTGCGGCCGTGGCGGCTTTCGCCCACCTGCTGCATGGCGCGCGCGGCTTCTTGGGCGGTTTCCACTGCCTGAATCAGCGGCGAGCGCACGCCCACGGTGATGCCTTTTTGGGTGAAGCGGTTGCGGTAGTCGGATTGATAGGGATTGGGCGCGGCGGCAATATCGATGCTTTGTGCCGCGATATCGATATTGCCGTCGGCATACACATCGCTGCCGGTTTGGCGGTAGGCTCGGCCTGCACGGATAAGGCTGTCGCCGCTGCCGCTGCCCGCGGTGCTGCTGCTGTGGATAATGCGGCTGCCGGTTTCTTGGCTCGTATCGGCGCGGTAGCCGATAAAGCGGCTGAAGGCGCTGCCGCCGCCCATCAGACCGTTGGTTTTGCTGCTGCTTTGCGCGCTGCTGTCGATTTGCTCTTCGGCGGCCACGATGTTGATATCGTGCGCAGCCGCCAGCTGCATGCCTTGCTCACCAAACACACGGCTGCCGATAATGTTCAAATCGCCTGCACCGGCCTGCATGCGCACGGTGCCGCCGGCCTGCGCGCTGCTGCCGATGGCGCGCAGATAATCTTGCTGCTCTTGGCTTTGGCTGCGGCTGTGGGTGGCGCTAAAGCCGATGGCGGGCATAAATTGCTCGGTGTTGGCAGCGATGCTGCCGCTGTCCCACGCCTGCCACTTTTTAAGCGCACCATCTTGGCGGCGGGCGTTTTGTATGCCCTCGATGCGTTTTTCTACTTGGCGCACTTCGGGGGCTTTGAGGTTGAGGCCGAGCGATATGCCGCTTTGCTTGCTGTGCGCTTCGATTTGGTCGCGCTCGCGCGCATAGGCCGCGCCTAAATGAATGCTTTGGGCTTGCAGGGTGAGATTGTTGCCGGCGGAAAGGGTGGTGGCGCGGGTGTCGATTTGCTCGGCGGCGGCAAGGGTGGTGTTGCCTTTAAGGCTGCCGATTTGGCTCTCGCTCAAGCGGGTGATGTCGGCATTGTGTTGCAGGCTTTGGCGGGATTTGCTGTAGCCTTTTGAAACCACGCCGCTTTTGATGCCGCCGCTGAGGCCGGATTTTTGGGTTTGATGAAATTCGCTGTCGAGATAGCGGCTTTGGGTGGCCGCTATGCCGATGTTGCGGCCGGTGAGGGTGGTGGCTTCATCGCTGATGATGCTGCTGCCGCGCACGAGTATGTCGCCCTCTTTGCCTGCGGCCAGCACCACTTCGCGCCCGCCGATGCTGCTGCCCACGGCTTCATCGTGTTGGCGGCTGTAGCGGGCGCTGCGGCTGCTGCTCGAAATCAGGCCGCGCGATTTGTCGCGGGTGGCTTCGCTTAAATCAAGCGTTTGGCGCCCTTCGCTAAGTTGGATGCCTTGCGTGCCGTAAAGCGCTGTGCGGCCGGCGCTGCTGTCGATTTGGCTTTGGCGGGCGCGGATTCGGCCGCCGGCGGCTAAGGTGATGTCGCCGGCTGCGCTGATGGCGGTGCCGGTTTCGGCGCTTTGGTGCACATGGCGGTGGCCGGCATCGCTCAAGCTGCCGTGGGTTTCGTGTTTGGCGGTGGCCACGGTGCCCAAATCAATGTGGCCGCTGCGGGCAATCAGGCGGGTGTGGCCGCCGGCGGAAGCATTGCTGATCAGTGCGCCGTCGGCTTGAATGCCTTCGGCCGCTTCCAGATGCAGCAGGCCGTCTGAAAGGGCGGCCACATTCAGCGCGGCTGTGCGGTTGATAATGGTGCTGCCGTTTCGCTCATCGCCGCCGGTAGCGGTGGTGGCGCGCAGGCGGATGCTTTTTGCCTGAATCGAGAGGGCTTTGCCGGCGGCGATGCTGCCGCCATCAATGTGCACGCCGTCATCGGCCTGCACATGCACTTCGCCGCCTTGAATCAGGCCGCTGTGGCGGATATCTTGTGCGCCGAGGTCAACCAAGCGGCGGCCGGCAATGGTGCCGCTGTTGCGGATGCTGCCTGCATCTTGCAGGGAAACAGCATCGGCGCTGAGCAGGCCGCCGCCGCTGCTCAGATCGCCTTTGCGCGCCAGCAGATACACTTTGGGCGCAAACACGGTTTCTTGGCTGCCGTCGGGCAGGGTGAAGGTTTGGCTTTCTATCCAGATGATGTCGCTGGTGAGGCGGGCCACCTGCTCGGCGGAAAGGGCAATGCCGGGCACAAGCTGCTGGGCTTTGGCAAAGGTGAGGCCGGAATCCATCAGCGCTTTGAATTGGGCTTCGTCATTGCTGTAGCCGTCGAGGCGGCGATAGCCGGTGAGGCGGGCCACTTGCTCGTTCACCAGCTTTTGCTCGTAATAGCCGTCGCCCAAGCGTTTGTGTGTGTATTCAGGGTCGACATTGAGCGCCTTGAGCATGTAGTCGCTGGAGAGCCATTGCCTGTAATCGGTGAAAGCAGGATCGGTTTCAATCAAATAGCCTTGGCGGGCAGGGTTGATGTTGAACAGGCTGCTGCCGGGCAGGCGGGTGTTTGCGGCGATGCTGCGGATTTCAGGCAGGCGGGCATCGGTATTCACCGCACTGATTGCGGTGTTTGCCGCGGCGGCTGCGCCTGCGTGGGCGGGCAGATCGGCCACGCGCTGCTCAACGATAGAGATGGCCTGTGCAAATGGCTCGGTGGTGGCGGGCGGGCTGGCCACGGGGGTAACGTCTTTATCAAAGTCGATATGGCGATCGCCCCATGTGCCGTGACTGTTGTAGCTGCCGCGGCGTGAATAGCCGCTGTTTTCAGTGCGCACGGTGGCGGGGGTGGCGTGGTTTTCGATCAGTGCTTTATCGGCTGCTTTCAGATTGCCTTCGATGGTGCCGCCTGCCAGGATTTGGCTGTTTTGGTTGCGCCAAGCGTCGCCGCTGATGTGTAGGTTGCCGCCGATGATGATTTCACCCGGCGTGCTTGAGGTGATGCGCTGTTTGTAAACAGATTGTTTGTAATCTGCTTTGCGCAGGCTTTGGGCACCGTATTTATGTATGGGAATGTTGCCGCCGTTTTTCAGGCGGAAGTTGAGGTCGTGTGTCTCTAAATCGAAATGGCCGTCGCGCCCGTTTCTGAAGAAAGGCTCTGCTTCGCCCACCCGCGTGAATTCGGTGATATTTTCTTGTGAAACCAAATATTCTTCAACGGCGAAATGCGGATTCAGATTGTCAAGCCGGGCGGCGACAATGCGGGCGCTGCCTTGGGCTCCAATGCGGGCGCCGGCATTGGTGAGCGTGTCGGCGCTGCCCTCAGCTTCGTGCGTGTTGCCCAAGCGGCCGCCGATGTTCAGACGGCCTTCGCTGGAAAGCAGGGTGCCTTCTTGATTGGTGATGTTTTGCGCGCCGATATCGAGCTGCCGGCGTGCGGCGATGGCTGCGGATTTTTCCTGCTCGTCGCGGTTGATTAAATCGGTGGCGGCCAGCGCCACATGGTTGCCGTAGATGCGGCCGCTGCCGCTGTTGAGCAAGGTGGTGCCGGCTTCGATGAGGGTGAGGCCGTTGCTGTTGATCAGGCCGCGGTTGCTGAGGCTTTGGGCGGCGCTCAGGTGGGTTGTGCTGCCGGATTGGATGTTGCCGCCCGCGCTGTTGTCGATATCGGTGGCGCTCAGGTGCACGCTTTCGCCGCCTTGCAGGGTGTGGCGGTTGTTCAGACGGCCTGCGCTTTCTATGCTGAGGCGGCGGCCGGCTTCGATATCGGCTTGGCTGCTGAAGTTGTGTTGCAGGGCGATGCTCAAATCGCGGCCGGCGGCAAGCCTGCCGCTGTTGGCGAGGGATTGGGCTTGGATGCGGGCATCTTCGCCGGCGAGGATTTCGCCTAGGTTGCGGATGCTGAGCGTGTTTTGTTGGTTGTCGTGAATGGAAAGCTGCCCGGCGCTGCTGATTTGGCCGCCGTGGTTGGCCAGGCCGTCTGAAAGATTGAGCTCGGTGAACTCGTTGCTGCGGATGTGGCCGCTTTGGTTGTCGAGCGTTTGCGCTTTGATGTTTAAGCGCTCTGCATCAATGCTGCCGCCGGTGTTGTCGAGGTGTTGTGCGGCGGCAAGGCTGATGCTTGGGGCGGCGATGCGGCCGCTTGGGTTGCGCAGCGCGGTGCTGTTGATGTGCAGGCTGCCGGCCGATTGGAGCGTGCCTTGATGATTGTCCAACGTTTGGGTGTGGATGTTGAGGCCGTCTGAAGATTGAAGGCTGCCGCTGTGGTTGCGGAAGGTATCGGTGCGGATGTCGGCGCTGTGGGCGCTGATGCGGCCGCTTGTGTTGCTGAGGCTGCGGCCTGCGGCGCTCAGCCGGTTGAGGTTCAGCCCGCCTTGGTTGCTCAGGCTTTGGTGTGTGCTTAAATCTGTGTTGCCGTTGGCGCTGATGCTGCCGCTGTTGTCGAGGCCGTCTGAAACGCTGATGCGGCCGGCCGGCAGGGCTTGCGGGGCGGTGGGCGCGGGGGCGCTTTCGGTGCGGCCGCCGCCGGTGGCGGTGGTGGGCGGGGCGCTTGGGTGGCTGCTGTTGCCCTGATCGGATGCGCCGTTGTTGCCGCTGTCGATCGGGGTGTAGCCGATCAGGCCGCCGGCCCGGTTGTGCAGGTTGGCGGCTTCAATGGCTAAATCTTGCGAGCCGGTTTGGGTGGTGTGGCCGCTGTGGTTCAGACGGCCTGTTTCCATATCCAAACGTGCGGCGTTGATGCGGCCGCTGTTTGCAAGAGCGGCTTGGTTGCGGATGTTTAATTCGGCGGCCGAAGCGAGCAGGCCGCTGTTGTTCAGCGAGGCCGTCTGAATGCGGGCGGCTCCTTGGGCGGAAAGGCTGCCGCTGTTGTGGAAATGCGCCGCTTGAATGGCAACGGCGGCTTTATCGGCGCTGCTGCTGCCGCTTTTATCGGCGGCCACGATGCTGCCGCTGTTGACGATTTCGCCATCGGCAGCAAGGCTCACGCCGCCGGCCGCGGCAAAGAGTTGCCCGGCATTGTGGATGCCCACGCCTTTTTCGGTGCTGATGAGGCTGATTTTGCCGGCATACATGCCGCCCAGCGCGCCGGTGTCGACGGCCACGGCGGCAGCAGGTGACGGGCCGTCTGAAACGGCGGTTGTTGCGCCGTTGGCGGCGATATCGTTGCTGCCTGCGCTTATCTGTAAATCCTGCGCCCAAATGCCGGCATTTACCGTTGCGGCTTGGGCGAGAATGCGGGTGTAGTCGGCGCCGGACGTGTCTAAACCGTTGCCGCTCACGTCCACGCTGCCGCTGCGCACGCGGAAGCCTTCGAGGTGGCCGTTGTTGATGATGGGGCGGCCGCTGGTGAGGGTGATGCCGGCCGCATTGATAAAGCCGCCGCCGTTTACCTGAATGCCGGCGGGGTTGGCCATAATCACTTCGGCGCGCCGGCCGGCCACTTCGATATAGCCGCCCAGCTGCGAGGGGTTGCTGCTGTTGATTTGATTCACAATCACCCGCGCTTCGCCGCCGGCAAGCCACGGGTTGCCCTGTATCCAGCCGCCGGTGTGGGTGGCGGTGTTGCTGCGGCTGTTGTTGAGAATCGCGCCTTTGCCGTCTACATCGAATTGGCGGTATTGGTTGACCGACACGCCGGCGGAAGTGGGCGTTTGGATATTGACTTGCGGCAGGCCGTTGGCGGTTTGCAGAATGGTGGGCTGCTGATTGGCCGGTGCGGCTTTGTCGGCGGCAATACCGGCTGCCTGCGCGGGCACAATCCACGCCTGCCCAAAGGCGAGCAGCAGCGAGAAACAGATGGCAGGCAGGCGCAAAGCCGCACCGGCACTTGCCGACAAAGCGGCGCCGGGCGCGCTGTCTTGCGTGGATTTGCCTGCGCGGGCGGTGTGTTCGGCCACGGCCACCATTTGGCCGCGTTTTTTGTTGAAGATCACTTTATAGAGGGTTTTGTTCATGATGCTTTACCGGTCAATATCAATAATGTTGGTTGATGCAGCAGCCAAACAGGCGCAAGGCTTGTTTTTCAGGCATGCTTGTTCTGCGAACAAGGGTCGGATTCGAGAATTTGGCCTACACGCTGTGCGGGGCAAATCCTAAAACGAATAATTCAGGCTGAAGCCCAATGCGGTGTTGGCCGTCTGAAAGCCGGCGGGCTTTTTAAAGGGCTTGCCGGCAAACACATCGTAATAAAGCCTGCCGCCGGCTTTAAACCCGCCTTTGAAACCGACCACGCCGCCGGCCAGCGTTTGGCCGCTCAGGTATTTGGCCGAGGGGCCGGCCACATGGCCGAGGTCGGCGCCGATATAGGCGGCGTGGCCGGGGTGGTAATGCCAGCTCAAATCGTTGCGCCAATAGCCGCCGCGCTCGGCAGCCAGGTTGAGCTCGCCATCGAAGCCGCGCACGGTGTAGCGGCCGCCGATGGCGATTTTGTCTTGCGGCACCAGCGCCGAGCGGCTCCATTGCGCGCGAAGGGAAGTGTCGTAGGCGAGCACCTGTTTGCCGAGGGCGAAAGGCAGGTTGAAATCGGCATCGAGGGTGAAGATTTTCATGCGCGAAGTGCCTTCGCCCAGCGCTTCTTCGGGCGCGGCCAGGCTTTGGTTGGCACCGGTGCCGCGTTTGTAGGCGGCGGCAAGGTTTAATGTGGCCGCGCCCAAATATTCTTTATGCGAAAGCCCCAGCTGCCAGCCGGCGGTTTGTCGGCGCTGCACGCTGATTTCGGCATCGTTGATAAAGCTGTTGGATTCGCGCTTCCACAGCTTGAGGGCGGCATGGCTTTTGCGGCGCTCGTCGCGGTAGAGCAGGCGGGAGAGGCCGATATCGGTGTTGAAACTCTCACCGTTGTAGTCGTAGTTTTCACTGTCGCCGGCCACGGCCTGATGGTAGCGGTAGCGGTTGTGGTTGAAGGCCAACAGCCAGTTGCCGAAAGGCGCGGAATAATGCAGCGCCAGCGAGCGGCTGCCGCTGCCGGTGGTGTGGCCTGCGCTGTCGGTGTAGCTGGCTTTGTGGCCCAAATCGTGCCCGTAGGACACATAAAACAAATCGCTCAGGCCGAAAGGATTGTCGGCGGCAAAGGTGAGGTTGCCCTGATATTTGCCGGTGGCCTTGCTGCCCGCATCATCGGCGCCCAAAGAGAAGCGGTAAGGCAGAAGCTGCTGCTGCCACAGCACCACCACATCGCTTGTGCCCGGCGCTTCGCCCGGCTCGATGCGGATATCGGCTTCGGCCGTGGGCAGGCGCTTGAGGTTTTCCAAACCTTGCTCGAGGGCGCGCAAATTGAGGATTTGGCCGTCTGAAAGCGGAAATTCGTTTTGAAACGAAGCAATGCGCCCGGCGGTGCGCGTCGGATCATCGGCAGCTTCGATGCGGATTTTGCCGATGCGGCCGGGCATCACCGTGAGCGTGAGCACGCCGCCGGCGAGGTTTTGCGGCGCAGCCAGAATGCGGGTGGTGGTGTAGCCCTTGGCAATCAGCGCGTTTTGGGCTAAAGCCATGATGTGGTTGATGCCTTGTGCACCCAAACACATGCCGGGGGCAAAGCCCGATTCGGCCAATGCCTGCTTGAGCGCAAATTGAAACTTGCCCGCCGCCTCGCCAACCAAGCGGATTTCCTGCACCGCAAAACAGGGCGACTCGGCCTGGCTCAAAGAAAAAGCAGCGAGAGGCGCGGCGGCCTCGCCCAAGCGGGCTTCGGGCGCAGGGCGCATTTGCTCTTGCAGATGCTGCCACCGCTGCTGCTCGCGCAATAATTGCTCTTGCTGCAAACGCCCGGCCTCGGCTTCGGCGGCAGCGGGAATATCGGCGGCGGAAAGGGGCGTGGAGAAGGCGAGCAGGCAGATGGCAGCGGCCAGCGGAGTGCGTGGGAAGAAGTTGGGATTCATGGTGGATGGGCAATGTGTTAAGAAAGATTTGCTAAGATTTTAATAAATTGCGTAAAGAAGAACAGCGGTTTGGGCTGAGGGGCGGATTTTGGTGACAATCGGCATAGTTTCGGGGTGGATATACCATGTGGGTATAATTAGGGCACGCGTGCTGTGCAAAGGCGGCGCAGTGGTGGGCAGGAAGTTTAAGCCGGCGTTGGAAAGCAAACAGGCCGTCTGAAAAGAGGGTTTCAGACGGCCTGTTTGCTTTTTAACCTATTCAAAGCCGGTGCGGAGTGTATTGCATGCGTACGATTATACCAATAAAAATAAATAAGCTATAATCACCCCATGCCTAAACTGACCCCAAAAAACCACCAACTCACCGAGCATGATTTTATCAAACTCGCCAAAACCGAACCCCACCCGCGGGCTCGGACAC
>NZ_SLXE01000051.1 GCF_004341385.1 Uruburuella suis
GCGAGTTTGATAAAATCATGCTCGGTGAGTTGGTGGTTTTTTGGGGTCAGTTTAGGCATGGGGCGATTATAGCTTATTTATTTTTATTGGTATAACACTTGATTTTTTTAGAAAACCAGCTTATATTGAAACAGAGTGGGCGGGAAATTCCACCGCCTGTTGTTTACCCGAAAAAAGGAAAGTGCCATGCGTAAAGATAAAGATTTTGAAGCCCAAAAAGAAGCCTTGATGAAAGAAGTGCGCTCTGTTTTGCAGGAAGTGGAAAACCTTTATGACGCCGGAGTGGAAAGCGGCACAGTAGAAGCCAAAGCCTTGAAAGCCAAAGCACAAGCGCAATTGGGCAAAGTGAAATCGCAATTTGCCGATTTTGAAGCCGCTGCCAGCGCCAAAGCACATGAAGCCGCAGACCGCGCACGCGAAGCCGCTCATTACACTGCCGAAAAAGCACGCGGCGCCTGCCGCAGCACCGATGAGCTGATTCAGGAAAAACCGTATTACGCCATGGGCTTTGCCGCATTGGCCGGCTTGGTGGTCGGCGTGTTGCTCAACCGCCGTTAATCATCAGGTGAAGGCCGTCTGAAAACATTCAGACGGCCTTGTTGCACCGATTTCGTAAAGCTGAACTGATACCAAACCTAAAACACAGATAACAAGGCGGTAAACCGAAGTGCGCACAAAAATGCGCCAATGCGGAGCAGTGCTTTCAGTTGTTTTTTAGGTTTGGTATGACATGACTGACAAGCCGCCTGCATCGCCTTGCTTCAAGCTGGCATCAACAGGGCGGCCTGACTTTCGGCTGCATACAGGGGCGGATATGAATTTAAGGCAAAACATCAATCACTATAAAGTGCTGCTGCATCAAGGCGCCGATTTGCTGCTGCTGCGTTTGCGCATTTTAGGCTTGGATTTGAACGATCAGGCCACCACCATCTTGAAAATCATCGCCGCTATTGTGTTTGCGGGTGCGCTGTTTTCATTCGGCATGATCAGCCTGCTCTTCGGCCTCGACAGCGCATTGGGTGCCGAAGCCAAAATCTGGGTGTTTTTCGGCATCGCCTTGGCCTGCCTGCTCGGCATTGCCGCATTGGCTGCTTGGATTATGAGCAGCTGGCAGCAGAAAAGCCGCCAAATTGCCGCCACTTTGCACGATATGCAGCAAGATATCGCCTATTTGCGCGGGCAGCAGGCCACAGCCAAGCGCAATGATGAGGAGCCGTTATGAGCCGTTATACTTATCAGCAAGAGCGCGAGCTTTTGGAAATACAGGCGCAGCTTGCGCGGCTGAAAATCGCGGCCGAATATTTGCAAAAGCGCCGTGCTGCCGAGCAACAAAGCCTGCTGGATGCCAATTTCAGCAAAGCCGTGGGCTTGGCCAACGGCCTGCCTTCCGGCCACCTTTTGTGGAACAGCGTTTTCCTGCCGCTGCGCTGGAAACACCGCATTGCGGCCGCGGCGGCGCTGCTTTTGTGGCAGCTGTGGCGCGACGGCGGACACAGCGGCTCGCGCTGATTGTTGCCGCTGAATCAAGCTCAGCTTTGCTTGCGGCTGTTGTAAGGTCAGGTGCAAAAGGCCGTCTGAAACTTTTTCAGACGGCCTTTGCATAGCAATATTTCAGGAATGCGGTGAATGTCGGATACGAGTATCCGACCTACAACGTTCTGCTATAAAAAATCAAGGTCGTCTGAAACTTTATCTTTCAGACGGCCTTGCTGTTGGATGAAAACAAGGTATGTGCGCTATCGCATTCTATAGTGGAATGCATAAAAAAGTGATACAACGGGTAGGTTGGGTTGAAAACCCAACAAGCCGACAAGCCGTCTGAAACGTTGGGTTTATCAACCCAACCTACTCCGTTATAGTGCATAGTTTTGTATCACTTTTTCTTGCATTTTACTATATATGCTGGATGGATATGCTGGCTGGGCTTTGCGTTGGAGATTATTGGGCGGCCAGCGCCAGCATTTCTTCGGCATGGCGGCGGGTGGTGTCGGTGATGGTTTCGCCGCCGAGCATGCGGGCGATTTCTTCGATGCGCATGGCGGCATCAAGCACACTGATTTCGCTGAGGGTTTGCGTGCCGTTGCTGTGTTTGTGCACTTGCCAGTGGTTTTCGCCGCAGCTGGCCACTTGCGGCAAGTGGGTGACGGCCAGCACTTGATGTTGTTTGCCGAGCCGGCGCAGGGCGCGGCCGACGGTTTCGGCCACGCCGCCGCCGATGCCGGTGTCGACTTCGTCGAAAATCAGGGTCGGTACTTGGGTGTATTGGCTGGTGACCACTTGCAGCGCTAGGCTGATGCGGGCGAGCTCGCCGCCGGAAGCCACTTTGTTGAGCGGGCGCAGCGGCGAGCCTTGGTTGGCGGCCACTTGGTATTGCACATGCTCAAGGCCGTGGGCGGCGGGGGGGCAGGGCAAAAGCTCGATGTGGAATTGTGCGCCTTTCATGGCCAAATCCTGCATGTGCTCGCCGGTTTCGGCGCTGAGGCGGGCGGCGTTTTGGCGGCGCAGGGCGGATAATTGATCGGCGGCGGCCCGATATTGGTTTTCATGCTGAGCGCGGGCGGCTTCGAGGGCGGCGATGTCGGCGGCGGCTTCGAGGGCTTCGAGCGCGGCTTCAAGCTCGGCTTGTTTGGCGGGCAAGTCTTGCGGCTCCACGCGGTATTTTCGTGCCATGCTCATCAATTCGCCCATGCGCTGCTCTTGTTCGGCCAATTCATCGGGATTGATTTCCACACGGGCGGCCACGTCGCGCATATTGGCGCTGATTTCGCCCAATTCGGCTTCGATGCTGGCGAGCATATCGAGGCTTTCGGCAAAGCGCGGCTCGATGGCTTGCAGGCTGCCGAGCAGCTTTTGGCATTGGTAGAGCGCGCTTTGCATGCCGTTGTCGCCATTGATGTATTCGCCTGTTTGTTCGGCTGCCTGCAAAAGATCGGCGGCGTGGGCGAGGCTGTCGTGGCTTTGGCTCAGGCTTTCCCATTCGCCTTGATTCAGGCCGAGCGCTGTCAATTCGTTGTGCTGCCATTGCAGCCGCTCGCGCTCAATCGTGCGCTGCTCGGCTTGGTTTTGCGCGGCATCGAGCGCTTTTTGGGCGGCTTGCCAGCTGTGGTAATGTTGGCGCACTTGTTCGGCTAGGGAAAGGCCGTCTGAAAAGGCATCGAGCAGCCGGCGCTGGGCGGCTTCTTGGTTAAGCGAGTGGTGGGCGTTTTGGCCGTGTATGTCGATTAATTGCTCGCCGATTTGTTTGAGTTGGGCGAGGGTGGCGGCCTGGCCGTTGATAAAGCTGCGGCTTTTGCCTTTGGCATCGATGATGCGGCGGATGCTGAGCTCGTCGCTCTCGTCGAGCAGGCCTTGCTCGTGCAGCTGCGCTTTGAGGGCGGGCAGGGCGGTGAGGTCGAATAGGGCGGAGAGGCGGGCTTCGCGCGCGCCGGTGCGCACTTGGCTGTAGTCGGCTTTATCGCCCAAAAGCAGGCCGATGGCATCGAGGGTGATGGATTTGCCGGCTCCGGTTTCGCCGGTGAGCACGGTGAAGCCGGTTTGGAAATCGAGGTGGAGTTGCTCGACGATTACAAAGTCGTGCAGGGAGAGCGCCAGCAGCATGGGTAATCCTTTTATAGACGCAGAGGCCGTCTGAAAACATGATATTGTGAAATAGATAATAAAGCGCTAGGGTCTGTTCACATTTCATCCGTGCGTAAGATTTTGAGCGCAAAAGCGCGCTTGCAAGGCGAAAAGCGCAGCAAGGTTGGACACCTTGCGAGCATTTTCAACGCGGCAGGCGCGTTTTTGAGCCAAAAGATTGCCACGAGATGAATTGTGAACAGACCCTAAGGTATTGCTGCGCTTTGTATCGCTTTATTCTTCATTTCACGACAGTCATTATAGCTAAGATTTTTCGTAGTTTAAATAAGATTTTATATAGTGAGTGTGATTTTTCTTATTGTTTTGTATTGTGTATTGATTTTAATAGATAAAAGGCCGTCTGAATATGTTTTCAGACGGCCTGCTTTGCTTCTTTAAATCAATTGCTCGCCCCAATGCAGCTTTTGGCGCAGGGTTTTGTAGTATTGGTAGTCGCTCGGGTGCAGCACGCGCAGGCTGTGGCGGTAGCGGCGGATGTTGATGCGGTCGAGGTTTTGCACGTCGACAAACGATTGGCCGTCGAAATGCAGGCGGGCATCGGCGGCTTTGGTCACGAGAATTTCGATTTCGCAGGTGTCGGACACGGCAATCGGGCGGTTGGTCATCGATTGCGGGCAAATCGGCACCAACGTGAAGGCGCGCAGGCTGGCCTGCAAAATGGGGCCGCCGGCGGCGAGCGAATAGGCGGTGGAGCCGGTGGGGGTGGAAATAATCAGGCCGTCGGAGCGCTGGGTGTAAACGAATTCTTCGTTGATAAACACTTCGAATTCAATCATTTGGCCGGCGCCGCCGCGTGAGAGCACCACGTCGTTGAGCGCCAGCGAGGTTTGCACGGCTTTGCCGTCGCGCCACACCGAGGTTTCGAGCAAAATGCGCTCTTCGGGCAGATATTTGCCGGTGAGCATGCCGGTGAGCTCGTTCACCATCTGCTCGCGCGGCACTTGGGTGAGAAAGCCCAAATGGCCTTGGTTTACGCCTATCATCGGCACGCGGTAGGGCGCAAGCTTGCGCGCCACGGAAAGAAAAGTGCCATCGCCGCCGAGCACAATCACCAAATCGCAGCTTTTGCCCAAGGTGTCTTTGTTGACAATGGCGCAGCGGGCTTGGTCGGCGGCGGTGATGATGCCGTCGGCCACGCTGGCATCATCGAGATAGATTTGCAGCTTTTGCACGCACAAAAATTCGATCAGCTCGTGCAGCACGGTTTCGATCTTGGGGGTTTGCGGGCGGGTGACAATGCCGATGTGTTTGAATTGGCTGATCATGGCGGGCAAGGGTTGGGAAAAAGGTGATTATAACGGCATTTTCAGGCCGTCTGAAAGTGTTTGTAGTGTTCAGACGGCCTTAGGGTCTGTTCACATTTCATCTCGTGGCAATCTTTTGGCTCAAAAACGCGCCTGCCGCGTTGAAAATGCTCGCAAGGTGTCCAACCTTGCTGCGCTTTTCGCCTTGCAAGCGCGCTTTTGCGCTCAAAATCTTACGCACGGATGAAATGCGAACAGACCCTAGGGTTTATCCGCGCCACAAATCGGCATATTTTGTGCGCGCTTTCAAAAACTTGGGCGCCACCACCATTTGGCAATAGCCGGCCTGCGGATTGTTGGCAAAATAATGCTGGTGGTAGGCTTCGGCGGGGTGGAAGGTTTGTGCGGCGGCGATTTCGGTGGCAATCGGCTGCGGATAATGAGCCGCCATTTCCTGCACAAAGGCTTGGGCTTCGGCTTTTTGCGCTTCATCGAGATAATAAATGCCGCTGCGGTATTGCGTGCCCACATCGTGGCCTTGGCGGTTGAGCTGGGTGGGGTCGTGCAGGGTGAACAACACTTCCAAGAGCGTGCGGTAGCTGATGATTTCGGGGTCGAATTCGATTTTCACCGCTTCGGCGTGGCCGCTGTGGCCGCTGCACACTTCTGCATAAGTGGGCGCGGGGGTGTGGCCGTTGATGTAGCCCGAAGTGGCGTTGTGCACGCCTTTGAGGCGGTTGTAAACGGCTTCGATGCACCAAAAACAACCGGCGGCGAAAATGGCGGTTTGGTTTGACATGGCTTGGCTCCTTTTGTGTGTGGGATGCGGCTTATCATGTGTGCATCATGGCCGGATTGCAATGGCGGCAAATGAAAAAAGAGGTTGGGCTGCGCTCAGGCCGTCTGAAAACCAATCTGCTTATCGCAGCTCAGGCGGCTGCGGTGCGCGCGATTTTTTGCTCGCGTATCGGCAGGTTCAGCAGCGCCGCTGCGGCGGCCAGCGCCATATCGGCATACCACATCCAGCCGTAATCGCCGAATGCGCTGATGGCCCAGCCGCCGAGCCAGGCGCCGAAAAAGCCGCCGATTTGGTGTGAAAGCAGGGTGAGGCCAAACAAAGTGGCCAAATAACGCACGCCGAAAAGCTTGCCCACAATCGCAGCGGTGGGCGGCACGGTGGCGAGCCAAGTGAGCCCCAGCCCGATGGCAAACAGGTAAAACGTGGTGTCGGTGCGCGGCGACATCAAATAAACGCCGATCAACACGGCGCGTGAAGCATACATCCAAAACAAAATATATTTGCTGCGCCAGCGCCCCACACTCCAGCCGATAATCAGGCTGCCGACCACATTGGCAATGCCGATCAAGGCCAGCGACCAAGAAGCCACGCTCGGCGGCAGCCCGCACAAAGCCACTTCGGTGGGCAGATGGGTAACCAAAAAAGCAATGTGAAAGCCGCAGGTGAAAAAGCCCAAATGCAAGAGAATATAGCTGCGATCGCCAAAAGAATGCCTCACCGCCTGCTTGAGCGATTGCCCCGGCGCGCCGGCGGCCATCAGCGGCGCTTGCGGCTTGGCATCGCCGCGCGTGAGCCAGCGCGCAATCGGCAGCGCCAAAAGGCTGATGGCCGCCAGCGCATACATCGCCCCTTTCCAGCCCAGCGCCGGCAGCAAAATCAGCCCCTGCACCAGCGGCGCAAACACAAATTGCCCGAATGAGCCGCCTGCGTTCACCATGCCCGAAGCCGTGCCCTGCATGCGCGCGGGCAATTTATGCGCCACTTGGCTGATTAAAATCGAAAAGCTGCCTGCGCCCGCACCGAAAGCAATCATCACCCCCATGGTGAGCGTGATGCCCCATTGCGTGGGCATCAGCGGCACCAGCGCGCAGCCCAAAGCGAGCAGCAGCGTGCCGCTCCAAAGCACCGGCCAAGCGCCGTAGCGGTCGGCCATCGCACCGGCCAGCGGCTGTGACACACCCCACATCAGCTGCGTTACCGCCATGGCAAAGCTGATGCCGCCGATGCTCAGCGCCGTGTCGCGCACCATCGGTTGCACAAACAAGCCCAGCGACATGCGCATACCCATGGTAATCATCAACACCGAGGCCGCGGCCAGCACAATCAGCCACAGCTGCCGCTGCTTTATCGTTTCCTGCATCATGTTTTGCTCTTTATTGTGCGCTATGCAAGCTGCCTTTATATAAAAGGCCGTCTGAAAAAGCAAATGTTTCAGACGGCCTTCGATGTTATGATAAGCCACCTTTTTATTTCTGCATAAATCATGACTGCCCAGCCTTTCCACCCGCTCGATATTCCCATTCACGGCACCAATCTGATTGAAGCCTCGGCCGGCACCGGTAAAACCTGGGGCATTGCCGCCTTGTTTACACGGCTGATTGTGCTGGAAAAAATGCCGGTGGAGCAGATTTTGGTGGTCACGTTTACCAAGGCGGCCACCGCCGAATTGAAAACCCGCCTGCGTGCGCGGCTCGATGAAGCCTTGCAGACGCTGGAAATATTGGGCAGCGCCGATGAAGCCGCGCACGCGGCGGACGATGCCGAAGCCTTGGCCGCACTTTATCGCCTGCACAGCGATGATGCGCCGCCCGATGGCTTTATTTTCGATTTGCTGCACCGCGCCTTGCAAAATGAAAATCTGCCGCGCCTGACGGTGCGCCTCAAAGCCGCCATCAGCCAGTTTGACAACGCCGCCATCTACACCATCCACGGCTTTTGCCAGCGGCTGTTACGCGATTATGCCTTTCTCTGCCAAGCGCCGTTCGACACCGAATTGGCCGAACACAAACGCGAACGCCTACTCACGCCCGCGCAAGATTTCTGGCGCACCGAAGTGGCCGCCGATGTGCACAAAGCGCGTTTGGTGTTCAAACACCGCTACACCCCCGAAAACATGCTGGCCGAAATCCAAAAATACCTCAGCCGCCCTTATTTGGCTTTCAGACGGCCTGAAGTGGATTTGGCCGCCGCCGAAGCGGTTTTGCAGCAAAGCTGGCAAAATATTATGCCCAAGCTGCCCGAGCTGATTGAAACTTTCTGGAAAATCCACCCCGCGCTCAACGGCAATATCTACCGCAAAAACACCTTTGAAAAGCTGTTTGCCGAGCTGATGAGCGCCGCCGCAACCGGCACGCTGCCGCAAGATAAAGACGGCAAGCTGATGATGCTTTCCGCCGCCATGTTGGAAGACAAACTCAAAAAAGGCCAAAGCGCCAATGCAGCCGCATTCGCCCGCCTGCAAGCCTTGGCCGATCTCGGCCATTATCTGGATGAGCAAAACATGGCCGAAGAAAACGCGCTGATTGCCTTGCAGATCGATTTGCTCACCCACATCAACCATGCGCTGGCCGAGCAGAAAAAAAGCAGCCGCGAGCGCGGCTTCGACGATTTGTTGCTCGATGTGCACCACGCGCTCAGCCAAAGTCCGCAGCGTGCGCTTTTGGCCGAAACCGTGGCGAAAAACTGGCGCGTGGCGCTGATCGACGAATTTCAAGACACCGACCCGCTGCAATATGCCATTTTTCAGCATACCTTTATCGCCCACGGCAACCCGCTGTTTCTCGTGGGCGACCCCAAACAGGCGATTTACAGCTTTCGCGGTGCCGATATTTACGCTTATCTGCAAGCAGCCGAAGATGCCGAACACCACTACACGCTCGCCACCAACCGCCGCAGCCACGCGCAACTGATCAACGGTATCAGCGCTTTGTTCCGGCAAAAAGCGCAGCCTTTCGTGCTGCCCCATATCGATTATGCGAACGTGGATGCTGCGCGCGCAAAAAGCCGCTTAGCGCCGCCGCGCACGGCTATTCAGGTGCGCTGGATTGATGACGATGCGCAGATTTTGAAAAAAGACACCTTGCGCCGCCGCGCGGCCGATTATTGCGCCGACGAAATCGCCGCTGCGCTAACCGAAGCCGCCGAAGGCCGCCTGAATTATGATGGCGCGCCGCTGCAATCAGGGCAGATTGCCGTGCTGGTGCGCACCCATAACGAGGGCAGCCTCGTGAGCCAAGCTTTGAGGGCGCGCGGCGTGCAAAGCGTGCTGCTGCACCGCGAATCGGTGTTTGCCGCGCCCGAAGCCCAAGCGCTGGCTGCGCTGATCGGCTTTTGGCTGCAACCGCAGCGCACCGAGCCGCTGCGCTTTGTGCTCGGCGGCGTGTTGTTCCGCCAAAGCGCTGCCGAGCTTTACGCGCTCAACTACGATGAAGCCGCGTTGCTCGAGTGGATACATTCTGCCGAGGCCGCCGCCTTGCAATGGCAGCAACACGGCTTTTATGCCGCCATGCAGCAATTTGCCGCGCGCCACGGCATCGAAACGCGCCTGCTCGCCGGCGGCAACAGCCGCAGCCTCACCAATTACCACCAGCTTTTGGAAAAGCTCGCCGAAGAAGACGAGCAAAACCACAACCCCGCCGCTTTGCAGCAATGGCTGCTGGCCGAAATCCAAGCCGCCAAACAAGGCCGCAGCAGCGAGGCGCATTTGTTGCGGCTGGAAAGCGATGAAGCGCTGGTGAAAATCGTCACCATGCATGCGGCAAAAGGGCTGCAATATCCGCTGGTTTATTGCCCGTTTGTGTGGGATGCCCCCAGCGGCAAGCCCGACAGCTGGCAGATTCTGCACCGGCAAGATCAGAGCGAATGGCTGGCCAAAAGTCAGCTTGAAGAAGCCGATTTGCAGCAATTGGCCGAAGAAGAAGCCAGCGAGCGCCTGCGCCTGCTTTATGTGGCGCTCACCCGCGCCGAAGAGCAGCTCACGCTTTATGCCGCCCATTGCGACAACACCGCCGCCAACACCTTTGCCTATCTGCTCGAAGGCGGCTGCGACAGCCGCTTTGCCGACACCGCCGCCGCTTATGCGGCCGAGAAAAAAGCCAATAAGGCAGAGGGCGAGAAAGCGATGTTGCGGCGCAACTGGCAGCGCTTTATCGGGCAAGCGCCTGAAAACAGCGATTTTGTGTTCACCGCAGAAGCGCCGCCCGAAATCGCCCGCGCACCTGTCGCCGGCTTTTCAGACGGCCATTATCAAGCCGCCGCCATGCCCGCACGCAGCTTTGAATTTATCCGCCACACCAGCTTCACCGGCCTGAGCCGCCATGTGCACACACGCGATGATGCGCGCGAGGAATTGCAGCCGGCCATCGATCCGGCTGAGGCCTTGTCTGACGAGAGGCCGTCTGAAAGCCTTGCAAGCCTTGCTGATAATCCGCACGATATTTATCATTTTCCGCGCGGCGCACATGCCGGTGTGTGTTTGCACGAATTGCTCGAGCATTTCGATTTCAGCCGACCGGCCGCCGAGCAAAGCGAAGCCGCCCGTCAAGCCTTAACGCGCTACGGCTTTGACGAAAGCTGGCTGGAAGCGGCAAACGGCATGCTCGATGCCGCCCGCCTCACACCGCTCACCGGCAGCCACACTTTAGCCGCGCAGCCCGCCGCCCGCCGCCTGCCCGAAATGGCGTTTACCCTGCATATGCACGATTTCCGGCTCGATCACTTGCGCGCCTGGTTTGCCGGCCCGCATCTCAAGCTGCCCGCCGCCTGCATTGCTGCGGCGCAATGGCTGGCTTTTCAAGATCTGCAAGGCTATCTCAACGGCTTTATCGACATGGTGTATCAAGACGCCGACGGCCAAGTGTGCATCATCGACTACAAATCCAATCATCTGGGCATGCACGAATCGGATTACCACCAAGAAGCCATGAACGAAGCCATGGCTGCGCATCATTATTATCTGCAAGCGCTGATTTACGCGATTGCCGTTGCGCGCTATTTCAAGCTGCGCGGGCAGGCCTTGCCGCGTATCGCCGTGCGCTATCTGTTTTTGCGCGGGATGGACGGCAGCGGCAAAGGCGTGTGGGCATGGGATATCGACACCGCCGATTTGGCCGCATGGCTTTAGGGTCTGCTCACCATTCATCTCGTGGCAATCTTTTGGTTCAAAAACGCGCCTGTCGCGTTGAAAATGCTCGCAAGGTGTCCAACCTTGCTGCGCTTTTCGCCTTGCAAGCGCGCTTTTGCGCTCAAAATCTTACTCGCGGATGAATTGTGAACAGACCCTAGGGTCTGTTCACAATTACTTGTCATAAAGGTAGCCACATCACAAT
>NZ_SLXE01000052.1 GCF_004341385.1 Uruburuella suis
TAAGGATTATTTTTCTCGGAAAAACCTTAACAGCACCTAAAATGTCCCTTAGGAAGATGTTTCTTCAAAAGAGCACCTTTTTTGTCCCTTACGCCGAAATCAAGAAAAAGTGACACAAAACTACATTTTGCAACGGCGTAGGTTGGGTTGACAAACCCAACGTTTCAGACGGCTTGTGGATTTGTTGGGTTTACAACCCAACCTACCTGCTGTGTCACTCTTTTATGCATTCCACTATAGGTGTACTGTCTTCGGCTCGCCGCTTTGTTATCTTATTTTTTCGGATGGATATCTTAAGATGGGAGCGGGTAGCCGGCATTGTGAAATGTTCGATATTTCATTACCGACGCAATAATACCCATTCAAAAAATAATATACAAACAAGCAGCCCGTAGGTCGGATTCTCGAATCCGACACTTGTTCGTAGAACAAGGCACCCACATCGCTTTGGCCGTTGGCTAAACGTCGGATTCAAGAATCCGACCTACGCGGATGATGCTGCCGAACTGCTTTTATTTGGTAAGGTTATTTTTTAGAATGAGTATAATCCGTTATAAACTGTGTTTTGAAAAGCCGGCAGGCCGTCTGAAAAGTTTCAGACGGCCTTTTGTTTGGAATGGTAAAATTGACAACAATTTATTTCTATTTTGTCGGCAATTTTATAAAATTTAAAAATAAATATAATTTAAAAACAATATATTGAAATTTTTATATTTTTAAAATTTTTATTTTTACTGTATTTTGTGTAGAATTTTTCTAAAGATTTGTGGTTGAATGGAAAACATAAATAGCATTTTCGCCCGCTTTGGCCGTGGTTTTTCAAGCGCCCGCTAGGCTGATAAGTGCTTGCCTTGCGGTTGATTGCAGCTGCCGGCTCGGGTGAGGTGCAGCGGTTTCGAGTTGTGTGTTGTCGCTTGGGTTATTGCGAATGCACATGGTGGGGTGGGGCAGATGCGGGTTGGATAAAGTTTTGTGATGGCTGAGGCTTCAGACGGCATGGTTGGTTTTTGCCGTCTGTTTTTTGCCTGCTGTTCTGCTTTTTGCGTGATGCCCGCTCAATTTCTGCAACATGTTCTAACTTGATTTTATGTGTTCAGACGGCCTTAAGCTGCCGAAAATAGCGTACACTTGCTCCTTGTTTAGATGAGAACGATTTTTGAACAGGATGTGTTATGTATCCAGGTGAGCGTTTTAATGCTTACAGCCATTTGCTTGGCGCGGTGTTGGCTGTGATTGGCACGGTGATGTTGCTGCAAAAAGCAGGGCACACGCAAGATGTGTATAAAATCATCAGCTCGACCGCTTACGGCGTGTGCCTGATTTTACTTTATATGGGCTCCACCATTTATCACAGCACCCGCCATCCGGGCGTGAAAGGGGTGTTGCAGAAATTTGACCATTGCGCCATTTATCTGCTGATTGCCGGCAGCTACACGCCGTTTACGCTGGTAACGCTCAACGGCGCATGGGGCTGGTCGCTGTTTGGTGTGTCGTGGGGGCTGGCCGCGTTTGGCATTGCGCAAGAGCTCACCATCGGGCGCAAGAGCGAAAAGCGTTTGCTGTCGATGATTTTATATATGGTGATGGGCTGGTTGGTGGTGGTGGCGATGTATCCGCTGCTGCAAACCCTGCCTGCTTGGGGGCTTTTCTGGCTGGTGCTCGGCGGCTTGCTCTACAGCGGCGGCATTTATTGGTTTATCAACGATGAAAAAATCAAATACGGCCACGGCATTTGGCATTTGTTTGTGCTCGGCGGCAGCTTGGCGCAGTTTATTTGTGTGTATTTTTATGTGGTGTGATGATTGCATCAGCATGATATATAAAGGCCGTCTGAAAAGTTTTCAGACGGCCTTTATATATAGTGGAATGCATAAAAAAGTGATACGACGGGTAGGTTGGGTTGAAAACTCAACAAATCCACAAGCCGTCTGAAATGTTGGGTTTGGCAACCCAACCTACGCTGTTTCAGAGTGCATTTCGTGTCACTTTTTCTTGCATTTCACTATATATGGCTGTAAAGCTGGAGCTTTTTGTGCTTGCGCGAACCGGTGTGGTTAAACCGAATTGGATTTCAGTTTATTTTTCAGCCATGCGAATTGGATTTAATCACTTTAATATCGTTGGCTTGCGGCTGCATCGCAGCTCAACCCGTGGGCTATATTGTTTGCAGATGTCCAAACCCTTAAATGTAAATCAGCCTGCTTTGACGAATCAAAGCAAGCTGAAATATTTGGTCGGAATGAGAGGATTCGAACCTCCGACCCCTTCGTCCCGAACGAAGTGCGCTACCGGGCTGCGCTACATTCCGAATAAGCTGTGCATTATAGTGAGTGGCGGCTGTTTTGACAAGCGCTTGTGAGATGTTGTTGCTATTTTATTGATTTTTATATTTAAGTTTTAGGGCGTCTGAAAAGTTTCCGGCTTCAGGTTCTGGTTTGTGCGGCATGGAGCACGAAAATGGTCGGCCGCTTTTTCAGGTCGGGCAAGCTGCTTTTGCGCCATTGGGCAATGGTTTGGCTGATGATTTGCTGGCCGGGCAGGGTTAAATCGCAGGCGGTGCACAGGCGGGTGGCGGGGCTGAGGGTGGCAACGGCATCGGCGAGCAGCGCATCGTTGCGGTAAGGGGTTTCGATGAAAAGCTGGGTTTCGTTGTGTTGGTGCGAGCGTTGTTCCAGCGCTTTGAGGGCGCTGATGCGCTGGGCTTTATCGGCGGGCAGATAGCCTTTAAAAGCAAAGTTTTGACCGTTGGCGCCCGAAGCCATCAAGGCTAGCAGCAGGCTGGAGGGGCCGACAAGCGGGCGCACTTCGAAGCCGCCGGCGTGCGCGAGTGCCACCAAGTTGGCGCCGGGGTCGGCCACGGCTGGGCAGCCGGCTTCGCTGAGCAAACCCATGCTGCGGCCTTGGTGCAGCGGCTGCAATAAATCGGGCAGGATTTGGGGGTTTGTGTGCTCATTGAGCGCTTGCAGATTGAGCGTGCGAATCGGTGTGGTGATGCCCAAATGCTTTAAATGGGCGCGGGCGGTTTTTTCGGCTTCCACCACAAAATCGGTGAGGCCGGTGATTTGTGCTTGCTCGTGCGGCAGCAGGCAGGGCGTGTCGGGCGCGCCGAGCGGGGTGGGAATCAGATAAAGTATGGGTGCGGCGGTCATGGCGGGCTTTCGTTTAAATGGGAATGGTTTGGTATGGGCGTTCAGGCCGTCTGAAAATGCAGGTGCACGGGTGAAAAATGCTACAAAATGTCCATGCCTTCGGCTTGCAAAAAGTCAACCAGCTTGAAGATGGGCAGGCCGATCAGGGCGTTGGGGTCGCTGCTCTCGATTTTTTCCAGCAAGGCTGCGCCCAAACCTTCGCTTTTGGCGGCACCGGCGCAATAAACCGCATCCGGCTCGCGCTCGAGATAGCGGCGGATTTGTTCGGCTGAAAGAGGGCGCATGCTTACTATGGTGGTGTCGGTGTGAATGTGCAGGCGGCCGCTTTCGCTGTTGAGGAGACATAAAGCGCTGTAAAAGGTGATGGTTTGGCCGGATAGCTCGGCCAGCATTTGTTGTGCTTTTGCCACGCTTTCCGGCTTGCCCAGCTGGCGACCGTTGCAGCAGGCCACTTGGTCGGCGCCGATAATCAGCGCGCGCTCAAAGGTGCCGGCCAATGAGCGGGCTTTGCCGATGGCCAGCCTCAAGGCGGTTTGCGATGCGGCTTCGCCCGGCTCGGGTGTTTCGTCGAAATCGGGGCGGGCGGTTTGGAAAGGCAGCCCCAGTGTGCGCAATTGCTGCTGGCGGAAAATCGAACTTGAGCCTAAAATAAGCGGAAGTGGTGTATTCATTTGTGTAAAAGCATTGACGTTAATCTGCTTAAATTATATCATAGCCCGTTTATGTTAGACCCTAATTTGATTGACCCCGAAGTGTTCGCCGCAGAAGGGCGCCGTTTGCAAGGCAGGCTGGCGCTCAATCAGCTGGATGAGCGCGTTTGGTCGCACGAATATTTGGCAAACAAAGAAGCCGAAGTGTCGTTTACGCTGCAAGGCGGGCGCGACCGATGGCAGCGTTTGTATTTGGATTTGAGCGTAAAAGGCGATGTGCCGCTGGTGTGTCAGCGCTGCATCAAGCCGATGCCGTTTGAATTTGACGAACAAAGCCGCGTGGTGTTGTTTGCCGATGATGCAAGCTTGGATGAAGCCATGCTTTCCGATGATGAGTTGGAGGGCATGCTGCTGCAAAAAGCGTTGGATGTGCGTATGCTGGTGGAAGACCAAATCCTGATGGCGCTACCGTTTTCGCCACGGCATGAGGATTGCGGCAATGCTGCATTGGCCGAAGTCAATCAAGATAAACCCAATCCGTTTGCCGTATTGGCAGGGCTGAAAAGCAGCCGCTAACCCATTTGTATTTGATATTTAGGAGCTTGAAATGGCCGTTCAACAAAACAAGAAATCCCCCTCTAAACGCGGTATGCACCGCTCGCACGATGCGCTGACTGCGCCGGCACTGTCGGTTGACGGCAACACCGGCGAAGTGCACCGCCCGCACCACATTTCACCCAACGGCATGTATCGCGGCCGTAAAGTGGTGAAAGCCAAAGGCGAATAATCCCCTGCCTTTTGCCTGTAAGGAAGCCAGCAGATTGCTCTCAAACCGCAATTGCCGGCTTTTTTCGTTTATCTGCCGGCGGCTGCCGTTTGAATCCGGCTCTTCCGACGCCTTCACAATGTGAACCATCATGAAAAAGAAAATCTGGTATACCTACGATGAAATTCATCATGTTATCAAACAGCTTGCTGCCAAAATTCAGGCGGCCGACACGCCTTACGATGCCATGATTGCGATCGGCGGCGGCGGTTTTATTCCCGCCCGTATTTTACGCTGCTTTCTGGATATACCGATTTATGCCGTGACCACTGCTTATTACGACAGCGACAACGAAGGGCAAACCACCGAATCTGTGCGCAAAATCCAATGGATTGACCCGCTGCCGAGCGAATTGCGCGGCAAAAACGTGCTGGTGGTGGATGAGGTGGACGACAGCCGCACCACGCTCGAATTCGTGCTCAATGAATTGGCGCAAGAAGATTTCGGCACCATCGGCATTGCCGTGCTGCATGAAAAAATCAAGGAAAAAGTGGGGCAGCTGCCTGCAAATATGCCTTATTTCAGCGGCCTTACCGTGGAAGACTGGTGGATCAACTATCCGTGGGATGCAGAAGACATCGACGAACACAACCGCTTGGCCGCCGAGAGCCGCGCGTAATACCCATTTTAAAAACAATCTGGCGCGATTTGACCTGTTTTGACCTGCTATTTGCATTGTCTGAGGCTCGCCGCTTTGCGGCTGTGTCCGGGTTGGGTGTCAGTCTGTTCAGACGGCCTTGTGATATTATCGAGCATTACCAAAAGGCCGTCTGAACGGTATTTTCAATTATTTCCCTGCCCGACAGACATTTGAGCGCAAGCCTTGTGCCTGCAACAGGAATCGGGAGCAGCAGCATGCTTACTTTGGCCGTAGATGCCATGGGCGGTGATGCCGGTTTGGCCGTAACCATACCGGGCGCACTTGCCTTTTTGAAACAACAACCCACCGCACGCCTGATTATGGTAGGTGATGAGGGGCAATTGCAATCGGCGCTGGCCGCCGCGCATGCGCCGATGGCGCGCATCGATATCCAACACGCCACGCAAGTGGTGGCGATGGATGAAGCGCCTCAGCTGGCGTTGAAAAACAAAAAAGATTCTTCTATGCGCGTGGCCATTAATCAGGTAAAAGAGGGCAAGGCGCAGGCTGCCGTGTCTGCCGGCAACACCGGCGCGCTGATGGCTACCGCCCGTTTTGTGCTCAAAACCATTCCCGGCATCGAGCGGCCGGCCATTGCCAAATTTCTGCCCTCGGCAGGCGATCACATGACGCTGATGCTCGATTTGGGTGCCAATGTGGATTGCACGGCTGAGCAATTGGTGCAGTTTGCCGTGATCGGCGGCGAGCTTGTGCAGGCGCTGTATCCTGAAAAAGGCCGCCCGCGCATCGGTTTGCTCAATGTGGGCACGGAAGACATCAAAGGCACCGACACGGTGAAGCAAACTTTTAAGCTGCTCAAGGGCAGCGAGATGAATTTTGTCGGCAATGTTGAGGGCAATGCCGTGTTTGGCGGTGAAGTGGATGTGGTGGTGGCCGATGGTTTTGTGGGCAACATCATGCTCAAAACCATCGAAGGCGCGGTGAAATTTATGGGCGGCGCCATCAAGCAGGAATTTCAAAGCAGCCTGTTTACCAAAGCCGCCGCATTGGTGGCGCTGCCGGCTTTGCGCGGCTTTAAAAGCAAATTCGACCCGCGCCGCTTCAATGGCGCCATCTTTCTCGGCCTGCGCGGCGTGGTGATTAAAAGCCACGGCGGCACGGATGCCACAGGTTTTATGTATGCGCTCGAAGAGGCTTATTATGAGGCCAAAGCCGACAGCTTGACGAAAATCGAGCAGGGTGTGGCGGCGCAGCTTTCGGTGTTGACCGAAAGAAGGCTGGAAGCCGAACAAGCGGCTATGGCCAACAATATCGAATAAAATAGTTTCATTAATCAAGCATTTTCCGCGCCCACAAGGGCTTTCAGACGGCCTGGGCATGATGTTCAGGCCGTCTGAAACATTGAATTGCCGGCTATTTAGACCTTTTACTTAAATTGCGTGTATCTTGCATTGAGTAATCGGGGATGATTGGCTACAATCAGCCGTCTACGAAGTTAACCAAAGGCTGTGTCATGAAACACGCTAAAATTCTCGGCACCGGCAGCTATTTGCCGGCCAATCGTGTGAGCAACGATGATCTGGCTCAAAAAGTCGACACTTCTGATGAGTGGATTACCAGCCGCACCGGCATCAAATTCCGCCATATTGCCGCCGATAACGAGCAAACCAGCGATTTGGCTGTGGCCGCCGCCCGCCGGGCGCTGGATGATGCCGGCTTGGCCGCCGAAGATATCGACTTGATTGTGGTGGCCACCGCCACGCCCGATATGCAGTTTCCCGCCACCGCCACCATTGTGCAAAACAAGCTGGGCATGGCCGGCTGCCCCGCATTTGACGTGGCGGCGGTGTGCGCCGGCTTTATGTATGCGCTCACCACCGCCCATGCTTATATCAAAAGCGGCATGGCGCAAAAAGCGCTGGTGATCGGCGCGGAAACCTTCAGCCGCATTCTCGATTGGAACGACCGCACCACCTGCGTGCTGTTTGGCGACGGTGCCGGCGCCGTGGTGTTGGGTGCATCAGACGAGCCCGGCATTATCGGCGGTAAATTGCAGGCCGACGGCGCGCATTTGGGTTTGTTGAAAGTGCCGGCGCATATGGCCGGCGGCGAAATTTGCGGCAACCCTTATGTGGAAATGGACGGCCCGGGTGTGTTTAAATTTGCCGTGAAAACATTGGCCAAAGTGGCCGAAGAAGTGATTGCAGAGGCCGGTATCGGCGTGGATGAAATTGATTGGATTGTGCCGCACCAAGCCAACAAGCGCATTATCGAATCCACGGCCAAGCATTTGGGCTTGAGCATGGATAAAGTGGTGCTCACGGTGGATGAGCACGCCAATACTTCTGCCGCCTCCATTCCGCTGGCGCTGGATACGGGCATACGCCGCGGTCAAATCCAGCGCGGTCAAACCTTGCTGCTCGAAGGCATTGGCGGCGGCTTTGCTTGGGGTGCGGTGCTGTTGAAATACTGACAATGTGCACGCGCAGGCGGGCAAGAGGCGCTTGCGGTTTTGTTTACAATCGTGATTGATATTTCCGGCTGGGCGAACCCAGTGCCGGCTGCAGCTATGCCGGCTAAGTAAAAAACGTTGCTATCATCTAAGTTATCTTTATATAATCCCACCCTGCGGATAAAAAATACCCGCTTTTCATACGGGGAATCGCGCACATGTCATAGCTGTGCGCTGCATTTCATTAAAAAATAATAAGTCACACAATACGGCGGGTAAAACATTTCATGCAAAGCGCAAGGCGCGGCGGGAATGTGCAATCTATCCGTGATAATAAAAAATAATGAGCGGAAAACAATTACACTACGGAACCATTTCCCGTTGGTTTGCCAATCGGCGGGCGGGTGCTATTACAACGGAATATAATGGCACTTGCAGCGTGATTTTGTCGGCGGCAGAGCTGCCTGAAGATTACCAACATCCCCAAGTGGGCGACACCGTACGCTTTGCCATCGGGCGCGACAAACACGAGCGTTTGCATGCTTTTTCGGTGGAGCCGGTGTGGGATGAAGAGGCGAAAGATCTGCGCGTAGGCCGCCGCATCATCATTCGGCTGCATGAATGGGATATGCGGCAAAACGGCGGCTATGGTCTCTACGGCCCCATGCCTGTGTTTGTGTTGGGGCAGTTTCTCAACAGCCAGCTGCGCATACCCGAGCCCGGCGAGCCCTTGCGGGGCACGTTGATGGAATACAAGCCCGGCAGCTGGCTGCTGCGCGATGTGGATATTCTGGAGGAAGCCGACATTGCCGCCAAGCCGGTAACGGTTGCTGAAGCACCCACAGAAGAGGCGGCTGAAGTTGTGCCGACGGATATTGCCGAGCCGGACAAACAGCCCGATGTAGATACGGATTCGGCATCAGAGCCCCCGCAAAGCACCGATGTGGCAGCCGAGCCAATCAGCTCGGATGGCTCGTTTGCCGAAACGCCGGCTGAGATTGAAGCGCAAGGAGAAGTATTGTTGAATATCCATGCCGAGCCTATCGACATTGCCCAAGCATTGCCCAAAGAAAAAGCGCCGCCGCCTTTGCCTGCCAATACCGTGTTGCACGGCAGCGTTGCGTTTTGGGATGACGACAAGGGCTATGGTTTCATTCAGGCCGGCGCAAAGCGGCGCGATGTGTTTTTTCACGTTTCCGCTTACCATTACCGCAAACGCCGCCCGCAAATCGGCGACAAGGTCAGCTTTTTTTGCGACCGCCCGGTATCGGGGGAGCGGCAGAAAGCGGTTAAAGTGGTGCTTAGCGAGCATGAACACACGTTGGCGTCGGATGAAACCTACGACCAAAATCAGATGAGTTTGAATGTGCCTAAATTTTTGGCCTACAGCCTGATCAGCGGCGTTTATTTGGCGGTGCTATGGGTGATGTTGCCCAAGCTGGCGTGGGTTTACGGCGCGCTCAGCCTTGTGGCTTTGATGCTTTATGCGGCCGACAAATCGGCTGCGCTGGCCAATGCATCAGGCAAGCGCCGCCAGCGTACCGCAGAAAATACGCTGCACTTGTTCAGCATGTGCGGCGGCTGGCCGGGCGCGCTGGTGGCGCGTTCGCTGTTTAACCACAAAACCACCAAAGCCGGCTTTGTGCGCGTGTTTTGGCTGACTGTGGTAGCCAATATGCTGCTCACAGCCGCATTGTTAACTTACGGCGGTAACCACCCGTTGGTACAGTGGTTGCATTAGGGCGTCCTGACAATTCGTTTATGAGGGGGATTTCGCCCCTGAAAATGCATCTGCTGCGTTAAAAAGCCTCGCAAGGTGTCCAACCTTGCTGCGCTTTTCGTCTTGCAAGCACGCTTTTGCGCTCAAAATCTTACGCGCGGATGAATTGTGAACAGCCCCTAATCAGGCCGGATATGGCCGGCTTATGCCAAGTCTAAAAAATGAAGATAACCAAGCGGCGAGCCGCAGACCGTACAGCCAGCACGGCAAGGCGAGAAACGAAGCTAGGTTGTTTTTAGGTTTGGTCTGATTCGTTTATTGAGAGGAATCAACGCAAAATGCTGCCCACTTCTGCCTTGGCCGATATGTTTCCGGTGGTGATGACACCCAGCCACGACGGCAAATATTTTCACAATTACACGCTCTCTTTGCTCAATTTGGTGTCGTCTGCGGCGCAACAAGGCCTGTCTTTGCAGGTGTCGTTGCAAAGAGGCGAGAGTCTGATTACCCGCGCCCGCAATAATGCTGTGGCCAATTTTTTGGCCAACCCGCAATGGACGCATTTATTCTGGATCGATTCCGATATCGGCTTTTCGCCGCAAGCGGTTTATCGGCTGCTGTTGTCGGATTATGATGTTGCCTGTGGCGTGTATCCGCTCAAACATGAAAACTGGCCGCAAGAAGGCCTGCCGCAAGGCACCACCCAAGCGCAATTCGAAGCCGGATATAACCACTACACGGTCAATACCGGTGCGGTGAAGGATAATGGCGAAGTGCATCTGCATATCGGTGCAGACGGTTTTTTCGAAGTGGATGAAGCGCCCACCGGTTTTATGCTGATCAAGCGCAGCGTGTTTGAGCGCCTGATGGCGGCTTATCCCGAGCGGCAATATGTGCCCGACTCTTTGGGCGTGGACAATCGGGGTTTGCATTACCGCTTTTTTGATGTGATGATAGACCCCGAAAGCCGCCGCTATTTATCGGAAGACTACGGCTTTTGCCGCTTGTGGCGGGGCATAGGCGGCAAAATTTATGCCGATGCTAATTCCAACCTTTCCCATCAGGGCAGTAAGCTTTATCGGGGCAACTTTGCCGCGTCTTTGAGCACCAATCTTGCGGCGGCGGTGGGCGCGCCTGTAGGCAGCCAGATGTGGCTGCACGGCAGCGAATATTTGCAGCCGAATGAGCAAGGGCCTGAATAAGGCCGTCTGAAACGCCTGATGAATGAGTGATATCGAATCTAATCGTTGCCTCGTTATTTTTTAGATTCGGCACTAGGGCGTCCTGACAATTACTTGTCATAAAAATAATCAGATAAAAGAAAGGCAGATAAGTTAAAATTTTTGTCGCCAAACAAAACATACTT
>NZ_SLXE01000053.1 GCF_004341385.1 Uruburuella suis
TGTGAGAGCTCCCTTTTTACACCTGCTTTCCTTTTTATTCAATGTTATGACAAGTAATTGTGAACAGACCCTAGGGTCTGTTCACATTTCATCACCAATAGAAAGACACCCTCATGCAAACCCTGCCCTTCCAGCCCGAAATCGCCGAACGCATGCTCGCCGGCACCACCGATGAACACATCCACCCCGAAGCCGTGTTTGTGCACACCGCCAACGGCTATTGGGTGGCCTGGCACCAAGGCCTGGCCGCTGTGCTCGCCGACACCACCCCGCCCGACATCCCCTGCGATTGGGTGGAAGGCGCCGAATCACTGGCAGAATTGGTGGCCATGCTCGAGAGCGGCGAATACGCCGAAATAGCCGAATTCGACGGCGACGACGAAGCCTGGGCGCAGATGCTGGCCGGCTGCGACGAAGATCACGAGCACAACAAACATTGCGGGCACAGCCACAAATGACACCCAGCCTGAAACACAACCGACAAAGCCGCAAGCCGCAAACAACACAACAAAACCACACCGCCCGCTTATTTTTCAAAACCGGCATAAAAAGCCTGCGCCGCACCGCCCTGCCCTTGGCTACCGGTCTGCTGCTCGGCGGCTGCGTGGTGGCCTCTGCCGTCGACCTCGCCGCCACCACCGTGTTTACCGTCGGCAAAATCGCCGTGAAAACCACCGGTGCCGTAGTGGATGCGGTGATTCCCGATGGCAACGACGATAAAGATAAAAAAGAAAGCAAGAGCAAAGCGCGCAAGGCCGAAAGCCTGCCGCCACAGCCCTCGGCAGCAGACTACCACCCCACAACACCGGTTTACCAACCGGCTCCGGCTAACACCGATGCCGTCGACATAGCGCAATAACAACAGGCCGTCTGAAACCTTTCAGACGGCCTGTTTATTATTACAACACATTGTTTATTTTAAAATTTTAAAAACCCATCATGCTGATGCCGGCCCGAATCTATCCATCGGCATTTCTGCGCCTTTTTAGTGGAATGCAAAAAAAGTGACACAACGGATAAGTTGGGTTGAAAACCCAACAAGCCCCTAGGCCGTCTGAAACCTTGGGTTTATCAACCCAACCTACGCCGTTATAGAGCATAGTTTTGTATCACTTTTTCTTGCATTCCATTTCACCTTTAAGCAGTTTCCGAATTTTCCGCCAAAAAAGCCCGCAGCAAGGCTTCATCTAAAAACCAATGGCAGATTTCCCTATCACCCCAAAGCAGCACCGGCACCAATTCGTTGTATTTTTCTTCCAGCGCCGCATCGGCATCCACATCCACCACCTCCAGCGCAAAACCGTATTGCTGCTGATAAGGCTGCAAAGCATCGCGCATTTTATGGCAGAGGCTGCAATAATCGCGAAACATCAAGGTTAAAACCAAATCTTTTTCCATTTCATCACACCTTATAAAGCACCTGTTCAGGCCGTCTGAACGCTTTCAGATGGCCAAAATTTGTCGGTCGGATACGGGTATCCGACATTTGCCACAAGCTCAAAATTTTATTCTGCAAACAAGCATCGGATTAGCGAATCCGGCTTACGCACACACAAGGCAGCCAGTACAAAAGAAAGCAAACAAACCTCACCTAAATAGCAGTACAATAATACGTTATACGTCTTATCTTTTAAAGAAATCACCATGAAAATCAGCACCCGTTTCGATGCCGGCGCCCTCACCGTAACCGACTTGAGCAACCCCGCCGATATCCGCTTGGCCTTGCGCCCCGACAACGCCTCCGATTTTGCACAATGGTTTTACTTCCGATTGCAAGGCGCGGCCTATCAAAATTGCGTGATGCATTTTGAAAATGCCGCCCAAGCCGCCTACCCCGATGGCTGGGAAGATTATCAGGCCTGCGCCTCTTACGACAGGCAAAACTGGTTTCGCGTACCCACCCGCTATGAAAACGGCGTGCTCACCATCGAACACACCCCGCTGGCCAACAGCATTTATTATGCCTATTTCGAGCCTTATTCCAGCGAGCAGCACTTAAATTTATTGGGCGATGCGCAAGGCAGCGGCTTGTGCCAGATTGACGATTTGGGCAGCACAGTAGAAGGGCGCGACATGAATCTGCTCACCATCGGCAACCAAGTGCAAAGCGATTTGAAAGTGTGGGTGATTGCCCGCCAGCACCCGGGCGAAACCATGGCCGAATGGTTTGTCGAAGGCCTGCTCGCGCGCCTGCTCGACCCGCAAGACGCCACCGCGCGCGCGCTGCTCGACCAAGCCACGTTTTACATCGTGCCCAATATGAATCCCGACGGCTCGGCGCTGGGCAATCTGCGCACCAATGCCGCCGGCGCCAACCTCAACCGCGAATGGCTCGCGCCCACCTTGGAAAAAAGCCCCGAAGTGTATTATGTGCGCGAAAAAATGCGCGCCACCGGCGTGGACTTATTCCTCGACATCCACGGCGACGAAGCCATTCCTTATGTGTTTGTGGCGGGCACCGAAGGCGTGCCGGCCTATAATGAACGCATCGCCGCGCTGGAAGCGCAATTCAAAGCCGCGTTTGCCGCCGCCAGCCCCGATTTCCAAGATGAGCACGGCTACGAAAAAGATTCGCCCGGCCAAGCCAATCTGAGCATGGCCACGGCTTGGGTAGGCGAAAATTTCGGCTGCTTGGCCTACACATTGGAAATGCCGTTTAAAGACAACCACAACCTGCCCGATGACGATTTCGGCTGGAACGGCCAGCGCTCATTGCGCTTGGGCGAAGCGGTGTTGTCGGCGGTGTTGAACGTGTTGCCCGATTTGCGTTAAATCTTATTTGCCGCAGCCCAAGAAGAGAGGCCGTCTGAAAACTTTTTTCAGACGGCCTTTGGATTGATGCAGCGCTCAACGGCGCATACGCGGCTGGCGCATGCCTTTTTGCATTTCGCGCGCCTGCGCCATCTGCTCTTGGCGGGTGGGGCGTTTTTTAAACAAAGCGTGCGCTTCTTCCACCGAACATTCCTGCGACATGCAGATAATGGTGATGGCATCTTTTTGCGCCTGGCCGCCGCTGTGATACATGCGGCGCAGGTTGGCTTCGTTAACGCGGCCTTTTTCCGGATCGATATCGAATTTTTTCAAACGCTCGATAAACTGGCGCTGCTGGCGGCGCGAATACCAATAAAAGCCGGCAGAAGCCGAAGCCATCACCACCACGGCAATGGCAATGGCCAGTGGCCAAGAATCGGTAAACAGCACAAGAATCAGGCTGAGCACAGCCGTGGCCAGAATAATCAGGCCGGCCAGGCGGATTTTGGTTTTCTTTTCCATATTATTTGTTTTCCTTCGGTTTTGCGATAAATGCCGTCTGAAACAACCGTATTTCAGACGGCCTGTAAAATAATTTTAGGCCGCCAGCTCAAGGGTGAGGTGCTTGAATTCGGCCCACGCATTGCCCGCTTCTGCGCCCTTAATCATGCAGTCGATTTTGGCACAGTCCTGCAACGCGGCCAGCAAACGGGCGATGCTGATGCGCCGCACTGCCATCGGTGCCAGCGTTTGCTTGTCGCCCCACAGGCGCAGGCTGTTGCGCACGCTCTGCACGCTTTGCCCCTGCTTGAGCGCGGCGGTGAGGCGGATTAAAGTGCGGATGTCTTCGGCCAGCGCCCACAACAACATCACCGGCTCTTCGCCATCGGCCTCCAACCCTTCGAGCAGGCGGGCGGTGCGCGCCGCATCGCCGCTCATCCATGCGCCGGCAAGCTGAAACACATCAAAACGCGCCACATTGGCCACCGCCGCTTCGGCATCGGCCATATTCAGCAAATGGCCGCGCGGGTGCAGCAAGGCGAGTTTGTCGATTTCTTGTTTGGCCGCCAAAAGATTGCCTTCCACCCGCTCGGCAAACAAAGAAAGCGCATCGGCTTCAATTTCAAGCCCGGCCTGTTTCAGACGGCCTTGAATCCATTGCGGCAAGGCTGCGCCGCTCACGGCTTTGGCTTCCAGCACCACACCGTGTTTGGCCAGCACGGCAAACCATTTGGCCTGCATTTGCGCGCGCTCGAGCTTGGGCAGCATCAGCACCACGGCGGTGTCTTCCGGCAAACGCCCGGCCAGCTCTTGCAGCGCATCGCCGCCGGCTTTGCCGGGCTTACCGCCCGGAATGTGGATTTCCAATAATTTCAAATCGGCAAACAAGCCCATGCTGCCGGCTGCGTGCAGCAATTCCTGCCAATCAAAGCTTGCCGAATCGGCGCTGTAAACTTCGCGGTTGAGATAGCCTTGCTGCCGCGCCGCCTGCCGCAACACATCCAACGCTTCCACACGCAGCAAATCCTCTTCGCCGTGTATCACATACAAAGGCTTCAGCGGCAAATCGGGCGAGAGCTGCTCGATGTCCATTTGCGCCATTTAGCGCGCTTTCAAAAAGGCCAACCGGCGCACAATCTGCTCGGCGGCATCGGCGCGCATTTCCGCCCAAATGGTGGCTTCTTCTTCCTGCTTGCCGAGCACTTCGCTGTCGGCATATTCCATGGTGCGCTGCACCACCACCGTCATGGGTTCGCCCAAAGGCTCGCCGTTGCGGCTGGCTTGCGCATCGACACGCAGATTAAGCAGGTATTCATTGATTTCGGCGGCGCGGGTGATGGTGAACACATCTTTTTTGGTGTCCACCCGCAGCACACTGATGGTGGCCTGCGCCTGCGGCGCGCTCACCGGCTTGCCGTCGGCGCGGCGCAAAGCCGCTTCCAGCGCCTGTTGCAGGCTTTCGCCGTCAACATGCCATGCCTGATAAGGCAGTGCATCGGGAATGCCGCTGTGCCCTTTCAAATGAAAGCCGCAAGCAGAAAGCGCCAACGCGGCGGCGAGCAAAAAGATTTTTTTCATGGTGTGCTTCCGTGTCCGGCATTGCAGTTAGAGAATGGCGGATTATAGCCCGCCGGCCATTATTTTGTCAGGCCGTCTGAAACGGCAGCCGCCCGAATCTTTCAGACGGCCTCTTGGGGTTTGTTCACATTTCATCCGCAAGAGTAAGATTTTGAGCGCAAAAGCTTGCCTGCAAAACAAAAACACAGCCAAATTAGCGGCCTTGTGTGCATTTTCAACACAGCAGGCAGGCTCGTTTGCCTACATTCCGCACGATGCCATGCGAACAGGCTCAGGCATCAGCCCAGCTTCGCTTTCATCAATTCCTGCACCTGCGCGGGATTGGCTTTACCTTTGCTGGCTTTCATCACCTGCCCCACCAAGGCATTGAGCGCTTTTTCGTTGCCGCTCTTGAATTGCTCGACCGCTTTGGCATTATTGGCCAATACTTCGTCTATCATGGCCTCAATCGCGCCGGTGTCGACGATTTGTTGCAAGCCTTTTTCTTCGATAATCTGCTCAATCGTGGCCTCAGGGCTGGCCCACATTGCTTCAAACGCCTGCTTGGCCAGTTTGCTGTTCAAGGTGCCGTCGGCAATTTTGCCGACCAAAGCCGCCAAGCGCGCTGCGGTGATCGGGCTTTGCGCCAAATCCAGCCCTTCTTTATTCAGCGTGGCCGCCAATTCGCCGTTCATCCAGTTGGCCACAAGCTTGCCCTGTTTGCTTGCTAAGGCCGCCTCTTCAAAGAAGGCTGCTTGGGCACGGCCGGCGGTGAGCAGGCGCGCATCGTAATCGCTCACGCCGAAATCGGCCACAAAGCGCTGCGCCATCTCGCCCGGCAGCTCCGGCATTTCATCACGCGCTTTTTGCATTTGGCCGTCTGAAATCATCACCGGCAGCAAATCGGGGTCGGGAAAATAGCGATAATCGTGCGCATCTTCTTTTAAGCGCATCACGCGGGTTTCGCCCTTATCGGGGTCAAACAGCATGGTGGCTTGCTGCACTTTGCCGCCCTCTTCGATGATATCGATTTGCGCTTCCACCTCATAATTAATCGCCTGCTCCAAAAAGCGGAACGAATTGAGGTTTTTAATCTCGCGGCGGGTGCCGAATTCGGCCTGCCCTTTGGGGCGCACCGACACATTGGCATCCATGCGGAACGAGCCCTCGGCCATATTGCCGTCGCAAATATCCAGCCACGTGACCAAGCCGTGCAGCGCTTTGGCATAAGCCACCGCCTCGGCCGCCGAGCGCATTTCCGGCTCGGAAACCACTTCCAGCAAAGGCGTGCCGGCGCGGTTCAAATCAATGCCGGTGGCGCCGTTTAAGCCTTCGTGCACCGATTTTCCTGCATCTTCTTCCATGTGCGCGCGGGTAACATTGATGGTTTTCACCTCATCACCCACCACAATTTCCAGCCTGCCCTCGGCTACAATCGGCAAATCGAGCTGGCTGATCTGATAGCCTTTGGGCAAATCGGGATAGAAATAGTTTTTGCGGTCAAACACGTTTTTCTGATTGATTTTCGCACCCAGCGCCAAACCGAGCTTGATGGCCTTGGCCACCACTTCACGGTTCATCACCGGCAACACGCCCGGCAGCGCACACTCCACCACGCTCGCATGCGCATTCGGCTCCGCGCCAAACGCCGTTGACGCGCCGCTGAAAATTTTGGATTGGGTGTTGAGCTGGACATGAATTTCCAGCCCGATTACGGTTTCCCAGGTCATTATCAAGTTCTTTCAAATAGAAAATATTTTAAACTATTGGCGTAAAACCCATTGCCAATAATTCATATTGTAAGGTTTTACACCACAACGGCAATTCCGTTTCCAGTGACATAATCTTTTGCTGGTGCAGCCAAAAAATAATTTTGGGCTGCTCCGATGAATTGTCGTAAATAAAAGCTTCATCACAGCATGCCAATGCCAATAATAGATGCTTTTGACTACTTTTATAGCGCTGGCGAATGGTTTGTTCATCAATAGAATGGTCGCCAGCCCGAACACGAGCAGCAACCCGCGCTAAATTGATTGCCACATCATCAACCGCCACATAATTTAGCCGAACATAACCCTTTTGCTCGCGCCGATTTCATCCGATTTAAAATAGAATAACCGGACAAAGTAGATTCCATTGAAAATGAAATATGATGCTTAATGGCAAACTGAAATAGCTCAATCGCTTTTCTGCCTGCCTCAAAATCTACCAAACGCGGTGATTTGGGGTTTAATTGCATGGCGATATGATCAGAGTCAATCACAATTTGCACGGTATCTTGATTAAAAGCCCTTAACGTTGATTTACCCGCGCCATTGGTACCACAATAAAAAATAGCCACATTATTCGGCATGACTACTCACTCTCTCCGTGCCGTTTGGATAATGCTCAACCAAATCACCGTTTTCACGCCGAAACGTCACGATTTCATGTTGCTTTTTCTCTGCCATCCATGCGCTAAACAACACTTTCAGCTGTCGCTGTTTTGCCAGAATTTCTTCACGCTTAGTCATCATTATATTCTCCCGCAAGCATGCCCTATTATAGATAGGCCGTCTGAAACTATCGCGGCAACAGCTTCATCAATTTGCCGTTGCTGCTGTCGCTCACAATATAAATAAAACCGTCGGGCGCTTGGCGCACGTCGCGCACGCGCTCACCGACATTGATTTTCTCTTCGCGCACCACCCGTTCGCCATCCAGCGTGAGGCGGGCAACGTAACCGAATTTGAGCGAGCCTGCCAGCAGATTACCGCGCCAGTCGCTGCCGTAAGGATTGCTGCCGACAAATGCCATGCCTGAAGGGGCCATCGATGGATCCCAGTAATACAAAGGCTGCTCCATGCCGGCTTGGGCGGTGATGCCCGCGCCGATTTGGCCGCCGCCGTAATCTTTGCCATAGGCGATCACCGGCCAGCCGTAGTTTTTGCCGGCGGCAATCAGGTTGATTTCATCGCCGCCTTGTGCGCCGTGCTCGCTCGCCCACAAGCGGCCTTGCGCATCCAGCGCCATGCCTTGGATATTGCGGTGGCCGTAGCTCCAGATTTCGCCGCGTGCGCTGCTTTGTTGCACAAACGGATTATCGGCGGGCACGCTGCCGTTACGGCTCAGGCGCACGATTTTGCCGATGTGGCTGCCCAAATTTTGCGCCTCTTCGCTGCGGCTGCCTCTGTCGCCCATGCCCAGATAAATATATCCGGGCGCCAGCGCAATGCGGCAACCGAAATGGCGGTTGCTGCGCACTTTCGGCGCTTGGCTGAACAAGGTTTTCACTTGCGAAAGGCGGCCGCCCTCGGGCGACAATATGCCCTCGGCCAAGGCGGTGCTGTTGCCGCCGCTACCCGGCTCGCTGAAGCAGAAATACACGCGGCCGTTATCGGCAAAGTTTTCATCCAATGCGACATCAAGCAAACCGCCCTGCCCGCCGACATCGATTTTCGGCAAGCCTGTCACCGGTGCGGAAATCCGACCTTGCGCATCCACCACGCGCAAATCGCCGCTGCGCTCGCTGATTAAAAAGCGGCCGTCGGGCAGAAAAGCCAAGCCCCAAGGGTGGTTTAGGCCGGTGGCCACGGTTTGCCAGCGCCATTGCTGCGCCGCTTCTTGCGGCTGGGCGCGGGTTGCGGTAGTCAAAACCGTTTGCACTACACCGGCAGATGCGGTTTGCGGGGCTGCCTCAGCGAGGCCGTCTGAAACATTTTCAGCACAGGCCGCCGCGCTTAAGGCCAGCAGCACGGGCAATGCCAAACGGGCGGGGGCAAACGGTTGCTTCAGTATACTCATGGCAGCGCTCCTTTTTGTTTGGTCAAACCGGTCACTCTTGTCTTGGCCGAGTTTGATACAAGCCTTGCGGCTTAGCTCTTCCCTAGGGCGTCCTGACAATTACTTGTCATAAAGGCAGCCATAGCATAATACAAGCTAAAGCAACTACGCTTTCATAATGCCTTTTCAAACGATC
>NZ_SLXE01000054.1 GCF_004341385.1 Uruburuella suis
GGCAGGTGTATTAGGGTTGTGTGAGAGCTCCCTTTTTACACCTGCTTTCCTTTTTATTCAATGTTATGACAAGTAATTGTGAACAGACCCTAGGGCTTGTGCAGGAAGCGGCGGATTTTCTGCCACAGCCCCGGCGCGGGCGCGGTTTCGGCCAGGTTGCCGGCGGCGATTTTTTCGGCCAGCATGGCTTTGATGCGGGTGCGCCATTCGTGTTGCAAAATGCCGAACACGGCGGTGTTGCGGCGCACACCGCTGGCGAGCACCATATCGCTGCGCAACACGCCCTCTTGCGTGGCGCCTATGCTTTCGAGTGCGCGGATGCTGGCGTGGTTGTTGATATCGGCGGTGAAGGCCACGCGGCACATATCCCAATGCTCGAAAGCGTGTTGCAGCAGCAGATATTTGGTGCGCTTGTTGACATTGCTGCCGCGGGTGTCGGTGTGCAGCCAGGTGTAGCCGATGTGCACGCTTTTGTGGTGCTCGTCGATGTGGTAAAAGCGGGTGCTGCCCACGATGCGGCCTTGATATTCCACCACAAAAGGCAGGTGGCGGCCGGCGGCGCGCTGCACCAACGCGGTTTGGATATAGCTGTGCATATTTTCCGCGCCCAGCGCGCTGTTGGGCGTGTATTGCCAAGTGTCGGGGCATTCGGCGGCTATTTGCAGCAGCGCATCGAAATGATCGATGCTAAGCGGCAGCAGGCGCAAATCGGCATCTTGCAGAATGAGCATTTCCTTATCCTCCAAGCGGGTGGGCGGCAGGATTCGGCAACGGATGAAATGCTAGGGATCCTGACATTTCGATTTATGGGGGTATTTCGCCCCTGAAAACGCATCTGCCGCGTTAAAAAGCCTCGCAAGGTGTCCAACCTTGCTGCGCTTTTCGCCTTGCATCTGCATTTTCAGGAACAAAATCCCCCTCATAAACGAAATGTCAGGACACCCTAACGATAGCGTGTGAAGATGACGATTAAAGCTTATAAACTGAAAATTAACAGGCGGGTGATTTTTTACACGCAGCAGGTTGTGGGGAGCTGGTCGGATTCTCGAATCCGACACTTGTTTGCAGAACAAGCATCAGGGCTGAGACAAATGTCGGATACAAGTATCGAGCCGGCGGATTCTTTCAGACGGCCTCGCTTTGTTTTCTGCATTCAAGCTTATGAAAAGCATGTAAACAGGCTTTTATAAACCGAAAATCAATTGGCGGGTGAATTTTTTACGCGCGGCGGGCAGGCTGTCGAGCAGCGCCATCACGCCGCCGCGCCCTAATTTGAGCAGGGCGTCGGGGTGGTCGAAAAGCGTGACCAAGCTGTGGGTGAAGCCCACAATGGCTTGCGCATCAGGGCGGCGGCCGGCGGCATATTGCTGCGCCAGCGCGTTGTTGTTGAGGCTTTTGGCGGCCGCAAAGCAGGCGGCCAGCGCCAGCGCGTCGCGCACGCCCAAGTTCAGCCCTTGCGCGGCCACGGGGTGCATGGTTTGCGCGGCATTGCCGATGCAGATCACGCGGCCGCTGTAAACCTTATTGAGCTGCTTTAATTGCAGGGGAAACACCGCCGCTTCGCCGCGTGCTTTCAGACGGCCTAAATGATTGCCGAACGCGGCTTCAAAGGCGGCGGCGAAGTCTTCAAACGGCATGTTTTTGAGCGAGAGCGCATCGGCGGGAGTGCGCGTCCACACCAAGCGGTAGGCATGGTGGTAGGGCAAAAGGGCGAAAGGGCCGGCATCGGCAAAGCGCTCATATGCGGTGCCGTTGTTGCCTTGCTCGAATTCGAGCGTGGTCACCAGCGCCGATTGTTGGTAATCGTAGCTGTGGCATTGCAGGCCGGGCAGGCCTTCGGCGAGGTGGCCGCCCTCGGCCAGCACCACCCAATCGGCGGTGAGGCTGTGCGCACGGCCTTGCTGCTCGATTTGCAGCTCGGCAAAATGGCTGAGCGTGCGTACTTGGGCCACTTGCGTGTGCCACAACACCGGCACGTTTTGCGCCGCCAGCGCCGCTTCGCAGGCGCGCATCAGCAGCGCATAATCCACCGTGCGCCCCAGCGCCGCCACGCCCATATCTTCGGCGCGCAGCAAGGTGCGGCCAAACATGTTTTGCTGCGAAATATGCACGTTCACAATCGGCGTGGTTTCTTCTTCGGGCAGCACCACGCCCGCCTGCTGAAACGCCGCCACGCTGTTGAACGACAAAGCCAGCGTGCGCCGGTCGCGGATTTCGGCATGCTGCGGCCGCGCCTCAATCAACAACACCTGCCGCCCTTGGCGGGCAAGCTGCAAAGCAGCCAACACGCCGACGGGGCCGGCGCCGATTACGGCGATTTGGGTATGGGCGGGAACGGGCGGCATGATGAAACCTCGCAATGGCAACAAGCGCTTATTTTAGCGGATTTTGATAAAAGCAGCTGGATTAAGATAACAGGCCGTCTGAAAACAAATCGTTCAGACGGCCTTTGAGGAATAGGCGCAGTGTGCACCATGTTATAATGCGCAGTTGCGTTTTGCCCTATTTAAAGAGATTTTTCCACCATGCACAACCTGCCGCCGCGCCGCTTGGCCGTTGCCCCCATGCTCGACTGGACAGATAAACACTACCGCCATATGGCGCGCCAAATCACGCGCCACAGCTGGCTCTATAGCGAAATGATCAACGCCGGCGCGATTATCCACGGCGACAAAACGCGCTTTTTAATGTTTAACGAAGGCGAAAATCCGCTCGCCTTGCAGCTGGGCGGCAGCGAGCCTGCGGATTTGGCCAAAGCGGCCAAAGCGGCCGAAGATTACGGCTATAACGAAGTCAACCTTAATTGCGGCTGCCCCAGCCCGCGCGTGCAAAAAGGCGCATTCGGCGCCTGCCTGATGAACGATGCGGCGCTGGTGGCCGACTGCCTCAACGCCATGCAGGATGCGGTGCAGATTCCCGTTACCGTCAAGCACCGCATCGGCGTCGACCGCCAAACCGAATACAGCACCGTGGCCGATTTTGTGGGCACTCTGCGCAAGCAAACCGCCTGCCGTACCTATATCGTGCACGCGCGCAATGCCTGGCTCGACGGCTTGTCGCCCAAAGAAAACCGCGAAGTGCCGCCTTTGAAATACGAATATGTTTACCGCCTCAAGCAGGAATTTCCCGATTTGGAAATTATCATCAACGGCGGCATCACCACCAACGAAGAAATCGCCGCCCATCTGAAGCATGTAGACGGCGTGATGGTGGGGCGCGAAGCCTATCACAACCCGATGGTGATGCGCGATTGGGATGCCTTGTTTTACGGCAGCAGCCATGCGCCGATTACCGAAGCCGATTTGGTGGCGCGCCTTTACGATTATGCCTTAAGCCAAGTAAACGCCGGGCGCGGCACCACCGTGCGCCATATCGCCCGCCATTATCTGGGCCTGATGCACGGCCTGAAAAACGCCCGCAGCTGGCGGCGCATGCTCTCCGACGCCGCCTTGCTCAAGCCCAACCGCCCCGAGCTGATTTTGGAAGCGTGGGCGCAAGTGGCTGCGGCCAACGGGTTTGAATAAAATTAAATTGTCATAAAAATATAGGCCGTCTGAAACTTTTCAGACGGCCTATAGTCTTTTCTTAAGTTAATAATGATTTGCATTTATTAATTTAAATGTGCATTCCTCTGCCGGAAGGAATGTTTTTATGAGGCAGTTTGATTGAAAAGGAGAAACAATATGAATCTATACAGCAATATCGGCAATTTCTCTTCAGCCTTTAACGGCTGGCGTGCAGAGCCAAAAGAAAGCTTTCGGGCATCAGATTGGCAACCCATTCCTCCACCTGCAATCCCGCAGCCGTCAGGCTATATACCTTCTCTCTCAATACCGAGAGCACCTGTGGACAATCCTGCCCACGAAAATCATCCTGATACAAAAATAAAAGATGTGGCTTTATACGATTTGAAGGTTGTTGATGACGATGTATTGCGGCAAGTGGAAACCAATGTTGTGATGGTCACGCCGGATCCTATTGAAGACACACCCTCGAAAATTCTCGATTTCTCCGACCTCGATGCCAATTTGGAGAATTTAGAATTTATCCCGCAAAATCCGGTTATTACCGGTGATATTCATGCCCAAGTGCCAGCGCCGACACTGGCCGAACAGCCTCTGCCCAAACCACAAATCAGTCAAGCCCACCCTGCGCCTGCGTCCGAAACGCCGGAAGCCGCCGCAACCCACCCGCTCAACTAAAGCATAGGCGTATTGGGCGATGCCGCCACTTATGCCGATGCTGCGCTCGCAAACCCGCATCAAAGCTTTTTGGCCGAAACCGAAAAGCTTAAAAACAGCGCCTCGCTCAAGCATGATTTGGCCTCAGGCTTTTCGCGCCGCATTATGGAATTTGAAGAAGGCGGGATGCTCGATGAGCGCAAGGCTTATTATGCCAATAACCGTGAAGCACTGAATGAAGCGGTGGAGAAAATCCGCACCGATGCCGCTGAAACAACGCAGAAATACGGCGAGATGAGTGGCAAGCTGCACCTGCTCAACGGCATCACCAAAATCACCGGCGGCATCAGCAATGCCGCAGATGCATACGAGCTTGGCAGCCGCATCAATACTGCATCCCAAACCGACAACTGGGATCCGGTTGCAGGTCAGATTGCCAAAATCGTGGCTGCTGCTGTTTCGGTGGTTGGGAGCGCGGCGGTGGCCAGAGGGATGGGATTGATGCTTTTAGGTATGGGTGCTCCGGCTGGATTTGTCGCTGCTGCCACAATTGTAGGAGGCGTTGTGCTCACATACTTTGCGTTAGAGGGTGTCGAAGCCTTGGAAAAGAAAATTTCCATGGGTGAATTCCGTTCCGATGGCGGCATCAATGAATACGAATATTCCGATTTGGTGCTGTTCGGCAACAGCCTATCCGGCCGCCTTGAAAGTACGCGGCTGGCGGCTGAAAATGTCAGCATCATCGGCAACCATCATTTTAAAGATCTCGAAATCAACAGCGAGAGCGCCACCTTTATCGGCGATGTCCGCACCGAAGAAGCGTTGATTATCAACAGCAATGAAATCAGCATCATCAGCAACGAGCCCCATTTTGAAAACCCTATCGAAACACCACTTGCCGAAGGCGCAGATCCGGCAGCAGCTGAGGCACTTGTTGCCGCAGAAAATCCGTCTGCAGAGCCGCCTGCTCAGGCTGAAAGTGCAGTTGAAGCAGCCGGGCTGTGGCCGGCAGGCGGCTCGAGATTGGTTGCCTTCGAGCCTTATCTCTTTTTGCCCAATGCAGAAGCCGCATTGCCTGGTGCAGAGCCGCTCGTGCCGATTCCGGAAAACAGCCATCCGGCTGAAGAGGCAGCAAAAGAAACCAACCTTCCCTCAGAGCTTCTTGATGATGAATGGACATTTCTGCCATCGGGTGAAGTGCCGGCACCGGCAGCGCAGAGCCCTGCAAGCGCTCAGCCGCCGGTTTATCCCGAAGTGATTCAACCGGCCATCAGCCTGCCCGAGCCTCAGGAAAATCATTTAATATAATGTAAATTGATTGTCAGCCCGTCTGAATATTCAGACGGCCTTTAGGAGCTATAAAAAATGGATAAAAAACAGGTGGAAAATTATATTTTCTATGCCCTTTTGATTTTCCCTGTGGTGCTGTTTATTTTGATTCCGGCGCACCCTGCCGGCGATTTTGATTTTGCATTAAACCGTTTTGTCGATAAGTATTTATTGGGAAATGGCTATTATATGCCGTCGAATTACCCATTTAGCGCCAAGGTGGTAAACAGCTTCACCGTTGGTTTTGCGGTGATAATGGGAACCTTTGTCGGTATATGGCGTAAAGATGATGTGATCAGGGTGCCCAAGCATATCTGGTGGTATTGTTTATTGATTTTTGGATTGGGCATATCTACATTTTTACTAAGTTTGTATCCGCAAGTATTCAAAGTGAGCACGGGCAGAAGCTTTGGCACCAGCGAAGCGTTTCACAATAATCCGGTTTTATTTTTATTTATGATTATTGCGAAAGAGATTTGTATTTATATAGGCATTCGAGCGCCGCTTACCTTTTTATTATTTGCCATAGATTACAGCAGGAAATAAAAAGTAAGGCCGTCTGAACATTCAGACGGCCTTTTCAATCATGCAAACCGATATTTACGGAATGCTCGAAATCGGTGCTTTGCGTTTGAATTTCCATTTCACCGCATAGCCGGCCAGCACCGGAATGGCCGCGATAATCATTTTAAATGTCCAAGTGGCATACCACGGCTTGGCGATCACAATGGTTTCGCTGCTGGCACCGGGCACCAAAATATCGCTCACGGCATACCAATCGAGAAACGGCCACCAGCAAGCCACCAAAAGGCCGAGAAACACCGGCCAGATCAGGTGCGTGATGTTGCGCTGCCACAAGATGAAAAACACCAAAGCCCAAATCAGCGTGAGCGCGCTGATTAAAAGCGCGGTGTGGGTGGGCGCGCCCAGATAGTCGGCGATGAAATAAGTGAGCACCACCCAGAGGGCGGCGAGTATGGCCATGATAAATTCTTCGGGGCGTTTGAGCATGGGGCTCTCCTTTGTGGGAAAAGGCCGTTTGATGGCGGCACGATGATTTGCCGAATCTTACCGCAAAACGGCTATTTTGGGTATGCGGCAAACAAAAGCGCATTGATTTTCTCCGCACGCGCCTGCTCGCCCAACACGCCTGCGCTGTGCAGTAGCTGCAAATAAGCCTGAATATGCGCATATCGGGCTTCGGCCAGCTTTTGCACCGCCTCGGCCTGAGCCTGCTGCGCCTGCACTTCTTCCAAATTATTGCGTATGCCCACTTCTTTGCCCAAGCGCGTGGCTTGCAGCCGGGCATCGGCAGCATTCAGCAAACGCTGCTGGGCGAGCACTTGGATTTTGCTGCTGTGGCTGCCTAAATAAGCCTGCCGCACCGCCAGCTTGGCCTGTCGCTCGGCTGCCAACAATAATTCGCGGTTTTGCGCCACTCGGGCGGCGGCTTCGCGCACTTGGCTGGCGGTGTGGCCGCCGCTGTCTTGGCTGGCGGTGTGGCCGCCGCTGTCTTGGCTGGCGGTGTGGCCGCCGCTGTATAGCGGCATGCTCAATTGCAGCGTGAGCGTGGCGCCTTTGCTGCGGTATTTTTGTGCATCTCCGCCGTATTCGCGGGTGCTGTGGTTGTCTTGATAGCCGCTGTTGAGCGTGAGCTTGGGCAAATGGCCGCCTTTGGCGGCAGCAAGGGCGGCTTCGGCGTTTTCAAGCGCGGCTTTTTGCAATTGCCACGAGCGGTTGTGCGCAGCGGCCAGCTTTTGCCATTGCGGCTCTTGCCGGCCATCGAGAAAATCGACCTGCTCGGCCTGTTTGTCCAGCGGGCGGATGGCAGCAGCATTCAGCCCGGTTAAATCGGCCAGCGCATTTTCGGCCACCTGCAATTGGGTAGCCGTGGCGATTTCTTTGGCCAGCGCGGCATCATAGCCCGCTTGGGCTTCGTAAGTGTCGATAATGGTGGCCGCGCCTTGCGCAAACATGGCTTGCGCCTGCCGGATTTGCTGGCGGTAGGCGTTTTTTTCATCGCGAATCGCCGCCAATTTATCCCGATTCAGCAACACATCGAAATAAGCCTGCGCCACATTCAGGCGCACATCATCTGCATGATTTTCCAAGCGGATATCCGCCATCTGCGCCGCCAGCCGGCCTTGCCGGTATTGGGCGAAGCGGCTTTTATCATAAAGAATCTGGCTTGCCTGCACATTCCAGCCGTGGCTTTGGGTATTGGCGGAGAGCGAATAAGGCTGCTTTTGGTAAACCGCATTGGCGCTGATTTGCGGCAGCAGCGCCGCGCGCGCCTGATATTTTTGTTCTGCCTCGGCATCGCGGCTGTGTTTGGCAGCGGCATGGTCGGCTGAATAATGCAGGGCTGCTTGCCAGGCTTGAGCCAAATCGAAAGCATGAGCCGGTTGAAAAAGTGCGGATAGGGCAAAGCAAAAAGTGGGGAAAGGGCAGAATTTTGGCATATTTGTGTAAATTATCGGATTGAATATAAGAATAATTTCTAAATCTAGGCAAGAATAAGCATGATTATTTTAAATATTAAACTGAATAAAAATGATTATTGATAAATATAAAATTTATTTGTAATATAACATAAAATTTGTTTGAAATAATTAAATTCTGGTAAGCGCGCCAGTCAGTCGAGCCGGCTACGCGGCGCTGGGCACCGGCGCGCACAATAAGGAGCATCAGGAAAATGCATTTGGATTTCAATATTTCATCGGCTCAGTTTCATCAAGAATATCTTTATCAAAAACCGATGGTGTTTAAAGGCGCGGTAAAAAATATCGATATCGGCTGGAAAGAGATTAATGAGCTTTACCAACGGGCAAACCCGATGGATCCGCAATTCAAGCTGAGAAAAGGGGGCTTTGTGCCCAAAGAGGGCGTAAGGGACAAAAAAGGTGCTCTTTTGAAGAAACATCTTCCTAAGGGACATTTTAGGTGCTGTTAAGGTTTTTCCGAGAAAAATAATCCTTA
>NZ_SLXE01000055.1 GCF_004341385.1 Uruburuella suis
ATTCTAAAAAATAATATACAAACAGGCAGCCCGTAGGTCGGATTCTTGAATCCGACACTTGTTCGTAGAACAAGCCACGCACATCGCTTTGGCCGTTGGCCAAACGTCGGATTCAAGAATCCGACCTACGCGGATGATGTTGCCAAACTGCTTTTATTTTGTAAGGTTATTTTTTTGGATTGGTATAATACGCATCACAAGCGGTTGAGCGCCAGCCATTTCTGCAAATCTTCGGCGCTGATGCCGCCGTTTTCCTCAAAATCAAGCTTGTTCACCAACACGCCTTTGCTGTATTTGGCCAGCACGGGCGTGCCGCTGAGGCGGTATTTCTGCTTGAAGGCTGCCCAGGCGGTTTTGTCTTGATGCAGGCGGTGCACGTTGACAAACGAAAGTTTGTCTTGCAGCTTGTGTGCTTCGATGGCGCGCTTGAGCATCGGCTCGAATGCGTTGCAATCGCCGCAGCTGGGGCGGCCGATATAGGCGTAAAAGGTGTCGCCGCGTGCCACTTTGGCTTCGAAATTGGCCACGGTGAGGCTGTTGAGCTCGAAATAGATGTCGGAATACATGCCCTCTAAGCGGCGGCTGTTTTCGGCCGACAATTTCACTGCTGTTTCGGCTTCGGCAAGCCGCTCTTGCAGGGCTTGGGTTTCGTTTTTGGCGCTGCTGCATGCGCTCAAGGCCAGCGCCAGCGCAGCTAGGGCGAATAGGTTGCGTTTCATGGTAAAGCTCCTGATTTAAAAAAGGCCGTCTGAAAATATAACATGTTCAGACGGCCTTTTTATTCATCAATTAACGTTATTTGATTTACGCCAACAAAGCCACCAACACGGCCTTAATCGTGTGCATACGGTTTTCGGCCTGGTCAAACACAATTGAGGCTTCGCTTTCAAACACTTCCTCCGTTACTTCCACGCCGTCGAGGCCGAAGGTTTGGTAAATCCACTCGCCCACTTTGGTTTCGCGGTTGTGAAATGCGGGCAGGCAGTGCATAAATTTCACCTGCGGCTTGCCCGAAGCGGCCATCAATTCGGGGGTGACGCGATAAGGCTTGAGCAGATCGATGCGCTCTTGCCATGCGGCTTCCGGCTCGCCCATGCTCACCCACACATCGGTGTGGATAAAATCGACACCGGCCACGGCCTCTTGCGGATCGTCGGTGAGCAGCACGCGCGCGCCGCTGGTTTGCGCCAGCTCGTGCGCTTTGGCAATCAGGCTTTCAGACGGCCACAAGTGTTTGGGCGCGCCGATGCGCACATCCATGCCCAGCAAAGCGCCGATCAGCAGCAGCGAATTGCCCATATTGGAGCGGGCATCGCCCACATAAGCATAAGCGATTTCGTTGAGCGGCTTTTGGCTGTGCTCGCGCATGGTGAGCACGTCGGCCAGCATTTGCGTGGGGTGGAATTCGTTGGTGAGGCCGTTGAACACGGGCACGCCGGCATAAGCGGCCAGCTCTTCCACGATGGCTTGGCCGAAGCCGCGATACTCGATGCCGTCATACATGCGGCCGAGCACGCGGGCGGTGTCTTTGATGCTTTCTTTGTGGCCGATCTGGCTGCCGGTGGGTTCGAGATAGGTAACACCGGCGCCTTGGTCCATCGCGGCCACTTCAAAAGCGCAGCGGGTGCGGGTGGAAGTTTTCTCGAAAATCAAGGCGATGTTTTTGCCTTTGAGCTTCGGCACTTCTGCGCCGGCTTTTTTGGCCGCTTTCAATTCGGCCGACAAATCGAGCAGATAGTGGATTTCGGCGGGGGTGAAATCGAGCAGTTTTAAAAAATGGCGGTTTTTCAGGTTCATGGCATTACTCTGCTTTCTGGCTTGATTGAATCCGGCTTTCAGACGGCCTCAGCGCTTGTTTGCAATCTTTTTTCTATTGCTAGGGGCTGTTCACAATTCATCCGTGCGTAAGATTTTGAGCGCAAAAGCGTGGCTGCAAGGCGAAAAGCACAGCAAGGTTGAACACCTTGCGAGCATTTTCAACGCGGCAGGCGCGTTTTTGAGCCAAAAGATTGCCACGAGATGAATTGTAAACAGCCCCTAACAGGCGCTCATAATAATTGCCGCATCATTTCTTCATAAATAGCCGACAAACGGGGAATATCCGCCAGCAGCACATTTTCGTTAATCTGGTGGATGCTCGCATTGCAGGGCCCCAATTCAATCAGCTCGGCGGCAATGGCTTTGATAAAACGGCCGTCTGAAGTGCCGCCGCTGGTGGAAAGCTCGGCTTTGATGCCGCACACTTTCTCAATCGCGGCCTGCGCCACTTCGGTGAGCCGGCCGGCGGCGGTGAGAAAGGGCTGGCCGGAGCATTGCCATTCGATATCGTAGGCGATGCCGTGTTTGTCGAGCACATCGTGCACGCGCTGTTTGAGGCCGATGTCGGTGGATTCGGTGGAAAAGCGGAAATTGAATTTCACGTTGAGCGCGCCGGGTATCACATTGGTGGCACCGGTGCCGCCGTTGATGTTGGACACTTGAAAGCCGGTGGGCGGGAAATAGGCGTTGCCTTTGTCCCATTCGGCGGCGGAGAGCTCGGCCAGCGCAGGCGCGAAGGTGTGCACCGGGTTCACCGCCAAATGCGGGTAAGCGATATGGCCTTGCTTGCCTTTCACGGTGAGGTTGCCCGAGAGTGAGCCGCGGCGGCCGTTTTTGAGGGTGTCGCCCAGCTTTTCCACTGCGGTGGGCTCGCCCACAATGCAATAATCAATTGATTCGCCGCGCGCTTTGAGCGCATCCACCACTTTGGTGGTGCCATCGTAAGCATCGCCCTCTTCATCAGAGGTAATCAGCAAGGCGATGCTGCCTTTGTGCGCCGTGTTTTCCGCCACAAAGCGCTCGCATGCGGTTACAAAACAGGCGATGCTGGTTTTCATGTCGGCCGCGCCGCGCCCGTAAAGCCGAGCGTTGCGCTCGGTGGGCACAAAAGGCGGCGAATCCCATTTTTCCACGGGGCCGCTGGGCACCACATCGGTGTGGCCGGCAAAACACAAAAGCGGCGCTTCGCTGCCGCGCCGCGCCCAGATATTTTGGGTGTTGCCAAAGTGCATGGTTTCGATGGTGAAGCCGATTTTTTGCAGGCGCGCAGCCAAAATGGCCTGGCATTGTTTGTCGTCGGGGGTAACAGAAGCTTCGGCGATTAATTGTTTGGCTAAGCTTAATGATTGGGTTTCGTTCATACACGCTCGTGTGAATTTAAAGATAAAGGCCGTCTGAAAAGTCTTTCAGACGGCCTTTTGACATTTCGTGCTTATTTATAGCCTGATTTGCTTGATTTGCCAAGATGTAAGGGTTTGCTTACATTTCATCACACGGTAATAACACAGTAATCTATCGGCGAAAAAACGCGTCTGCTGCGTTGAAAATGTGCGCAACGTGTTCAACCTTGCGGTGCTTCCGCCTTGCAAGCACACTTTTTCGCTCAAAATCTTATCCGCGGATGAGGTGTGGGCAAGCCTTTAGTCAAAATATGTAAATTTCGCGCGCTTCACGTTGCACAACAATTCATAAGCGATGGTGCCGGCGGCGGCGGCCACTTCGTTTACATGCACCACATCGCCCCATAATTCCACTTCATCGCCGAGCCCTTCGCGCGACACATCCAATTCGATGGTGATCATGTCCATCGACACGCGGCCGAGCAGGCGGCTGCGGTGGCTGCCGATGGCCACGGGCGTGTCGGTGCCGGCGAGGCGCGGGTAGCCGTCGGCATAGCCGCAGGCAATCAGACCCACGCGGGTGGATTTGCTGGTATAAAACGTGGCGCCGTAGCCGATGGGCGAATGCGGCTGCAACACGCGCTCGCCAAACACCGCCGTGCTCAGGCGCATCACCGGACGCAAGCGCTCATCGGTGCCGCCAAAGGGGCTCGCGCCGTAGAGTGCAATGCCCGCCCTGCCCCAATCGCGCCGCGCGGCAGGGTGGGCAAGCATAGCGGCGGAATTGGCCAGGCTCTCTTCACCGGGCAGGCCTTCGCAGGCCAGATCAAACGCTTCGATCTGCATTTCGGTCATGCCGCTGCCCGGCTCGTCGGCGCAGGCAAAATGGCTGAATTTCACAATCTCGGCCACCTTGGCCGATTGCTTCAAGGCGGTGTAGGCGGCGGCGAAATTGTGCGGGAAAAAGCCGGCGCGGTGCATGCCCGAATCCATTTTGAGCCACACGTTTACCGGCTGCTGCCAATCGTGCGCCAGCAAGGCTTCGAGCTGCCATTGGCTGCCTACTGCCGGCCACAAACGGTGTTGGTCGATTAATGCATATTCGGCCGCTTCAAACACACCTTCGAGCAGCACAATCGGCTTGTCGATGCCGCCTTCGCGCAATTCCAAGGCCTCTTCGATGGTGGCCACGGCAAAGCCGTCGGCGATGTCGGCCAGCGCATGGGCGCAACGCAATGCGCCGTGGCCGTAGGCATTGGCTTTCACCACCGCCAGCAATTTATTGCCGTGGATATGCTTGAGGGCTTGGTAATTGTGGCGTAGGTTTTCCAGGCGGATTTGGGCATTGAGCGGGCGCATGTTCTGTATTCCTTCTGAGGCCGTCTGAAATATTTTCAGACGGCCTGATTGATTCAAAATAATAAAAAATAATAAAATGAAACGATTATAATACCAATTCAAAAAAGTAAGCGAACAAGGCGGCAGCCTGCGACAGTACAAATAGTACGGCTAGGCGAAACAACGAAGTTAGGTTAGTTTTTTGGATTCGTATAAGCCGATTGCGCCGCTTTATGCATGCGCGTGTGCGCCGCTGTAGCGCGACAGCCCCAAATCATCGCTGCGGATTTCGGTGGCCGTGCCGGAGGCCAAATCGGCGGCCAGCTTGCCCGAGCCCAACGACATGGTCCAGCCCAGCGTGCCGTGGCCGGTGTTGAGGAAAAGATTATCGAAGCGGGTGGCGCCCACAATCGGCGTGCTGTCGGGCGTCATCGGGCGCAGGCCGCTCCAAAAAGCGGCTTGTGCGGTGTCGCCGCCGTGGGGATACAAATCGTTGAGCACCAATTCGAGCGTTTCGCGCCGCTTCGGATTCAGCTGGATTTGATAGCCCGACAATTCGGCCATGCCGCCCACGCGGATGCGCTCATCAAAGCGGGTGATGGCCACTTTATAGGTTTCATCGATAATGGTCGACACCGGTGCGGCCGCATCGTTGACCACCGGCACCGTGAGCGAATAGCCTTTCACGGGATACACCGGCAAATCCAGCCCCAAAGCGGCCAACGCCGGCCGGCTGAAGCTGCCCAAGGCGCACACAAAAGCATCGGCCTCAAAGCGCTCGCCGCCGGCATGCACGGCGCTGATTTTGCCGCCGGCCTGCTCGAGCCGCTCGATGCTGTGGTTAAACTTAAACACCACGCCTTTTTCGGCACACAATGCCGCCAGGCGGGTGGTGAAAAGATGGCAGTCGCCGGTGCCGTCGTTGGGCAGATAAAGCGCGCCGGCCAATTGGTGCGCCACCGCCGCGAGCGCCGGCTCATATTCGGCGCATTCATCGGCACGCAAGCGGCGGTAAGGCACGCCGTAGGCTTCGAGCACTGCCACATCTTTGGCTGAAGCGGCCACTTCGGCGGCGCTTCGGAAAATCTGCACCGTGCCCCGATGGCGCGCTTCAAAGCCCATACCGGTTTCGGCCTCAAATTGATTGAACAGCGCGCGACTGTATTCCGAAATACGCACCATGCGTTCTTTATTCAGGTGATAAGCCGCTTCGTTGCAATTGGCCAGCATCTGCCACAGCCAGCGCAATTGAAACAGGCTGCCGTCGGGCTTGAAAATCAGCGGCGAATGCGGCCTGAAAAGCCATTTGAGCGCTTTTTGCGGAATGCCCGGCGCCGCCCACGGCGTGGTGTAGCCATACGAGAGCTGGCCGGCATTGGCAAAGCTGGTTTCCATTGCCGCCGCTTCGGCGCGGTCGATAACCGTCACCTGATGGCCGGCTTTGGCCAGATACCACGCGGTGGACACACCCGCCACGCCTGCGCCCAATACGATGATGTGCATGTTTCTTCCTCTTTAATTTATTATTTGGCATGTGTTTGCATTTCACCTTGCAACCACACTTTTTTGCTCAAAATCCGGCTCGCCGCCGCAAGGCAAACAAACCCTAGTGAAAGCGGCCAGTCTAATCAAAATTAAATAGTTTTTTTCACTTTATTTTTAATATTTTTTATTTTATGATGGCTGAAATTTTATCAATTAAAGTGAAAAAGCAAAGTGAAAGAACTCGACAAAACCGATCGCAAAATTCTCAAGCTCTTGCAGCAAAACGCCCGCATCGCCATGACCGAATTGGCCGAAAAAGTGGGCTTGTCCACCACCCCCGTTACCGAGCGCGTGCGCCGGCTCGAGCGAGAAGGCATCATCAGCGGCTACCACGCCCGCCTCAACCCGCATGCATTGGGGCAAAGCCTGCTGGTTTTCGTGGAAATCAAGCTGCGCTCGAAATCGGGCAATATTTTTGAAGATTTCCGCCGCGAAGTGGCCTTGATTCCGCAAATTATGGAATGCCATTTGGTGTCGGGCGAATACGATTACCTGATTAAAGTGCGCTTGCCCGATATGTCGGCCTATCGCGATATGCTCGGCAATATCCTGCTGCAATTGCCCGCCGCCGCCGAGAGCCGCAGCTATGTGGTGATGGAAGAAGTGAAAGAAGATATGCTGCTCACGCTGGATTGATAAAGCAGCAAACAAAAAGGCCGTCTGAACATAATGCGTTCAGACGGCCTAGGGTCTGTTCACAATTACTTGTCATAACATTGAATAAAAAGGAAAGCAGGTGTAAAAAGGGAGCTCTCACACAACCCTAATACACCTGCCA
>NZ_SLXE01000056.1 GCF_004341385.1 Uruburuella suis
TAAGTATGTTTTGTTTGGCGACAAAAATTTTAACTTATCTGCCTTTCTTTTATCTGATTATTTTTATGACAAGTAATTGTCAGGACGCCCTAGGGCATCCTATTGAGAAGATAGTGGTTCTATTACCTCAACAAACCAACACAACATAGCGTAAAAAAGACGATAAAAAACACCGCCATGAGTGATTCAGAGCTTCCGCTATAATAGCGCCCCACCCTTTTCAGAAACCCTCGGTATGACCCGCACCCAAAAAGGCTTAGCAGCCGCCATTTGCTCCAATCTTTTATTTGCCGCGCTGTTTCTCTACAGCAGCTGGATGCAGCCGATGAGCGGCACCGATGTGTTTATGTGGCGCATGGTGGCGATGTTGTTCGGCTTGCTTGCGCTGCTGAGCCTCAGCCGCAGCTGGCGGCAAACGGCTGCTTTTGCCCAAAGCCTCGGCAAAAGCCCCAAGCGTTGGCTGTGGCTCTTACTGCCCACGCCTATTCTGGCCAGCCAGCTGTGGCTTTTTATGTGGGCGCCGGTTAATGGAGAAGGCATTAATGTGGCCATGGGCTATTTTCTGTTTCCGCTGATGATGGTGCTTTTGGGCAACGTGTGGTTTAAAGAGCGGCTCGCGCCGCTGCAATGGCTGGCGGTGGCATTGGCCTGCGCCGGCGTGACGCATGAATTGTGGCGTAACGGTACGTTTTCGTGGGTGACGGTGTGGGTGTTTGGCAGCTATCCGCTTTATTATCTGATGCGCCGCGCGCAAGGTGTGCCGGCGCTCACCGGCCTTTTTTTCGACTTGCTGCTGATTGCGCCGCTCGCGCTGCTTTATCTGCTCTGGCAAGCCGACAGCCTGGCGCTGATTGCCGGGCAGCCCTGGCTAATCGGCTTTATTGTGCTGCTGGGCCTAAACAGCGCGCTGGCCATGCAGCTGAACTTACAGGCCAGCCAAATGCTGCCCTTCAGCCTCTTTGGCATGCTCAGCTATTTGGAACCGATATTGCTTTTTGCGCTCTCACTGATATTGCTGAACGAGCAAACCCCTCAGGGGGCTTTTATCAGCTACGGCCTGATTTGGCTGGGCTTGGCGCTGATGGTTTGGCACGGCATGCGCCGCGGCGGCAAAAGGCTGTTTAATTTCAAACAAAATTCATTGAATAATCAGTAGAATAATTCAAATTGGCTTAATTATATGTAATTTTAATCGAATTATTTTAAACAAAACGTATAATGAGTGCGTTTTTAACCAATAAAATAAAACATAATGTCTACAAACAATCTTCGCCAGAATTGGTCAAGCCGCCTCACTTATATTCTCACCGTAGCCGGTGCCACCGTGGGCTTCGGCGCCACATGGCGCTTTCCTTATTTAGTGGGTGAAAACGGCGGCGGCGCTTATGTGCTGCTGTTTTGCCTTGCCATGATTTTGATCGGCATTCCGATGATTTTGGTGGAAAACGTGATCGGCCGCCGCCGTGCCAGCAATTCGCTCGATGCGTTCGGCGGCAGCTACAACGGCAAACCTGTGCACAAAGCCTGGAAAGCGGTGGGCTGGCTCGGCCTGGCCGGCGCTTTCGGCATCATGGCCTACTATATGGTGCTGGGCGGCTGGGTGCTCACCTATATCGTCAACCTTATCGGCGGCGGCCTGGATGTGTCGCAACCTTTGGGTGCCGACACCACAAAGGCTTTTTTTGCCGAACACATCCACAACCGGCCGCTTTCGGTGCTTTTCTACACGCTTTTGTTTGTGCTGGCCAATTATTGGATTTTGACCAAAGGCGTGATCGGCGGCATTGAAAAAGCGGCCAAATTTTTGATGCCGCTGCTGTTTGTTTTCCTGATTTTTATGGTGATCCGCAACGTGACCCTGCCCGGCGCGGCAGAGGGCATCCGCTTTTATTTGCAGCCGGATTTCAGCAAAATCACGCCGCAATTGTTTGTGTTTGTGCTGGGGCAGGTGTTTTTCGCGCTCAGCTTGGGCTTCGGCGTGATGATTACTTTGTCGAGCTATCTGGATAAAAAAGAAAATCTGGTGCAAACCGCGGTGATCACAGCGGTGGTGAACACGCTGATTGCGGTGCTCGCGGGCTTTATGATTTTCCCCTCTTTGTTCAGCTTCGGCGTGGCGCCCGATTCGGGGCCGACGCTGGTGTTTCAAAGCCTGCCGATTGTGTTTTCCAATATGTGGGCGGGCACGATGTTTGCGGTGGTGTTTTTCTCGCTGCTCTTGATTGCCGCGCTCACCACTTCGCTGACCATTTACGAAGTGCTGATCACCGCTTTGCAAGAGAAAACCCGCTTGCCGCGCAGAACGGCGATTGTGTTGGTGTTGGGCGGCATTTTCCTGCTCGGCAACGTGCCCTCGGTGCTGGGCGACAATTTATGGCAGCAGGTGCGCCTGTTTGGCTTGAGCATTTTTGATGCGTTTGACTTTGCCAGCGGCAATATTCTCTTTATGCTCACCGCGTTGGGCTCGGCGCTGTTTGTCGGCTTTGTGATGAAAGACGAAGCGCGCGAAGAGCTCGGCAGCAACAGCCGCTTCACCGGCTTGTGGTTTGCTTATGTGAAATATTTTATTCCGTTTGTGATTTTGTTGATTTTTGTCAGCAACTTGATTTAAAGCTGCATGAATCAAACAGGCCGTCTGAAAACTTTTCAGACGGCCTGTTTGCTATAGAGCTATGATTTATTCTTTGCGCAAAGCTTTGGGCAACACAAACACAATGCTCTCGTCCGCGCCCTCGCCTTCGCGCACGGTGTGAAAGCCCCAATTATCAATGGCGGCAAGCACTTCTTTCACCAGCACTTCGGGCGCCGATGCGCCGGCGGTGACACCCACTTTGCTTTTGCCTTCAAACCATTGCCGCTGCAAATAGCCGGCATTGTCCACCATATAAGCATCCACGCCCAAGAGCGCGGCCACTTCGCGCAAGCGGTTGCTGTTGGAAGAATTGGGCGAGCCCACCACAATCACGATATCGCATTCTTGCGCCAGCGCTTTCACGGCTTCCTGGCGGTTGGTAGTGGCATAGCAGATGTCTTCTTTATGCGGGCTGCGGATATTCGGAAAACGTGCTTTCAAGGCCTCGATAATATCGCGGGTTTCATCCACCGATAAAGTGGTTTGGCTCACATGCGAGAGCTTGTCGGCATTGGCCACTTGCAGCGTGGCCACATCTGCCACCGTTTCCACCAGCAGCATCGCGCCTTCTGAGAGCTGCCCCATCGTGCCCTCCACTTCGGGGTGGCCTTTGTGGCCGATCATAATGATTTGATAACCTTGTGCATCCAGCCGCGCCACTTCTTTATGCACTTTGGTCACCAGCGGGCAAGTGGCGTCAAACACCTGAAAACCGCGCTCGGCCGCTTCATTCTGCACCGCCAACGACACGCCGTGTGCCGAATAAATCAGCGTGGCACCGGCCGGCACATCGGCCAAATCTTCGATAAACACCGCGCCTTTTTCGCGCAGATTATCGACCACAAATTTATTGTGCACCACCTCGTGGCGCACATAAATCGGCGCGCCGAATTCTTCCAGCGCACGCTCGACAATGCTGATGGCGCGATCCACCCCGGCACAAAAGCCGCGCGGGTTGGCCAACATAATGGTTTTATTGCTCATATTTTATCTTTATCAAAGTTATGTGTGTTTCAGACGGCCTTATCTTTCTTATGTTTGAAACCGTCAATCACCAGCAGCACCGCGCCCACGCAGATAAAGCTGTCGGCCACGTTAAACGCGGGGTAATACCAGTTTTGCCAGTAAAACAATAAAAAATCCACCACATGGCCGTGCAGCATGCGGTCGACCACATTGCCGATGGCGCCGCCGATAATCATCGCCGCGCCGGTTTTGCCCCATGTGCCGAAATCGTCTTTCACAATCGAGCGCGCCAAATAAAAGCAGATTACGGCGGCCAGCGCCAGAAAGAAATATTTCTGCCAGCCGCCGGCCTCGGCCAGAAAGCTGAAGGCGGCGCCGGTGTTATACACCAGCGTTAAATCGAAAAAATCGGGGATAATATTGAGCCGCTGGGCAAACTCAAAATTTTTCAACACCGCCACTTTGGTGATTTGGTCGAGCACCACGGCCGCAACAGCCAGCAGCCAGAATTTGGTTTTAGAAGGTTTGGAAGTAGTCATACACGTTTCAGACGGCCTTGATCAATTAAGCCGTGCATTTTACCCGATTCGCGGCTTTTCGGGGCTAAATTGGGTAAAACCGCCGCGGCAAGCGGCCGCCCGCTGCGAAGTATTCATATTGATTCAAAAAGGCCGTCTGAATATTGATACCGAGTCCAAAAATCGAAACCACCATGCCCTGCTTTTTTCGGGTTTGGCCTTATTCCCTGCCCTGAGGCTTGCGGATCAAACGCCACGGCAAAAAGCAGGCGTTTTTATCGAAGAAGCGGCGGAACACCGACCACACGGCAAACATCCCGCCCAAGGCCGAAGCCGCGCACATAAAAAACATAATCACAATCTGATAGCGCACCGCTTGCTCGGGCGCGCCGCCGGCCAGAATTTGGCCGGTCATCATGCCGGGCAGGCTCACAATGCCCACCACCGTCATGCTGTTAATCGTGGGCAGCATGCCCGCGCTCACCGATTGACGGGCGATATCTTGAAACGCTTCCCAAGGCGTGGCGCCCAGCGACAACATCATTTCCACCTGCCCGCGCTGTTGCGACAGCGCTTGCACGAGCCGGTCAAACGTGAGCGACACCGTATTGAGCGTGTTGCCCAAAATCATGCCCAAAATCGGCACCACAAATTGCGCCGAATACCAAGGCCGCACATTCAACACCCCATACAAACCAATCAGCGCCACAATCCACGAAGTGAGCCACACCGAAAGCAGGGCATCGCGCTTTTCACCCGCATAAGTATAGCGGCTGCGGCTGCCGGCCGACAAACCGGCCGTGAGTGTCATCACCAGCGCAATCACGGCAATCCACAGCGGGTGCTCGGCGGCAAACACATATTTCAACACCATGCCGATGGCGGTTAGCTGCACCACCGTGCGCACGGCGGCCACGCCTATTTTACGGGTGAGCCCCAAACGCATCCACATCGAAATCAGCACGCTGATCAACACCAGCACCGAGGCCACGGCCAAATCTACCCAGCTCAAATCATGCATCTTGCACCCCCGCATCCAATTTGCCGGCAGCCACATGCCACACCTTGGCCGCAATGCGCTGCAATTGCTCGGGGCTGTGCGAAATCCACACATAAGCGCCCTGATTTTGCCGGTTTTCCTGCCAAACGCGCACCAATTCTTCCACCGCCGCCACCGATTCCGGATCCAGCGCGGCGGTGGGCTCATCAAGCAGCAACACTTGCGGATTGAGCTGCAACACCCGCATCAAACACACCAATTGCGCCTCGCCGCCGGAAAGATTACCGCCATCGGTTTCCAAAAACTGCTCGTTGCGCTCAATCCGCTCCAGCATATGGCGGATTAATTCACGATTTTGCTTTTGGCCGCGATAAGCCGCCAGCGCAAACGGCACATTCAAGTTATCCGCCACATTGCCCGGCACCAGCACCGGCTGCTGGCGCACATAAGCCACCTGCGTGCGATAAGCCTCCACCGCAGCCGCTCCTGCCACCGCCTTACCCTGCCAGCGCAATTCACCGCCATCGGGCCAATCCAGCAAGGCCATCGTGCGCAGCAACACGCTTTTACCGCTGCCGGAAGCCCCTTCCACGCCGATTTTATCGCCGGCCTGCACGATGAAATCGGCCGGATGCAGCAAGATTTTGCCGCTTTTAATCACGCGGGTAAGCCCGTGGCCGGAAAGCAAAACAGTAGTATCGGCATTCATCATTGGGTTTGGCTCTTGTGGTTTGGAATGATGGCTTGATGATTCAGACAGCGGCAATCTGTTTCAGACGGCCTCGGGATATTGCGCCGCCCATAAAGCCAGATTTTGCGCCAGCTCATCCATATAAATGAATTTCGCCACCCGCCACACCTCACGTCCTTGGACAAACAGAATCACCACCGGCGCTGCAAGCGCATGAAAGCGGCCGGCCAGCGCCGGCAGCTCAGCCACATCGGCACGCACCGCAGCAATCTGCGGCCAATCGGCCAACACCGACTCCAGCTTAGGCTCCACCGCATGGCACACGCCGCAATCGCGCGACACGATATAGTGAAATGCTCAAAAAAGTTACACAAGATTCAAGAACCAAAACAGTAAAGTTTCTACACAGGAAATCCGCCATTCACGCCTGATCTTTT
>NZ_SLXE01000057.1 GCF_004341385.1 Uruburuella suis
TCAGCGGGGCTTCGGAAGGGGTGCCTGGCAGTGACCTACTTTCACATGGGTATCCACACTATCATCGGCGCTGAGTCGTTTCACGGTCCTGTTCGGGATGGGAAGGCGTGGGACCAACTCGCTATGGCCGCCAGACTAAACTGTACAAATTTCGAAAGCCGTCGCGCTGGATTCTTCTCCGGCGCTTTATCAACATGAAATGCTCTTCGCACTTCCAACAGGGTAATGTTTGTTATCGCATGATTGCAGTATCCTGCAACTCATGACTTCAGTAAGCTTTTCTTCATTCGAAGTCTCTCAAATGATAGAGTCAAGCCTCACGAGCAATTAGTATCGGTTAGCTTCACGCGTTACCGCGCTTCCACACCCGACCTATCAACGTCCTGGTCTCGAACGACTCTTTAGGGTGGTTTAACCACCAGGGAAGTCTCATCTTCAGGCGAGTTTCGCGCTTAGATGCTTTCAGCGCTTATCTCTTCCGAACTTAGCTACCCGGCTATGCCACTGGCGTGACAACCGGTACACCAGAGGTTCGTCCACTCCGGTCCTCTCGTACTAGGAGCAGCCCCCGTCAAACTTCCAACGCCCACTGCAGATAGGGACCAAACTGTCTCACGACGTTTTAAACCCAGCTCACGTACCACTTTAAATGGCGAACAGCCATACCCTTGGGACCGACTACAGCCCCAGGATGTGATGAGCCGACATCGAGGTGCCAAACTCCGCCGTCGATATGAACTCTTGGGCGGAATCAGCCTGTTATCCCCGGAGTACCTTTTATCCGTTGAGCGATGGCCCTTCCATTCAGAACCACCGGATCACTATGTCCTGCTTTCGCACCTGCTCGACTTGTCGGTCTCGCAGTTAAGCTACCTTTTGCCATTGCACTATCAGCCCGATTTCCGACCGGACCTAGGTAACCTTCGAACTCCTCCGTTACTCTTTGGGAGGAGACCGCCCCAGTCAAACTGCCTACCATGCACGGTCCCCGACCCGGATTACGGGTCTGGGTTAGAACCTCAAAGTCACCAGGGTGGTATTTCAAGGACGGCTCCACAGAAACTAGCGTCTCTGCTTCTAAGCCTCCCACCTATCCTACACAAGTGACTTCAAAGTCCAATGCAAAGCTACAGTAAAGGTTCACGGGGTCTTTCCGTCTAGCAGCGGGGAGATTGCATCTTCACAACCATTTCAACTTCGCTGAGTCTCAGGAGGAGACAGTGTGGCCATCGTTACGCCATTCGTGCGGGTCGGAACTTACCCGACAAGGAATTTCGCTACCTTAGGACCGTTATAGTTACGGCCGCCGTTTACTGGGGCTTCGATCCAATGCTCTCACATCTTCAATTAACCTTCCAGCACCGGGCAGGCGTCACACCCTATACGTCCACTTTCGTGTTAGCAGAGTGCTGTGTTTTTAATAAACAGTCGCAGCCACCGATTCTCTGCGACCCTCCGATGCTTACAGAGCTAGTCTTTCACATCAAAGGGCATACCTTCTCCCGAAGTTACGGTATCAATTTGCCGAGTTCCTTCTCCTGAGTTCTCTCAAGCGCCTTAGAATTCTCATCCTACCCACCTGTGTCGGTTTGCGGTACGGTTCTGACTTGGCTGAAGCTTAGTGGCTTTTCCTGGAAGCGTGGTATCTGTCACTTCTTGTCCGTAGACAATCGTTATCGCTTCTCGGTGTTATGAAAGTCCGGATTTGCCTAAACTTTCCACCTACCGGCTTGAACAAGCTATTCCAACAGCTTGCTGACATAACCTTCTCCGTCCCCACATCGCACCAAATCAAAGTACGGGAATATTAACCCGTTTCCCATCGACTACGCATTTCTGCCTCGCCTTAGGGGCCGACTCACCCTACGCCGATGAACGTTGCGTAGGAAACCTTGGGTTTTCGGCGAGCGGGCTTTTCACCCGCTTTATCGCTACTCATGTCAACATTCGCACTTCTGATACCTCCAGCAAACCTCTCGATTCACCTTCTTCGGCCTACAGAACGCTCCCCTACCATACGTGTAAACACGTATCCGCAGCTTCGGTTATAGATTTGAGCCCCGTTACATCTTCCGCGCAGGACGACTCGACCAGTGAGCTATTACGCTTTCTTTAAATGATGGCTGCTTCTAAGCCAACATCCTGGCTGTCTGGGCCTTCCCACTTCGTTTACCACTTAATCTATCATTTGGGACCTTAGCTGGCGGTCTGGGTTGTTTCCCTCTTGACAACGGACGTTAGCACCCGCTGTCTGTCTCCCGAGAAACGACTTGATGGTATTCTTAGTTTGCCATGGGTTGGTAAGTTGCAATAACCCCCTAGCCATAACAGTGCTTTACCCCCATCAGTCTCTTACTCGAGGCACTACCTAAATAGTTTTCGGGGAGAACCAGCTATCTCCGAGTTTGTTTAGCCTTTCACCCCTATCCACAGCTCATCCCCGCATTTTGCAACATGCGTGGGTTCGGACCTCCAGTACCTGTTACGGCACCTTCATCCTGGCCATGGATAGATCACTCGGTTTCGGGTCTACACCCAGCAACTTGTCGCCCTATTAAGACTCGGTTTCCCTACGCCTCCCCTATTCGGTTAAGCTCGCTACTGAATGTAAGTCGTTGACCCATTATACAAAAGGTACGCAGTCACGGAACAAGTCCGCTCCCACTGTTTGTATGCATCAGGTTTCAGGTTCTATTTCACTCCCCTCCCGGGGTTCTTTTCGCCTTTCCCTCACGGTACTGGTTCACTATCGGTCGATGATGAGTATTTAGCCTTGGAGGATGGTCCCCCCATCTTCAAACAGGATTTCACGTGTCCCGCCCTACTTGTCGTATACCTAGTACCACTGATGAGATTTCGAATACGGGGCTGTCACCCACTATGGCCAAGCTTCCCAGCTTGTTCTTCTATCTCGCCAGCTATCATATACAGGCTCTTGCGCGTTCGCTCGCCACTACTTGCGCAATCTCGGTTGATTTCTTTTCCTCCGGGTACTTAGATGGTTCAGTTCTCCGGGTTCGCTTCTCTTGCCCTATGTATTCAGACAAGGATACCGTACAGAATACGGTGGGTTTCCCCATTCGGACATCGCGGGATCATTGCTTTATTGCCAGCTCCCCCACGCTTTTCGCAGGCTTACACGTCCTTCGTCGCCTATCATCGCCAAGGCATCCACCTGATGCACTTATTCACTTGACTCTATCATTTGAACGACCTCTCTGACTTCGCTTATCCTCCCGTTGACTAGGGGAATAAACTAGAGATGTTTACTCTGATAAAGCTTACTGCTTTGTTGTGTGACACACTCTGCCTTTTGTGCTCAGAGTGCGTCCGATACAATCATCACCCAAATTTTTATGGCTTGGCTGTGCTTATGGCGCCCGTCTTTTCAGACGGCCTATCCATAGGCTGAATCGACTCGGGTTGCAACCCTTGCCTTTTACATCCAAACCAACATTGTCTTTGTTTGTTGATTTCGGCTTTCCAATTTGTTAAAGATCGATGCGGCTTCGAAACTCAGCTTTTGCTGCGTCTCTTCGCTTCGCAAATCAAAACGAGCTGGCCATTATAGCAGCCAACCTCTTGAAGTCAACTAAAAATAAGAAGTCGCCTTCTTATCCTTTTGTTTTGCTTCTGCTTGTCTGCCGCCTTCTACGGCAGCTTTCGCTTTCGCTTTGATTTGCAAAGTGTGGTGGAGGCAAACGGGATCGAACCGATGACCCCCTGCTTGCAAAGCAGGTGCTCTACCAACTGAGCTATGCCCCCAGTGTCGGGTCCGGCCTCTGATTGGTGGGTCTGGGAGGACTTGAACCTCCGACCCCACGCTTATCAAGCGTGTGCTCTAACCAGCTGAGCTACAAACCCAAGGCCTTATGTTTACTTCCTTTGCATCTCTAATCTACAGTTTACCGATAAGTGTGAATGCGAATACGCCCCGTCTTCTCTAGAAAGGAGGTGATCCAGCCGCAGGTTCCCCTACGGCTACCTTGTTACGACTTCACCCCAGTCATGAAGCATACCGTGTTAAGCGGGCTCCCGAAGGTTACCCTACCCAATTCTGGTATCCCCCACTCCCATGGTGTGACGGGCGGTGTGTACAAGACCCGGGAACGTATTCACCGCAGTATGCTGACCTGCGATTACTAGCGATTCCGACTTCATGCACTCGAGTTGCAGAGTGCAATCCGGACTACGATCGGTTTTCTGGGATTGGCTCCACCTCGCGGCTTGGCTACCCTCTGTACCGACCATTGTATGACGTGTGAAGCCCTGGTCATAAGGGCCATGAGGACTTGACGTCATCCCCACCTTCCTCCGGTTTGTCACCGGCAGTCCCATTAGAGTGCCCAACTTAATGATGGCAACTAATGGCAAGGGTTGCGCTCGTTGCGGGACTTAACCCAACATCTCACGACACGAGCTGACGACAGCCATGCAGCACCTGTGTTACGGCTCCCGAAGGCACTCTCCTATCTCTAAGAGATTCCGTACATGTCAAGACCAGGTAAGGTTCTTCGCGTTGCATCGAATTAATCCACATCATCCACCGCTTGTGCGGGTCCCCGTCAATTCCTTTGAGTTTTAATCTTGCGACCGTACTCCCCAGGCGGTCAATTTCACGCGTTAGCTACGCTACTAAGGCATCATGTACCCCAACAGCTAATTGACATCGTTTAGGGCGTGGACTACCAGGGTATCTAATCCTGTTTGCTACCCACGCTTTCGAGCATGAACGTCAGTGTTATCCCAGGGGGCTGCCTTCGCCATCGGTATTCCTCCACATCTCTACGCATTTCACTGCTACACGTGGAATTCTACCCCCCTCTGACACACTCTAGTTACCCAGTTCAAAACGCAGTTCCCAAGTTGAGCCCGGGGCTTTCACATCTTGCTTAAATAACCGTCTGCGCTCGCTTTACGCCCAGTAATTCCGATTAACGCTCGCACCCTACGTATTACCGCGGCTGCTGGCACGTAGTTAGCCGGTGCTTATTCTTCAGGTACCGTCATGACCTGAGGGTGTTATCCCCAGGCTTTTCTTCCCTGACAAAAGTACTTTACAACCCGAAGGCCTTCTTCATACACGCGGCATGGCTGGATCAGGCTTGCGCCCATTGTCCAAAATTCCCCACTGCTGCCTCCCGTAGGAGTCTGGGCCGTGTCTCAGTCCCAGTGTGGCGGATCATCCTCTCAGACCCGCTACTGATCGTCGCCTTGGTGGGCTCTTACCCCACCAACTAGCTAATCAGACATCGGCCGCTCAAATAGCGCAAGGCCCTAAGGTCCCCTGCTTTCCTCCTCAGAGAATATGCGGTATTAGCCATCCTTTCGGACAGTTATCCCCCACTACTCGGTACGTTCCGATGCATTACTCACCCGTTCGCCACTCGCCATCAAAAGAGCAAGCTCTTCTATGCTGCCGTCCGACTTGCATGTGTAAAGCATGCCGCCAGCGTTCAATCTGAGCCAGGATCAAACTCTTATGTTCAATCTCTAACTTTTTTAACTTCTGGTCTGCTTCAAAGAAATAAACGAAGATATGTTATACATAATCTTGTCTATCTTTTTTCAACAGTGTGAGGCGTCTCCGCACTCACACTTATCGGTAATCTGTTTGTTAAAGAGCAGGGATGGCAGTATACAGCAACAAAATCCTTTGTCAACCTCAATTCATACAAATCGTTTCAAAAACGCTTTAAATTAAGACCAACTGTGCTATAATTATCTGTTCATCACATCGCCGCCGAAGCAGCGAAGAACCGAACTATACCCAAACCACCAAAACCCGTCAACATCTATCTGCAAAAATATTTACAATAAAATATCACCCGATTGTTTTAGCTGGGTATTTTTTAT
>NZ_SLXE01000058.1 GCF_004341385.1 Uruburuella suis
CTCGAATCCGACACTTGTTCGCAGAACAAGGCACGCACATCGCTTTGGCCGTTGGCCAAACGTCGGATTCAAGAATCCGACCTACGCGGATGATGTTGCCGAACTGCTTTTATTTTGTAAGGTTATTTTTTTAGAATTGGTATTAGCTTACTTTTTTGAATTGGTATTATTGAACAGCAAGCGTTATAAAAAAGTGATGATAAAGTATTTTATTTTAAAGGGGATTTATTATTTTCAGAACTTCGTAAGATAAGCAAAGCGCTGCTTTGCACTAGGCACCCGCCTGCGCGGGTGCGACAGATATCTGATTTTACAAAGGTTTCGGCCTGTTTGATATTGGAAAGGCTGCACGATTTGCCGCTTTGCGCCGGATTATGATGAAGTTTCTGCGCCCGATGCCTGCTTGTGCAGCCGATACCAACCGACAAGTCGCCACACACACAAAAGCGCCACCCACGGCTGGCACAACGCCACCAACAGATAGCGGATATTGTCGGCCGACACCGTGAGCCTGCCGCCGGCCAAATCCAGCAGCGCCCAGCCCCATTCCCATAGCGATGGCACCGCAAACGCCAGCACCGCCAGCAGCCCCAAAGTGCGCAACACGCCGATGGGTAGAATCTGCCGCTGCAACACCGTGCGGTTGAGCTGGAGCAACACCAGCAAGCCAAAGCCGATGATTAAAATCATGCCGCCGTTTGCCAGCACCTGCAAGCCGCTGAAGGCAATATCGGGCGACACGGGCAGGCCGTCTTTGGGCAGCGGCTCGCGGCTCAGATTAAAGCTCTGAATCACATTGAGCGCAAAGCCATACACCATATCGGCCAAAATCAGCCACACCGGCAGCGAAGTGAGCAATCGTTTCATCTTAACGGGTTTAACGCAAAAGCACATAGTGTAATCATTTAGCGCCGCTTTGAACAGCACAGGCATCACCCGCCGCCGGCGTAGGTACGATTAGCGCAGCGTAATCGTACGTATGAAACCCGCCACACACCCAAAACCAAACAGGCCGTCTGAACATCAAAATTTCAGCTGAGTAGGTACGATTAGCGCAGCGTAATCGTACGCATGAAACCCGCCACACACCCAAAACCAAAACAAACCGTCTGAACAGCCAAGTTTCAGACGGCCTGTACGGTTTTCAATCAACTTAAAGCCGATATCGTGCCTGATGTGCACAATGCATGCGTACGATTACGCCGCCTTTGGGCGGCGTGCGTACCTACGGCGCTGAGTAGGTACGATTAGCGCAGCGTAATCGTACGCATGAAACTCGCCCCACACCCAAAACCAAACAAACCGTCTGAACACCCAAGTTTCAGACGGCCTTTTCAGCAGCAATGGCTCAAGCCATGCGCGCCAACAATTCATCTGCCAGCGCCAGATAAGCCAGCGTGCCTTTGGCTTTGGCATCATAGGCCAGCGCGGGCAGGCCGTGGCTGGGCGCTTCGGCCAAGCGCACGTTGCGCGGGATGGTGGTGGTGAAAAGCTGGCGGCCGAAATGGCTTTGCAGCTGCTCGCTCACTTCTTGCGACAAGCGGCTTTGGCTGTTGTAGAGCGTGCGCACGATGCCGATGATGTCGAGCCGCGGGTTGATTGCCTGGCGGATTTTGCGCACCGTGGCCACCAAATCGGAAATGCCTTCCAGCGCATAATATTCGCACACCATCGGCACCAACACGCCCTCAGCCGCCACCAAGCCGTTGAGCGTGAGCAGGGTGAGTGTGGGCGGGCAATCGAGCAGGATAAAATCATAATCGTCAAGCACATCGGCCAGCGCGTTTTTCAGGCGCATTTCGCGGGCAATTTCCTGCACCAGCTCGATTTCCGCGCCGGCCAGCGCCCGATTGGCGGCCAACACATCATATTGCCCCGCTTCGCTGCGGCTGATTGCTTCGCGCACATCGGCCTCGCCCAGCAGCACTTGATACACGCCGCTGTGGATGCTGCCTTTATTGATGCCGCTGCCGGTGGTGGCGTTGCCCTGCGGATCGAGATCGACAATCAACACCCGCTGCCCTTTGCTCGCCAACGAGGCGGCCAGGTTCACCACGGTGGTGGTTTTGCCCACGCCGCCTTTTTGATTGGCCACTGCTATGATTTTGGCGCTCATCTTTCAGCCTTTCTTATGCCTGCTTCGGGCGCATCAGCACCATGTGGCGCTCGGCATGCAGCATGGGCACATCGATTTTATCCACTTTGAGCACTTCGATGCCGGAGGGCACATGCTCGAGCTCTTCATAGGGATACACGCCTTTCATGGCCGCCCAATAGCCGTTTTCGTTGAGCAGATGCTTGGTGAGCGCAATAAAATCGCCCAATTCGGCAAATGCGCGACTGGTGACCACATCCACTTTTTTATCGTGCATGGCTTCCACGCGGCCGCTGGCCACGGTGACATTATTCAAGCCCAATTCAATCACGGCCTGCTGCAAAAACGTGGTTTTTTTGGTGTTGGAATCCAGAAGCGTAATCTGCAAATCGGGGCGGCAAATGGCGGTGGGAATGCCGGGCATGCCGCCGCCCGAGCCCACATCCATCAGCGTTTGGGCATTTTCGATATAAGGCAGCAGGGTGAGGCTGTCGAGCACATGGTGGCTGATCATGGTGGCTTCATCGCGCAGCGCGGTGAGGTTGTAAGTGCTGTTCCATTTTTTCAAAAGCGCCACGTATTCCAGCAGCAGCAATTGCTGGGCGGTGCTGAGGCTCAGCCCCAGCACTTGCAGGCCTTGTTGTAATTGTTGTTTATGATTCATTTTTTATCCTTGTACCCGCTCAAAAATAACCTTACTGCGTTGCCCTGCCTCGCCGGCTTACTTTTTTGGATGGGTAACCAAAGCAACTTAACGCGCGGGCTCGCCAGCTTATCTTTTTTTGGATGGGGTATGATTTTCGGGTTCGGGCATAATGTTAGCCGAAAACGCACGGTTATGGTGTGAATTGTTTGCAAGGCCGTCTGAAAGCGATTCATACAATATGCCTCAGAGGCTGTATGCCATTCATCTGCGCGTAAGATATTGTGCCAACCGTGTGCCTGATATTGTGAACAGACCCTAATCTGCCCGCCGCAACAGCGCAAAACCTTCTTCCTTATTGCGCGGCCGCGCGCCCTGCCACACAGCTTGCCAGCCTGCCGGTGCGGCACTTTCGCGCGGCATCTGCACCAGGCGGTAGGCGCAGCCGGCATCATCCGTTTTCAAATCAAGCGGGCTGTATTGCGCCCAAGCCAGGCGGGCGGTATGGGCCTGCGCGGCCACGCTGATGCAGGCGCTGCCGTTGCGCACCTCGGCGGGCAGCGCGGCATCCATTTGCGCCACCACCGGGCGGTAGCTTTTGGCCGCATCCAGCCACGGCAGAAACAGCGTCATCAACAGCGCCCACACCAGCGTCATGCCGGCGGCCCAATTGGTTACCGCCTGGCGGCCGCGGATATGTTTGCGGGTAATCGCCCACAGCCACACCGGCGTAAACGAGAGCGCCACCACCATGGGCATAATGCTGATGTCGGGCGTGTAATAAGGGCTGAAATAGGCGCTGCGCTCGGCGAGTTTGGCCGGCCAGCCATAGTTCATCGCAAAAAAGCCCAGCCACAAAAACACCGCCAGCAGGCCGAAAGTCATAATGCCGAACCAATTGATAAAAGCCGCCGCACCGCGCCGCAAGCCATCGAGCCGCGCCGCGCCAAGCAGAGCCAGCGGCGGCAGCAGCCACAGCAGATTATTTTGATAGCGGCTGGAGCTGGCCGCCAACAGCAAAAAAGCCACCGCCAGCCAAGAAAGCGCCAACACGCCCCAGCGCTCTTGATGAAGCTTGATGCGGCTGGCCGTCCACAAAGCCAGCGCCCACGCAGGAAAGGCAAACCAGAATAGATTTTTCAAATAATAAGGCAATGAAAAGGCCGTCTGAAAAGAAGCGCTGCCGCCGAAATCGCCAAAAAGATGATATTGCCACCACACAAAAAAAGCCGCCGCATCCGTGTGATACAGCGCAAACGGATACACACTCATCAAGGGCAGCGCCACAGCAAAAGCGCCGATCAGCGTGATGTAATAGCGCTTGATGCGCCATTGCCGGCTCAGCGGCAGGCTAAGCGCCATCAGCATAAAAGCCGCCGCCAGCAACCACCCGGCCGAGAGCGAAAGCAGCGCCCAGCCCGCGCCCAGCAGCAAAGCGGCCATAATCACGCGGGTTTGCACCAATGAAAAACCATACAAACACATGCCCAAAGCGGCAAACACCACCGACATGCCGCCGAGAAAATGCCCGCTCATCATCAAGCCGGCGCAGCCGATTAAAATCAACACCACGCTGCGCCCTTGATGGCGGCCTAAGAAACGATAGCCCGCCATGCCGCAGCCGGTGAGGCCGATGGCGGTAAACAACACCGTGGCAAAACGGCTGGCCGAATAAACATCGGCCGCCCAAGGCGACAAGGCCGTCTGAAAAAAAGCCGCCACCCACACATACACCGGCGACACGTCAAAATAAGGCTCGCCCAGCACCGCCGGCATCCAGGCATTGCCGCCGCGAATAAAATTTTCCACCGCCGCATACACCTGCGGCTCGGCCGGATTCCACAAATCATGCGAAAACACACCCGGCCACAGCCAGGCAAACACCAGCAACAGCAGCAACCAAGGATGTTCGCGGGCTTGGACGGGCGCACGGGATTCAGGCGGGGTATAGGTGAGCATGAGGGGCGATATGTTGATAAAGAGTATCAAGTTTAACAAATTCATGCGGCTTTCGGGCGGATTTTCAGACGGCCGCCGTTACATGCAAATGAATCAAAAAGCAAGCGCAGCCATGATTAGCTTTGTTAAAACAAAGCGTCATCGTGCGCCTGGCGCGCGCGCATGGCGCGCGCACATGACGAAAAGATGCCGTCTGAAACCTTTCAGACGGCATTATTTTATTTTTCGAATCAAGGTGAGATAAGGCAGCAAGCTTATTTTTGGATGGGTGCAATCTATAGTGAAATACAAAAAAAGTGATGCGGAACACCATTTTACAACGGCGTAGATTGGGTTGATAAACACAACGTTTCAGACGGCTTGTGGATTTGTTGGGTTTTCAACCCAACCTACCTGCCGTATCACTTTTATGCATTTCACTAATATACAGAAATCACCGGTTTAAGTTTTGACAAAGGCCGTCTGAAGCCGCTTTTTCAGACGGCATTAACATTTTATGCAAGCCGTGGGTTTTTATGCTTGCGATAATACCCATTCGAAAAAATAAGATAACAAGGCGGAAGCCTGCGACAGTACACCTAGGGTCTGTTCACAATTCATCTCGTGGCAATCTTTTGGCTCAAAAACGCGCCTGCCACGTTGAAAATGCTCGCAAGGTGTCCAACCTTGCTGC
>NZ_SLXE01000059.1 GCF_004341385.1 Uruburuella suis
GTTTGCGTGGTGCTCGATTGGGGGCGATGGGGGCGCGATTGGCAAGCAGGGAGCAGAGAAGCGTTCAGACGGCGTGTTTTATATATGTGCGGTGAAGGCTTAAGGTTCTAACCGTATCTGAAGAGCCGGAAGAGAAAAATGCCGTCTGAAAGGGTTCGGACAGCATTGAGGGTGCGATAAGGTTCAATAGCGCGGCATGGCAGTATCTATTTCTTGCGCCCAAGCATCTATGCCGCCCTGCAAATTGTACACATCATCGAAGCCGGCTTCAGACAAATACATGGCTGCGTAAAGGCTGCGTATGCCGTGATGGCAGTAAACCACGATAGGTGTGCCGTCGGGCAGCTCGTTTTGGCGCAAAGGGATAAGGTTCATCGGAATATGGATATGCCCGGGCAGCGCGCAATATTCCACTTCTTCATCTTCACGGACATCAAGCAAGAGCACAGGTTTGTTTTCATGCAGCCATTGATGTAATTCGGCAGGGGTGAGTTGGGGGATATTATTCATAAAAGTTCGGGTCTATTAAGTATGAGGCCGTCTGAATCTTCAGACGGCCTTTGATGATTTTAGAAAGTGAAGTTTGTGGCCGGCGTGTCTGCTTTGCTGGTCAGCTTGGGAATCAGCGTGTCGAAAAGTGTGGTCTCGGTAAAGCTGTTGTCATCGCGTACAATCAACAGGGCGCGTTGAACAGGGGCATCGCCTACCACCACCACCATATGGCCGCCTTTTTCATGGAGCTGATTTTTCAATTGCTCGGGAATGTTATTGGTTGCGCCGCCAATATAAATGGCATCAAACAAACCGCCGCCGATTTCTGCGGCAAGGCCGTCGGCAACTTGATAGGTAATGTTTTTGTAGCCCAAATTATCCAATACCGTTTTTGCGCGTGCTTGTTGTTCGGCATCAATGTCGACCGTAATGACTTCTGCGGCCATTTTTCCCAATAGAGCGGTGGCATAGCCCGAGCCTGTGCCTACTTCCAATACTTTGTCCAATGGCGTCAGTTTTAAAGCCTGTATCATGCGGGCAACGATTTTCGGCTCCAGCATATTACCGCCGTTGGGCAGCGGCAGGGTCTTATCGGAATAGGCGTAAGGCTGCTGTGCTTCGGTAACAAAATCTTCCCGCGGAATCTCACCCAAAACATCTAAAATATCGAAGTCCAACACATCCCAAGGACGAATTTGTTGTTCTACCATGTTAAAACGTGCTTTTTCGAAATTCATTTTTATGCTCCTGCTCCGCTATTTTGTCGTGTCAGATAATGAGTGGGTTTAATCAACTGATTATAATGGTTTCGACTGCGTTTTAACAGCCCTGCTGTGCATCGGTTGGCAAGCGGCTTGCCGTTGCAGGGAGGAGTTGTTGGCTGGCTGTGTGTGATGGATGGGTGCAGAACATTTCAAAATAAAATCGATTGAAATGTATATCGAATATATTGAAGCGGTAAAAGGCCGTCTGAATAAACGGCAAATCAAGTCGTTTGTGGCAACGGTATTGCTAATTTATTCATAATTCACTACACTTTCCTACATTGTGGCTTAGATTATGGAATATGCCGAAGAAATGTGTCGGCGTGGCAGAATAAAAGGAATGAATATCATGTGGGAGCAGAAATGGGTCATCGGCAACTGGAAAATGAACGGCCGGCTGCAAAATAATAATGCGCTGATGCACCGTTTCCGCATATTGCCTCAGGCGGATAAAGTGTGTATCGGTTTGGCTGCGCCTACAGTATATTTGTTGCAATTGCACAACGCCATGCAGATTGTGCTGAACAACCGCATTCTGACTTGTGCACAGGATGTGAGCCGTTTCCCTGGCAACGGCGCTTACACGGGCGAGGTTTCTGCTGAAATGATGGCCGACACCGGCGTGGATATCGTGCTGATCGGCCACTCGGAACGCAGCCTTTATTTTGGCGAGAAAAATGAGATTCAGCGTCAGAAAATGGAAAACGTATTGAATGTCGGTCTAACGCCCCTGCTGTGCGTGGGCGAGAGCTTGGAAGAGCGGGAATCGGGCAAGGCAAAAGACGTGATTGCACATCAATTATCGATTTTGGCTGGCCTCGACACGCAAGATATTGCCGTGGCTTATGAGCCGGTGTGGGCGATTGGCACGGGCAAAGTGGCTACGGTGGCACAAATTGCAGAAATGCACGCATTTATTTACGAACAAATCTTGTCTTTATGTAGTGAAGGTGTTAGAATCCGCGTTCTTTACGGTGGAAGTGTGAATGCAGGCAACGCTGCAGACATTTTTGCTGTGCCCTGTGTTGACGGCGCATTGGTCGGCGGCGCATCGTTAGCCTACGATTCGTTTACTGCCATCATAAATGCGGCGCAAGAATCGTAGAAAATATGGAAGCCTTTAAAACCGTTATTTGGATCATCAACATTTTCGCCGCATTGGTTGTGATTGTGTTGGTGTTGATGCAGCAAGGCAAAGGCGCTGATGCCGGCGCAACATTCGGCTCGGGCAGCGGCAGCGCGCAAGGCGTGTTCGGCTCGGGTGGCAATGCCAACTTTTTAAGCCGAAGCACCGCTATTGCCGCTACTGTATTTTTCGCAAGTTGCATGGCCTTAGTTTATATCCATACCAATGCGAACAACCATGGTTTGGATTTCAGCACGGTAGAGCAAAGCCAGCCGGCGCAAACCCAGCAGCAACCGGCAGGACAATCTTCCGAGCAAAACAGCGGTTCCTCACCGCAGCAGTAAAATGACAATTTAAAGTTTATGCCGACATGGTGAAATTGGTAGACACGCTATCTTGAGGGGGTAGTGACCCTAGGTCGTATGAGTTCAAGTCTCATTGTCGGCACCAAAGTGAAGAAACAGCCTATTTTCTAGGCTGTTTTTTTACGTCTTATCCCGTCTAATGCGGTAAACCAAAGCCAAGATAGGCGCGGCTTTGCGCCTGATTTGGCTGTTTTGGTTTTCCGCTTTCTTGTCTAATGCCGTCTAACGCCATCCTATCGAATCAACCAAAAAGACGGGGTATATTTAGGGGTATCGTACAAATACCCCCTGAAAAAAAGACCCCTAGGTGCCCATAAACGACCGCCAAATAAAGAACGTAAAGCCAACCAATAAGTCCTGTAAGCTTTCAGGCGGACATAGTCTTTATTTACTGATAAAACCAAACGACGGCAAATATTGGCAGCTTGCGGGAGCCTATCCGCGCTGCACGGATTGTTGCGTATATGCATAATTTAATGGTTGAAACGATAGGCCGTCTGAACATTCAGACGGCCTTTTCTATATGTGTGATTAAGCGGTGGAGCGTGTTGTGAGTGGATTTATCATTATTTGTTTATTTAAAGAAAGAATCATTTTGCCTATCAAAGGAAATATGGCGGAGCCGGCCTTTTGAATAGCATAACAAAATGGCAGTTTGTTTATACCATATGGATAATATTATTTTATATTTTTATGTTTAAATTATATTTATAAATCAATATATTAAATATAAAAATAAAATTTTAGCATTTTGCGTTTGAGGTGAAGATTTTGCTGTTGGTAATAAGCGAAATCATGTATTATCGCTCGCTAGAAGCCATGCCGATGGCTTGAGCAGGCTGCTTTTTATTTAAAGGCAGTTGATTTATTTTAAGGAGAATGTTTTATGGTAACCCGGCGTACGGTTTTACAGTCTTTGGGTATTTTGGGTGCGGGCGCGCTGTTGGGCACCGGCAAAGAATCTTTGGCGGTGGCCGCCACGAAAGCGGGCTGGGTGATGCCGGATGAAGGTGATCCGCACAAGCGCACCTGGATGGCTTTCGGCGCCAGCGCTAAAGTGTGGGGGAGAAGGCTTCTGCCCGAGGTGCAGCGCAATTTGGCTACGATTGCGCTGACGATTGCCCGATACGAGCCGGTTTCCATGTTGGTGCGCCAAGAAGATTTGCCGGTGGCGCGCAAGCTGATGGGCGATAAGATAGATCTGATTGTTTTTCCGCTGGATGATTTATGGATGCGCGACACGGGGCCTGTGTTTGTGGTGAACGAAAAAGGTGAAAAAGCCGGGGTGGATTTCAATTTCAACGGCTGGGGCGAAAAGCAGACTTTCAGCCGCGATGCTAAAGTGGCTGCGTTTGTGGCCAAGCAGGCAGGCGTGCCCCGCATACAGAGTAATTTGATTCTTGAGGGGGGCGGCATTGAGGTGGACGGGCACGGCACGGCCATTATCACCGAGAGCTGTGTGCTCAACGATAACCGCAACCCCGGTGTGAGCAAGGCACAATGCGAGCGCGAGCTCAAGCAACTTTTGGGGTTGAAAAAAATCATTTGGCTGCCCGGCATCAAAGGGCGCGACATCACCGACGGCCACACCGATTTTTATGCCCGCTTTGCCCGCCCCGGCGTGGTGGTTGCCGGTTACGACCCGGATCCTGATTCATTCGACCATGCGGTGACCAAGCGCCATTTGGACATTTTGCGTGCGGCCACCGATGCCCAAGGCCGCAAACTGGATGTGGTGGTGCTCGAAGCGCCGACAGATATTCGTGAAGACTTTGCCAATGATGATTTTGCCGCCGGCTACATCAATTTTTATGTGTGCAATGGTGCCGTGATTGCACCGGAGTTTGGCGACAAGCGTACCGATGCGGCGGCTAAAAAAGCGCTGCAACGTGCGTTCCCTGATCGCGAAGTGGTGCAAATCAACATTGATGGCATCGCGGCCGGTGGCGGTGGTATTCACTGCACCACCCAGCAAGAGCCTAAGGCTTGAGCGGCGTGAAGCCGGCTTGAGCTTGTGCTTTCGCTTTAATGCTGGCTTGAAGCAGCAAAAGGCCGTCTGAAAACCTTTTCAGACGGCCTTTTGTGTCGGAATGATTTGAATATTGAATCGGTCTTATACCAATTCTAAAAAATAACCTTACAAAATAAAAGCAGTTCGGCAACATCATCCGTGTAGGTCGGATTCTTGAATCCGACGTTTGGCCAACGGCCAAAGCGATGTGCGTGCCTTGTTCTGCGAACAAGTGTCGGATTCGAGAATCCGACCT
>NZ_SLXE01000060.1 GCF_004341385.1 Uruburuella suis
TTACAATAAAATATCACCCGATTGTTTTAGCTGGGTATTTTTTATCAACTCTCCCCTCCATTTCCTGCCAGTCAAAACAATGCAGAGAACAATATAGTACTAAGGCCGTCTGAAAAGGGGTTCAGACGGCCTTTGCAATAACCTCATCTCTCTGCCTTTTTTTGCCGTGTTTTGGTATGGTATGATGATGCCTATTGATTTTCAGCGAATAAAACCATGTCTGTTTACACCAGCATTTCTGATGAAGAGATGCGTCAATTTCTAACTGATTATAATTTAGGCGAGTTTATCTCTCTTCAAGGCATAGCTCAGGGCATCACCAACAGCAATTATTTTTTGACCACCGGCAGCGGCCGCTATGTGTTGACGGTGTTTGAAGTGTTAAAGCAGGAAGAGCTGCCTTTTTTTCTGCTTTTAAAACAGCATTTGAGTGAAAACGGCGTGGCCTGCCCCGCGCCGGTTGCACGCAATGATGGTCGCTTTGATTCTGTGCTGGCGGGTAAACCGGCCTGTTTGGTCACGTGTTTGCGCGGCTCGGACACCAGCTGGGCCACGGAGGCACAATGCTTTCATACCGGGGCGATGTTGGCCAAAATGCATCTGGCCGGGCAAAGCTTTCCTCACCAGATGGATAACCCGCGCTACACACAATGGTGGCACGAGGCCTGTTCGCAATTGCTGCCCGTGTTAAACGAAGATGATGCGCGCTTGCTGCAAAGTGAAATTGCCTATATTGATGCGCATCCAGGCGGACATTTGCCCTCAGGCATCATTCATGCGGATTTATTCAAAGACAATGTGTTGCTTGATGGTGAGCAAGTGGCGGGCTTTATTGATTTTTACTACGCCTGCAACGGCAATTTTATGTATGACTTGGCCATTGCGGTAAACGATTGGGCGCGCACAGCTGACAATAAGCTGGATGCAGCGCTGGAAAAAGCGTTTGTTGACGGCTATATCAGCGTACGGGCGCTTGATGAGGCCGAGCTGGCTTATTATCCTATAGCGCAGCGTGCCGGCTGCATCCGCTTCTGGGTGTCGCGGTTGCTGGACTTTCATTTTCCACAAGCAGGTGAAATGACGTTTATTAAAGACCCGAATGCCTTTCGGGATTTATTACTCAGTTTGCGTTAAAAAACAAATCAAACCAAAGGCCGTCTGAAAATCTTTCAGACGGCCTTTGGTTGATATTATCAAGATTAATGCCCGCCACCCGCGCCTGAACCGAAAGGCGGCTTAGCAAACCAAATCACCGCAATCATCAACACAAATAAAACGCTGCCCACCCAAAATATTTCATTAGAGCCGATGATAAAACCCTGCTGGGAAATCGAGCGCACGATGCTGCCATAAGCTTGCTGCTCGCTCATGCCCGCCTGCATCATGCCTTGCACGGCCTCACGCGTGGCATGTGAATAGGGGGTGATTTGCTCGGCAAGCTGGGTGTGGTGCAAAGCTTCGCGCTTCTCCCAAGTGGTGGTCACGATGGACACACCCACGCCGCCCATAAACACGCGCAAGAAATTGGACAAGCTGCTGGCGGCCGCGATTTGCGGGCCTTTCATATGCGACAAGGTGATGGCGGTTAAAGGCATGAAAAACATGGCCACGCCCAATCCTTGCCAAAACTGCGGCCAGATCACATTGCCGAAATCCATGCCGGCATAAAAATTGGTGCGCCAGTGAAAAGTGAAGGCAAACACCAAAAAGCTTGCCGTAACCAACCAGCGCATATCCAGGCGTGCACCGAAGCGGCCGATAATCGGCGACAAAATCACCGGCAAAATACCCACCGGCGCAGCGGCCAGCCCGGCCCAAGTGGCGGTGTAGCCCAGATGCGTTTGCAACACCAAAGGCAGCAAAGTGAGCGTGCCCATATAGAGCATAAAGCCGAGCGACACGGCAGTCACACCCACGGTAAAATTGCGGTCTTTGAATAGCGACAAATCCACAATCGGGTATTTTTCGCCCAATTCCCACACGATAAAATAGGTGAGACACACCACTGCCACCACCGCCAGCACAATAATCTCGGTAGAAGAAAACCAATCGAGCTCTTTGCCCCGGTCGAGCATCATTTGCAGCGCGCCCACGCCCAACACCATCAGCATCAGGCCGACATAATCGACCGGCGTGCGCTCGGTTTCGGTTTCGCGATGGCGCAACTGCCGCCAAGCCACAAAAGCGGCGGCTATGCCGATGGGCACGTTGATAAAGAAAATCCAGCCCCAATGCCAATTATCGGAAATCCAGCCGCCGAGAATCGGCCCCAACACCGGCGCCACCACCACCGTCATCGCCCACAAAGCCAGCGCCAGCGTGCGCTTTTGCGGCGGATAAGAAGCCATCAGCAAGCTTTGCGAGAGCGGAATCAGCGGGCCGGCCACAAAACCCTGCAACACGCGAAACAAAACCAACAGCTCCAGATTATGCGCAATGCCGCACAACCACGACATAATAACAAAGCCGATCACCGACCACACAAACACTTTCACTTCGCCGAAACGGCGCGCCATAAAGCCGGTGAGCGGTATGGAAATCGCATTGGCCACGGCAAACGAGGTAATCACCCAAGTGCCCTGCGTGGTGGCAGCGCCCAGATCGCCGGCAATCACCGGCACGGCCACATTGGCGATGGTGGTATCGAGCACTTCCATAAACACGGCCAAGCTCAAAGCCAAGGTCACCAACACCAGCCGCATGCCCTGCAAAGGCGGATGATTCATAATCATTCCTGACTGCTTTCAGACGGCCTGCATGTTTAAATCAGAGGCCGTCTGAAACTTATTTAGCATATTTCTCAAAAATCTGATCGATAAGCGCATCGGCCACCTGCCAATCCACCGCTTCGCCCTCAGGCGCTGCTGCGCCTTTAATGGCTGCCGCCGCCATGGTTTGGCCGCTGCGGTTGCCGGTGTCTACCGTCACCGTCATCGACAAGCCTACGCGCAGCGGATGCGCAGCCACTTCGCGCGGATCCAAGCTGATGCGCACCGGCACGCGCTGCACCACTTTAATCCAGTTGCCGGTAGCATTTTGCGCCGGCAACAGCGAAAAAGCGCTGCCGGTGCCGGCCGACAAGCCCATCACTTCACCGTGATACACCACTTTGCTGCCGTATAAATCCGAAGTCATCGTAACCGGCTGACCGATACGCATTTTGCTCAGCTGCACTTCTTTAAAGTTGGCATCCACCCACACATCTTGCAGCGGCACCACCGCCATCAGCGGTGTGCCCGGCGCTGTGCGCTGGCCGATTTGGATATTGCGTTTGGCTACCTGCCCGGCCACAGGCGAGCGGATTTGTGTGCGCTGCAAATTGAGCCAGGCATCTTTCATATGGCTGATGGCGGTTTGCACTGCCGGCTGCCGACGCAGCGGAATATTGTTGCCCAAAGCCGCCTGAGCCGAAGTTTCCTCCGCCTCGACCGCCTTCAACGCCGCTTGCGCCTGCACCACAGCCGCGCGGGCATGGCTGAGCTCTTCACCCGAAATTGCATCAGTGCCGGCCAGCGATTCGCGGCGGCGTAAATCGGCTTGCGCGGCGGCCAAATCGGCTTTTCGCGCCAACACCTGCGCACGCGCCTGCGAGGTGGCGGCAGTTTGCTGTTTGTTTTGGCGGATGGCCTGAATCAATTCGCTTTGCGCACGCTCGTAGGCCAGTTGGAAATCGCTGTCGTCCAGTATCACCAGCACATCGCCTTTTTTGACAATGTCGGTGTCGTCCGCACCCACTTTGCGCACCGTGCCCGCCAGCTGCGGCGTGATCTGCACCACATGGCCGGCCACATAAGCATCTTCGGTTTCTTCCTCATGCTGCCACACCAAGAAATACATCAACGCAAAGCCCAGCGCAACGACGATAAACAATAAAGTTACCAGCGTGAGGTTGCGCTTGCGGTGGCCGGGCATACGCGGCTTGAGCGCCGCAGTTTCGCCGGCAGCAGCGGCTGCGGGCGGGTTGGCTTGCGAAGATTGGTTTGTTTCACTCATGAAGAAGCTCTTTTTATTGTAAGCCGCATTGCTGCGCCTGAAACCATTTCAGACGGCCGGGTAAACCATAGGCCGTCTGAACACGATGTGCCATAAAATCGCAACAAAGCAAATATAGGGCTTCTGCTTTGCGGCCATTTCACGCCATGCTACTATTGAATGGCTATTTTATACCAAACTTACAAAATAAGATAACAAGACGGCAACGCCGTTAGCTTGTTTTTTATTGATTCGGCAATTAAATATTGAAATGTTTATGCAGCATACTTCACCTTCGGATCTCTAAAATACGCAGCCACCCGTTGAGGATGGTTCTCC
>NZ_SLXE01000061.1 GCF_004341385.1 Uruburuella suis
CACATTTCATCCGTGCGTAAGATTTTGAGCGCAAAAGCGCGCTTGCAAGGCGAAAAGCGCAGCAAGGTTGAACACCTTGCGAGCATTTTCAACGCAGCATGCACGTTTTTGAGCCAAAAGATTACCGCGTGATGAAATGTGAACAGACCCTAGGTGTACTGTCTTCGGCTCGCCGCCTTGTTATCTTATTTTTTCGAATGGGTATTAATGATATTTACCATCCAAGGATGATTATGAATTTCCAAGAAAACCTCGCCACCCTGCCCGCCATCGACCATCTGAGCGGCCTGGATGTGTGCGATGAAACAGGCAGCGCTATCCACCACATTCCCGCCGCGCCCGGCAAGCTCGGCTCGCTCAAGCTTTACCACGCGCTGGCTGTCGAATTCAACGGCCGCCTGAATGCCGCAGCCGCCGAGCGCGGCTTGGTGCTTTTTGCCGAACATGTGGCCGATGCCGCGGCGCATCCGGGCAAACATCCGAATATCGATTTATTGGTGCGTGTGAAAAATGAAAACTTGGCTTTGCAACTGCGCCCGCTTGCGGCAAATCCCTGATGATACGCATTCAAAAAAATAACCTTACTGCGTTGCCCCGTCTTGCCGCACTATTGTGAAATACAAAAAAGTTTAGAAAACAGTATGCTAAAGCAGCGTAGCTTGGGTTGATAACCCAACGTTTCAGACGGCTTGTGGATTTGTTGGGTTTACAACCCAACCTACCCGCCGCTTCCGCTCGTGCTCAATCCTTAACAATCCGCTTGCAAAACAAGGCCGTCTGAAAAAAGTTTCAGCCCGTAGGTCGGATTCTCGAATCCGACACTTGTTCGCAGAACAAGGCACGCACATCGCTTTGGCTGTTGGCTAAACGTCGGATTCAAGAATCCGACCTACGCGGATGATGCTGCCGAACTGCTTTTATTTTGTAAGGTTTTTTTTAGGTTTGGTATAAACCCAACCTACCCGCCGCTCCCGCTCGTGCTCAATCCTTGACAATCCGCTTGCAAAACAAGGCCGTCTGAAACTTTTTTCAGACGGCCTTGTTTTCACATTTTCAGCCCACGCGGTAAAACGCCAAGCTGCCCAGCAGATTGGGCAGCGTATCCACGCGTTTGCTGCCGGTCATCACCGCGCGTTCGAGCACGCGGATATTGTTTTTGGCGCACAAGCGGTCGAAATCCTGCAAGGTGCACCAATGAATATTGGGCGTGTTATACCATTGATACGGCATGCGCTCCGACACCGGCATATGGCCCAAAAGCGCGATTTGCAATCGGTTGCGCCAATAGCCGAAATTGGGAAACGACACAATCGCCTGCCCGGCCACGCGGGTGAGGTCTTGCAAAATGGTTTCGGTGTTTTGCATGGCCTGTATGGTTTGGCTGAGCACAATCACATCGAAACTGTGATCGCCGAATGCCAGCAAGCCCTGCTCCAAATCGGCCTGAATCACGTTCACACCGCGGCCGATGGCAGCAATCACGCTGTCGGTATCGATTTCCACGCCATAGCCGCTGCATTGTTTGTGCGCCACCAGCGCCGATAAAAGCTCTCCGTCGCCGCAGCCCAAATCGAGCACGCGGCTGCCCTCGGGCACCCAGTCGTAAATCAATTGTAAGTCGTCGCGCAATATCATGCCTGCCGCTCCTGATAAACATTGTGCATATACGCACGCACGGCGCGGGTATAAGGCGCATCTTCCATCAAAAAGGCATCGTGGCCGTGGTGCGATTCCACCTCGATATATTGCACCGGCTTTTGCGCGGCAATCAGCGCCTTCACCAATTCATGCGAGCGCTCGGGGGAAAAACGCCAGTCGCTGCTGAAGCTGGCCACGAAAAAGCCGGCGCGGGTGTGCGCCAGCGCCGCTTGCAGATTGTTGCCGTATTCAGCGGCGGGGTCGAAATAATCAAGCGCTTTGGTCATTAGCAGATAAGTGTTGGCATCGAATTGGCCGGCAAATTTGTCGCCTTGATAGCGAAGATAAGATTCTACTTCAAATTCAACATCATAACCATATTGAAAACCATCGCTGTGCAATTCGCGGCCGAATTTTTTGCCCAGCCCGTCTTCCGCCAAATAGGTAATGTGGCCCATCATACGGGCGATTTTCAGGCCGCGCTTGGGCAGCGTGTGGTGGCGGGCATAATGGCCGCCGTGAAAATCGGGGTCGGTTAAAATCGCCTGCCGCGCCACATCGTTAAACGCGATATTTTGGGTGGAAAGCTTGGGCGACGAGGCGATCACCAGTGCATGGCGCACCCGCTCGGGATAATCAATCGCCCATTGCAAGGCCTGCATGCCGCCGAGGCTGCCGCCCACCACCGCCGCCCATTGCGTGATGCCCAAATAATCGGCGAGCATGGCTTGCGATTTCACCCAATCTTTCACCGTCACCACCGGAAAATCGGCACCGTAATCTTCGCCGCTTTCGGGGTTGATCGACAAAGGGCCGGTGCTGCCGTGGCAGCCGCCCAAATTATTGAGACCCACCACAAAAAAGCGGTCTGTGTCGATGGGTTTGCCCGGCCCCACCATATTGTCCCACCAGCCCGGATATTTATCGCCGGCCGCATGCCGCCCCGCCACATGGTGGTTGCCCGACAAGGCATGGCAAATCAACACGGCATTGCTTTTATCGGCATTGAGCGTGCCATAGGTTTCTATCATCAGGTCGAAACGCGGCAGCTGCTGGCCGTTTTGCAGCATCAGCGGAGTGTTGAACGGAATTTTTTGCGGGGCAACCAGCCACACGCCGTGTTTGTCGGTCATCGTTATTGGGAAAACATACGGAAAGCGGTTATTATAGCGGCTTGAAGCCGTTTTGTGGGCTTGGTATGGCCGTTTGAGAAACCAATCTTTCAAGATCTTTCAGACGGCCTTTGGGAAATCTAAATGATAGGCCGTATTTTAAGAATTTTCTTTTTGCTCGCCCTTATCGGCCTGATTGTGCACCGTTTGTTCAGTCGCAGCCAAAAACGCGCCATCAGCGAAGTGGTGCACATCAGCGCCTGGGTGCTGCTGGCGGCGGCCGTGTTGGCGCTGGGCTGGTATGTGTGGGCGGCTTGGTGAGTGTGCACCGGTTTGTATCTGAAAAGGCCGTCTGAAAAAAGTTTCAGACGGCCTTTATACCAATTCTAAAAAATAACCTTACAAAATAAAAGCAGTTCGGCAACATCATCCGCGTAGGTCGGATTCTTGAATCCGACACTTGTTCGCAGAACAAGGCACACACATCGCTTTGGCCGTTGGCCAAATGTCGGATTCAAGAATCCGACCTACGCGGATGATGCTGCCGAACTGCTTTTATTTTGTAAGGTTATTTTT
>NZ_SLXE01000062.1 GCF_004341385.1 Uruburuella suis
GATAAGCTAAAGCGCAACTTCCACAGCACGGTTTTATTGGGATGCATTGTGATGTGGCTACCTTTATGACAAGTAATTGTGAACAGACCCTAGGATTAGTGTATACACTCTTTTGCCGGCATTGAACAAAAAAAACAGAAGCGCTAACCTTATCCCACAAACGAAACGAAGAAGAATAAAACAAGGAGAATCAAAATGAACACCCTGAGTATCGAACGGCGCGGCGGCACCGCCATTGTGCAGCTGACGCGCCCCGACAAGAAAAACGCCATGAGCTTTGAGATGATGCGCGAGCTCGTGCAGGCAGCGCGGCAGCTCAAGCAAGACCGAAGCCTGCGCGCCGTGGTGTTGCAAGGCAGCGGCCACACTTTTTGCGCCGGCATCGACTTGGCCGATCTGAAAAACCCGGCCAACCGCCAAACCGTATTGTGGGAGCTGGCCAAACCCTGTCGCAGCCTGTTTCAAAACGCCGCACTGGCCTGGCGCGACCTGCCCGTGCCGGTGATTGCCGCCGTGGAAGGCCACTGCCTCGGCGCCGGCCTGCAATTGGCGCTGGCCGCCGATTACTGCATCGCCACACCCGAGAGCCATTGGGCCATACGCGAAGCGCATTGGGGCATTGTGCCCGACATGGGCATCAGCGTGAGCGCGCGCGGGCGCATCCGCAGCGATATTTTGGCCGACCTCACCTACAGCGCCCGCCTGTTTGACGGCCAAACCGCCATCGCCCACGGCTTCGCCGCCCGCTTGGATGCCGCCCCGCCCAATGCCGCGCTGGCGCTGGCCGAAGAATGGGCGGAGCATTCGCCCGATGCGCTTTTGGGCAGCAAACGCATCGTCAACACACTCTATGGCTGCGAATGGCTGCCGTTGATGCGCGAAAAAATCTGGCAACTCAAGCTTTTGGCCGGCAAAAACCAACCGCTGGCGGTGCGCAAAGACAGCAAACCGGAAACCGAATTCAAACCGCGCCAATATCGTTGACATATAAAAACAAGGCCGTCTGAAAGGTTTTCAGACGGCCTTGTTTTTTGGATTTCAAGTGCAATGTGGGCGTAAGGGACAAAAAAGGTGCTCTTTTGAAGAAACATCTTCCTAAGGGACATTTTAGGTGCTGTTAAGGTTTTTCCGAGAAAAATAATCCTT
>NZ_SLXE01000063.1 GCF_004341385.1 Uruburuella suis
TTGTCGGTAACGGTCAGGATGTCGCCCGCAACGGCATCGGCCGGCAGACCCACTGCTACGTCGATGTCGCCATCGAGCTCTTGGTGGTTGATGTAGCCGTCGTTGTTGGCATCTTCTACGATGGTCACCACCGGTGCGCCCGGCTCGTCCAGCTTCAGCGTCGCTTTGTCTTCAGCTATGTTGCTTTCGTTGCCGGCCGCATCGCTCACCTGCGCGGTGGCCACAAACTCGGTGCCGTTGGCCGGGGCGTCAAACGCGGCCTTGACTTGACCCGCGTCGATGTCGGCCTGGTTGAGCACGATCTCTTTCGGGGTGTTGCCGGTGCCGGTAATCACCAGCAAATCGCCGGCTACGGCTTCTTTGGGCAGCGTAACGGTGACGTCGATCTGACCGTCCAATTCGTCTTTGCTGATGTAGCCGTCGTTGTTGGCGTCTTCGTCAATCACGATGGTCACACCGTCTGTCACCAAGTCGCTCAGATCCAGTTTGGCGCTGTCGCGGCCTTCTTTGGATACGTTGCCGGCCGCGTCTTCAATCACGGCGGTCACGATCATGTTGGTGCCGTTGGCCGGCGGCGTAAACGCGGTGGTGATGTAGCCGTTGGCTTTGTCTTCGGCCGTAATCGCCACTTCTTTGGTGAGGCCGTCTGAAGTGACTTTGACGATGTCGCCTACGCTCACTTTGTCGCCGTTGAAGCTCACTTTGACGTCAACGTCGCCGTCGAGCTCTTCGCGGTTGATGAAGCCGTCGTTGTTGGCGTCTTCGGTGATCTCCACCACCGGGGCGATGCCGTCGTTGGGGACGTTGCCGTCGGTCAGGCTCTCGTCGCGCCCGTCGGGGCCGGTGTTGCCGGCGGCGTCGGTCACGTTGGCCACCACTTCGAGTGTGCCCTCGGTCGGGATTTTGTTTTCCGGGACGGTCAGGGTGACGCCGTCTTTAATGTCTTCAGCCGTCAATTCTTTGCTGAAGTCGGGTTTGCCGTCGCCGTCGTAATCAACGTTCAGAACGTCGCCCGGCTCGGCATCGGCCGGCAGCGTGATCTTCACTTCTACGCCGTCTTTGATTTCTCCGGCATTCAGATGGCCGTCGCCGCCGTCTTGAATCTCAACTACCGGCGCGCTCGGCGCGGTGGTGTC
>NZ_SLXE01000064.1 GCF_004341385.1 Uruburuella suis
TAAACACTTAAAATCAAGCGTGAGCGAGGCGCTCTGATTGGAGGTAATCGCGCACTCTCGCATTCAGAATTCGCAGCAATTTGTGCATACACGCATTAATGGCCACTTTAAACGGCTTGCCTTTTGCAATCAGGCGCTCATAAAACACTTTAATCGCAGGCTCAAAGCGGCTGGCAGAAAGTGCCGCCATATAAAGCATATCGCGCACTTCCTTCCTGCCCCCGATACAGCCGGTTTTCCCGTCAGAATCCCCGCTTTGATCCGGAGGCGGGACAACGCCGACAAGCAGGGCTATTTTTTTATGGGACAATTGCCCCAGCTCGGGCAGCATCGCTATCAGCATGGCACAAGTGGTATTGCCCACGCCTTTGATGCTGCTGATGATTTTGCCTTTTCCATCGAAGCCGCTATCGGTGTATTGGAAAATTTGCTCGTCCAATGCGTCAATCAGTGCATCGAAATGGGCGATTAAATCTTCTACGCTTTGTTTTTGCGTTTCGTGGATCTGCGTCAAACGGTTTTTCTCGGCAGTACGCATTTCGACCAGCTGGCTGCGGCGTTTGACCAAGGCTTCGAGTGTTTCTTCTTCGGCTGAACGGGGGCAATAAAGCATTTGGACAGTTTTGCCTTTGATTTCGATGGCTTGTGCGTAATCGGCCAGCATTTTGGCGTCTTTATTGTCGGTTTTCCCCAGTGAAAACGACAGAGAATAGGAATGTGTCCGGCGCGGGTTGGCAATCACTACGCGCAATCCGGCATGGTGCAGGGCTTTGGCCAAGGGCACTTCCAACCCGCCGGTGCTTTCCATGACGACCAAATCGACTTGGTGCTTCTTCAGATATTCAATGGCGTGCTCAAAGCCTTTGGGGTTGTTGGTTTCGGTTTTGGTTTTGGCCATGCCGGTAATGCCGATAACGAAATTCTTTTTGGCAATATCGATGCCGCCATAGTTTTGGGTACTCATCATGAACCTTCCTTGTATTCGGTTGTGTTGTCTGGCAACTGTTCGGTTGTGCTGATGGGTGGTTATCCGCTCTTTTGGCTACTTCGCGGATGTGGAAATCCCAGGGTGTGTACGGAGGCGGATAACCTGTTTGGATGCTATGGTACATTGGTTTTAATATACAAGGGTGTGT
>NZ_SLXE01000065.1 GCF_004341385.1 Uruburuella suis
ATCCCCATTTCTCCCCAATGGAAAAAGAAGACGGAAGAAAACTTGCAGCCGAAGCCCAATTCGAACGGCGCAAGCAAGCAGTCAGACTGCACAAACAGGGCAAAACACCCGAGCAAATCGCCGAAATGCTCGGCATGGGTCATGTCACCGCGCGCTCAGCCATCAAAATCGCCGAAGCAGACGGCATCAAAGCATTGGCACCCAAAAAGCGCGGACGCCCATCAGGAAGTTGCCGCCAACTGAGTGAAGAGCAGGAAGCCCACATACAGCGCCTTATCTGTGAAAAGCGCCCCGAGCAGATGAAAATGGACTTCGCCTTATGGACTCGGGCGGCGGTTATGGCCTTGATCAAGCAAGAGCTGGCTATCGAATTGCCGGTACGTACGGTAGGCGAATACCTCAAGCGCTGGGGGTTTACGCCGCAAAAACCCATCCGGCGCGCCTACGAGCAACGTCCCGAAGCAGTGAAGCAATGGCTGGAGGAAACCTATCCCGATATCGCCAAACGGGCAAAAGCCGAAAAAGCGGAAATCCATTGGGGTGATGAAACAGCGGTAGTCAATACCGATGTACGCGGGCGGGGTTATCAGCCCAAAGGACAAACGCCGGTAGCCTATACCGTAGGCGGGACACGGCATAAACTTTCGATGATTTCAACGGTGACCAACCAGGGCAAGGCACGCTGGATGATTGTGGAAGATGCATTCAACAGCGACAAGCTGATTGAGTTTCTGGAAGCATTAATCAAAGATGCCGGTAAGAAAATCTTCCTGATACTGGATAACCTGCGGGTTCACCACAGCAAGCCGGTCAAAGCCTGGTTGGAAAAGCATAAAGAGAAGATCGAAGTGTTTTATTTACCCAGTTACAGCCCGGAGCTGAACCCTGATGAACGGTTGAATGCGGATTTGAAACAAGCACTGGGCTCGCGTGTTCAGCATCGTACAAAAGCGAAACTGAAGCAGGCAACGGAGAATCATATGCGGATGCTGGAGAACCATCCTCAACGGGTGGCTGCGTATTTTAGAGATCCGAAGGTGAAGTATGCTGCATAAACATTTCAATATTTAATTGCCGAAT